>DAICVC010000056.1:0-3055 GCA_027372655.1 Thermoplasmatales archaeon | reverse complement strand
CATGCAAATTGTCCCTACAATGCAAAAAAACCTGTAAGATAGCTTTGGTAATAAAATCCCTCCGAGTATAGATCCCAATACCATTGGAACGACGAAACCATAGAGAACATTTCTGAGTGTATTTACCGTTCCGAAAAGAACCTCTGTTACAAATATGGCAACGAATGTACTCAGGGAAAAAAGAACTCCTCCACGAAAGAAACTAAGAAAACTGTCTGAAATTATTGTCTTATGCCTGAACATTCTGAGAGGTATAACTGGCTCTTTTGAAACCCGAATTTCTACTAACAAGAAAAAGGCCAATAACACTAGCCCTGATGCAAGAAACGCAATAGATAGGGGATCACTCAGAGACCATCCTGAATATGCCATTTCTATTAAGGGGAATGTCAAAAATGAGACCCATGAGGCAAGGAGAATTGAGCCTAAATAATCGAACTTTCCACGCGAATTGGGTTTTAGTGGACTCAGTAAAAACCATACAAGAACAAAAGAAACCATGCCGAACGGAATATTCACATAAAAAACCCATCTCCAGCTTGTTGTATCAACGATGAATGCCCCAATTTCAGGACCAACCACAATGGCAATTCCAATTAAACTGGTTACAGCGCCGGTCAGTTTAGCCCGTGCACTTGGGGGTAAAACCATTGCAATTACCGCGAGTCCTACAGGGAGAAATCCACCGCTTCCAAGCCCCTGAACTGTCCTGAACAGAACCAATTCAGATAGATTCTGACTTACTCCGGCTAAGGTTGAACCTACAATGAAGACAGCTAATGTTACCAGTAAGATCATTCTCTTACTGAAGTGATCAGAAAGTTTCCCAAATATAACCATCCCGACAGCGGATGAAGTAATATATGCATCAATCAGGAATGCAAGGCCGTTGGGCTGATGTAAAGCGCCTAAAATGGCCGGCATGGCAGTTGTTACAATAAGATTATCAAGGGCACCCATCAGAACCCCCATTACAATTCCAACCATTATCAGATAAGGGTGAATCGCTGGCAGCACTCTTTTTCCTGATTTTGTGACATTTATTTCATCATGGGACAATTATTCATCACCAATTTCCTCAATACCACTCAGAACATTTACAAAATTTGCCATAATTCTCAAAAATGCAGTCACATCCTCTTTATTGAGCGTCTTTTCAAGCTTCTTTGTTATTGACTGTTGTAGCCTCTGAAACTTAAGAAGTCTCTCTATTCCCTTTTCTGATATTGAAATTTCCACTCTCCTTCTATCTTCGCTGCTTCTTAACCGATATATATAATTTAATCTACTCAATCCATCAAGCAGGTCAGTGATGCTTGGGAGGCTTGTTCCAGAATAGGATGATATCTCAGTTGGGGAAATTCCTTTTCGTATTGATATTACCTGCAACGCCCATGCCTGCGGTAATGTAAGACCTACTTTTCTAGAATTTATTCTAGAAATTTTCGTGAATTTTGATACAAGTGTTCCAAAATCTGTCCAGGCTTCCCCAAGATTTTCAACTCTGTCATTTAATATTTTATCTGATCTGTTTCTTGACATATTATGTTACCTAATTGTTAGGAATCCTAAATATATTTCTATTCACGACAAACCTTACTTTTATAAAGAATTGAAAAAGCGAAAATGAAATCGATTTCTTCCTGTTTTATAGGAATAACTGGATATTCTGATCTGCAAAGTATCAATTCTGAAGTCCAGTTTCAATCCAACCATTTTAGGTAATTCCAATCTAATATAAGGGAAGCTGTCAGGGGGTTTATAGATGACATGAATGCAGATGGAGAGCCCATTCCACATGACATAGACATCATTGGAAACATTGAACTCAATACCTAAACTTCCCTCTATTTCAGGAAAAGATACGGTGAAAGCCATTTCTAAAGTTGGATTTAGACTCAGGAGACAGGTTGGAAGTCATTGTGATACTGAAGATGGAATCGGATGGAAAGAGGGTGGCAATTCCAAACCACGATGAATTGCCAAAAGGACGCTAAGAGCAATAATTAGGTAGTGAGACATTACTGTAGAGAAATTCATCTGGCTATTGTGAATTACTGTAAAATCTCATTAATTTCAAAATTCACAATTAAAAGAAATTGGTTTGAAATTAGTAAATTAACTACTCTTCGTTCCTATAATTCTTTTTCCTTTTCGATACATAATCTCCAGGTACCATCTGAAATGCAATGTTGGCTCTGTTCCATGAGTTTATGCTTATTATCGCTCCGGTTAGTTCTACCAGTTCAATCTCACTAAACTCCTTACTTACCTCATCAAATAGTTCATCGGAGATGTGGTTTTCAGAAATTAGAGTAACAGCCTCCGTCCACTTAAGTGCCATTTTTTCGCGGTTTGTAAACTGTGGTGATTCTTCCCACACGTTTAGAAGAAATATTCTTTGAGAAGATTCGCCAGATCCCATAGCATCCTTGGTATGCATATCTAAACACCATGCACATCCATTTATTTGGGATGCCCTTATCTCTACCAAATCTAAAAGACTTCTTTCGAGGCTACTATTATCTAGATATCTTGAAAAGCCAAGCATTGCTCCATACAGTCCAGGAGACACTTTTGTATAATTAATTCTCTTAAACATGAAACTCAATAACTTATTCATAAATATGATATAATAATGTCGTTCAAACGTTTTTTTGGACCTCAAACAAAGGGTTATAAGACATCTGAGTTCATTAAGAGTGCAAACAATTTATTTTTGCTGTTTTGTTGGAATCTAATCTATCAACTTTCCCTTTTTTATTAACTGTACCAATCAAAAGCAAGCTATGTATGACAATTTGACAAGTAACCTAAAAATTAGGATACTAGATTTTCAGAGACTTGGTATTTTAGGTGTCAAAATCTCAGAGTCCTTCTTGGAAATATAGTCCTATAAACATACTAATAACTCTAAATGGGCCCGACCGGATTCGAACCGGTGACCTCCTCCGTGTCAGGGAGACATCATACCGCTAGACTACGAGCCCTCGTCTGTGGATGTGATTATAGATAATTAGTTTTTTTATCAATGTCACTAATTTGATGAATTGAG
>DAICVC010000035.1:0-11400 GCA_027372655.1 Thermoplasmatales archaeon | reverse complement strand
ACCGGAAATTCGTTCCCAGGGATATCAAAATGATTCAGGTGGACATCGACCCAAGGAATCTTGGTAATGAGTTTCCAGTAGACGTACCGATCCATTCGGATGCTCATTATTTCCTTCGTTCTGCACCGAGTGCAGTTGAAGAAAAAGAGAGCAAGTACTACAGAGAGTTCGAAAGATCGGTGAATGCGTGGAAGAAGGAATTAAGGGAATCTGAGGAAGCAGAAACTGGGGCAGTTAACCCGGCCCTCCTTTCAAGGGCACTTTCTGAGTATGCAGACAAGGATGCGGTAGTTGTCACAGATACCGGCAATACCACTGTCTGGATAGCCAAGCATTTTAATGCATCTGCCGGACAAAGATTCCTCTTTTCCGGCGCACTAGCGTCAATGGGATGTGCCCTGCCTGGTGCCATAGGGGTGTCGATGTCCGCAGGAAGGCAGGTGCTGTCAGCTGTAGGTGACGGAGGTTTTAGTATGACTGCAATGGAGCTCTCGACGGTCAAAAAATATAATCTTCCCGTGAAGATTGTTGTATTCAATAACAGCAAGCTCGCCATGATAAAATATGAGCAGGAGGTCCTGGGATATCCGGAATGGGGAGTAGACCTAGTGAATCCAAACTTTTCCATCCTTGCAAAAGCTTACGGAATAGATTCACTGACTTTGAGGGACAGCAAGGAGGTAAAAGATGGAGTAAAAAGTTTGATGGAGAGCAAAGGACCATTCCTACTAGAGGCAATCACAGACCCTAACTTAAAGCCTATGCCACCACATGTTACTTTTGAGCAGGCAAAAGGCTACTTGATTGCAAGTATAAGGGAAAGGGTAGGATACGATCCGGAAATCAATACTTAATTTCAGAGATTCAAACTACCTTTTTTAATTTTTTAAGTTTTGTGAAATTTCGAAAATAGTGTGGTTGAGTAATTGAGGTTGCTATCCAATCAGGATCCTGGCTTGATTAATTGTATCGGTATATAACCATCTACACTAGCAATTAAATGCACTGAAGCCAGCAACATTTATCCATGAAGAAACAATGAAAAACAACAATTTAGAAGAAATGTTATGTTAACTCTCACTTTCCCCCTTCATTTACGTACCTATCCACTTCATTGAAATATTCCTCTTTCAGTTCGTTATCTATAAAGGAGGATGCCTGCTGGAATAGCGATTTTTCACGGATAAATTGATCCTTAAGCAGAATCCTGAGATTTTCGATGTCAGTCGCCTCAGCCCTATTCCCATTTGCCAAAGACGCGGAGATCTTCTTCACGAGGTTCATTATCTGGGTCTGACCTCTCATAATTTCTATGTCCTGTTCAGATCCATCTCTTCCAAGCTTTTCAATGAGGTATCCTAAGAGGGATCTTTGTTCGTCTATTGTGTGCTGAGAGAGTAATTCGACCACTTTCTTGAATATTTCTGCTCCATTCTGGTAATTTGATTTTTCGACTTCATTTTCTGCCTTGCTAACTGCAGAGCATATAGCATCATGTTCCCCCTCCAATTCGACCATAAGGTCTTCCAAAGGTCGTAATCTTGGCTTCATAAGTTGTAAAGACATTACAAATCTATTATCTAATCCCTATGTCTTAAGGGATTTAGAGGCGATTGAAGTACTGCTGATACTGCGTTCCTAAGGTTTTAGGGACTCGGTTAATATATTAAATAAGTATGGAAATCCTGGTTACATGAGCGTCAGCAGAACGTCTAATATTAGCAAGGGTTATATCAAACTGAATCTAATATACACCACTGAAGCCTTCCTCTATCTTCTTGCTGGACTGGTTGCTATGATCCTCAGTTTTCTACCATTTGCCAATCTAAACAGGGATGCCATCTACATCCTATGGTTGTTTGGATTTGTTGGATCGATGGTATTTGGGATTACCAATATAATGATACCTTCCTACGGAAATAGGAAAGAATTCAAGCGTTCACTTATAGTATCTGAAATCATTTTGCTGAATACAGGTACCATAGCTGCCTTTATTGGACTAAATGGTCATTTGGGCGTGTACCTTGTTTATTCAGGCCTTATCCTCTTGGTAATTGCTACATCTATCCACGTGGTAGACCTTTCATCAACTAGGTTGGACTGATATTATTACCTGCACAAATTACTATTTCAAGAGAAAAAGTCGTCACTTGAATCCTCCTAATATCTTAGGGATTAGGATTAAACCTGTTTCGTGATGGAAGACCACGTACTCAAATACTTCAGATTCAAAGAAATTTAACAAAGGTCCGCATATGATAGTCTATGTTGGGTTGTTTCTTTCAGCATTTTCACTCGTCATTGGCATTTTGATCGGGTTTTCTGCATTAGCATCCTCTTCTGGCTATGGCGCTAATCCCTCCCTTACAGACGATATACTGTTTCACCCGGATATCATGATCTTTGGGGTAGTTGGAGGACTTCTAGTAACTGAGAAGTTAGAGAGCATGGAGAAGTTCAAACTTCTGAACAGGGTCAGAATTTCCAGGCCAATTATCATTTTCCTCTTTTCAGGAACCGCAATTACTTCTTCTGGATACTTAATGGCTAGTCCGGCTTTAATTGATATTGGACTAGGGTTTGTCATAATATCATCTATCTTTTTTCTTCACTTCCTGACAAGCAAAATGGGTCACAGTGTAGCAGGAATACGATGGATGTTCGGTGCATCCGCTGTTGCAATTACCCTTACCGCATTTGCAAATTTGAGCTCGACTATCTGGATGAACATCAAGCTTACGTATCTTGCTTTACTTTTCCCCGTCATTTACATAGTAGCAGAAAGGGTTGAGCTTGGGTTTATTCGGGGAATGGACAAGAAAATCATAGCAATTCAAGCAGCACTATCTTGGATTATCGTGATAACCGCCTTTGCATCTGTTGAGTATCCTCAGCCCGTAAAAGGGAGCATAATAATGGGTTCATCGATAGTTATACTGCTCTTCATGATATTCACTGCCTTGAGATTCGATCCATCTTTTCACAGGAGTCCTAGACAGGGGAAGTTTCAAGTTTATCTGAGAATTGGTGTGATAATTGCCTATTTCTGGCTATTGTTTGGTCTAGCCCTTTTTGCCCTTCAGTTAACTACTTCTGAAGATATACTGGATGCGGCTACACATTCTATTGCTATCGGGTTCATCGGAACTTTCATTGTGACTCATAGCCCGATAATATTCCCGATGACATTGAAAAAGAATGCGGCCCAGGATAGGGTGACGTTTTATCCCATTGTAATCATTACTTTAGCTACAGCGATGAGGGTTTGTGGAGATTTAGGCGTTGGTTCTAATTACATCATCAACCTCATTTCATATCTATCGGGATACATCTTGGTAATTGCAATAATAGCATTCATTTTCAATCTTAAGAGAGTCATCTTGCCTTCTACTTCAAGAACATCAACCTCCCTGTGATGTGGAGCTCGGGGATGCTGTCTCTCGCATCCCATTCGCATTTATTGGCCTGTAGATTCCATTATTCAACTGCTCCCTAACAATTAAGGGAATGCGTTTATGTCGTTTCCGACTTTAACAATCTATGGTACACGAGAATCATAAGCAAGTGACAATAGACGTCAGGAAACTGCCATCATCGGAAAGGCATAGTAAGGTGATAGATGTACTCATGAGATTAAGCGCAGGAGAAGGAATTCGAGTAGTCTCAGATCACGAACCGATTCACCTTATTGCCCAGATTAAGCATAACGGCATTCCGATTGACGATTCTGCATATTCTTCAACAGAGAGAGAGGACGGATCTTATGAGAGCATTTTGGTCAAGGGTAGAGAAACAGAGTTGAACGAAGGTGTCGAGATTACGAGCATGGATTTGGAAAGGCATTATCTGAATGATATGTTTAGTCCGGTCGGCATATATTCGGCAGACAACTATAGGGTCATTCTGACGTATATTAGAAGCGGGCAGTGTATTCCAGTTCATTCACCGAACGTAGACCTAATATTTGCCGTCATAAAAGGAACGGGAACTGCAATCGGCGGGCATCAAGAATTTCCGCTCGAACCCGGGAGCATCCTTATAGTCCCTAGAGGGAAGAGGAGGGGCATTACTGCCAAAACTGACATGGAGGCAATTCATTTCGTATCGCCAGTACCGAATGACGAGGATCACATGGAAGTTCAGGATAAGATCGCTAAAGGGGAGTGTGCATAATAGTATGAGGTATAGAATCATAAAGATTAGGTACACCCTCCTAGAAAGATTATTACTTTTTCTACTCAAAAGGGAATGGAGGAGAGGTATTCACAATTTGAGAATTCGTGGGACTAAAGGGTTTCATTAAATTAGTTCATGATGTAATTCCCATATATCTAAAGGGAAATGGAAGGCCCTGATTCCAAAGACATTGTTGCCGAGGGAATGACTAAAGGAAGGCGATTCCCATAGGGGTTGCAATCCACCAACTAGTTGCGAAAATATAGGAGCTTGTTTATCCTACAGTTCAATCCTGTTGGGTCCATTATCTCCATAGATTTTAAAGGAACCTCAATATGTCTTTTCCAAATACTTGTCCTCTTCTTTCACGCTTTTCGGCAATGTGGGAAATAATCCAGTTCTCTCCATGAAAATGCAATTTCTCAGTCTAACGGATATTTCATTCAACAGCTTGGATTGGAATTTGTTATATCCTGAAAACATGCCTTTAATTTGTTAGTTAACATCCATTAATCTTTTGTCATATATGTTTAGATATCTTGTTCGCCTACTTGCGCCCGCATCAGTGACACGATTAACCTCTGCGTTCAAGATTGTTTAAATTACAAGGGCCATTCGAAAAAAGGTCTCAATCTGGAAATACAGAAATAGTTATTCTCGATGTTATTTTAAATGTCAGCCGCACACCTGATAGAAGTTGAAATTTCTGTTAGGAGAGATAATTGCAAGTTGACTAATGTATTATCAAGGTTCAAATCGAGAGCAGATCTGATAAAGCTAAATATCGGAGAAGAGGAATCGACTCATCTACTGGAGCTTGGGAAAAATTACAAGAATATTACGGCCGCTCTCAGGCGAGAAGGAGTTAAAGTATCCGCCATTAGCAGGGATAAAATACTGACTCTTTCGGCCAGCTGCGATTCATGCAGAATTCTTGCGCAGCTTAGTTCGGTCGTGCTTTCAGCAAGATCGCAGGGGAAAAATATTGTGATCTATAGACTCCTAATTGATAAAAGCTCTTTAAAAAGAATTTTTAGGGAGTTTGAGAGTGAAGGAATTGATTTTAAGGTCGTTGAAGAAATCCCCTATTACACATTGTCCGGCCTAACTTCAAGACAATCAGAAATAATTCTTTTCGCACTGGTAAACGGATACTTTGACGTGAAGAGAAGAACTTCCTTAACATCTATCGCAAAGAATTTCTCCATTAAACCTTCAACTGCTGACCTAATACTGAGGAGGGCACTTAAGAAGATAGTTGATGCTCATATGATGAAAAAGGTTTAGGCGAATACTTTAGCTCTCTGTCTTTTATCCGAGCTGTACAATTTGCAATTGTGGGCTCAGAAATTCACAAGGGAAGGAAGAGCAAATGGCCCATGATCGTTGCCATCTCTACCGTGGCAGTTTATGTCATCTGGATAGCAATGTCTTTCTACACCTTTGCAAACCTACCTCCAGTTCCTGACAAAGTTGTTACATCAGATGGACAGATCATCTTTACCTCAAATGAAATAACATCTGGAAAGTATCTTTATCAGAAATATGGTCTCGCGGATTACGGATCAGTACTAGGATTCGGGGGCTATTTTGGTACAGATTTTACGTCTTACACCATCCAGTTAGATGAAAATTACATAGCCGGACGGTTAGGCATACAACCTTTCTATCCCAGCAACACCTCACAAGTCGAAAGCATATCACCATACCTCCACGTAGTGTTCAATTCAACTTCAAAAACAATGACGGTTTCACCGTTGTTCATAGGTGCTTTTAACAACAGCGTCTCTTACTTTCAAAACTACTTAGGGAACGACTCTGAACAGAACAGGTTGATCCCAAACTACATTACAAATAAGACTGTAGTTACCGACCTAACAGCATTCTTTACCTGGACTGCTTTAATCTCACTTCTTGGCTATACGAACGGATACCCCTTCACAAATGGAGTTCTTCACCCTAACTCAAATGTTTCCGTCTCTTCCGATCTTATGACGTTTGCGTTCATCATCGGCATTTTACTCTTTGCCGCTTATGTCTTCATGAAGCTTCTGTCATACTGGAATGATCCAAGAGAACCTGTTCCCCTTCCAAAACCAACGAAGACTCAGAGATCAACATTGTATGGCGTGGTTATAATAGGACTTACCGCTGCGTTACAGGGGCTGCTCGGTGAGTACATCTTCCATCTCTATGCAAGCCCGACTTTTTACGGAATCAACCTTCTGAAGATACTACCCTTTAACATCGCCAACGCGGAACACTACACGCTAGCAGTCCTCTGGATAGTTGCAACATGGGTGGTATTTTCTCTATTCGTTTTACCTTACTTTGGTTTGAATTTAACAAAGAGACAGACTTGGGGGATAATGCTTTCCACTGTTGGAGCTGGGTTCATGACTGTTTTGGGCATTATGCTAAACTATCTTCAGATTATTCCATACAACAATGGTTTCTTTGATCTATGGTTCATGTTTGGTGGGCAGGGAAGGAACGTCGTAACTCAGGGAACTGTCTGGCTTTTGGTTATTGCAGTGATTGTTTTCTATATGTCCTACCTTTTCTTCAAAACTTCTAAAATTACTATTCCTAACTTTAGGCCCCTCACCCAGGTTCTTAGCATTTCTCTCGCTGGTACCGGATTTGGGATCGTGATGGGAGCTCTCCCTGTCTTCCACCCCTGGGCTAATTATACCGTTGATGAATATTTCAGGTGGATCATGATACACGCTTTCGTTGAAGGTTTCTGGCCTGCAATTATCGTCACAATAATAGTCACTCTTCTTATCATCGCAGGTCTTTTCCCTGTAAAACTTGGAACTGCGTTGATCGGCTTGGATGCGACTGCGGATATAGTGTCAGGAATGATAGGGACGGCACACCATTACTACTGGGGTGGCCAGCCGCAGGTGTGGTTATACATAGGCTCAATTGTCGGCATTCTTGAAGCAATAGCGATAGGGTTTGCGGTAGTTTACGCCATACTCCTGTGGATCAGAAGGAAAACAGACGCAAAGACAGAATTTCAAAGAACAATTCTAATTTTCACAATAGTTTCAGGCATAGGAGGAGGGATTGGTGCAGCTGCGTTTGGTGGCGGATTGCTAAATATGCCTATCTTGAACTATTACCTTCACGATACTCAAGTTGTAATGGCTCATGCGCACCTTGCATTCCCCTTGGCTTATGGGCTCCCGTCGATCATGATGTGGGTCGTAATAGCGTACCTAACAGGGGGTCTGAAAGACTCTCAACTGAAGTACATGAGATGGGGCTCAGTTCTGTACGGAATTGGTTTTTATCTTCAAGCATTGCTATCTCTCCTTCCACTAGGAATACTCCAGTACGAGTATGAATTGAAATATGGATTCTGGTATGTGAAGTCACTATCTCCACTTGTTCCAGGCATCACGCCCTTCTGGCATCTTACCCTAGTTTCTAACTTAATCTGGATAAGGATGATTGGAGATGTAATAGCAATGGGAGGGTTCGCAGTGATAGGAATAGGCATTCTATTCACCTTCAGGCGAGGGCTGAAATCACCGGAAACCATTTCATAGATGAAATCAATACTTTCCTACCCTTTATCTGAAGATTGACTTGAGATGCCTATCCTCAAGCCCGTGTTTTGTTCTCAACTCTTTTACAGGTATTTCTAAACTGAACGGTATTTTGGTTCGTCACGATTAAGAGTAGAAGAGAAAATTTGATTAATACTGATATTTGGTTGACTTGATGGGCATAAATTTCAGTATTTTTGAAAGCTGATTGGTGAATATAACGCTTCTACAATTTGAGACACCCTAAATCATTAGGGGGCAGGTTATTCCAATGACCGCGGATGATATAGACGGTGAAAAGAAATGTCAGGACTGAGTTTTAAATGCAGCGACTTAGGATTCGCATGCGGGTTTGAAGTAAAAGGCGTCGCCACAAGGGTAGAAATTGAAGAGATCATCAAAGCTCATGGAAAGAGGTGTCACGATATCCAATCTATCACGCCGGAAATAAACCAGAGAATTTCTAGAGCAATTAAGGGATAAGATTGGTATAGAAGGGAATTCGGATGGGCAGCGAGGTTCCAAACCTAGCTGCTATTCTACCACTAGCCACATCCCATACTCGTGAATTCAAGTGTTTTTGTGGAGCGTGGTTCCTAGATAGAACTCACTTCGATATTCATATTAGGCAACACCCAGGAAAGTTTGTAATATGTGATTGTTGCAACAGGACAATGCCAACTGGACCATGGGGAGTTGACCGTTATGGTAATTTTGTTCCTTTAGACTAACAAAGGATTCCATTTACGAGGGAATGAGGGGTCAACATAGATGAATCTGAAGGAACTCCTCCCGGTGGGCTTCGTTACGTGTTATTCTGACAGAATGCGATGTTAATGCATTCAAAGCATATTTTCTAAGCAAGCATGTTAATGCACACAAAAATTCCATATATCATGTTATTCATAATTTTCAAATTAAAGTTCTTGATTTGCAGATAAATAATATGTGGCTGAAATCATAGACGACTGCGAGAAACAGGTGCTCCTTAGATACACCCTTGTCCATCCTGATACACTTTAGCGGTAACGGTTCTATTTCTTATGGGTTACAGTCAGGTAGGAGTAAGCGTAAGGGGAAAGTCCCATTAGGTCGATGTACAACTCCCTCCCAAAGGAGTCAATGATATTTCCAGCCTCCTTCATTGCAGTTGCCATATCCTTCTCCTCAATTTTTTTCCAGAGGAGAAAGACTGAGCTATCCTCGCTGTTGTTATGATCCTTGAGAAGCCTGAAATACAGCTTAGTTTTATCTACTGCAGTACTCTTATCTTCTTTTTCCCAGAGTGTTGAAATATTCTTAGCGAGATCGTCTATTGATTTATGATCTACCTTCAGCTGATCTATGGTTGCGAGAAGGTTTTTGTCACCCTTGTCGTCTGCGGATATTAGTAGGGGGAAAACTATTTTTTCCTCAAGTTCGATATGTACGTTTTCGAGATATTCGTGGAAACCCGCCAAATCGTCTTCACTATCGAGGTTGATATACTTGCTAATATGCCTTATCGCACTGTGCTCTATCATAAGAAGTTCAACTAGATCACTCATAATTATCAGTGGCAATTAGCGGTCGAGGATATATAGAGTTGACCCCTATTTTTTGTGGCTCTACGTCCTCCAGGCGCAAGAAATATAAATGGTGTATTGTCTCTCTGGGGTATTAAAAAGCAAGATAATCCAAGGGAATGAAGTCGCGGGTGTTGCTACCCATTATAAAATGGTATACTATAGAGCACTTCTGATGAGATGGGGAAAGGCCAGTAGAGTACTGAAAAGAGCAGATTTTTCCTAGTCACTGCATCACACACCGCTATAAAGAAATCGAAGAAATTGAGGGCCAAATATCTCAGCTTAGTCAGAAGGGTTGGGAGGAACAGAGCAATAGTTGCAATAGCAAGAATCCTGGCTGAACTTATCTTCACAATGCTAAAGAATAATACGGAATTCATAGACAAGATAGATTCCCTGACGGAGAGGATGATGAAATCAATGAGCCAGAAGGCCATGAATGCAAAGGCTTCGGACAGCATAGCGCATTCAGTAAAAATAATAAGGGAAAAACTGTTTACAAAATCGTCAGAATATCCTTTTTCATAGGAGGAGCAAATTTGCAAATGGATGAACACTGGGGAAAGGTAGAATGTGACATAGCCCCTTATCGCTCCACCTCGCCAAGATATTTCATCAGAACACTTCAAATGAAAGCTGACTAACACTGACTTCCTGAATATGCTAAAAATGACCGTTGATACAGCTTACACGTGGATAAACTGGCACGGGACCCGTATGTTTCTCACAGACAAGAATATCCGTTGAAGATGACCGCATAAGATATATATTCACACCTTGGCTGCCTGAGAGATGGGCAGCTGGCAGATTGCGGATGATTTTAGTGAAGTTTCCCATTTGTGCATCTCCTTCAATAGAGGGCGGCTTTATGAAACGTTCTGGCAATATACGTTAAGCGATGAGGAGTTAACCAAGCAGAATGCAAAAGCTTGGCTGTATGTCGAGAGGGGGGGACATCTGGGGTGGCACTTTCCCGGAAGATTGGAAATGTTACCACGATAGAGGAATTGTGGGGAGAAATCGATGGATTTTATGGAGACCAGCAGGGAAAACTAAGCTCCAAAGATTCTGAAAAACTGAAGGAGTGTTCAACTATCTTTGGCTCATTGGAAAGACCTTCCAGACTTCGTGTCCCTTTGGACAATCATTTTGGAGGAGGAGTTGCGATCGAATTTGGACTGAAGTGGCTTAATGGAATGGCACTTGCAACGAAGGAACTCAATGGCTACCTGAAATTTGAAACCCCAGAGGGGGTATTGATAAGATCGGTCCAGAAAGGAGATGGGGCAGATATCAAGAGAATGCACGATATTCACTACAGATCCTTCAATGATCTCCAGCTGTACTCCGACTGGGTAGGTAAAGGGAGTTGTGAAACTTACATTGCAGAAGTGGATGGTAAGTTTGCGGGTCACATAATTGCAGAAGTGCGTCCAAAAGGCCTGGGAGATTTCGATATCGCAGTGAGTCCAGAGTTCTTCAGACACCGGATTGGATCGACACTATTGCATACCGGACTGAACTCATTATTCAGGCGAGGTGTCAAGGTCGCAATTGCTGACTTCATGATAATGAATGCGGCGACCAACAACTTCTACCAAGACAACGGGTTCAACCTCTCTAGGACCTACAATTACTTCTCTTTATGAACTCAAATGACTTTTCTAGGGTTCGCAAGTTGGTTATCAATTATGAAATATTGACGATATTCCTATCACCCACTCCTCAAGTACTTCCTGATTCTTGGTCTGAATGATGTTAAAACGTGCCTTTCATCATTTATCCAAACCCTATACATAGGAAAGTCATTTTATTAGGAACGAATTCCGACTGGTCCATTCTCACCATGGACTGTTTCCTTTTACACCCAGTTCTTACGGTTTGTTGTTAAGTCATGTTTTTGTTACTGCAGAATACCCCATATTTATCGCGGAGGATGGGGACGGTAAGGTGGATCCTACATCGTGTGCAAGATAATTGATGGTGTAGTGTGGGTCGAATCTCTTTTTGTCTCGGAACAGGAGAGGAGAAAAGGTATTGCTACACGCCTGTATCTTGAGACGGAAAAAGTAGCACAGGAGCTAGGCAATTCAACA
>DAICVC010000031.1:0-7356 GCA_027372655.1 Thermoplasmatales archaeon | reverse complement strand
ACTGTTGCGGGATTTGGAATTAGATATGCGCTCCTCGAAGCTGTTGGATATTACGGAATATACGTACTTACTCCTGAATACGATTATACCCATAGAACTGCTCTCTTTGCAATTCTCCTAATTTCCATTGTGATCATATCTATATACATAATTCAGAGCGTAACCCATTTAAATAAGGATAAAACGGGACCTGAACTTTAAACAAAGTTTCCCTTTATAGTTCATTTGCCGTAGAATGAAAGTTGATTTTTATGCTCTTACTTTAAAGTGCGATTCCGCCAATTATGGTCCACTTTCCAGAAAAATTCCAATACAAAGGATAAAACTCTAATGAAGTTGCCCCTCCCATTTTCTGTTAGAAGAGGGCCGGGACCGGACACTAATAAAAAGGTTTAATTCCCTGTAATTTATTGTCAATAGTGAATGTTAACGATTATCAGAAAGAGCTAGAACGAATAGACGCTTCTGAACTCATTCCACAGGCCAAAAACAAGATAAAGGAGTTCCTTAACTATATCCAGGCCAGAGAGGAACTTTCCATCGATCGCCTATACTTTTATTCCACAAAGCTGAGGATAATTGCAGCCCTTATGGGGACCCCCTTTTTGAATCCCACAGATAAGGACGTGGAAAGAGTTCTTAACACACTGAAGAAGAAAGGGACCTATTCCGAGTGGACCATAGAAGGATATAAGCAGACATTCAAGAAGTTCTATACCTGGATGAAGAAAGAAAAGTCAATAGATTGGATAAGGAGAAACAACAAACCTGATTATAAGAAGAAACCGGATTTCATTATTACCCAGGGAGAAGTTGATCTTCTCGTTGCATCTTGCGACAATGCAAGGGACAAGGCGATATTCTCCCTTCTCTATGACACCGGAATAAGGATAGGAGAGCTGCTCACATTGAGGATCAAGGACATTGCGTTTGATGATTATGGGATGAAGATCCTCGTAACCGGCAAGACGGGACCCAGGATAGTCAGGGCAATCGGCGATTCCGTAGGATATGTTAAGGGATGGATGAACGTCCATCCGGACCAGTTCAATGAGGATGCTATATTGTTCTGTCAGTTCCAGAATAGCCATATCGAACTGAATCACTATGCGGTCTACAATATGTTCAAGAAGGTCAAAAGGAGAGCTATCAAGATAGGCTTCCCGAAAAACAAAAGGATCAATCCCCACAAGTTCAGGCATAATCGAGCAACTGAGCTAGCTTCGAAGGTGAAGGGACCGGTCCTAGAGAAAGAGATGGGTTGGATACCTTCTTCTAGGATGACGAGGGTATACGTCCACCTGAGTGATGAAGACGTAGATAAGGCTATCCTGGAAGCACAGGGAGTTAAGGTTGAAAAGAAACTCGAACCTATAAGGAAGGCAAGGATCTGTCTGTATTGCAAGTCCCCTAATCCAGCAATAGGCAAGTATTGTCTTCAATGTGGTAGGCCCTTGGATTACGATGAAGCCAAGCTTCTCGATGAAAGAGTCGACAAGGTTACATCTGCCCTAAGGAAGAGCAGTTTGATAACTAATGAAGAGAAAGAAATCTTAGAGAGTATTTCATCTGATACGAAAGATGAGGTAGTGGCACTACTCTTGAGATCGTTGAAGAATAAAGGGAAGTTGGATGAGCTCAGAATGGAGCTTTAAATACCCATGAGCTCAATGCGGTTAAATGGATAGGTCGAAGGCCTTAAAATGAAAATCTCACGTAACTTCTTAATATATTCAAAATATTATCTATGGAATAGATGAAGATAAAGACAATCAAAATTGAAAATTTCAAGGCAATTAACTCGCTTTTATTGAGACCTAAACAGATAAATATACTCGTAGGTAGAAACAATACTGGAAAGACTTCTGTCTTGCAGGCTATATCTATGGCATTCGATAATACAGTTATTGATGATGACTTTTTATACCATCCTGGTTCACTAATAAATTTCGAAAGCAAAACATCCACAGTAGAGGCAGAATTCGTCTCGAAAAGGCGCACAAAGAAAATCGTTAAACTGAGTCATCCTGACCTTACAGCTTTAACAACAATACTCATTGCATTCACAAAAAGATTCATCAAACAGTTTAATCAGCAAGCTAAGGATATCTCAAAAAGAAGGAAACAAATAGAGACTACAAGGGATTCTGGAACACCATTCGAGAGAGTTGAACTTAAGCTCCCTGAGCAAGATTTTTTTCAAAGAGCGATAGAGGTAGAGAAACTGAAGGATGCTTCAGAAAGTTCCCTCATAGTAAATCGAAATAAGAATACTGAAAGTTTTCTTTCAAGAGAATTTCTGGATCTCGAGAGAGAAATTGAAAAGAAATTAATCGATGGAGTGAAGAATGTAGAAAAGTCCGGCGTCGAATGGCGGTTGTTAACGAGGGATTGGTTGTTTAGGTCACGTTTCGAAAGGGATCTTTTCTCCCACAAAAGGTTCAGTTCTAAGATATCTAAAGAAAACAGCCCCATTTTTGTGAGTGATCCTATGAGTGCATTGGAAGATAGCGATGAAGTGGAAGACACGGATTTAGTAAGAATAGAGAAGGACATTGAAGAGATAATAAAGAGGGATCGTTTGCTACCAGGGATGGAGAGATTTAGGATAAATGCATTACTGGTAAATAGGCCCAACGGGGCACGCATAATCCAAATGGACTTAATGGGAGACGGGTTCAAGTCACTTGTGGGTTTAATATATGAGATCAGGTCAGCAAAAAGGGGACATATCATAATGCTTGAGGAACCAGAAGTTCACTTGCATCCCGGCTATTTGATGGAATTGGTCAAGAATATAACGGATCTGAGTAAGGATAGTGATTTGCAGTTTTTTATTTCAACACATAGTTCTGATTTGATTCAGTTCTTTCTGGATAATGATGCACTCGGGACGGAAAGATCGTCATACCTCTCCAAAAATTTAGAAATTATAAGACTTAATAAAACCGAAGAGAGTATACTTCCAGATTTCCTAGACTACAGGGAAGCTCAGAAAGAGTTCAAGAATCTAGAGATAGATCTACGAGGGATATGATTGAAAGTCGTGATATTGGTTGAGGGCGATCACGATATCCAATTTCTACGTCACATAATTTCCAAAGATGGAAATATATCACCTGATAAGGTGAAGTATTTCCCAAATCGAGGCAGTGTTGAAAACACTAGGAATCCTGAGACAAATGCAATAAGAAATTTCCTGACTCCGTGGTCACCTTATGTGATTCTAGCAAAGAATGAGGAAGGAAAAGAAAAAGTCCTAGCTTACACACAAACATTGTGGAATCAATTGGATACTAAAACTACCAGTGCAAGACTGATCAGTCTTATAGATTATGATGGGAAGGACCCAGACTACTATTTTAATAAGATAAAGAAGAATATAGAAAATCGTCATAGTGGTTCGGTTGTCTCAATTGAGTCCGAAAGTACCATTAGAAAATTTATACTCAAAAGGAATATTATCATACGAAAAAACAGTAGTATGATGTTCCAAGTCTGTTTTATTGCATTTTTTTCATCTTTGGAAACGATCGTCGAGAAGGAGGTCCCAGAGAAAAATATGGAAGACGGGATAAAGAAACTGGCTCAAACGTTTTGTTTAAATGATTTTATAGCTTGCGACTAAACTTCCGGAAAGGAGTAATGCAGGAATTTGGATGGAAATTTGTGAAAGACATCGTGCATAAAGAGGCAATAGTCAAGTTGCATCAAAAGTTGTAAATTTATCGCCGAGAACGAGATTCTTAAAAACAAAATATTTAAGTCGTTACCCTTGTTGGCATTTATATGGTACTCTATGGATGGGAATCCCTACTAGTTTTCTTTGCCGCTCTCATTTTAGTTATGTTCTATGGAGACAAAGTTAAACCTCTCATATGGAACACGGATGGTCCTCATTGGTACTACAGAATCAAAAAGGTAGGTGATTTTAAAACAGCATTCTACCTGTTTAGAAGAATAGGAAAGCCACCTATCGAAATTTACAATGTCTATCTGATAAAGAGGGGGATAAACTACTTTGTACAGGATCCTGATTTAATAGTAAAAAGAGTAGGAAAAAACATAATTGTTGAGAGTCCGGAAGAAGAGGTAAGCAAGAAACTTGGATTGCCTCCAAGAACAGGTGAACCTCTTGTGGACAAGAAGAAAATAGGAAAGTTACAAGATAAATAGGGAGAGGGGGATGGGAATATGTCAAGGATCTCGGAGACAAAGAGGCGATTGTCAAGTTACCAGAAAAATTGTGACCATAGCCCAAAAGAACTATAATCTCCAATTTGCGAGCTGAACGATAAGTTTACATTTGTTCGATTTATACAAATCAGGGAATCATTATGAAAATTCAAAAAGTCAGTATTGAAAATGTGAAGAACTTTAAGAATCGTACGGAAATCGAATTGTCCAACTACAACGTTTTTATTGGAAAGAACGGAAGTGGGAAAAGTAATTTTGCCAAATCCATATTTCAAGCTGTTGATACCCCGACTAATTACGGAGTCGGGCTAGTAACTTTCCAAGGAGACCGATCGAGATCTTCAGTCGTCACGGTAGAAGTTCTACTAAGAAAGGAGGATATTCATTTCTTAGCACAGGGTGGAGTTTTCAATGCCCTCCAACAGAATTCTCTTCCCGCTCAACTGAAAAATGATACGATACTTGGCATCACAGAACAACCTAACCTGACATTACAGAAAGGACTGTCGAATAATGGACGTGTGTTTGCCATAAAGGAATATCCTCTTCACGAGGACATAAATACAGTCAGAGGCAGATTTTACAACGAATTATATCTCAGGATATCTAATGAGCTAAGGAAAAAAGTGTTATTCATCCCAGACACTAGAGACTTGCCTGCTCAATTTCAATATGACCAAAACTACGCTAATCTCCCCATGACAACGAACAATTTTATGACATTCTTCACTGCACTCAAACTTGATAGAAGACAGCAAAAGACCTACGATAAGATAATTGAGCTTGCGTGTAGAATTGTCCCCTCGATTGAGGATCTGCTTATTAATCCAGTTGGGAACATTGTAGGCCTTGGAGAGAGAGGGAGTAGCTATGAAATACCAGCGCAGGAAATCTCAAAGGGTACGAGGGAGGTTCTGGTACTAATATCGATGATTGCAATGGCAAAAGAAGGATCTGTTGTCATCATTGAGGAGCCAGAGGTTCATTTACATCCCAAAGCAGTCAAAGAGTTTAGAGAGATCATAAGAGAATTAATTTCAAAGAATAATTTGCAGATCATAATAACCACTCACAACCCGGATTTTCTTGTGGGGCTGATACCAGAAGACCCCGAGACCAAAGGGATGAAATTTGTAAGGGAAATTGACGGAAGCTCTTCGATACAGGTTGTTACAAACACTATTGAACTTGGCGAAGCCATGAATGAGGTGTAATCCCGAGGAAGTAGATGACCGTGACTTATCCTTACTAAAAAGTGTGAGTTGGTAATCTTTAAGACCTTCAGTCAAACCCTTTTAATGATATCGCTTCAACAAGGTAGAATCTATGCAGAAAGTATATCAAAACAAAAAATAGCCCACTGATCGTACCTGTTAGTGAAAAATTGGCCAGCTTATGGATACTCCTCAAAGTCTTCTATGAATAGATGCACTTTCACACATACCGAAATCTGGTCTCAGATCTTTGCAACCGCAGCTCGGACAGATTGTTTCTGCCATTCCACCGATTCCCGACTTTATAATTATTCATTGCACTGTATTTAAACATTGCCTCATCAATTACCTCTCTGTTATTCATGAATGGCTAGATTTCTTCCTTTGTCTCGAAAGAAATTCTTCCTCAATCTTTATCCTAAGCATGTCATTTCTTGCCGAGAATTCCTCCTTCATAACGTCATTAGATACCTTTTCACTAACTGCTTTGGCACGGCGAACATCCCGTTCATTCTTTTCACCGAAGTCCATTCTGATCCGTATAAATTTTACAAATTGCGAAGTTAAGACATGTGCGTCATACCATCTAACAAATCCAAATTTAGTTTCAATCTCAACGAATATGAGTCCTTTACCAGGTGATCCGGATATTCCATAGACCTCAATCTTCGGTTGCTCGCTTTCTTCGCCCATCCCTTCAATTTTCCACTTATCATCGTATTTATATACATTCAGAAGTGTCGTATTCAGCACAGACCCTACGTGGTAGAATTCCCTTCCTACAAATCTATTCTTAATATTACTTATCACTGATCCTTCGTAAACCCCACTATCGCTTATTGTTCTCCAGTATTTCTCAATAATAGCCTTTGAACCCTCAAGGAATTCTTCTATCGAAAGAGGTCCTAAGTGAACGAAAATGAGGGATAAACAGCTTTCGTCAGGTATGCCATCTTCACCTTGAAGGTACCAATCTGCCTCTTCTAGCGTCATAGCTAAGTCATTACAATACAAAAATAAAAGCATTCGGACAGACAGACTTGTGAAATAATCCTATTGTCCTACTGGCGTGACCACAATCTCTATTGAGTTACCATTTGACCTAAGCACCCAGCTAATCTTGTCTCCTTCTTTTAAGTCAAATTGTCTAACAATCGACATAGGGACCGTTGTTCTAAGGGATTCGCCCCTTCCAGAGGCTTTGGTAAGCGAGGTAACTTCTCCTTTTGCCATAACTAGTAATCCCTAAAAGGAGTATAAATATTACCTTTAATAAGGCAATAATTTACACCTAAACGCATATATACAGGTGTGTATTTAGGTGTGATAACAGGTGATAAAATGGACAAAGAAAGCATCGAGTTTTGGAATGGCGCATTGAAGTGTGCCATAAAGATGGAAAGGAATATCAGCGAGAGCAAGACGCTAGACCAGGCCAGAAAGGAGATCGCATATCTCAAGCAGAGAATAGAGAACGTCCATACCAACAATTTCGATAAGGCCCTTGAATGGCTAGGGTTTGAGAAGGTGATGGAATGAATCGGGAGGACCAGAGATTTTGGGATGGGTTCATGAAGGGAGTAATGGCAAGCGAGTTTGAGGCCTGGCATACGGAAGTTGAGGGGCCAGACCAATGGAAAATGAAAGAGAACATCATTAAGGCCTTGTCGATGTTGGAGAGGAAAGTCAAGCTCCTTCACACTGAAGACATCCTGGCATTTCTGAATACATATAGGCCAGACGAGGATGAGAGCCTTAGTTGGTCTGATCACTCGGACCATAAAGACCTCAAGATGAAGGTCAGCATTAGCGAGGAGCACGAATTATAACACCATTCTGAATCTGACCTCTCTCTAACTTCTTTTTTCCATCTTTCTTTTGAGTCTCGCTTTGTTTGTGTCTGGTAATCCCGATTATTCCTTATTCACCGAACATGATTGGCCTT
>DAICVC010000007.1:0-2616 GCA_027372655.1 Thermoplasmatales archaeon | reverse complement strand
GGAGGAATGAGCTTTGCAGGAAATTTACTTCTTTCTCCGCTCAAACAGTCAATAGATGAAAATCTGAAAGGAATGTATAGAGATGTAAAAATAATAAGGTCTGATCCGGAAACAGGAAAACTTGCTCCTGTGGCCGTTTCAATTTATGATGAAAATCTCTAGTCAACGAAATATCAACCGTCCAGCCTAAGGCACAAAATGAAATTTATGAATTAAATCCACTAATATTTGAAGCCACCGGCTTCTATTTCATGCATTCTCTCGTGCTCTTCTATTTCCATCAGCTCGGTAGAGTGGAAATTGTGCTTATCGCAGTGATGGATTATTACCCCCTTTTGTGGGTGCATTTCTCTTCTCCAGAAAGACATAAAATTATAAATTAATAACAGTTAATAAATTTTATTATTTTCCATTCGGTCCAAATTATATCCATGCAGTTTGCACTCCCCGTATTCTATAGTAAATTCCCGGCAAAAAGATGAAATTCAATAGATTTTATTATTCAATATTAGAATTCACAATAGGAAGGGGATTCATTGATGAAGAATGTAATAATTGATAAGTTCCAGAATGAAAATGCGATCTTAACAATGAAATTAAAGGCATTTGTAAGTCAGAACATTCAAACAGAAACAGAACTGTATAATTCTGGATTGAATAAACCGCGTTAGATTAGTTTGTTTTTAGATTCTCAAGGGCAACAGAACTCATCCGCGGAAAAGGTAGCCATCATGGAACGGTCCGCTTATCCAGTTAAAATAGTTCTCCTCCAACCTTGCAACAATCTTCATTCCCATACTTTCCAGCCCACGAATTGACGCGAAATTTTCAACAAAGGCAGTAGCAGTAAGATACTTGACTTAAACTCACCGATCGCTTAGCACAAAATAGTATAGATATGGCAGGTCTGGCTGTATTTGCATGAAATGCAATAAAATGCCTCTCAGATAGGCGTTTGTATCTCAGGACCGTTCTCAGGTCCTATAACAATCCTGACAAAGCCGGAAACTTCAGGATCAACCGCAAAATAGATGGCACTAGGGTGCTCATTCCACCCTTCCGAACGTTTCTCTATTTCCTGAAAATCAGACATATTCATTCTGTAGTTCACAAGAATAAACGAACGGGAATCATTACACAGATCCCCGAGAAGAGCATATTAGGAAAATGCATCTATCGCACTGGCTTTCCTTATCTAAACCCAGGTATTTTGGATAGTAACAAACAGGTTTTTGGATTAAAGACCTTTACTTTAATATTTTTCTGCTTTACTCATGGTGAATAAGAGTAGAAAGATTTCACAGGAATACTTTAGAGCCACTTCTTCGATCTGGTTTGTCCGTTTGTGGAACATCCAGGCATTTGTGACACCTCTGAGAAGAATTCGAGATGCGCTTAATTAAACTTTCAGGCTTAATTGGCGACCTAAGAAATAAAGTTTCAAAACTTATGACGAACAACTACACTAAAGCATCTTTTGAAGTCCTGATACAATATCTCCAACATGCCCTGAAAGAAGACCATCTGCCAATGTCTTTTTTATTAATGGAGTTAATGCAACGGCGGTTGCGGCTGTTTTAATCCCGTTTTCATCGGGCCATATCCCTGTTGGATAAAAAGTGAGTTTTCCGTTCAAGCCATAGGCCGAATCACCAACAATAAGGAAATCTCCAAACTTGAGGGCCATTTCATGACGGCCAGGGATACTGTAACCTTTGATTCCAAGGGGAAGTTCGGTTATTTCTTTATACTGTAATGCGTCCTTTATACTATACAAGTCAAGAAACGTGTTTACTAATTTTTCATCTTCATCAATGGTTTCAATATCAGGTATAAATAGCGGAATATTAAGTTGCCTGGATAGTATGGGGCTCCCCCTCATATGCGGATAGTTCGTCATTATCACAGCCACTGGATCTGCGAGGACCTTGATCATCTGTACAATCCCCGGCATGGCAACCGGGTCGATCAGTACGCACTTCTCATCATCAATGATCAAATGAGCATGCATCATTATACCACTTTCCGGGTCTATGGTACCCCAGCGAAATATATTTTTAGTGACTGGCTCAAACATTTAAATATTGATGATCCAGAGTCATATAGCTGTTCCGGTTTATCTATGTGTGGGACACCATTTTTCTCAATGTGCGCAACTGGTCTGAACCCATTCAGGAAAAATCCTTCACATAACCCACCCGATCCTGCAAAAAGTCTATGAATACTTTCTCATCCAGCTACATTCCCTAATTTTACAGAGCTAGCTTAAATTGTTTGATTAATTCTTTGGTTCACACTGAAGAAGTGTGTTGCAAAAGCCAATAGGCGTCTTATCCATGAAGATGTCATAATACTGTACATTCAGGACATTCTCATGCGAAATGTAGTCAGGCTGGACCGCTTTGCTCATCTTCATTGGTTTCTCTTCAGTCTGGAGAAATTCGGTAAGTATATGGATATTCTGTTAGCTGTGGCTTTGGAATGTAGAAAGAGAGCCGCCGACGGGGTTCGATCCCGCGACCTTGTGCTTACCAAGCACACGCTCTACCAGGCTGAGCTACGACGGCACAGTATGGGTAATGTTTACAGATTAATAAAAACTTTTAAAAAAGTAAT
>DAICVC010000047.1:0-3366 GCA_027372655.1 Thermoplasmatales archaeon | reverse complement strand
AACAGGAGGAAGAGCCTCGAACTCTCGAGAAGGCTGAGGTTAGCCTTCCAGGATCATGACGCATTCTTCCTGATGAGGCATCACAATTTCAGGTCCGATGTGGATACTGCATTCAAGGTGTTCTACCTGCAGACATACTCCTTCATGGGAGATGGCTCTACATTCGGCCGGTACTTCAAGGGGCACAAGAAGAAGAGGTTTCACCTGGAGGACTTCGTATATGTGAAGGACTGGATTGTGGAGAATACGGATTTCCATCAGCTGATGGCTAAGTAAAACAGGCCAAGAGTGTATTTCTACTTGGATCCGCCCTTCCTCTCCTCTGGAAAGAAGTACAAGCACAGCTTCAAGCTGCACGACCTGATCGACCTGAAGAAGGCAATGGATGAGCATAAGGGGAGTTATATGCTCAACCTCTCGTCATTCGACGAGGGAATGGAGGAGATTTTTGGGGAGCCTGACAAGACGATAGATTATGCAAACCCGCTGAATGAGAACGGTAGGAAGAGGTGGGAGTGCGGGTACTGGTGGAGATTCAGTCCTGACAAAAGTTGACTTATAAAGTAAATATGTCGCAGAAAATTCATCCAGATTTGAGTAGCGTAATTCAATGTTTTCGTTTTAGTGGCTTAAGTTCAAGGGTCCGAATAGACTTCCACGGGATGAGAACGAGTTTATTCTCATAATCGGCTCTAACGCCTCCACTTGATAGTAGCTTTACAGTAGGATAAATCGCCTCCTTAGCATTTTGAGAAGCCAATTCTCTGCCGTTCAACTTTGTAATAATGAACTGATTGGTATTAAGGCTTGAATTGGCGAGTGAGACTAGGACTTGCCTGATGGAAGTAGTTATCAGCAGCAGAGAAACCCCAAAGTAAACAATGACTAGCGAGATGTAGAATATGATAGCTAAAATTCCAGCTGTATCTGGGCCTAACGAAGGAAGTACACTGAAAAGGTAATTTGCAAACAAATCAATCGATATTGCAAAGCTCTCTATCCAGAGAATTACAAGCCCTATTCCCAGGAGAATCAAAGAAATAATACCCAGTACAAGATTAGATTTATCAACTGCCTTCTCGTGATCCCTGAGAGATAGCCATGCAGCTATTCCCCCATAGATAAGGAAAACAAGCAGCATGAACTCCAATAAATAGAGTAAAAAAGGTCCCTTGTAAGTTACGGCCATGTATTTACTCAACCCAATTAAAATCAAAAAGAGAATTACAAAATAAGGTATGTACCAGTAACTCCAGGTGAATCGCTTTAATCCGCTCTCTTTCATACTTCTAATAATAGATGAAATGTAAAAATTCTTATCAGACCCCCAAGTTCTAAATGATACGTAAATACTTAACAGTCCAACTAAGACTTCTGCAAACTGTATGGAAAAATCCTCAGCACTCATTTATGTATATATGGACAGTCTTCTGTAAATATTCTTCTATCGTAATTGATCACCAAAGGCCCACGACAAAAGGGACTTATGAAGATGGAAGCAGGTGGTTGTGCGGGTATTGGTGGAAGCTCGTATGACTGGAATTTATTAACATTTCCTACCAGGATTGTTAAAACCTTAGACAATGGGCACTCAATCTGGATGATATGGTGTCGCAACAGTACCCGAAACAGTGACAGTACTCATAGAACCCTGATTTTGGATATTATTACCGCATTCCTTGTTTAAGAAATCATTAACTTCACAAGTTAGTTTGTCCCTATAGAACTTGTCCATTCTGTCCGATTCCGTAAGAAAACCAAGGAAATATCTTAGAAGGTCACATGATATCCCCTTCACATTCCAATTCCTGTTTGGCGGAATCGTACGGTTTGCTGTCAGGTGGTCTATCTGCTTGTTGATCCTTCCTACAAAGCCACTTTCCTTCTCTCCTGCGATGTGGGGATCCTGAACTGCGTCGTAATTAGAACAGAAGTTGAAAGGGCATATATCGTCATTCCTATAAGGCCCAAACAGGAAATATGTAATATTTCTGGCATGAACCAGAAAACTCTCACAGCGTGCGTTCGATTCAGAATCATCCCATTGTTCTTTATTGTAGATGGACCGCCTCCCGATTTCTATGAGCATTTCAATTTCATATTCTAGATGATGCTCCTTCTTTGTAACGGCGTCAGACGGACCGCTCATCAATATTCTATAACACTGTACTATAAAAGCCTATAAAAGCAAAACCGAGAGATTCATTTTTTCATATTTTTCATTTCTCAAAACACGCTATAAGTTTCAAATATGCGGTCAGGAATTTTGGTTGTGATGTGCATGAATAACAACGAACTAGACAGGGAATTTGACAAGCTGGTTGAAGGAAGGATGAAGAAACTTAACGGGATAAACCTGAAGGAGGAAATTGATTTCACGGATAACATTTCCACAATATCTGACAGGGACGGAGACGAAGTTTTCGGGGAATGATCTCGGTGAATTGCAACATTGAAAATAGACAGACCATTCTGGTATGGAAAGACGGTTTGAAGGAACTTGGCCAAAGGAGTCTGGATGAAGTTCTGGATAAGATCAGGATGGAGGGAAGGGAGAATGGGGAATAACGGATTCAAGAAGGAATACATAACAGGAAGAAAGGACCAGTGGGACATTGACTACAAGATCATGATGAAGGGCCGTGAGGTCTTGAAGACCATTGACGGGTACTTCGAGTTCCTGAAGGAAAACATGAGCTTTGTGATCACGAAGGTATCGAGCGAGAGGGCTGATGAGCTGATGGAAGAGCTGGAATTGATTTGAAGAAGCTGGATAGTGAGAATATACCGATGTTCCTGAGACAGTACAAATGAATCCAAAAGGAATTATAACGAAATGTTTATTAACCGTTGGATGAGTGAGCAACTTGACGGATAACAGGATACTTCAATTTTGGTCCCTTCAGATTTGGCTCTCTCTATTTTCTTTATTTTTCTCAATTATCCTAATCTTCGCACTTAATAAATTTCTTGCGACTATTCCAAGAGATTTTCTACCATTTATTGCAACTATTTTTTCAACTTTGCTTGGATTAACATTCACATCTTTTGCTGTCGTGAGCGCCTTCATGCCAACCCTAGGACAGAATTATCTTAGAACAAAAACATTCTATAATATAGGTTCCACATTTATGTTCACTTTGCTTTTTCAGCTAGCGGCTCTAATAATTTCCTTATTCACTTATCTTTTATATCAAACATCTGCTCGGATACTTTTAGTTGATGTTGTCATATTTGCCATGGTCTTTTCTCTGAGCTTTCTGGTCCTACTGATTCGAGATATGTTTCAGTTGTTTAAAATCACTAGAAATAGGATTTCCTAGAGTATTATCCGGTAGGTTTATCCCATTTACGCTCCAAGTCTGG
>DAICVC010000006.1:0-3283 GCA_027372655.1 Thermoplasmatales archaeon | reverse complement strand
CTGAATTCGCCGAAAACGAAGCCCTGAAGTTTCTTCAGAATCCCTGTCAGTTGCATAACTGAAAAGTATCTATCTAGATCACCAGATGTTATTCCCGTATCCTCGCTGAAAAGAATTTTTCCTGAAGGGTTCGGGTAGTATGGAGTACCTATTAGGGAGGCTCCTACGGATATGTTCGTCCCCAGGGACTTCCCCCGGGCTTTTCCTTTGTATACGTATTTCACGAAGACGTTCACGAAGGCTGAGAGGTCATTGCTTTTTCCCGATAGGACGTTTATGAAATGCTTGAATGCATTGCTATTGTATTCGTCAGGGTCGGAAGCAGGCATCGGGCCGTGAAAAGTAACGAGTCCGGAAAGCTTGTTGAGAGCAAAATGAAGTGCGGTAATGTCGCTGTAACCGACAAATATCTTTGGGTGTTCCCTCACAAGATCGTAGTCCAGATAGGGCAGGATATGGATAGAACCGTATCCTCCTCTTGCACAAAGTATCATCTTTATATCATCGTTCCTGAAAGCATCGTTAAATTCATCAGCCCTGTCCTTCTTAGGGGCAGCAAGAGAGTTCTTCTGGACAAGTTTCCTTATGTTCCTCCCAAGGGAGAATTTATAACCCATCTTAGAAAGCTTGTTCAAGGAGAGCGATAGCTGTTTCATATCCGGGGCACTCGCAGGAGCAATTATCCCTATGGTATCCCCTTCCTTCAACTTCTCCGGTACAATCGTCTCTTTAATCTCTCTATATTTAGGTTTGCTATTCAGCTCCTTTAGATTCACCATAATTAATATCAGGTACTTCTTTATTAAAATACTTTATCGTGGTCAGATATACAAGTTAAGGTTGCATTCACTCCCACTAATATGTTGACTGCAGGCCAAAGCATTTTTTGTGCTTTTACTATTGCAGGTTACATAGTTAGGTGAGCGTTTGCAAGAGTAATTCATCTCAAAGAAGTTATAGAAGAAGATCAGGATTTTTGGATAACTTATTTGCCAGCTCTTTATCTATCGTCTCCTTTTCTAGGTTCCTTGCTAGGTCCCTTATGTAATCAACGTCCTCAGGGTATGTTATTGCATTCCAGAGGCACGAAACCTGGCAGTTGTTGCATCCGACCATGCAGTTATCCGGATAAAGTACAACCGCTTTATGGGCCTGGAGAACGTAACCAAATACATTCCTCTTTTCTCCGCATGTCACTACGCAAAGGCCGCATCCTGTGCACTTGTTTGGGTCTATAATAGGATGCCAGTTTATTTCTGACCTATTCATACCGTGCCATACTGCAAACTCACTTGCCATTTTTGTCTCCTCCATGACTGTTCACCAAGTGATCTGGAAATTTGGCCATCCTTTCATTCAGATCCTCTTTCACCTTTGGATATATCTTGTATTTAACTATAACATTCCTGATGAATGTTGACGGATTTTCCGGAAATGAGATGGCCTCCTCCGGGCACACTTTGCCGCAGGTAGTACACCCAAGCACACATTTTTGAGGGCTTGCGACAAGAGGCATTCCTTCCTGCAGATTCCATTTGAAGACCGAATTCCCGCATGTGAGCAAGCACAGGCCACAGCCGGTGCAGGCATCGTCATTGATGGTTGGATACCAGCTTAGTTGGGTTCTATCGACTCCATGCCAAAGCTTTTTATTGACTATCTGGGAGCCTTGATCAGCTGACATCTATAAGTCACATCTAGGTATCATATTTTCATATTTCAATATGATGATAACATCTATTAGCTGTAAATGTGTCTTTGGTCTCAATTTTAAAAGATTAATTCATATTCAGAAGACATTTTGGTTGACCGCAAATTATCAAGAGTTCTTTTCTCCCGCCGTTCAAATAGACTAGCCAATAGTCACGGTGCTTGACATAAAGATGGTTCATCTTACATAGTGAAATTTAGCCCCTTAAATAGGAGATAACATTGTCAATAACGTGTTCCTTTACCATTCCAAAATCCCCCCAGTTGAAAAGAGATGGTTCAAGATAGCATGATAGGGCGCACTTGTTGCAAGTTTCGTACTGCTCCCAGTTCACTGAGTTCCACACCTTTGGCAGATCGACCTCCCAGACCTTCTGCGAACCTGCGTACTCGTTGAGGACATAACACGGCAGTATTACCCTTCCCATCGGATCAATATTCAGGGTAAGCCAGGGCTTGCATCTCCATCCTATCCCGTTATACCATGAGTTGATCACTGATTCGAAATATTCCTTGGATTCTAAAATAGGAGCACCATTTTTCTTGAGGTCCAGCAGCTTCGTTATCGCTTCCTTTAGGTTTGACTGAGAAGGCGACTTCTTTTCTGCCGTGGAATAATTATAGGCTATCTGGAACGAAACTGATACATTCATCTCCTCTGCGAAAGCTACGATCATATCTACTTGGTCCGTGTTCTCAGACGTTATAGTGCTGCTCAGTGATACAGGGATTTCAGAGCTTGCAACAGCTATCCCCTGCCTTGCTTTCTCGAATGATCCCTCTACCCCCCTCAATCTGTCATGAACCCCTCCTATCCCGTCTATAGAAACGAAGAGATGATCAATGTAATCTCGAACTTCTCGGAAACGATCCTTCAACATCCAACCGTTTGACACGACAGAAGTGAAGAACCTATCATGTGACTCCCTCAAAATTTCAGGAAGATCCCTTCTCAGGAAGGGTTCTCCACCTTCAAAACCCATGTAAGATACACCAAAATCTGCCAATGAATCCATCATTTTTCTCTCTTCATCGACGGTAAGCAATGCTTCATCCGGTCTGCGCCAGAATGGGCACATTTGGCATCTTAGGTTGCAGGTGTAAAGCAGCTTGTGACCTGCTATAAATGGGACCTTTTCTCCATTCAACCCTTTTAGACTTCTCTTTAAGGTCCTTAAGATGACACTTTGGAAAAGTCCCATCGTTACAGACCAATAGTTCGCTATTAAGATTGTTGTACAGCGTGATGCTAATTATAGGCTGCACTAATCGCTTATTTCAACGGTTTGTGCGAAGATGAATGAGATGTAGAAGAATTAGGTTTCATTATGACGATACTCTTGGTTCATATCTTGGAATATACTTCTGCGCACCACCTATTGTTAGCTGGTAGGAATGAGAAGCTATGCCTTTAGCGGAAACAGCGATGATATCAGGCAAATCTTGACGTATTTAAAGTACTGTTACTTTTGTAATGTCAAATATTTTCGAAGACTTTTCCAATCTAGATAAATTAAATATCTAGTTGTCATTTTTAAAAGTGCGAAAATTCCAACCAGATGCGTTGGACATA
>DAICVC010000004.1:0-13099 GCA_027372655.1 Thermoplasmatales archaeon | reverse complement strand
TTGAATTGAAGGATCAGAAGATCATAACCGATCTGGAGATCATCATGGACGAAAACACCGCAGGCGATCCCATGAGTTTTCTCAGGTGGTCATCCAAGTCCACCAGGAAGATTTCAGATGAGTTGAAGAGTCTGGGACATAGTGTTGGGCCGAACACGGTTGCAAGACTCCTGAAGGAGAAGGACTACTCTCTCCAGGTCAACGTGAAGAGCTTCGAGGGTCTCTCTGTTGAGGAGAGGGATGCACAGTTCCGACATATAAACGAAGAGGTGAAGAGTTTTGCCAGAGACTGTGATCCGGTCATCTCTGTTGACACAAAGAAGAAGGAACTTGTGGGAGACTTCAAGAATGCAGGAAGGACCTGGGTAAAGTCTAAAGAACCCAGAAAGGTGAATGCATATGATTTCAGATCCATGGCTATTGGAATGGCAATTCCATATGGCATATACGATGTAACGGAAAATGATGGCATGGTAAACATAGGCAACGATCATGATGCATCTGAATTCGCTGTGGAAAGCGTGAGGCAGTGGTGGTCATTGATCGGAAGGCACCGTTATCCTGATGCGAAGAGGTTGCTGATATGTGCAGATGGAGGAGGTTCCAATGGTTCACGTAACAGGGGATGGAAGATTCATCTGCAGGAACTTGTGAACCAGATCAGAATACCCATAACTGTATGCCACTATCCTCCGGGAACAAGCAAGTGGAACCGGATTGAACATCGCATGTTTTCATTCATCAGCATGAACTGGAAGGGGAAACCGCTTGTAAATTATGAGACTGTGGTAAAACTCATAGGTTCCACCGAAACAAGAAATGGTCTTAAGGTGGCTGTACGTGAGGATAAAAACAAATATCCAACTGGAGTAAAGTTCTCAGACGAGGATCTGGCAAAGATACATCTGAAACCAAATTCATTGCACCCGAAATGGAACTATGAGATACTGCCTGATGGTAACACTCCGAGGGCATGACTTGGATATATTATTACGCAAGCCCTAAATGGTTTATGTATTTAATGTTTTTATCTTGGGGATCAGCAATATTTTTAAAGTTCTATCAATTTACATTGATATGAGACCTAGGTCTTTTGAATATTATAACCCTAAGACAATAAGTGAAGCTGTTGAGATCCTTTCTAAAAATGGAGAGAGTAAGTTACTGGCGGGAGGACAGAGCTTAATCCCAATGATGAAACTCAGAATTTTTTCCCCTGAAGAATTAATTTCAGTATCAGAAATTAAGGAATTGGAACCTTACATTAAACAGGAAGGCCAATTTATTAAAATTGGATCTGTTACAACGCACGATATGCTTGGACAGAGTGAGTTATTAAAAGAGATAGCTCCAGTTTTATCGGAAGCTGCTTCCGAAATTGCGGATCAACAGATTCGTAACAGGGGAACTATAGGTGGAAATATTGCGCATGGGGACCCATCAACAAATCTTTCTGCGGCACTTTTGGTACTTGATGCAGAGGTCGAGGTCGTAGGTAAGAATGGAAAAAGAAATATCCCGATAAATGAATTCTTTGTAGACCTTTTTACTACTGCTTTGGAACACGACGAGATAATCACTGAGATAAAATTCAGACCAATTAAAGGATCTAGGCAGAAGTTTATGAAGATAGCGAAGTCAGATACTGCATTTCCTATGGCTTTTGTTGCGGTTAATCTACTAAAATCAGAAAATAAGATTAAAGATGCGCGTATTGCTCTTGGCGTTGCTGGTCCTGTCCCCATGAGATCGCTGGAAGCTGAAACTTTTCTTAAGGGAAAAGAACTAAACAGAGACAACAGCCTAAAAGCCTCTGAAATTGCCATTGAAAATTTGGAACCTCCCGCAGATGTACATGCTTCAGCCGAATATAGAAAACAGCTTTTGAAGGTCTTAGTTAAAAGATCTCTAGATTCTCTGATGGAGTGAGTGATTGTATGAGTGAGAAAAGATTGGTAAAAATAGAAATTAACGGTACTAATTATAGTTCAGAAGTTGAACCCAGATTATTGCTCGTAGATTTTATAAGGGAAGTCGCCAGACTTAAAGGGACGCATATAGGCTGCGACACAACGAGCTGCGGTGCGTGCACTGTCCTTCTTGATGGGAAGTCAATTAAGTCATGTACAATGTTTGCAGTAGAAGCGGATGGACATGAAATATCCACTGTTGAATCGCTTGCCACGAATGGAAAGATAAATGCTTTACAAAATTCATTCTGGGAAAATCATGCCCTACAATGTGGTTACTGCACACCTGGCATGCTTATGTCCTCAACTTTCCTTCTGAGCAGAAAACCAAACCCATCGGATGACGACATAAGAGAAGGAATAGCGGGAAATATTTGCAGATGCACAGGATATATAAATATAATTAAAGCAGTAAAAGAAGCTGCCAGGGCAATTAGTTCCAGTAAGGATTCGGGGAAGTGATGATTTATGCAATCTACAAAGGAGCTAAAGGTAGAACATACTAAAGACTATAAGCACATAGGAAAAAAAATAAAAGTAAGAGAGGATTTATCCCTGATACAGGGCAAAGGACATTATCTTGACGATATTGAGATTCCTGGAACTTTATATCTAGCTTATGCCACCTCCACTTTCGGGCATGCGAAGATAAAAAATATAGATAAAACTAGAAGCATGGAGTTACCAGGTGTCGTTGCTGTCATCACTGGTTCTGATATAAAGGAAAAGTTGAAACCATTCATGCAGATTGCAAAACCACCTTCTGGAGATCTAAAGGATTACCCACTTGCAGTCGATAAAGTGAGATTTTTTGGAGAGCCGGTTGCTGCAGTTGTTGCAATAGACCCCTATATAGCGGAAGATGGAGCTGAACTTATAGACATAGACTATGAACCATTACCAGTAGTACTTGATGGTGAAAAGGCGTTGGAAAAATCTGCACCCCTTGTTCATGAAATTGTTGGGAATAATGTGGTCTGGAAGGGGATTTGGGACTTGGGAAGTGTAGAGGAGGCTTTTGAAAAGGCAGATTTAGTGGTTGAGGATACTGTATACACGCACAGATATGCATCTGTGCCATTGGAGACAAGCTCTGTCCTTGCTTCATATGATGATGGTAACGACCTGTTCACAGTATACAGCGTCAATCAGATGCCAATGTTTTCACTTCCGCTGATATGCGGTGCACTGGAAATCCCGCCTTCAAACTTCAGAATGATAGTACCTCCAAATGTGGGGGGTGCATTTGGGGGAAAAATCATAAACTACACACATATAACACTGGTCGCCTATATTTCAAAACTCCTGAAAAGACCAGTTAAATATGTGGAGACTAGAACTGAAAACATAATGTCAGGTACACATAACAACGAAAGGATATATCATGTCAGTCTGGCAGTTAAAAATGACGGTAAAGTTATAGGGGCAAAGATGAACGCTGTGGACAATTGCGGCGCCTATCCAAGATACGAGCCTGCAGGGGCGGTTATATGGGCTCAAGTTGTTCCAGGTATTTATGACGTTAAGAATGTTTATGTTGAATTTACTCAAGTTATGACAAACAAAGGACCCACTGGCCCTGTGAGAGGGTATTCTAGAGTTCAACACAATTTCATGTGGGAAAGAATGATGAATAAGGTTGCAGACAGACTTGGAATTGATCCGTCAGAGGTCAGAGTTAGGAATTTTATCCAGCCGGAAAATATGCCTTATGTTGGACCTTCCAACACTATATATGATGGAGGAAATTATCCTGCTTCTTTCGAACGCCTTTTAAAAACATTAGATTATAACAAATGGAGGGAAAAACAGAAGGAATACAGGAAACAAGGAAAGTTGATAGGCCTTGGGCTGTCTGCTGTGATTGATTCAGGAGCAAATAATTTCTCTCAGATTAAGATTATCAACCGGGATTTCCCAGCATCGGGTAATTCTGACATGGGATTTGTTTCCATAGACCAGTTCGGCGACATTGTAGCGAGGACTGGTACCACAGACCAGGGTCAATCGCATGCAACGACATTTTCTCAGATTGTTGGTGAAGTATTTGACACGAACCCTGAAGAAGTTAAATTTCAGGTGGGTTTTGATTCGATGAGCAATGTATGGGCAGCGCATTCAGGGGCATATGCCAGTAGGAGTGCAGTAATTGCTGGTACGGCCCTTTATAAGGCGGCACAAAATGTTCGATCAAAGGTCCTTAAAATTGCAGCTTCAATGATGGACGAAAAACTTGAGAATCTTGATATCAGTAATAAGCACGCAATAAGCAGGGTTTCTGGGAAAAAAATTTCGTTTGGGCAGATTGCTACAATTGCATGGAGTGACGTGGGACTTTTGCCAGACGAAGTTGAACCAGGTTTGATGAGTTACGCCGTTTACAAACCGGACTTTACTTTTAACATGCCGGATGAAAGGAACAGAATTAACAACACTCTGACATATTCTTATACGATACATGGAACAGTGATCGAAGTCGATCCAGAAACTTTCCAGATTAAAATACTCAAGCATGTAGTGATCTCAGATCCTGGAGTAGTGATCAATCCTCTGGTAGTTGAAGGTCAGGAGATGGGGGCGACAATGCATGGCATGAGTGCTGCATTGATGGAAAACACGGTTTACGATGATGATGGCATACTTTTGACCTCCAATTTTTGGGACTATAACGTGATGGGTTCCAAACAAATGCCGAATGTAGAGCTTTTAGAGAACATAACCAGATCTACCAGCTCCATCCTTGGTGTTAGAGGTATTGGTGAGGGAGGAGGTGGCCCAGTCGGTTCTATAGTAAACGCCGTAGAGGATGCACTTAAGCCTCTTGGGATAAATCTATATAAATCCAACCTATCTTCTACAGAGATTTTCTCATTGAGAAAAAATGAGGTGAAACATTGAAATTTGAGGGTTCTAAACAGGTGGAAACTGGAATGGAAAACGTGTGGAAATTTATAACCACACCTGAAAATATGGCGCAGTGCATGCCAGATGTACAATCATATGAAGTAATCGATGACAAAACCATTAATGCCAAACTAAAGGTGGGTATAGGATTTATAAAAGAAATATTTGACAGTGTAATATCATTTTCTGTGATAGAAGCTGGAAAAAAACTGTTAATAACCGTCAATTCAAAAGGAAAATCAAACACCGCTACAATAAAAATTGATGCCTCATTGGATGGAGACGAAAAAAACACCACTTTGAAGTGGAACGTAGACGCTATGATGGCTGGAAAATTAGCCAGTATTGGACAGAGGTATATACAAAAAGTTTCAGACAAAATTATTGAACAGTCATTTGTTTGTATGACAGAAAAATTATCTACAAAATAAAATTTATATTTTTATCTATTCCATTGAAGAGACAGTTATTGCTTTAGTAAGTCGTTTCTGTATGGTACATTTGATGTGGTTCTTCTCTATTTTAATTCCACAATCATAGAATTTAAGTAAAACCTTGAAATAATTGACTGGTGTAAAAATGAGTTGGGGAAAATCACCAGGAAGTCCTGATGTAGATGAAGAAATAAATTGGCAAAGAAAGCCAGTTGTAAATGGCAAAAGACTCGAAGGTCAGAATGCTTTGGTAACTGGATCTTCAAAGGGATTTGGAAGAACTATAGCTCTTGCTCTGGCCGATGAGGGAGCTAATGTCGTAGTTAATTACAATAGCTCCGAGAAAGCGGCAAAAAGTGTTGTTGAAGAAATAAAGAAAAAAGGGGTTAAATCGTTTGCAGTTAAAGCCGACATAAGAAAGCTAGATCAGGTAAAGAATATGGCAGATAGAGTCTGGGAAGAGTTCGGAAGTTGTGATGTCCTTATTAATAATGCCGGAGAAACAGCTGCAACGATGAAGTCCTGGAGAGAACTTGACGAAGAAGTCATTAACGATACCTTTGAACTTGATGTGAAAGGAACTCTTTATTGCTTAACTGTTTTTGGCGAAAGAATGCTTGATAAACAAAAGAGTGGTACAATCGTAAACGTAGCGTCAAACGTAATTGTTACGGGAAGCCCAAGATCTCCAATCTACGCAGCTGCAAAATATGGTGTTATTGGACTTACTAAATCTTATGCTCTTTCTCTTGCACCATTTGTAAGAGTTAATGCTGTAGCACCTGGCTACATGGACACACCTTCACTCAGGGCAAGACAGGACTGGACAGACGAAAGAAGAAAGTTTCTGGTAAACCAGACACCTCTCAGATCTATTGGTGACCCTGATAACATAGCTCATATAGTAACATTCCTTGCTTCACAGGATTCTTTCCATATGACTGGCAACACAGTACTTTGTGACGGCGGATTTGGAATGATAGGAGCTTAAACATCCCGTTCTAAATATTTAAGAAGTGATCGAATGACTACAGAAACAATTAAAAGTGAGATATTGAAAAACATAGACGAAAACGAATTGAAACAGCTGGTACTTGACCTTGTCAATATACCAAGCCCTACCGGCAGCGAATTGAACATGGGATTGTTTGTTTCAAATAAATTAAAGCAGATTGGGATGGATGTCATTTGGCAGGAAGTGGAAGAGGGCAGACCAAATGTCATAGGAATTTTAAGGGGAAACGGAACCGGACCAACTCTTGAATTTGACGGACATCTTGATGTTTCATTCAGCGGAAACGAAGATTTTATGATGGGAGGTGCTTCTGCACCGGCTGGTTCGGTCAAGAAGATAAATGGGGAAGACTGGATTTTTGGTGTAGGAAGTTTCAACATGAAGGCTGCATTAGCAGCATATATAGTTGCGGCAAAAGCAATAATAAAATCAGGGCATAAACTGAAAGGGGATCTGGTCATATCTGCAACTTGTGGTGAGATAGAGGAGACTCAGGTTGATGAATTTTCAGGCAAACAATATAGAGGATATGGAAGCGGAGCCCGATATGCAACATCACATGGAATACTCCCAGACTATGCAATACTTGGTGAACCAACGGGACTCAAGATTATGTTGGGTCACTTCGGTTCGTTCTGGGTAAAATTAACTGCAACTGGTGGTACAGTAGTACATACTGCATGGTCAAGGAATCTGCCCAACAAAATAGAACAATTTACGAAGGTCATAGAAGGGGTTAAAACCTGGAAGAAATCGTTTGAGGAGAGAACCAAGTTTAAAGGTTACAATGGTATTGTCAACATTTCTGCAATAAAAGGTGGGCGACCATGGAAGGGATCAAGAACACCAGATTCTGTTTCCCTGTATCTGGATATAAGATACCCGCCTGACTGGCCCACAATAAAAGTAAAGAGAGAAATTGACAACCTAGTTATGGAGTTAAACAAAAAAAATCCTGAACTAAACCTGATATCTGAGCCTTATTCTGTAAATCCACCAACTGAAATTTCGGAAGATGAGGAGGTTGTTTCATCGATAAAACAGTGGCATAAAGAAATTATAGGTAGTGAACCAGAGAAAACCTACGAACTATGGTACTCAAATGCACCAAGCTTTAATTCCCTGGGTGCAAAGGCAGTAAATTATGGTCCTTCCGGACTAAAGAGGCTTGAAGGACTTACACTTTCCGATAAGGATAGAGAGTATATAAACTTCGGAGATTTACTGGATTGCACGAAGGTTTACTCAATGATTATTTCTGATCTTTGCAACAGGGAGAGAAAATAATCCAATCTTTGTAAAAATATATAATCTACCTTATTTGTTCTACATTAATGTATATTTTTTTGAGTTATTAAATATCAAAAATGAGAAAAATTTTCAGGCGTTTTTAACGGCGTTTCTCATCATGCCGATCCCCTCAATTTCACATTCAAGAACATCCTTGTCCTTAAGGAAGTATGGGGTAGGGTCAGGTTTTCTGAAAGCAGCCACTCCAGAAATAGTTCCTGTTGAGATCATATCTCCTGGGTTAAGAGTGACCCAAGAATATTTGGATACTATTTTCTCTATTTTTACACTGAGTTTGGCAGTAGAACCCTGTTGCCTTGGATCTCCATTAACACGAAGCTCCATTGTTAAATTGTGTGGATCCTTGAAATACCTGTAAGGAACAAGAACTGGACCGAGTGGTGCAAACGTATCAAGATTCTTTCCAAAATTAAGAAGACCATTTTTCATTTCTTCCTTCTGGATATCTCTGGCAGTTACGTCATTAAATACGGTAAACCCGAATATTCTTTTTTTAGCCTCCCCTTCCTCGACATTTTTCATCTTTTTTCCAATAATAATGGCAAGTTCCAGCTCATGGTCTAGCTTACTTGTAAAGTCCGGTTTTTCTATGTAACTATCATGCCCTATTACTGAATAGGGATTTTTAAGGAAAGAAATCCACTCAGGTATTGGAAAAGGCCATCCCGCGGCAGAACCTTCATTTGCATGTTCTCTGAAGTTTCCAGCGGTGTGTATTATTTTTTTGGGCCTTAATGGAGCTTTAATCTCCACATCCTTTAGCGTATATACGAATTTCTGTTCTTTTTTTAGTTTTTCCACCTCATCCGAATTAAGAGCTGAAAGATGATTGAATACTTCCACCAGATGATCCATAATGTGATCGCCACCTTCTATCAAGCTGTGCATGTCCGTGGGGGCGTGCGTTTTTGAATACACTTCGTTCTGAGCCTCCTGATCTCCGAAGTTTAGGTTGTAGTATTTACTGGATTCGTTTAAATCAAACACATCATCGTCCAGTATGAATGCTGTCCTCTCCTGAACTGAATTAAGAAGAGAATAAGTTGCTAGTCTCATAATTTTTCTGTCTTTTCCTGTATATTTACCATAAATAGATGTTGCCATTTAGACCACTTTTTGTATTGATTGAATGCTTTTAAGCTTTTCTTTAAAGACATTGTTAAATCTTAGTTGATAATTTGAAAATAGAAACTATCCTATGTAATTAATTATAGTTAAAAACACGTTTTTTCAACATTCGAACATAGTATCCATAGGATCGCTGAAATTCATACTCAAAAAAATCAACCGTAACTTGACAACGTCTTTAAAATCACCAAAACTGTAAAATTAACTATACATAAGATTAAAAAAGATAGTTTCCATAATGTCTAAGAGGAATTCTAATGAAGACTTTCACTGAGTTAGAGCTGCAAAAAGATCAGCAGAATTTTAAAAAATATGTTGGAACAAGTGTCAAGTTGAAACATTCCTTTGATTTAATTCAAGGGAAAGGGACATACACTGATGATGTCCAGATTCAATCAAAAATATACCACGTTAGCTTTGTAAGGTCACCCTATGCACACGCTAAAATTTTGAAGATAGATTCACATGAAGCCCTGGAAATGCCAGGTGTTATAGCGGTTTTTACCGGAAAAGACTTCTCGAATCTAAATCTGGGTTACTGGATGCACCTCCCGGATCTGAAAGAACCTGTAAGAAGACCACTTGCTGTTGAAAGAGTTACTTACAATGGAGAAGCTGTAGCGGCGGTTGTTGCTGAGACAGTGTATATAGCAGAGGATGCAGCAGAGACCATACAGGTTGACTATGAACCTTTGGAGCCTATATTGAATCCGTTTAAAGCCTTAGAAAATCCAAATAATAAGGTATTCGATGATTTGAATGACAATGTATTATTCAGAGACAGTTATAAATCAACTTCAGATCTTGACGCCATTATAGATGAATGCCCGCTTGTCATCGAAAGGACCTTTACGAATGGTCGGAGTACCGCAGTAATCCTAGAGACCAGAGTACAGATGGCATATTTTAACGGTGATACTATGGATGTTTGGAGCAGCACCCAGTTTCCACATGTTCTAAGAACTTACATCGCTGAAACTCTCAAGTTTCCAGAAAATAAAATCAGAGTATATGCGCTCGATGTAGGTGGAGGTTTTGGTCCTAAGTCTTCTGTTTATGGTGATGAAGTTGCCGTTTACGCAATATCAATGAAGCTAAAAAAAGCAGTAAAATGGGTTGAGACCAGAACCGAACACATGCTTTTGACAGGACATGAACGGGACCAGATACACCAAGTAAGGGCTGGTTTCGAAAAGAGTGGAAAAATAGTTGCGGTTTACGATCGGATTATTGCTGATGTGGGTGCCGGCACAACATTCTGGGCTGAGGTACAACCGGTTATGGTTGCTTCGGTAACTGTACCTGGCCCCTATAAATTTTCACACTACGGATTTGATGTTACTGCAGTAACAACCAACAAAGCCCCTTGGTCCCCAAACATTGGTTTCGGAAGACCTGTTGCATCTTTTGTTATGGAAAGGATTATGGATATTGCCTCAAGGAAGTTAAAAATTGATCCTGTGAAATTAAGAATGATGAACCTGGTCAGAAAGGAAGAGTTTCCATACACAAGCCCATCGAGAGTTGTCTATGACAGTGGAGATTACGTAAAAGGACTTGAGAAAATAACGGAAATTATGAAATACGATGAAATGGTGAAGTTAAGAGATAAATCCAGGAAAGAAGGGAAATATTTTGGCATAGGACTTGCAGTATATTCAGAATACACTGCACCTTCCTCATGGAGGCTCCAGAAAATACTTGGCTGGGACGTCGGTGGTTACGAAAAAGCTACAGTGAGAATCACACCGAGTGGAAAGGTGAATGTGTATCTCGGAGTTAAGGACAGTGGTCAGGGACATGAAACTATATTTGCACAGGTTGCGGCCGATTATCTGGGAGTAAATGTTGACGATATATACGTAACTGAAGGAGACACGGAACGTGATCCCTATGGCTTTGGAAGCTGGGCTAGTCGATCAACAGTGACGGCAGGGAACGCAGTTCTTCTTGCTTCAAAAAAGCTTAGAAGCAAACTACTTAAGGTTGGAGCGTACCTGCTTAAAACAGACGAGAATCAGGTGGATTTAAGAGACGGTATAGTATATGACACAAATGACCCGGAAAAGAATATCAATTTGTCACAGATTGGCATGATAGCGTACAGGAAATCCTCCTCTCTTCCAGAAAACATGGAGCCTGAACTGGAGGCTTCTGCGGTATATGAAGCTCCGTCAGATACCACAGTGGTAAGTTATGCATGGCATGCACTGTTTACTGAAATTGACATAGAGACCGGCCAGATGAAAATATTGAAATATTTTGTTGTAGACGATGCGGGCGTTATTATAAATCCATCCAGTGCTGAAGGACAGATACATGGGTCAACTATTGCACATGGATTTCAGCAAACGTTTGAGGAATTAAAGTATGACGATGATGGAGTGCTTATGACCTCGTCCATGTGGGATTATATACCCATGTCAGTAAGAGATGTACCGGACAGCTTTGTTATTGAGACCCTTGAAAGTCCATCAGACACCCCTGGGGGCTACAAGGGCATGGGAGAAGGAGGGGCAATTGGAGCTCCTCCAGCAATAGCTAACGGTATTTCGGATGCACTGGCCTCTTTCAACGTGGAAGTAAATAAAATACCATTAAACTGGGAAGAAATATGGAAACTTTGCATTAGCGGAAAAAAATAATTTAATTGATAGTCTCTTTGACTATCTCTATAAAATCATTATCGTTTACTGATTTTTTTTCTGACTGTGACTTGTTTTTAACTTTGTTCATCACTGATTCAAGCTGCTCTTCTGTAATTGAATCTTTCCAAAGCTTGAGTTCTTTCAGTTTATATTGAATAGAGCCTTTCCCACTTTTCTTGCCTACAACTACTTCATGCTTGTTTCCAACCAGTTCCGGCAATACAGGTTCAGATCCTAGGTTATACTTTGCCCATCCTGCCACTGAAATGCCGCTCTCTCTTCCAAACGCCCTTGAACCAACAAAAGGTTTATTAGTGGGAACCCTGAAACTTGAGCTTGATTCTACAAGTTTAGATATCTCTACAAGCTTTGAACTGTCTATTCCGGTATCTATGCCATACAAATATTTCAGACCCATGTGTATCTCATCCAGTGATGCATTTCCCGTCCTCTCACCTATACCATTAACGGCAACATGTACAGTTGAAGCACCATGTGTAACTGCGGCAAATGAAGCGGCCACTGCTAACCCAAAATCATTGTGTGTATGGACCTCTAGTGGTTTTTTAGTAACCTGCTTTGCCTTCTCCATGAGGTATGACATTCCTTCGTATGATATGCATCCGAAGGTATCCACAACTGTCATAGAATCAGCTTTAGTTTTGGAAACCTCTTCTGCGAATTTAAGAAATTCACTCATGTCAGCCCTTGTCGTGTCCACACCGAAGGATGACACAAACAGTCCGTATGATTTGGCATGATCTATCATCTCAAGAGTAAGATCGAGTGCTTTTTCAAAGGACCAGCCAAGTTGCATTCTCTTTGGTACTCCAAGAGGCGTTTCAAGAACAATACCGTCCACTCCAACTTGGGCGGATTCATCTATGTCTCCCTTTATAAGTCTTGCCAGAGTGAAGATCTTAGCTTTCAGTCCTTCTGATGTTATGGATTTTATTGCGCTCTTCTCTTCTGCAGAAATTACAGGCATTCCTACCTCTATTCTGTGAACACCTGCTTCACTTAAGGCTCTGGAAATAGCCATTTTATCCTGTTTGTTGAACACAATTCCTGGAGTCTGCTCCCCATCTCTCAGTGTAACATCGTGAATTTGAACTGATTTTGGCAGATTCAGTTTACTTTCACTCAAAGCGGGAAAGTTGAATGGACTTACCCAGAATTTTTCTGATTTATAAGAGTTGATTTCTGTTTCAGACATTTTATATCAAATACTATAGATGTACAAAAGTTATTAATTTTTGGAAGTCTCAAAGCGAAAATTAAAAAGATTATTTAAATTTAGAAAGTAATTGTGGGTTAAGCCAGTGCAACTGGCCTTACCAACGATGCCTCCCCGCCTTTTATTTTTAGTGGAGAAACAATAACTGTTGAGATATATTTTTTGTCTTTTGCCAGTTCTTCCAGTTTAAGACTTTTCATCAGGAAGATGCCGTTATCGGTTAATATCACATTGTGGACTGCAAATGGTGTCGGCACCCCAGCCGCTAAATTGTCAATGCCCAGTAGTTTCACACCCTTTCCTGCGATCCATTTGGCAGCGTCAACTCCAAGTCCTGCAAATTTGTGCAAGTATGCGTCAGCATCCGTTTCAAAGAATCTTGAATAACCGGTTCTGATCAATACACAGTCTCCTTTGTTTATAGCAACAGATTCGAAGCTTAGAGCCCTTTC
>DAICVC010000003.1:0-4072 GCA_027372655.1 Thermoplasmatales archaeon | reverse complement strand
GTCAGGCTCTCGCAGAGGAGGTTCCCGGGTGGGCTTTCACCGGAAATGCTTGATCTTGCAGTTAAGCCCGGCAAGGATGACATAGTTATTAACAAGAACACAGCAAGCATCTTCATCGGGACAAATTTTGAACTCATGGTGAGAAACGCCGGCATACAGACAATTATTTTTGCAGGCATAGCCACTGAAATAGGAGTGGAATCAAGTGCAAGGGATTCACAGAACAGGGGATTTTACACCATTGCTGTTGACGATCTCAGTTCATCCGCTGACAGGGAAGCCCATGAAAGGTCCCTTACAAATATGAAGAACATTCTGATGGTAAAGTCCTCTTCCGACATCATGAATATCTGGTCGTCCTGAAGAAGTCTCTGGTTAACCAGATCAGTAATATTTTTTTATTTTCCAGGCACATAGGATAGATATGTTTCCATTACATAATATCAAACTAAACAGATAAGTATACTCAAGTGATACACCTGGCATGGCCGACGAAAACATCACAATAAGCAAAGGCTTGGAAGGAATATACATAGCCGACACAACACTTTGCAAAATTGACGGAGCTAACGGCAAACTCTGGTACAGGGGATACCCCATAGAAGTACTGGCCGAGAAATCCAGTTATGAAGAGGTGGCTTTTCTCCTGCTTTACGGGCATCTGCCCAAGAAGGATGAACTTCACGTTTTCAATCAGAGGTTGATTTCTGAGCGGGAGGTTCCAGAATCCATTGAGGAGATCATTAAGAGCTTCACAGGAAGAACACATCCGAACGACGTTCTGAGGACATGTGTTTCTGCTATTTCGGCATACGATTCAGATATGGCAGACCGAGGTTCCGATGCGAATTTAGAAAGGGCTATCAAGCTCACTGCCAAGATGCCAACCATAGTTGCCATGATTGGAAGATACAGGCAGGGGAAACCTTTCATCAAACCTTCCAGAACACTTTCGCACTCGTCAAATTTCCTGTACATGCTTACAGGAGTTGAACCGGATAAGGAATCTGCAAAGCTCATCGACCTGATGTTCATACTGCATGCCGAACACGGGAGCAACGCATCCACTTTCTCAACCCTGGTCACAGGTTCGACACTTGCGGATGTCTATTCAGCAGTTGTTGCAGGCATATCTACCCTGAGAGGTCCACTTCATGGTGGCGCAGACGAGGCAGCTCTCAATATGATGAGAGCCATTGGTGAACCAGACAACACAGAGACATACATTGAGGATGCACTTGCAGGAAAGCAGAGAATAATGGGGTTCGGCCACCGTGTTTACAAGGCGTACGACCCGAGGGCGAAGATTGTATACAATTATCTGAAGTCATTCATGCAGAAAACAACAGATCCCAAAATAGAGAAGCTTCTTGAAATAGCCATCAGGGCAGAGAAACTCATGGAAGAAAAACTCAGCAAGACCAAGGGAATATGGCCAAACATTGATTTCTTCTCAGGGCCGCTGTATACGGCCATGGGTATTCCATCGGAACTTTTCACCCCGGTTTTCGCGTGCTCCAGGGTGGTCGGATGGACTGCGCATCTCTTCGAATACTGGCAGAACAACCGCCTGTTCAGGCCTCTGGATCACTATGTTGGTCAGCTGGATATAAAATACGTTCCAATAGATCAGAGATAAACTGTTTTAAAAACCTAAATTTTTTATTTTTATAAAATTATTAATCGAAGCCGCAGCCGCACTGTATGGCTTCTATTTCAGACTTATGCTCAGTTCCGCACATTCTGCATTCATATTTTTCTTCACTCAACTTTCTTACCTCCATCTTGCTCTAATGTGTGTTAAAAAATGTAGTTTAAAAAATTTACGATTCATGCATTCGTCAATTGTTGAACTTTCATTGTTTATTATCTCTAACCTGTGACCTAGAATGCCGCGAAACTCAGATTCTGCGCTACCACGCAGCATATGTTTTGTTTTTCTTATTATGGGTCCTGTCCACTCGTGCTTTCCGTTAAAAGATAGAGAAAACTGAAATGGCAATACAAGCATAAAGTTATAGAAAAGAGTGTTTGAAAAATTGTTGCATAAATCAAAAATACTTATATAATAATTTGTAATTTAGAAATAGCGTATGAAAAAACATAAATTGCCTTTTGCCCTCTCAGAGCCAGAGATAACAATTGTTAGGGCGATATCCAATTACAGCACTTTGTCTGTTCGTGAAATATCTGGCATAGCTGGAAAATCTGAAAGTTCTGTTTCCCAAGGTGTGAAAGGCTTGCTAAGGAACGGAATAGTTAGAATCCAGAGGAAAGGTATGAAAAAATATATAGAAATTTCAGATAGAAATTATGCAATATCGCTCCTCGAGATGATAAAGGCCAGACCTTATATTCCCTGGGAAAAAATACTCTCAAATTCTAACATTGCTATTCTGTTCAATAAAATCATGGGTGAAAATACCTTCGACTACGGGCTTTCCCGCGCATCTTTGTGGAGGGGGATTCGCAATTTATCGATGTATGGAATGTTAAACAGAGATGATGAAGAAAAGTTATTCATGGATAGGTATCTATGGCACTTCATAAGTGAATATTTCGACCATGTTAGCATGAAATATCTTCTAGAAAAGCTACCCAAGGAGGCGATCATCATATGGAGAGATGGGTATAGATGCCTTTACAGGATTAGGGACCTCCCAGACAAGGAAAGCAAAAAGTTTCCCAGTAGTACTCTCCATACCGGGGTTAGCGCTTTACCTGACTATGGGATACAGTTGATGACATCAGATTCATATTTTTATTATGGGCCAAAGTTGGAAAGCTTGTCTGTTGAAGATATAATAATCCACACACTTCTAGTGGACCCATTGAGTCAAATTTATGCCACATATGCCCTCTTACTTGCATTTAAGGTCAAATATAGTTTGAATTTGGCTCTACTCTCTGAGAAATCCCGGAGTTATAAATTGGAAGATGAAGTCTCAAATCTAATCAAATATCTTAAAAGCCTTGGCAAGATAAGAGAATGGCCATTACCCAAGATCGAGGAATTTCAGGAGCAGGCTGATTTGTATGGAATCGTGATAAATTGAGCAGGCTTTATGGGAAAAATTTTAGTCCAGCATATGTTGAGAACGAACTAAGGAAGTTGAATCAGGCACTCAATGAGAAGCTGAGAATTTATGTCTTTGGCGGAGCAGTCATGGCCATGAATGGTTTTAAAGATGGAACTAAGGATTTGGATATATTGACCGAAGATGACAGGAGCCAAGAAATACTTATTCGATCCCTAATAAAGTGCAATTATCATTTGTTACAGATTCAAGATTTAACCAAACCTTATCAGGAACTTTCCGCTACCACGCTTGAAAACATAGACAGTTTCAGATGGGAGATATTTGTTAAATATGTATCCAAAAAACTTGCTCTGACCCAGACGATGGAACAACGGGCTAAAAGAATGTACACGGGCAGCTTGCTCACTGTCTTGATGTTGTCAAAGGAAGACATCTTTCTTTTAAAAGGAATGACTGAGAGAGATAGAGATTTAGAAGATATGCATATACTGGTACAATCTGGTATTGATTATAATGTCATTTTACAAGAATGCACTGGGCAATCCCAGAGTGATATTAGGGGGAATATATGGGAAGCTTCTTTATATGAGAAATTAATGGAACTCGAAAATAAATATGGTGTTCGCGTCCCAATCATGAAAGAACTTAAGAAAATTGCTGAAGATAAAATGCTGATTTCGCCTATTAAACGGATTCTTCAAGCTAGAAGTGTCAGTCGTGATGAAATCTTAAATGCATTAACATCCCTAAAATCAGAAGACGTTGATTACGCTCTGGAATTTCTCATGAAAAGGAAGTACGTGGTTCAATCGCAGGATGGAAAGTTCATATGGGGCAAAGCCTAAAAAAAATAGAGTTGCATGCACTGGTTTTCTTGCGTAAGATGTGGTGATGCGGAGGGCCGGATTCGAACCGGCGAATCCCTACGAAAACAGATCTTGAGTCTGTCGCCTTTGACCTGACTCGGCAACCTCCGCAATGCCATGGGTAAAGACAAAGGCAATAAGATTATTTCGCGTGTTCATATTGCG
>DAICVC010000085.1:0-1922 GCA_027372655.1 Thermoplasmatales archaeon | reverse complement strand
GAGTTGACGTTAACCACGTGGTGCAGTATAATATCTCAGGATAAGATTCATTTCCACGTCCTGTAGTCCCAGAGTCCTGCACTTCGTTGTCCATTATTTCCGCATATATTTCAAATGTTGATGACAAGGCACCACTTCGATTCTCCTTCGCCAATGTGGATGCCTCATCTCTGATTATGGCCATTGCGTATGGTGAACCATTGTATTTAATATCATACGGAACTTTGTTTAGATTTTCCAGTATGTTGTGAGGTGTGTGTTTGGAGAACAATCTTTTAAGATTATTTTGAGGTGGATTCAGCTTAAGGAATGTCTTTTCAAGGAATCTTCTTCCGCCTGTCTTGTTTGATCCTGATGGACCAAGCCATAAATGTCCTATAGACGCTCTCACCGGCCCTTGCTTTGTGTGGTAACTTGCATTACTTAGTGCCATTGATAGCTGAGTCTTCAAAATACAATTCATAGTGTGATTTGGTACTGGTACTATTTCCTGCACTCTATGAAAGTAATCAGTAAAGAATGACTCATTATCCGGCGGTTCCACACGTTTTATATTATTGTTCTCTATATTTATCATGAGATTCTTCCCGCTCCTGTTTACCGACAGGGGCAATTTTTTAATTCTTGCTTTTCTCCCTTCTTTCTGGATACAAAACTAATAATCCCATTTTGGTATCCTGTATTTCCACCAAATCACCTGCATTCATGTTATACAGATCGGTTAGAGTTTTCGGAAGATTCAATGAACAACCTTTGCCATTTGCAATTAGTTTTCTTTTCAAAACCATTTTTTCTACCTTAACTATATTATTTTTTCAACCTATTTAAAACTATATTTCATTGCAGAGCACGTATAATCCTGCTTCGCCAATGATACAAACTTACAAAAATCCTTGTTGATAGAAATGAAATTAGTAGCTTTGAATTATTCATGATTTACTCTCCTACTGTCGCTAATACATAAGCAAGGTAGCATGTTTTTCGAGTTTCAATGATCTTGAGCCGTGCTAATTTTCCGATGAAACTGCTGTCAATATCATCTTCATTCAGGATTAGTATGATTCTGCTGTCAATATCTGTTAATTCTTCATCGCGAAAAGCAAAGACACTTTCAAAAGCTATGTATTTATGGTTTCCTCTCCCTCTATGGATAACACTCTCAACTATTTGCCCCACACGAAGTCCCTGAAAGGTTCTGTCCTTTGGTGCTTCTACAATTTCTTGTCCTATTCCTTTTTGCTCATGCTTTTCTGTTTGCATAAAGGTTCTGATTTACAGAAACTACTTAAAAACTACGATCAACGATAATCATATTCTGTCTGAAAATATTACCCTCGGTAATTTGAAAATACAACTTCTTAAAAGTTTTGATTCATGTTTCAGATTGTTGTGCTAACCATCCTATAAACTAAAAGAAAAACTGTCGTAAACCTAATCCCTAATAATATTAGTCGAGCAAACGCATAATTGCCTTATCGCCAACTGTGGCCACAAATTCAAACCCAGCCTCTAAGTAAGCCTGAACATAATTTGATGGAACTGCAACCTGCCTACTTCCGTTAGTCCTTTTTTTCAGCCTCTTCATGTCTGACTCGATTAATTCCCACATCTTTTTTGTCTCTTCCGTCAGAACTTTTTCTGGCTCTCCATCAATCCTTAACTGCGCTTCATATACCTTGGAAACTCTATCCTGATACACCTTCTCGAATGACTCCCATACCTTTTCTGCTATCTTGTCGGGTTCTGAAGTTATGATCTTGTTGATCTCATCTTCATTCTGGTTTCCGAAGTATTTGAGCATACCTTTGACCACTTCCCTATCTATCTCTTCCTTGCTCACTTCATAACTAACTGTCCCCAGGAATTTTGTGGATTTTTCATACGCCTCTCTGATTTCCTCTGTGTGCGCCGACATATCTTCA
>DAICVC010000078.1:0-6095 GCA_027372655.1 Thermoplasmatales archaeon | reverse complement strand
CCGTTGTTCCGACTGCAATTACTGGACGTCCATGTTCAATGTGCCTGTTCAGAGTTTCTGCCGTGGTCCTTCCAACAGAGTAGTGTTCGGGAAGGAGTTCGTTGTTGCGCCAGAATTCCGATGCATCCAGCGAACCGAGATTGCAGTGAAGAGTGATCTTTTCAGTCCTGATTCCGAGGGATTCTATCCTTGAAAGCATAGATTCTGTGAAGGGCCTCTGTGCAGAAGGGTATTCCACAGATCCTGGAATTTCAGAAAACACATTCATGAAATACTTAGCCTGCAAAGGATGTATCTCGTTACTGTAACTTATGAATTCTCCTGTGTGATCTCTTAGCCTTTCAAATCTTACAGGTATTTCGGCATGCCAGTATCTTGCAAAATTTTTATGTGTTTCCTTCAGGATTATTTCACTTCCATCAACAAATCTGAACCTGAGGCCTTCATATGGTTTTATGCTCCTGTTCCTAACTTCGACCAGAAGTTCGTTATTCCCGTAACCGATATTCAGCCTGGAATACTGATCTATTTCCTGTGAAAATGCCATAAAACTGGATGGAATCATCATGCTGTTGTTGAATACGAGTACAGCATTTTCCGGAAGCAATCCTGGCAGATCACTGAATTTCCATGAGGAGTAGGTCCCCTCACTGGAAGATATCCTTAGAAGATTCACTGAATCTCTTTCTCTCCCTGACATCTCCGGGGGAAGTGCATATTTCTGCGGAGGCATTTCAAAGATGCTTTCATTGATCATTACTGATCGCCTCCAGTATCCTCTCATAAAGTTTTGCAGCGGCATCCTCTGGCTTCTGAAGATCATTGTTATCTGCATCCGGCAATGCTTCCCTGTGCATTTCAGTATCCATATCTCCGGGATCCAGTGATATGAACTCCACTTCAGGAATTTCAGTTCCAAGTGTCCTCATGATGTAATCCATTGCTGCCTTGGACGATCCATAGAATGCCCATCCTTCATAATTGTTCACTGAAGCATCTGAAGTGATGTGTATCACAGCTTTTGTTGATTCGATTTTCAGGAATTCCCTGATCAACAGTGAGTTGCTGAACACATTTGTTTCAAACACTTTCCTCAACTCGGACAGATTTGAATCCATGAAATTTCTCGCCCTTGTTACAGAACCTGCGTTCAGTATCAGAAGCCTGAATCCCCTGAACTTCTCCTCAAAGGTTTTCACAACATCCCTCACATCATGATCCAGTCTCATGTCTGCCCTAGAACTGATGAATAATTTTCCATTGACGCTCTCTTCCTTTGTTTCTCCTGATCTTGAGAAAGTCATTACGTTCCACTTGTCTGAGATAAATTTCTCTGCCAGTTCATGACCGAGTCCTCTCGATCCACCTGAAATCAATACCGATTTTTCCATGATTTCAGATCACGGGTTAGTTAATTACATTAATCATTTATAAAGTTTATAAAGTAACAATATGATTGTATATATGGTAGAATAGAGGAAATTTCATGATTTTTCTCTATTCAACATTCTGGTTCTCAATTCACCTATTGCCTGTTTTCAGGTTCTACGACGATGACACCACATTTATCCGGACAAAATGTATTGCAAATACATTTTCCCCTTTCGTATGGACAGAAAAACCCCCTCCTTACTTTGTGGTTAATCTTCAATAGTAATACCTATTTTGTGTAACAATTATTAGGTACGATAAAACTTATGGGCACATTTTTGCAATATGTTGGAAAAATAAAAGAAAAAGAAAATTTTCTGACTCTTTGAAAAATTATATTTAGAGTTATGCCCTTGCATTATTGTGAAGATAACAGTCTCAAGATTATCGGGAAAGGAAATCGAAATCTCTTCAAAAACCGATATTTCAGAGTTGGACAGTATCAAATTTGAAGATCTGTTCTGGGTGGATGTAGAAGATTTCAATCAGGAGTTCCTGAATTATATTGAGAAGAGATTCTCCATAGATCCTCTGACAGTGGAGGATATCAATTCAGGGAAGCAGAGGGTGAAGACTGAAGATTATCCAGGATACACCTTCTTAGTATCAAAAAATGTTGTAAAAGCAGGGGAAAACAGTTTCAGTTATGATACAGAAGAAATCTTCCTTATACTTATGGAGAATGGAATTCTGACATTACACAAGAAACCATCCACAATTGTTAAGCATTCCATGGATTCTATCGATAACCGGGCCAAGAGAGTTAAAAACATAAAAAATTTCCCGTCTCTGGTAATGCACCAGATATTCGATTTCTCAGTTGATTCGTTCTTCAGCGCACTCTCGGACATGGAGAACTGGCTTGTTTCTGTGAGAGTGGATCTTCTTGATTTTAATAATATCACGTCCAAGGAACTCAATAACCTGAAAAATATAATGTCTTTCATTTCCAGAGCCAGATCAGAGATGGGAAATCTCAGGATCACCCTCACTCAACACAGGGATGTTATGTCACTGGCACAGAATGATGCCATAAAATTCCTGTCACCTGATCTGTCCTCTGATTTCAGGGATGTTTATGACCATACATTTCAGATGATCGAAGCACTGGATTCATACACACTCAGGGCCGGAGACATAAGGGATCTGTATTTCACTCTCAAATCTGCCTTCACGGATAACATATTGAGACTTTTAACCATTGTTGCAACAATTTTCCTGCCTCTCACATTCCTTACAGGTTTCTATGGAATGAATTTCACTCCGGGATTTTTTCAACCTGGGACAACATCCATCTATGGATTCTATTTAATGGTCTTTGCTATGGTGCTTATTTCGGTAATACTTCTTGCAATATTCAGAAAGCGTGGCTGGGTGTGACCGCATAAGTATTATTTTTTAAAATTGTAAGGGTTAATGGCTAATCCATAATGGAATACCGAGAAATGGGAAACTGGAAATGAGTAGATGATAATACCTATGCCATGAGATGGCCCGGTACTTAAGGAATATTCTCGGCTGTTAAGAGGAAGTTTGAAGAAAACTGTGTTAGTGGAAGCAAGGAATGATTGGAAGTTGGGAGATACCAAAGGTTCTGGATAAGTGACTATATAAACAAAAAAGTAAAGAAGGATGTGAAGGCAACAAAACTGTATAGTACACTCAAACATGTAGCAAGAGAACACTACACAGTGGAGGAAAGTACCATAGTTGGTGTGAGAGGCTACACTGCTCACTCAGGAGAGGGCCAGAAGATAGTGGTGATGAAGATCCCGGGAGAGGATGTGAACGTATTGCACACTCTTATTCATGAGATGTCACATGCAAGATTGGAACATCTTTACAGGGAAGATCTTCCAAGAGGCCTGGCAGAATCAGAGGCAGAGCTTTCAACTTACCTCGTGGGTGCACATTTCGGCTTTGATTTTAAGGATGACAGCTCAGCATATATCAAAGGCTGGCTTGATGATGCCAAAGCCTCAGGTAAGGGCCTTGGGAAGGAGAACCTTGATCGGGTGATGAACAATGCAAGATGGCTGATCACTGAGATCTCAGGGAAACTGTGAGGAATCATAATGCCAGGGAACACTAAACACAAAAGAACCTCAAGCAAACCAGCTATAAGAGGCAAATCTACTGTGAAACAATATGCGGCCAGCAAATTGAATAAAGTGGATAGTTCGTTCCACATTAAGCTCAAGCATGTCCTTGGAGGTGTTTCTCTGTTAAGCCTTCTTGCAGCTTTTGAAGTATTCTCAATACCTGCTGCCAATGGCATAATAGATCTATTTGGTCTGTCTAAAGGAATGGCTGGTTTCACCTGGCTTTTTGTTGCATTGTTGAGCGGGGGAATTGCTATATCCCTTGATGCAGAAGAAAAGAATATATGAAAGGAAGTGATAATATAACATGTACAGTCGAAAGAAAACTATGAATTATCAACTCATGATTGGATATAGTCTGATCCTCATTGGTATTGCAGGTATGGCATGGGTTTTTGGCCTTATTTGATTTTTTTATTCATATCCAAATTAGCAACCAAAATTATATGTCATAATCACGACCCCACCTGATAAAGTTCTCTTTCATCCGGTATGTCCATGACATCCCACATCCCTCACAATAAAGCCCGATCTTGATCCATTTGCTTTTTTGTCCATTCCTGTCAAGTACATACATGCCCCTCAGATAATATTCTGAACAATTTGGGCATGCCTGGTATTTTTTCCCGGTATAACCTCGTCCCTGCTGCTTTCGTTTCCCGATTTTGAGTTGGGGGCCCGGCTCCATATTACCAGATATGTGTATGCGTTATAACCCTTGTGCTGTTTTATTTTTATTCATAACAAATTTATAAACTGATTAAGGGCTACGAATGATCTTCGGAGAGTAATTAGTCACCCAATGAGATGAGAAATACCTCAGGGATGAGATTTCAGGTATTAGATGGGAGATAAACATACCATGGTATCCTGGGATGATCGATTAACTGAAAGTTCTGGTTTATTTCGATTAGACATGTCAAAAGGTACATTTTGTCATGTTATGAATTAAGTTCTCTATGTTTGTTTATATACCATCTCCATTGGCCAGTAAGAGATCTCTGATCCTATTAGAAAGAAACATATTTAAAGACTTACATAATGTCATGTTATGCCTTTGCCCATCCCAAGGAACATGATGATACAGTCATCCGGAAGATCTCTCTCAATAGATTTTTTTTCTGAGGAAGAAGTTCAGAAGATCTTTCATGAGATCTCTGAGAAGATAACAATAGATATAAGAAGGTCGGAAAAGCACAAGAGATATTTTCTCCTGGTGCAGTTCCTTTACAGATCAGGGGCCAGGATCGATGAGGTCCTTATCATCAAGCCGTCAGATATCAACCTGGCCACAAATTCAATCAGAATGAAAACTCTTAAGCAAGGTAAGGATAGGAACGGCATTCAAAGGGAGAAATATAGAATTATACCATTGCATTCAGAATTGAGGGATGCTTACATGCAATATCTCCTGGACATGAACATTTCAACCAAATCAGAGGATCCTTTATTTCCAATGTCAAGGCAGGTTGTGGATCTTTACTTTAAAAAAATGCAGGATAAGCTTGGTCTTAAGATTCATGCCCACAAGTTCAGGCATACCTTTGCTGTTAAGGCCATAATGGATAATGTTCCTTTGAATGTCTTGCAGCAGTGGCTGGGCCATTCATCTGTTTTTACTACAAGCATTTACACCCAAATAACAGGGATGGACACATCTGAGTTCATGGGACGGGTAAAATGAGTACTTATTTAGAGGAAATTATAGTTTCAATAGGGGCAATAGGTACCTTTCTTCTAGCTTTGCTAGGGTATTGGAACATATTCAAACCGTTGAAGCCACGTTTAAATATATGCCATGGAACAACAGGGGGATATCTTACTTCAGAGATTATCCCTCAACAGAGTGAATCTTCTCTGTCCTTAACTCCAGTGTTGTCTCTTTTGTATAGACTGAAGGTGAAAAACCAAAACAAATTTTATTCAGTAACAGCCAAAAATGTTTATATTAGGTTTATTGAAATATACAAGATGGGCTATAACGATGAATGGATAAAATTGGAACCATTTAACCCATTCAAAATGAGGTGGATATCCGGAACAAATGAGCATGAATCCTTTTCAAATGATTTGGGCAGAGGGGAATATCTTTTTATTAATTTTTTTACTATTCTTATTATCCAAGGACAGGACGATAATTCTAATGTAACTATAATGGAGATTATTCCCGGTCAAAGAGGAATTGAGAACATATCTTTACCTTCAGGTTTTCCAAGGACTGAGTTATATGGTGAAGGTAAATTCAAATTCAAATTATTAGTTTTCGGTGATAACATTAAAAGTAAACAATATGAATATGAAGTTGAATGCAAACTCCATCCAAATTGGCGAAGTCCAACTGTGAATATTAAAAGACTTTAGTAAGTTCATGTTTACTAAGTTTTCATAATTATCAATATAGTTAGTTTAGTTAGTTCACCGTGACACTCCTAGGAACTCTGACAATCCAAGATAATTCTGTGTCAACCTTGCAAAATATAGATTGAACGTTGTTTATATATCTGTTATCAATAACACTTAAATGGCGGAAAAGAAGTCAAATTATAAAACTGTTCAACTGCC
>DAICVC010000077.1:0-5987 GCA_027372655.1 Thermoplasmatales archaeon | reverse complement strand
TCGCGATTTCATTTAATCATTCACTTCTGCTTCACAATACGTCTCTTTATAAACACATTCTTCCATTGCAATAGTTTTTGAAAGAAGCCCTGCTACTTCTGTTTCTCTTTTCGTCAATTCGCGCTTCTTTTCGAGTGATATAGTGACTAAGGGGGGTGAAACAAAATTCTCAGTAGATAGCACTGGTTTTAGGATCTCAAGATTCACAGATTATTTTGGAGAAAAGCACAACAGCAGGAGAGACCATCAATGGATTAAGATGCACATCACCTGCGGTGTTACAACTAATGTTGTGACTGCTGTTGAGGTTGGGGGTCAGAACAGCGCAGACAATAATTACTTCCTGCAACTTTCCCAAAGGACCCATGACAACGGTTTCACGATACACGAAATGAGCGCAGACAAGGCTTATTCCGCACGTGACAACGTCATCTATATAGATTCCATTGGCGGAACTGCATATATTCCCTTCAAGTCTAATGCAACTGGAAGACCTAAGGGGAAGTCCTGGACATGGAGGAAGATGTACAATTATTATATGTTCCAGCACGAGGAATTCATGGACCATTACCACTCCAGGAGCAACGTAGAATCCACTAATTTTATGATAAAATCCAAGTTCACCGATCTCGTAAGAAGCAAGAACTGGACAGCACAGGTGAACGAGGTATTGTTGAAAGTTCTGTGCCATAACATTGTGGTTCTGATCCAGTGCATGTTCGAGTTAGGGATAGAGCCAGAATTTCTAAACTGAAATACCATTTAATTCTACTTTTCTATCTTGAGCTTTTCCATTAGCTCCTCGAATTGGTCTATATATACTCCTTTACCTTATAATTGAAATTGAACTTCCAGCTATCGGAAACATCTATCTCTGGCTCAAATTTCTTGAAATTAAATTTGATTTCTCGATATTCGTTGAAGATTTCCATACTCTTTTCCTTTAGTTTGTTAAGCTCATTTACATATTCATATTCATGAAAGTTGCCCACTTTGCACTTCTCAAGTGCTTCCTCATAATTCTGTGCCACAAGCAATAGTTTGCTTTCCATCACGTACTTGTACAGTTGTATATCAAGTGGCTTCACTGCGTAACTAAAAGTATTAAGCTTCCCCTTATATTTGCTATTCATCCTAAAATAGATAATGCTGGAGTATGCCAATATTGGGTCAATCAAGAGAACGCCTACACCGATTGGGTCAACGGAGGGATAATATCCAAATGACACCAACACAGCAAATATTATCGCTCCAAAGAAAAAGAGTACAGCGATCCCTAAAGAGTCATTTAGTGCAAGCTTGTATTTCCCTCTGTAGTGAACTTCGTCTTGGAATCCGAAGATCCACATCGTAATCATCTCAAATATTGCGATGCAAAAAACTGGAATTTGAGCTGAAGAAGGCGGGAAGGTCTCAGCTAAAAGCCCAAATATAAAACCAACGCCAATTTGTGAGAATGCGACAAGGTCAAAGAAAAAATTTGTTAAAACGGGATCAGGAAGATCGTTATATACTCCCAACCTTGGATACTTCAGGAAATGTGCTTGTCGGAATACCTTGAATAAGGACCCACTCAGACCAAAGACTCCTGCCAAAATGAGATAGTAATTCATAATATTAAATACCTCAAATATTTATAATTTAATCTGTAGATTGTTTTATAGTTCAATTGGCAATAAAACTACAAAATATGAATTAAACTACAGAATTTTCAAAAAACTACAAAGCCATCGGGCTAGGCTTTGCACTTATTATCAATTCTGCACCCAAATTCCACCTTGCACTTAAAATCAAGGTTGCACCTAAAGTATATAAGCTGCACCCAAAAAAATATCGAGAAACCGATTATATGCTCAAGCCGGATATGTTTTTTAAATAAATAAAAATCAGGATCTCTTCCTTTCTGAGACATCAACCGAGATTAGCCCTTTCCTGAATTCGGAAAGCCTACGATTGACGTTCTGTCTCTGAACATTTGCTCTCGAAGCCCAATATGTTCCAAATCTTTCATGTAGTTTGGTCAGTTGGAAGAAAGTAGATACATCTCTCGCCTTTTGGCCTTTACCTCGCTCTGCTCGAAAGAAGGCAAGGGATGCTTTGAAAATGCCGTCTAATGCTCTACCAAGAGGATAAAGTACTTCTTTACTGGATTGCTCTTTTACGTATCTGAATTTTCGCTCCCCTTCACCTGAACCTATATCAGCTGAAAGAAGACTCCAAGCGTGGTGTAAAACTAGCCACTTTGCATATGCCCATTCTGGTTTTCCTCGAGCAGCAGATTGAATCTCCATCATTAGCCAGTACCGAGATAAATAGAATTGCATATTATGGGAGGAGAATATAGTTCGATAGTATCTCTCGTCAAATAATCCTTCTTTTCCTGAACGCACAATTGCTGGATCCAATTCGCACGCCGCTACTGCTTGTGCGAGCTCCTCCTTCTTTATAGCGAACATATCTTGACTGCCCTGAGCTAGCCTTGCTTCTGTTTTGGTCTGTCTCTTGCGCAGATATTGATACCCTTGCTTTCTCAATTCTCGCTCTAGGAAGATTTGAAGACTGTCGTTCGAAACAAGATCTGAAGGTTTGATAGCATTTTGCCAATTTGTAGCTCTAACAATAGAACTCACAAGCTCGTCGTACGCCTCATCATCTTGCGGTTGTCTTGGAACTTGTATGACTCGAACCAGCACGCTAGCTTTGTCTGATGAAGCAAGACTTAGCGATCTGGTGGTCTGCTGTCCGTTTATTACTTGAGGGCTTTCAACTTTTAGGCAATCTTCCCCGCCTTGAGTCTCTCGCTTTGCTTCATCACAAATTATTGTAACTCCATTGTTATAGTACCAGAAATTACCTGGTTCTTTCGTGACAGTTTTTACCATTGCTTCATTAATGTTATTTGATTCCCCTAGGTATCCCCTGACGTTTCGGGCAAATAATCTGGGACCCGTCCGTTTGTACATTTCACCTACGTCTTTGGCAGACATGGAAAATACCCAAGACTCGATTTCATCTTCAGGTTCGTACCGGTGTATCAGAGGGTCGCTTCCTTCAGATCTAATCCTCAGTGAAAGGATAGGAATGGCGGGGGCTACTCCTTCCATGTAATCTTTGAACATAGTCATAATCTTACGACCATCGATAATAGAAATTTCAGCAGGACCCTGAGCCTGACGAGTACGTTCCATTGCCTCTTCCCGCACCGTATCGCTTACTCGACCGGTTGTAACATAGTACATTCTCAAAGCATAATCTTTCGCTTTTACCTGTTGTATCGTAGCCTCCAGCTTGACCCGAACGAGGGGATCGATCTTTCTAAAATAGGCTTGAACTGCTTCCTTCTTCTGCCACGGCAAAAGACTTATATCGGCAGTAGCAAGAACATCATTTCGCTTTTCTGAGAATTCATTGATCGAGTGATGAAATTTCCCTTGAATGATATCAATCTGCTTTGCTCTTTGATCAAAGAAAACGGCATCTACATCCTTGTCGTTCGATTTACCTGTTAAGGCCTCGACAGCTTCATTCTCAGAATCGGTAATATATGCTCTAAGAAACCAGAGTACAAAAGCAGCATCTTCCTTCAAAGTGGGGTGTGTTCTTCTAATCAGGTCGATCTCGTTCTTTAAATCTGCAAAAGAAAGCTTTGACCGCGAAGAAGAAATCATATATGTTTTTATAGTCAACTGCATATTATACTTTTCCAGACTGGCGGTCTGAAGAAACATCAAAGTTATTACAGTTTTGCCAAAGTTGACCGATATATACCGTTCCTGCTTTTAAAACGAACAAATGCTTGGATTTAACTTTGAACTAACGATCAATCTCGCACATAAAAGATACAAGAAAAAGGTCTGCTAATGAGTTGTTAGAAAAGACGTAGTCTTTGATCTGAGCTATTTGAGCAAGTAATGTCCATTCGATCCTAATTCCAATACATTTCACCCAGCGAAACCATAAATATTTAACGAAGTCGGACCTTTTCTAAAAGGATTAGATGGTTCTTAGCTTGAACGAAATTCGGGAGAGGTCATATGCTTTTGTCCATGATTGGAAGGGTGAAGAAAATGAAAGAGCAGAGGCACAGACTTTCTGGAACGAATTCTTTAACGTATTTGGAATAAGCAGAAGGAGAGTTGCAACTTTTGAAAAACCAGTGATCGCATTAAACGGCAACACGCACTTCATCGATCTCTTTTGGAAGGGTAAACTAGTAGTTGAACATAAATCAAGAGGTCTTGATTTAACAAAAGCATATAGCCAAGCACTCGATTACTTTGGTGGGCTGAATGATGATGAACTTCCAAAGTACGTTATTGTTTCCGACTTTAGCAGATTTGGAATTTACAATTTGGAAAGTGTGTTAAGCAATTGTGAGTGATAACCAATTCAATTCACCACAGTGTTCTTTCTAAGCAGGAAATATGCGTATATTCTCATAACGGCTTCCTGTATCTGATACAGGAACTTGTTTGCCATTATCACCTCTCCCACAGTTCTCTTCAGCGCCGAGAAGAATATCTCCACTCGCCATCTTTTGCCGTACTGCACTTCCTTCTTCCACGCTTCCAACCCCAATTTCTTGATGCGTCTCACCACTCTCCCCCTTGCTGGACCACCACTCCTTGACAGCGATCTTGAACCTCTGCGTGGTGGTATTACTGCCCTCACTCCCCTGTTGCTGAGATATTGGAAGTTCTTCCTGCTGTCGTACCCTCCATCTCCATAGACTGATGATGCTCTATCCACCACCGGGTAGAGCAGCTTCCTGAACTCCTTCGTGTCGTGGGAGAACTCCTTGCCTATTGTGAGGGAGATGACGTTCATCCTATCCGCGTCAATAGCAACGTGAATCTTTATCCACCCCTTCCTCTTGGTCTTCCATTTCGTGGTCAACCAGTCACCCCTCTGGGTAATCTTTAACCCGGAGGAGTCTATGACAACGGTCATCCCGTCTCTTGAAGCTCCATTGATCTCCTCAATCATCCCTGATATGGGGATGCCCCTTATGCGCTGGAAGATTGCGACGTAGCTCAACGGCTTGAACCTGCCTGTGAGTTCGGAGAGCTTCCTGACGAAGCCCTCCAGTTCCCTGAATGGAACGTTCCACAGCTCCCTCACCTTCGAGAGGAAGACAAAGAACTCCTGTGGATATTCGTATGGATGTCCTACCTTCCCCTCGTTCTCTTTACCCAGATCATCGTTCCAGGAGTCCAGGAACGATGTGTCAAGGAGGATGTCTATCCTCTTCACCAGGGAAGGATTGTACTTGCTCCAAACTCTTTTATCTCTCCTCTCTATGGTATCAATGGGGGTGTTTGTCATTGCAGATCAAACACCTCTCCCAAAATTCCAGTATAACGTTTTCTGAAGTAGACCAATCAATTGCTTAACACGCTAACAGAAGTACAAATATTGAAATAAGGAAACAAATTAAACTTCTATGCCCTTCCAATTCTTAAAAACAGAGATTCCAGATGTGGTTGAGATAATACCGATAAAATCTCAGGATGAAAGGGGATTTTTTTTCGAAAACTACAGGAAAGATGACTTTTTCAACAATGGGATAGCCGTTGAATTTGTTCAGGACAACACATCATTTTCTCTAAAGAACGTTGTTAGAGGTATGCATTTTCAATCGCCACCCTACGAACAGGGTAAACTTGTTAGTGTTATGGCTGGCAAGGTCTTAGACGTGGCAGTTGATATCAGACAAGGTTCACCCACATTCGGGAGATGGGTATCGAGGGGGCTTAGCAGCGAAAATATTAGGATGCTATGGATACCACCTGGATTTTCCCACGGCTTTCTCGCGATAGAAGACAGTGTTGTTCATTATAAAGTCACTAAGGAATACAAAAGGGAATCAGAGGGGGGGATAATGTATGATGATCCCATAATTAACATAAGGTGGCCATCTGAACAGCCTATCGTATCTGGGAAAGATCTAAAGTGGCCAGGCTTCAAAAACTTTAATTCTCCTTTTT
>DAICVC010000074.1:0-9014 GCA_027372655.1 Thermoplasmatales archaeon | reverse complement strand
AATTCAATATTGCGCAAACCTTCCATTGATCTGTTCATGGATTCCACCGCAAGATCCATTTCCTCTGGAATTGTTGTAGTAGCTGGTTCGTCTATCTGAACCTGAAGTTTTTCCTTTCTTCCGCTTTTCTTCCAAAGTTCGTAGATCTCTCTTACTTCTTCATTGATTATCTCAGCAAATCTCAGTGCCAGTTTTCTTCTGTCATCATAATGCTCATTAAATGACCAGTCCATCATAGTGTACGCGCCGGTAATAGGCACCTTTAGTTCCTTTTTTGTGTCTTTCAAGAGATGCTCAACTTCTTGCGTGTGTAGTGGTCCTTTCCTCTCCAATTCCTTTGTTACGCTTCCCTTTCTGTAATACCTGTTGTCAAATGATCGGACCAGACCATAAAACTCGATCCCCGTAACTTTTTTTGCAAAATGTTCATACATTTCCCACCTGAACATTTCACCACCTACCCCAACATTTCTAATTCCAGCCTTATCGAATAGATCCAGAGTTTCAAGAGTTGCTTGGTTTGCAAGTTCTTCGTACTTAGATGTTCCTTCTATCTTGTGAAAAACTTTACTCAGATATTCTGGCTTCCTGAAACTACCAATTTCCTGTGTTATAAACTCGTATGACATGCTAGTTCAACCTCTTTAAAATTTCCACCTTTTTGTCAGCTATTACCCTCGGTAAAAAGTCCATATAATCTTTGTGCGAGACGATAATTTCTTTTAATTCATAATCTCTTTCGATCGTGTTTAATACATTTTTAATGACATCAACTTTTTCAACCTTTGTCGTTCTTGAATCCAGTAATTGAATTCCTGGTTTTACACTAATCTCCTGTGCCAGGGATAGGTCTTCTGCCGTTCTGGCAACTGCGGAACCTACCTTACCATTGAACTGTTCCCTGTTAATCTTTGAACTTGGTATCAGAATTGTAAATACCTTTTCTGAGATTTTATCAATTCCACTGAAATCTTCTTTTTTTCCGAGATTTGGAGAGATAAGGACGACCCTTTTTCTTCCGAACTTTCGGAGTATTTCCAGGTAAATTTCAGATATCTTGTCTATAAAATGATCTTTCTTGACATTTTCCTTATTTCTTGAAACTTCAAAAAGAGAACCCGGTGTTGGAAGAATAGGGTAAATATTATCCGAATCGAATTGGAACATGGGGAAGGGTGGATTCTCGGTCGATAAATATTCCTTGGAGGGATCTATCTTTAGATTCCCAATTTCTCCAATTATGGGTTCTCTGTAAAAGGTGTTTGTTCCAATAAACCTCTTCAGTGGACCTAATTGGAATCCTTCAACAGAAAGAACAACTGGCCTGAAAATATCGTGCCAGTTGAATAATGGGTCGGTGCAGTGATCCACGCCATCTGCCATTTTGTAGAAGACGCTCTTTTCTTTCAAGATTTCATTTTCTAAATCCGCTTTACCAATTTTTCCACGCTCGTTTCGACCAATATCTAGTCGAAGAGAGTCACTCCTCGGGTATATTCCATATAACAATGTTTCAATTTTCATTTATAAAATCTCCATAATATCTCTTGCAAGCCTTTCGTTTCCCATTGGCATAATATGGATTCCATCCACATATCCTTTGAGGCTATCCATTATTTCAGCTGCCATTTTGATGGATAAACTTACCAAATTGTCAGAACTTTCCATTCTCTTCCTTGTTTCATCAGAAATGGATACGCCCATCCTTCCAAGTGAGTCAATTTGGGACTTCTTGGTAATGGGCATGAATCCGTAAAGGAACCCGAATTTTCTTTTGCTAATCCATTTTTTCTTCAAAAGATCGGGATCATAACACATTTGTGAAATAAACAAGCTTACTCCTGCTTCTTCCTTCTTTTCGGCTATTTCCTGTTCATTACTCCTAAAGGGATTTAGCGCTCCTCCTATTACTGTGCTCTTGTATCCATATTTTTCTGAAACTGATTTCACAAGACTGACTGTTCCCATCGTATCAACCTCTCTGACTTCCTTGCTGTTTTGATCTTTGCTTATGGGATCCCCACCAATAACAAAGTAGTGACTGATTCCAACCATCAGCCCAGATCTGATCTGGGACCTTATATAGAGGGAATTTTTGTCACGTGGTGTAACGTGTGGCATGGGTGTCAATGAGGTTCCACTTGAGATTATACTTAACGCAAGTATGGGATCAATCCCTGGTCTTCCCATTGGATTTTCTGGCGCGCTGACCATTTGAGCGTAATCCAAAATGATATCTCTCCTGCCTATCAGGTCAGGAATGCTCACTCCTTTCCCCGGTAGTATCTCCACGGATTTGGTAAAATGTGTTTTGAGAGATTGGCCAACGAACTGCACCGATTTTGATCTATTAATATTATTAAAAATGTATCTTATTAATTATTACCATCAGTAATTTAATTTATTATTTGCTTAATTTAAAAAAGAACTATTTCTGTGCGCTAAGGTTGCTGAACAGTAGATCGCTCAATTTAGAGACTACGTTGGATGCCTCTCTAACCTGACAGATGATCATGATTTCCAGATCGAATCTGTAAATCTTTTCTATATTCACCTGTTGAAGTTCCAGAAATTCTACAACAAACAAGGTAATTCCAGGAGCCCGTCTGGCATTCTCTGGCAATGTCACCCTAATGCACGCAAGATTGCCTTCAGGGTCGTTTTTCTTTATTGATTTGTAAATATTTCCCATTTTATACAGCAGGCATAAATTCTCTTCATCCACCTCAAAATGACTGGATTCCTTTTCAGAGTATTTGTATTCCACGCTCAGATTGGACTTTTTGAGAAACTCTAGTTGGTAATCCTTTTCCTGGTTTGGTGTTATTCCTGTTATATATTTCACCAGGGTGTTCAATTTTATCTCTTTTCCCATCATACTCTCAACCTGAGCCTTTATCTTTCTTGCAAGGCTTGTATAATTTACCACCCCAGTTTTAATCATGATAGAATAAATAGGGTTATTGTTTATGATTAAGTCCGTTGCTTCACTTATGGCCTTCATGAAAGTCACAGTCTTTCATGAATTAAACACTTTTTCCTATTTTTATGAACTAATTGCGTAATAATAGTTTTGTTAAAATTTCAGAATATAACTGAATTTACAACTTTAAGGCTAGAAAACGTTGAGCATTATGGATAGAGAGAATGTCATTGAGTTAATCTTTCAATCAGACTGCTCGCTTCATGTCTGTTCAGCATTTCCAGCGATCCCTTTCCGATTCCTTTTAGATATTCTGATACTATTTTATTTTCCCTTTCTGTTTTAAGAAGATTTTTTATGAAAATTATCTGCTTGGGTGTCGCCAGAAATTCCTTTGGGGAATCGTTGCTTGCTCCCTTTTTAATTTCCATTAGACCATCTATTAGAGACGAGGCTTCGCTTAGATTTAGTTCGTTGTATGTTCCCTTGCCCCTCTTCTTAAGAAAATTAGTGGTAAAAGCTATCCTTTCTTCGGAATTTTGAAGATTTCCAATGAATTTTAACTGCTTCTGCGTTGGTCCACCCGAATTTGACATGTCACTCCCTTCGACCTTAACTGACTTTAGTTTTTCTATCAAGCTGGATGCCTCCTGGACTGTTAACTCAGACACACTTCCCTTGCCTAGTTTCTTGAGGAATTTTTCTGAGACTTCCAGTCTTTCTGCTCCCTGCTCGGTCAACTTATTTATAAAATTTATCTGACTTCTGGTGGGTCCTGTAGCCATTTCTCATTCACCTTACTATCTATTTGTTTAGCCTCTCCAATACTCTCTCGTTGATAGAAAGTCTTTCATTGCCCTTTCTAATTCCAACCTCGATACTTGGGCTTTTAATTTTTTCAAGGAATTCCTTCATTTCTTCTCCTCTTCCTAAACCTACAAGTGGTGTAAGCGCATAAACAAGATTTGAAGCTGTTCCCGATCCACTAAAAAAGTCTGCCAGCTTATTAACCATTTCTGAAAATTTCTCAAAGGCAAGTTTTCTGTTTTTGGGATATGCGCCAAAGGATGTAAAATACGATGCAACATCCTGCTTCTTAATTTTTCCGGCATTTATCAATTCATTCATTGCCTTGAAGGTTTCCTCTCCTGTGATGTGCCCAATGGCAGCTAGAATTTTTACCTTGTCCTCATCGCTCTTTAGTGAGAACATCTTCGCCTTCATTGTTTCAAAGTTTCCCTCTCTCTTTGCATATGCTGCTGCTATTGCATCTCTTATATCAGGTTTCTCGTTCTCAATTTTCGAAAATTGAAGTGAAAGCTCCATTGCTTTTTTCTCATCTACCTCTACTAACCTTCTCAGCACAGTTCCATACAGAATTGAATTATTCATGTCCAGATCCTTTTTACCTTCCAATCTATCTGCCTGATTTTTATGAAATTCCAGATAGGAATCGTTTAGCTCCTTGTTATTGGGGATGATACTTCTTAGTTCTGAGAGATCGTTGGATATCTGTGTAACAACATTCAATTCCTCATTTTTTGAAAAGTGTCTTACTGTTTTCAGGTAGAGATTTAATGGAATCCGTCCTGATACAAGAAAAGCGTATAGATCAGACAGGATGTTTATGAGATCCTTAAAGTCAACCTTATCAATTAGATTGCCAATATTCTCATAGAACTCAACTGGATATTGTACTCTGTAAAACCCTGTATCTTCAATATTCAGTTTTAAAAAACCTCTTTTCTCTATAACCAGGTCTGCATTTTCCATCAGCAAACTTTCCATTTTTCCCTCCCTGAGAACTGTGAGGGGGATGGGCCAAATACTCTCGGATTTTTTTCCGTTTAAGAAAAATCTTTCCTGGTGCAGTGATAAGTTTTCTTTTTCAAATTTTACGTTAACAACTGGATATCCTTCCCTTTTTACCCATGCTTCCATAATCTTATCCACAGGTTTTCCAGAGGTTTGGGCTATACTTCTCCATAAATCGGCTCCTTTTGCATTGGAATATGAAAATTCTTCAAGATAGTTATGAAGTCCTTTCCTAAAAGCTTCCTTTCCCGCATATAATTCAATCATTCTCAGGATCATTCCGCCCTTTCCATAACTGATCTGATCAAATATCTGTTCAATTTCTTCGGGTTCTTTCACGTTTGCCTCTATGGGGTGAGTACTTTCCAATGAATCGTCATTGAAAGCTCCCCTGCCCCTTGTAAGAAGCATATCTCCTGTAACCTTCCATTCTGGATAGTATTCTTCAACCATCTTATACATCATGAAAGTCGCAAAACTTTCATTAAGCCAGAGGTTGTTCCACCATTGCATTGTTACCAGGTCTCCAAACCACTGATGTGCAATTTCATGGGCTATTACTGCAGCAACCCTCTTTTTTGTAGACCCACTTGTGCTCTTGTTCACCAAAATAGCAGTCTCTCTGAATGTAATTGCTCCCCAGTTTTCCATTGCACCGGCTGCAAATTCTGGCACCGATATAAGGTGCAGTTTTGGGAGCGAATATTTAATTCCAAAATAATTATTGAAAAATTTCAGGCATTTTCCAGCGATTTCCAGCGGAAAGTCTGTTGTGTCTAAATTATCCCTCAAACCCGATAGGTACAGTTTCACATTTTCGAATTTGCTTTCTCTTGTTTCAAATTTACCTATTCCAATATATAGCAGATATGTAGACATTCTTGGTGTCTGCTGAAATCTAATGGTCTTTTTCTTATTGTTATCCTTAACCTCCATCGGCTCCATGTTTGAAATAACATCTAATTCGTTAGAAACAGTAATGGTAAGATCAAATGTTGCCTTGAGTTTCGGTTCGTCGAAACATGGAAAAGCCTTCCTGGCCCCTATGGACTCAAACTGTGTGGTGGCCATTTCGGATCCGTCTGAACTCTTTGCAAGATATAATCCCGTTAGATTCTTGTTAAGTGGGGCTTTGAATCTGACTTCTAATGTTGATTTTCCTTTAAGTTCTTTCTCAATTACAATTTCATCATTTCTTCTACCCTTGGAAAATGATACTTTCTCTCCAGACATTAAGAGTTCTTCTATGTCATGTCCCTCCGTATTGAGAATCAACTCCTTTTCGTTTCCATCAACCTCTATCTTGACTTCTCCTGAATATGTGTGATTGGAGTGGTTGTAGTCAATATAGATTTCGTAATTCTTCACTTCCATGTCAGTCTTTATGTGAATATAGATAAATATCCTTTCCCTGATGCTTATACAGAACAGTCATAATTGAGCTTCAGATTCTGCAAGTTTATTTAACAATTGCAGATTTCGTGATCATGCCTTCATACGAAATAATTTCTGAAAAGACAGAAGTGCTAGGCGAGGGACCTACATGGGATTCAAAACTGAAAAGATTGTACTGGATTGACATAAAAGGGATGAAATATTCCTTTTTAGATGATGGTGGGAACCAGAAGAAAACCATAAAAACTTCAGGTATGATATCATCAATCGTGCCGTCAAAAAGTGGCAAAATGTACGCAACGATGGGGCATGGGTACTACAGGATTGACATTAATAATGGAACGGAGGAGCTTTTGGGTGAGGTAGAACGGGAATTTCCTAACAACAGATTCAACGATGGAAAAGTTGATCCCTTTGGAAATTACTGGGCAGGAACAATGGATATGCAGGAGAAAAATCCTACTGGCAATCTGTATGTAATGACATACGACGGACAGATTAAAAAAGTATTGACTGGATTTACCATTTCAAATGGTTTGGCCTGGGACACTGAAAAATTGAAATTTTACCATATCGATACACCAACAAAGAAAGTAATGTGCTATGATTATGACGAAAAACTGAGTCTAAAGAATCCAAAAGTAGCAGTCAATATGGGCAATGAAGTTGGGTTTCCAGACGGCATGAATATTGACTGTGATGGTAATATTTGGGTAGCAAGTTGGGCGGGAAACCATATATCTAGATGGAATCCTGACACTGGGAAAAAACTAGAGACAATTTCTTTGCCCGCAACTAATATAACTTCATGTGTCTTCGGAGGGAGAGACTCAAAGACATTATATGTTTCATCAGCTAAGCTTACGGATACTCAAGAGAGAAATGATGCAGACATGGGAGGTTCTATTTTTAAAATTAACACGGAAGTGAACGGAACTGAAACATACCAATACAAAGATTGATCTAACCCAGTATATTTTTTGCCATCCACTAAAAATAGAATTTCTAGGAACCCAAAATCAATAAATTTTTTTACATTTCCGGATTTTCAAATTTCCACTCTCCATAGCATCCAAGTATGTTCAGAGACGAGACTTTGCTTGCCAATTGATTAATTGCTTTGGCAACGTTTTCGTCTTTGTCAGACCCTATGAAATCCAATATAAAAGCCACTCTGTCTGTTCCGTCCCTCAAGGTTCTGGATTCTATTCTGGTTAGATTGATGTTCGCCTGAGCAAATATCTTTAAAATGCCGAATAATGAGCCTGTCTTGGAGTGGGTTTTGAATGTGATTGAGCATTTGTTTCCTCCGGTTGTCATCATTTCTTTTGAAATTATTAGAAATCTTGTGTTATTATTTTTGCTGTCCTCTATCTTCTCCTCTAAAATCTTAAGATCATAAATCTCAGCAGCTAATTTGCTTGCTATCACCGCGCCTCCCGTTGATCTTTCTCTTGCAAGCATTGCTGCAGCCCCTGCAGTATTGTAAAATGGCCTTCCTTCTATTTTATTCCTTTCGAGAAATCCATTGCACTGGCCAAGGGCTTGTGGATGAGAATATGCTACCTTTATATCCCTTAGATCTGTTTCTCGAAGTGCAATAAGGCAGTGATGGATTGGAATTGCGACCTCTCCAACTACCTTGAGGTTTGTGCTGATTAGGAGATCGTTTACCTGCGTAACCTGGCCTTCTATGGAATTTTCTACCGGAACAATTCCCAGGTCAAAGTATCCTTGGCTAACGCCGTTAAAAACATCAGCAAATTCAATGCAAGGAATGGGAATCAGATTAGAATCGTAGGTTTTAGCTGCAATTTCACTGTAGGCTCCATGTTCCCCCTGAAACCCAATTAAACGCAGATTCTGAATTTGCAATCGCTTTGCTTCCATAATTATATCAGTAAATAATTTCTCAGCAAATTCTCCGGATAAGAGATTGGAGGATTGTTGCTTTGCTCTGAGTAATATTTTTTCTTCCCGGTTAGAATCATGAATATTTGTTTTGAATCTTTTTGCCCTTATTGCCATTTCAAATCTCGTGTCTAGAAGTTTCAAAATCTCTGCATCTATAGAGTCTATTTTCTTTCTCAAATCTATCAAATTCATTGTGTTACCTTCCCTCCCCTTTTTTGCAATTTGTTTCGTTTCTTAATATGCCAGTGTGTTCAGTGGAATTTTTAAGTGGATTTTCACTCAAATTTGTAAATTTTGAATTCTCAGATGTGTCTCTGATTAATTCGGAGCATTTCCCATTTAAAAAATAATTATTATTCATTTCAACACCAAAACAAAAGAATCGGATCAGTATGACAAAATGTCACTGCTGAATACGAATTCTATTATCAATACCTAAAACGAAAACTAAAATCACAAAACGTTTCTCTAAAGTTTATAGAATTTAAGTTAATCTTCGTCATTCAGATAACTTTAGAATATTCAGGTTATTAAACCTTGTTTAAGCAACACAAACAGTTTGGAAAAGTGTCTAAAAATCTGATTTAACTTTATGACCAAAAACTATCTTTAACAAAGATGAAGATTTTTTGTGCTTCATATTTTTCCAAGAATGGTCGGGAATATCAAAATATTTATATTTATCGCTAAGATTGTTAAATATGGGACTTAGCAAAAGGGATCTGACAAGAAAGAAAAAGAGTCTTGAGGATAAATTAGCAGAATTAGAAGCAAAAGCAAAGAAGAACCCTATGGATAAGAATATACAATACGAAATAGAGCAACTGAAAAAGAAAATAGAAAAATAACAATTTTGACCTAAGTGACTTAAAAATCTGATAAATCAAAGGAGTAATGGCTGGAAAAAATTAGGAATCGATTGGTATGGCAACGAACCATTGCTAGCTTTTGAAATAGTTCAGGATAT
>DAICVC010000067.1:0-2708 GCA_027372655.1 Thermoplasmatales archaeon | reverse complement strand
CGGGATATATACGAGGATATACTCTGTATATTACACATCAAAGTTGAGAGGTAAGAATTTCATAGAGGATACTCCATCAATTATCAAAAGAAGTGCCAAACCGGGATGAAATTGTTAAGCACAACAGACTGACCAGTTACATGCCTTATAACGGTATCCCTCTTAACATAGGTGTACAGAATCTTGTGTAGCTATAAATCATGAATAGAAAATTCATGAAAAGAAAAAGGATACCTCCTTGAAGACAAGCAAGGAGGCAAACGTACATGGAAGACATGGATAAAATTGTAACGGAAGTGGCTAAAAAGTCGTGAAGGAATTCCTTGAGAATTTGATGAATACCGAAAGGGATGTATTCCTCATGGAAAATAATGGTCGGAAAAATGGATATTATAGCAGATCCATGAAGACAAAGATGGGTGAGATCAGGGATCAGAATGTACCCAGAGACAGAAAAGGATCTGAATATTTCAAAGAGGCTGATCAAATACATGTTCTTCCAGTCTGAAGAGAACATAAAGAACCTTGGTAAGAACAGTGACCCATAGAAAGAATCATTAAAGGCATGAATGAAAGGCAGACGGTCGAGATAATGCTGGAAAAGGTAGGGAGCAATTATGGTTATGTTTCGATCATAACCAATATGCTGTCATTTCTAAAAATATACGGAAATGAGGTATTCCTCTATCTCGAGGGTCCTATGGTCGAGAAGACATTAGACAAGGCAGAACAAGATTTCCCTGTACAGCAATGGCCATTCAAGCAGAGTTTCAAGTTAAAGAAGGATTGCTTAGAACATACTTCTTGTACCACCACAATCTATCAACCTGTATCCACCATCATATCCCATGTTTCTGATCTCCTCAAGTATCCTGACAGTTGAAAGGTTGTGATCATCTATTAGTACACGGATCTTATGCCTATAGAGATCAAACTTTGATCCTCTCCTCCTCTTTTGCTTTCCCTTCGGTTCTGATTTTAGATACTTTCTCACTCTATTCCTTGATAGACCAAGTTCCTTGGTTATGGCCTTTATACTAATGCCCTTCTCTCTTATGTGGTGTATCATTATTCTCTATACCTCCAGCCCGTACAACTAAGACCACTGTCCAGACATGGACAGTGGTCAAAATTAAACCGGCGAGGGGTCATACTTATTCAGGCGAAAATGCACAAAAATCAACCAGCATTTACACAACCGGAAGTTGACAATTTCCTAAAAATGATTGTTTCAATCGTCTCAATAAGATATTTCCATGAAAATTAATTGTTCAATATCTTTGTAGTTTTAATACTTTCCCACGTGTCGGATGTATAAATTCTCGCGCATTTCATAATTACCCATCTAACTACTACTACAAACGGAACGAATAATGCAGCAATAGGATCAGATAACAGTGACCTTACAATAAATTTTAAAGGAGGTCTTGAATATATTGATTTTATAATATGACTAGCATCCCCATTTTTTCCATTGGGAACATTAATATTAATATACCTGTTGAATGCTTTTACCTTACCGTAAACCCTTCTGATGTTTTCTATGTAATCTGAAAGTGTTCCAGGAAGTGCATAGTAGCAGATTGCATTTTTAACGATCGTGTGAGAAAGACCATTCTCGAGTACCTTTGAAAGTACGTACGTCTCCTCATCGATTCCTCCAAATGGAATATTTCCAATTTTTTTAACTGAATTCTTATTGTACGCACCATTATGACCTACCAGAGGAAGATCGAACATTCCATTTTCACGTTTAAACGTCGCAGGGGACACCATAATATATAGTACTCTCTGGAACATATGTGCAGTCTTTATGGGTTTATTGAGACATGTGGAAACGTCAAATCCTGAATAGACACTTCTTACAAGGTGAAAAATAGCGCTATCTGAGAGTACATGATCTGCATCAAAATGCAGTAGAACATCATAGTCACCGTTGAGAAAAAAATCGTAAAGAAAATTGTATCCTTGGATCTTGCCTCTTCTGGTACTCCCTCTAAGTATTTTCGTGTTATCTTTCTCTCTGATTTCATTTACTACAGCTAAACTCCTTCGTTCGTCACTGTCATCGATCAAAACAATTTCACAATTTAATTCTTCACATTGTAGTTTAATTTGATCATACATATGTCTTAAATTTTCACCTTCATTATAAGAGAATATGCCTACCAAAATCTTCCCAAAATTAGATCTCATCAGTTCTTCATTCGATACACAATTTCTAACAACTTATTAATTTTGCTTTTACCCTTAACTCGGAACACTTTTAGGGAACTACATTTGGTTCCATGCCCAACAGTTCCGGAAGTTCACGGACCTTCTTTGGCAACTCCGCCAGAATTGTTCTGTTTCCCAGATCTGGTATACAGATCTTTGATGGCGAAGGAACGCATCCTTCACGCGGATCCGATTATTGATGCCTTTCTTCTTCAGAAGACTCAGAATGCGGTAATATGCAATGAGAGAAATGAATGACACAAAGATATATCCCCTTCTATGAAAAAAGTTATCCTGTCATCTTCCGATCCCTCTTCTGTATAAATAACTTTACAGTCTCCTCCAGTCCTTTATGCATCACAGGATTCCTTGATCTTGCCGCCATGGCTTTCTGCTTTCTCTCAGTGAGGTTTTCAATCTGATCATTGAATTCCACACCTCTGGAAAGCATGACATAGATGGTCTCAACCAGTATCCTGGCAATTGCGACT
>DAICVC010000057.1:0-45061 GCA_027372655.1 Thermoplasmatales archaeon | reverse complement strand
TCTATGGACGAAATTTTCTGTTCAATCATAAACTGAAATAGGAAGCAATTAATTATTGCTTTCCTTAATAAGGAAATTTGGAAATACTGTTCAAAGTTTATAAAAATCCTGATGATTTTGCCACAATGAAATCTGGCCATTCCTATTCAGGAGAAAAATCGAAAAGGAATGCAAAATCTGGGGATAACCAATAATATAATCATACGTTTGGATACCAAAATCATAATCTTTCTCTGTCAACTACAAAATTTAGGTTTTGGATTCTGAAGATTAAAATTTTATATTAGTACTAAATACTAATCCGGCATGGATTCTGTAGACAAAAAAATCTTATATTTTTTGCTTAAGGACGGAAGAACACCCCAGAGGCAAATTGCAAAAAACATCGGGATATCTGCACAGACCTTAAACTACAGGATGTCTAAAATGATTGAAGAAGGAATCATAAAGGAGTTCGGAGTAAGAGTGAATCCTTCCTTATACGGAAAGGTGGAGGGATACGCTGCATTTGTATCCGAAAACGAATTAGAAAACGGTTTTTCTCTTAGATTAAGATGCTTGGAAAAAAACAAATTATATGGTTTCATTGGTTCTAATGAACAGGACGTCAATAAAAAAATAGATAACGCCTCGAAAGAACTGGGTCAACCGGTTATGAAGTACATGCCTCGCGTAAATCCATATGGCGGGAATTCCAAATCCATAGATGATAAAATAATCAATCAACTCAAAAAGACACCAAGGGCAAAGCTATCAGAAATATCAAAGGAAATTGATGTGCCTGTAATAAGAATTAAACGAAGATATAATTTCTTGAGTAAAACAAAAATTATATCCGTGGTTACTAAAATTGACCTTTCTAAAACTGATGTTGTTCTGTTTTCAATCTTCTCCAAAAGTCCAGATATAACGGGTAATGTTCTTGAAGATGCAACGATTATTAGGATTGCAGATTCAAATTCTGGAGTTTTTGTTTGCTTTGCAGAAAATATGGTAGAAGCCAGAAACATGATAAATGCAGTGAGAATAACGGAAAAAGACTCCGAAGTTATGGTAATATACGATTACGATCTTCTTCTAAATTGAGGTTTTCTATAAGATAACTCTTAATTAGTTCAATGCAATAATTCTTTGTGTTGTCAGATAGGTCTAAATCTATTACAGAATCGGCCACCGTTTCATCAGGAGCAAAGGCTGCTAAGATGAGATCCCAGGGAAAAAAAGTTATAAATTTTGGTGTTGGGGAGCCTGATTTTACAACTCCAAAGGAAGAGATCGAATACGCATTCAGCAAGGCCAAAGAAGGTTTCACGCACTATACCCCCTCAGCAGGTTTTGATGAATTACGTACAGGAATAGCTAACAAAATCAACAAATCAAAATATGATCTTAAAAAAAATAACGTTATTGTAACACCGACTAAATTTGCAATAAATCTTGCAGTAATGGTTCTGGCAGATCCAGGCGATGAAATTATTATTCCTGAACCTTATTTTCTTTCTTACCCAGAGATTTGTAAAATTTATGGTGTTAAACCGGTACCTGTTGTTTCAGAAGAGAATTTTTCATTAAACTTAGATGCAATTGAAAATTCAATTACACCAAAAACCAAGGCAATCATAGTAGCTAATCCTTCAAACCCAACCGGAAAAGTTTATTCAAAAACTGAAATGAAAAACCTTCAGAGTCTCTGCAATGAGCGTGGAATTGTCCTTATTTGCGATTTGATATATGAAGATCTGGTCTACGAAGGAGAATTATATGATGTAATGGAATTAGACCCGGCACTTGAAAATACAATCATAATCAGTGGATTCTCAAAAAGTTATGCGATGACAGGTTGGAGGATTGGATATGCCGTAAGTAACACAACTCTCGTCAATGCAATGGATAAGATGCAGCAGCAGACTATCACGTGTGCCCCTTCGGTATCGCAACTGGCCGCTATAAAAGCCCTTGGTGACACCACCAGTCCAAAAGCAATGAAAGAGGTATTTAGAAAGAGAAGAGATTTGATAGTTTCTCTAATTTCGGAGATAGACGGACTAAAACTAACAAAACCTGAGGGCGCATTTTATGTGTTTCCCAAATATGAATTGAATATTTCATCTGTTGAACTGTGCGATAAATTAATTGCATCAAAGGGAATTTTAGTGACTCCCGGTTCAGCATTTGGTTCTCAAGGAGAATTTCACATAAGGCTTTCTTATGCCCTATCTGATGAAGAAATTAGGGAAGGAATTAAAGCCATTAAAGAATTTTTTGAAGAACAAGGAAAGATATGAATGGGATTGAATGTCGACTTAGCTTTAATTATCGTAATACTCATTGTTTCAGGCACATCACTGATAATATCGCTCATCAATTTCCTCAAAACCAACCAACTTTCCATTTTCATCAAGTCTGAGCTTGAATCAGATAAAACACAAATTGAAATGATCGGTGATGAATATAGTGAAGATATGGATGGGGACACAGACAGCACTATAGAGGATATGGACGATGAGGTGAAAAAAGAGGAAATTAAGTTAGAAATCGATAAGGACATGGAAAGAATCAACAATGAACTAAAAAAGAATGAATTGCTAATGGAGAAACTCGAGAAGCATTATTCATCACTGAGGAAAGTATCAAAGGATATTATGGAGAGCCTCAGAGATCCTTCCCTATTTCTATCTCTATCTGAGGATTATGCTCCAGTACCACTCATGGACGACAAACCACTCTGGATAGACCTTTCCAGGAATCATATACCCGTCGAGAGGGGAAATTTATCAGACCTTTGGGAAGAATACGTAAATTCAATGAATATCTATTCTCACTTAAAGGTTCCGGCCATAAGATCGATGAGGAGTTTCATATTTGATGGAACTGAATATCAAGTCGTGGAGAGCCTGGATGCAGCAGATAAGAAGGAGGGTTATTATCTAATAAAACCAATAATCCACATTATGAATACAATTGTTTCTGGCGAACCAAAACTTGAAATTTCAATTGAAGATGACAAAAAGCCAAGAAAAGGTGGGAAGCAATCAGTGATACGACTGAATGGGGAATTATTTGCAGGAGGGAGACCAAGTGACATTTTAACATTGAAGTCCCTTATCCAGAATTTGGCAGAAAGCAAAGATAAAAATTTCACAAAGGAAGTTTATGAGATTATAGACCTGAGAAATAAAATAAAGAATAAGATCGAAGTAATCAAAGAACTATTAAACTGGTTTATATTCGAGGAAGATAATATGACCCAGTGTGACATAATAGGTTGAAAATATGAGTAGAGCATTTATTGTTGGTCGTTTTCAACCCTTCCACAAGGGTCATTTAGAGGTAATCCAGGAAATATTAAAAGATCATGACTCAGTAATAATAGGGATAGGAAGTGCACAGTATTCTCACACTTTACAAAATCCATTTACAGCAGGAGAAAGACACTTAATGATTTCAAACACATTAGAAATGAACAAAATATTTAATTTTTACATCATCCCAATAGAGGATGTTAACTCTAACCCACTATGGGTTGCTCACGTTGAATCTCTAACACCAAAATTTAATAATGTTTACACTAACAATCCACTGGTGAAAAGACTATTTTTTGAAAAAAAATACAATGTCAAGTCCATGGAACTGATCAACAGAGTAGAGTGGTCTGGGACAAGAATTAGAGAGAAGATTATAAGAGGGGAAAATTGGGAAAATGATGTTCCAGAAGCGGTCAAGGATATAATTTTTGAAATTGACGGTGTTTCAAGGCTCAGAGAATTATCCCAGAGTGACGATGCCTAACTTAATTGTAGATCATGCCTTCAATAGTGTCTTTATCCAAAAGAATATGATCTAACACAACAAATTCGTCAACTTGATGGGCAACATCGGGCATTGTTGTGCACCACACGACGGCATTCATTCCCTTTCTCCTGAAAAATGCGGCACATGTTCCACCACCAATTCCCACTGTTTTTGGTTCTCCCCCTCTCTTTTTCAGTTCTGCAATCAGTTTCTGAACAACTTCAGAATCCGTGCTTGTTGGCATTGGGGCCTGTTCTTTCTGCACAAATTCCATTTTTATTGTTGTTTTATGGGTTCGCTCAAATTCTGAAATTTCTCTTGATATATCATCTATGACATTGTCTATATCGTACTGAGGTAACACCCTGCAGTCAAAATAAAATGTCTCCTTGCCGGGAATTGTATTCACATTGTCTACATTTTTTTCGTGTTTAGTTGGCTCAAAAGTGGAAAATGGAAAGTTAAAAGTTTCATCTTTTTCATTATATTTCTCGTGAAGGTACTTATCAAGGTACAGCATGAATTCCATTCCGTCTCTAGAAGCGCTTATTGCATTATTAGGCATACTGGCATGATACTGTTTCCCGTTTACCGTGAACTTTGCCCATAAGATGCTTTTTTCTGCAATCTCCAAATCCATGCCATCCTCAGACCCAGAATCTGGAACTATCAAAAGATCATCCTTTTTGAAAATATCTTTTTCAAGGAGGTACTGAATTCCATAGGTGCTTCCCACCTCCTCATCTGCCACAAGTGCGATTCCTAAATTCAGCTTCAGATCCTTCTCTCGCAGTCGCTTCAACAATAAAAGACTGAGAAAAACGGCTTGGCCATCATCTGAAGTCCCTCTTCCATATATTTTGTTGCCGTCTACTGTTGCGCTGAATGGAGGTTTGCTCCAGAGATTTATATCTCCCTCTGGCACTGTGTCAATATGAGCAACCAGCCACAGAGTTTTAGGATTATTACCTTTCTTGACAATTATATTTGATCTGACGGCACCCGTGTTGTCTTCAACATCATATCTGACTGAGTCCTTTATGCCGAGATCATATAACATTTCCATAAGTAAATCTGCCCTCTCTTTCTCTCCCTTTCCACCTGAAGCGGGACTGATAGATTTTACTGGAATGATTTTTTTAACAATCTCTGTCAGAAATTCTCTTTCATCACTGATTTCTGTCAAACTCATTTTTCAATATCCCTCCTAAGTTAATAAAATCTAACTATGGTGAGAGAATCCAAATCAAGCAATTGTCCGATCATTCATAGAATATTTAATAGGAACCTAAATATTTGGACTGGATGGAATTCCCAAAGTCTAATTTTAGCGAGTGGTACAACGAAATAATAGAATTTGCAGAACTTACAGATAAAAGGTATCCTGTTAAGGGAATGAATATATGGATGCCATATGGTTTTTCCATTATGAAGAATATTGACGAAATGATCAGAAAAACCTTCCTTGAGGATTCCTATGAAGAAGTAATGTTTCCCTCGTTAATTTCAAGGCCTATGTTTGAAGTGGAGTTTGAGCATATTAAAGGTTTTGAAAAAGAGCTTTTCTGGATTGCAAAGGGTGGAAGGGAGACCCAGGAAGAAGATTTAGCGATGAGACCAACAAGCGAATCAGCAATATACCCAATGTTCAAGCTCTGGATTAGAGACCACGGCGACCTTCCAAAAAGGATTTTTCAGATAGTTCAGGTATTCAGATACGAAACCAAGCACACCAGACCGTTTATGCGTTCCAGAGATATCCATTTCATTGAGTGTCATACTGCGCACGAAACATTTAATGATGCAGAAGAACAGATGAACTTATATCGCAGGGAATGGGACCATTTCACCAGATATCTATGTATACCCTATCTTGAAATTAGAAGACCTGACTGGGACAAATTCCCTGGCGCAATGTACACTATTGCATTCGATACCCTAATGCCATCTGGGAGAACGCTTCAGGTAGGTACTATTCATCAATATGGAACGAATTTTGCAATGAATTATGAAGTGAAGTATGCAAAGGAAAATGGAGAAAGTGAATTTGTGAATCAAACAACATTCGGTATGAGTGAGAGGTTGGTAGCAGCACTTGTGGGGATTCACGGAGATGATAAGGGGTTGATATTACCACCCAAAATAGCACCTATTCAAATTGTTGTAGTTCCAATTGGAAAAATGGATAAAAAAATGGAATTATTTATTGAAAAAATAGAAAATAAATTAGAAAAATTAGGATTCAGATTTAAGACCGATACAGACGACAGATATACGCCAGGTTTTAAGTTTAACCAGTGGGAAATGAAAGGCGTTCCAATTAGAATAGAACTGGGGAACAGGGAAATTGAGAATGATGAGGTTACAGTCTCAATTAGGACTGAAAAGGGAAGGCAGAAATTAAAAACTTCTGAACTTGAAAATTTAAACAAGTTTTTGGAGAAGGTCGAGTCTGAACTTTATGAAAAAGCCAAAAAAAGCTTGACCGATGGTCTATCCGGCAAATCCAGCTCTACTGGGGAATCTTCAATTCGGTTAGTTTCTCTCTGTGATGACCGGGAATGTGCAAGAGTTGTCGAAAATAAGTTCGATCTTGACATGATGGGAACAATCTCAAATCAAGATGAACAAAAAAAGTGTGAGGTGTGCGGGAAAGATGGAAGAACATCACTCCTTTCCAAGCCTTACTAAGGGAAATCCCATAGTTTTCTTTGACATGGATGGCGTTCTGACAAAGGAGAAGAGCAGTTGGAATTACGTGCATAAAAGACTGGGTGTAGATAACAGCAGAAATTATGAACTTTTTAAAATGGACAAGATAAATTATCAGGAATTTTTGCGAAGGGATGTAGCAATATGGATTGAGAAATTTGGAGAAGTACAAGTTGAAACCATAAAGGAGATACTGAATGAGATTGAAGTATTCAATGGTGCAAAAGAGGCCACTGAAGAACTAGTAAAGGAGAATTTTAAACTAATAATCGTTTCAGGCGGAATAATGTGGCTTGCAGAAAGAGTAGGCATGGAAACTGGAATTGACGAGATTTACGCAAATAGTATTTTCTCGCTAGGGGGAAAATTAATACCCGAAGGAAGGACAATGGTCGATCCGAAAAGAAAGGATGTCGTAATAAGAAAACTGATTTCACAGTACAATCCACAATTTACGATTTCTGTAGGGGATTCTTCATCTGATAGATCGATGTTTTTATGTACTGACTTCTCGATCAGTTTCAATTATGAAGAAGTTAACGGTGGACTTACCACTTTCGACTTAAGAACTGAAGATATGAGAGATTGTTCCAGTTTGATACTCTCCATTAGGGATGAAAGAAATGAAAAATTATGAGATTACTAAGGACGAAAAACTGCCATTCGGTATTGGCTGTATTGATTCATTTCTTCACGGAGGTATAGACAGAGGTGTTATAACACAAGTTTATGGGGAGGGAGGGTCTGGCAAAACAAATCTTGCGATGCAGCTCACAGTTTCCACACTTCTATCCGGCACCAATGTAATTTATATAGACACCGAAGGATTTTCATCTGACAGATTTATGCAAATTTCAGACGGAAATAAGGAGATCAGCAAACATCTGATACTTTACAGACCGGAGAACTATGGGGAACAGGAAGTCAATTTGATAAAGGCAGAGAGGCTGATGCAATCTTCCAAAGACATAGGATTATTGGTCATTGATTCTCTTACTGCACTTCTGAGGATTGAAAAGGATGAAAATATCAAGAGCCAGGGATTATCAAAGATAATATCCCTGCTAAACACCATTTCAAATAGATATGGTATACCAGTTTTTACCACAAATCAGATTTACTTTGATGTTAACGCAGGAAACATCACACCCTTTGGAGGTTATCTGCTAGATCACTTCTCAAAAACCATAATCTCTCTAAGGAGAGTACAGCCAGGTTCCAGAATTATGACTATTGAGAAACACAGATCGATCAAGGAGGGGGAGACACAAATATTCTATATCGGTCCGACAGGCATATCATGCTTTCAATAGGGAAGCAAAACATTACATATATTCAACACTTTTGGGTTTATGGGAATTGCCATTGACCCGATTCTAATAAAACATAAGACACACATCAAGGATTTTTCAGGAAGCACAGTATCAGTAGATGCTTACAACCAACTTTATCAATTTCTCAGCGGAATCAGACAGCAGGACGGGACACCCTTAATGGATAGCAATGGAAATATCACTTCGCATCTCAGTGGATTATTTTACAGAACCATATCTCTGATGGAGGAAGGTCTCAAACCAGTTTATGTATTTGATGGAAAAACATCTCCCTTAAAATTACGGACACTTGAGGAACGAGCCATAGTCAGAGAGCATGCTGAAAAGGAGTTGGAAAAGGCAATAATGGAATCAGACAAGGAAAAGGTTGCAAGACTAAAGAGATCAATCAATCACATAACCAGAGATATGATAAATGAAGGAAAAGAACTGCTCAAGTATATGGGTCTGCCATACGTTCAAGCACCTTCAGAAGGGGAATGCCAGGCTTCATATATGTCAAGCATAGGAAACGTAAATGCAGTGATATCACAGGATTACGACTGTCTTCTTTTTGGCGCAAGGCAGGTACTGCGAAATTTCACTATTTACGGAAGGAGGAGGGTGTCGAGCAGAAATATTTACATTACGGTCGATCCGGAATTCATCGATCTAAAGGAAAATTTAACAAATCTTAAAATTTCAAGGGAACAGCTAGTTGACGTTGCTATACTTATCGGTACTGATTTTAACAGTGGAGTAAACAAGGTAGGTCCCAAGACTGCGATATCCCTGATCCAGAAGTTTGGAAACCTTGAAAACATAATTAAGGAGAAGAACTACAAAATACCCCAATACGAGGAGGTAAGGGAGATATTCTTAAGGCCTGAAATAACAAATGATTACGAGATTAAATTTCACCCGCCTGATGAGGATGGTTTAAAAGCTATATTGTGCGACAGGCATAATTTTTCGGAAACAAGAGTTCAACCATATATTGATAAGCTGAAAGAGTCTTTTGGAAAAGGAAAGCAGTCAAGTCTTGACTCATTTTTCAATTAGATCGGATTTTAAAAATTGCAAGTCCAGTGGTTTTTTTGCCTAAAATTATTCGTAGACACCAGAAAAAGGCTTCATCAATTCTGAAATTTGATGACCAACTGCAGCCTTGAGATCCAAAGGATGAATTTCTCCATTCAGGTATTTTTCTGAAAGATCCTTATAATTGTTTATTACAATATCCCCTCCCTTCTTGATTGGTCTTTCAATGTTCATTTTCCCATATTCTGGGAATATAACGACCCTTGCTATATCCATAATTGGATTTCCATCAACAACCTTCATGGGGCAATAGGCATTTTTGATTTTCTCTATTATCTGGCTTTCTGAGTCCGAGATGAGGATTGCATTCCCAGGATCACTCTTTGACATCTTTTGGAAATTATCCATCCGTCCTGATCCTTTCAGGCTGCCGAGCAGTGGCGAATGGAAGGAGACTACCTTTTTTTTTCCTAGTTTCTCTGCTATATCTCTTGCGAGCATATGGGCATGACGTTGATCCATTCCACCAAGCGCTGCATCAACACCCAGTTCAAATATGTCATTAACCTGCATTATTGGATATAGGAACTTGCTGAAATCAGATTCGGCATCTTCTTCAGTTCTTCCCATAATGGGCAGTGATCTCTTCAGTCTTGATAGTGTTGTGCTTTTGGCTGATCGCAGCATCCCCTCCATGTAAGTTTTATTCTCTATCAGATCCGTCGCCCAAAGGAATTCCGGATTTAATCCTTTCAATTTAATCTCGTATGCCTTCTTGAGAATTTCGCCATTTTTCCTAATTTCGTCTAAATTTCCTCCAAACTTATCGTTGACCATAGCATGCCAGTCCGCCAGAAGTATCTTCATTTTTATTCCAGCTTCCATCATCGCTCTTAATCTTGATCCAATCACTAATATATGCCCTAGATGAGGAATCCCAGATGGTTCCACTCCATAGTACCCCTTGCAGCCGATATTCAGTTTAGAAAATTCTTCATCAGTTACAATCTCCTCGAATAAGCTTTTATCTATACTCAACAATGAACTGCAATGCCTAACCCTATCTTAACCTTTCCTTGCAGATATCGTGATATTTACAGGCAACGCACTTGTTTGGGTTATCATGACTGCGAGAGGGGACACTTAATGTTCTTCTTAATATCTCGGCTCTTCTGATGACCAAATCCCTCAGTTCTTTTGTGTTTTCAATTCGAAAATTAGTATTTGCGTACTTTATGACTCCGAATGGTATGTTCTTTTCTGGATACATTTCCCTTAGTATTATAAAATATACTCCCATCTGAATTCTATGAGGTTCCCAAGGTCTTAAGCCTGCCCTGCCGCTCTTGAACTCGTAGGGTATTATGTTGTTGATGTCGTTAATCACCCTGTCTGGTTTTCCAGATAATGCATATTTTTGCGATCTTAAGATTTTGCCCTCAGATACAAGGTCACCATAAATGGCCATCCCTTTGGGAAAAACGTAGGTATCCATTCTTTTCTTGGTTTTTATAAATACATAAACCAAAATAATCATGGCAGCAATTACCGGTATCGAATAAATTTCTGAGATAAGCATATTAGATAAACAGGACTATTAAAATCAATGTCAGTACAATCAGTGCTACCACAACTGAAATTGAAACTTTACTTGAGTAATTAATATTTTCCTGTACCTCCTGATGAGATCTAGTTCCCTCTTCCATTCTTGTTGCGGAACTATGGGAAACTGTGTAACCCTCCTTTGCAAAGTACCAGGAGAGAGCGCAATAATCAAATTCGGCCAGCTCAGAAGCGCTTATGACTCTTTTCTCCCCTGGCTCACTCCTTCTCGATCCTGATCCTTCCATAAGGGACATCCTGCTCCATGGATATGTATCCTCTCTTTCTTAAAAACATGCTATAGATAAAAACCTTTATCCTCTCATCTGTGGTATCACCCCAGATTTCTTCCAAATAGAAACTTTTTTCAATCAGAGCGTTAAATCTATTCAATAAACTTTCTATCTCTTTCTCTGGTTCTCCTGCATTCAGAGCTTCGTAAATTTCTTCAACTTCAAGAACCCGCTCAATATTCTTTGTAGCAGCTATTTTTCCCCTGATTTTCTCTGTCCTTCTCATGACTTCTATGAGTTCAACAAGCATTACTTTTCTTACTTCTCTGTGTCTCAAGGGCATCTTGAGGCTAATGAACTCCCTTTCCTCTTCATCCATAAGATCATTGTTTTGAGAGAATTCAATGTCATTCTGTTCACCGTAAGGTTCATCCTCAATTGTCAGTGAGTCGATCAGATCTCTTGCCTGTGTTCTGACTATTCCCCATGACTTTAATATGATATATCCTGCTTCAGCAATTGACATTAACCCTTCCTTAGTAAGTTCCCTCACTATTTTTACAAAATTTACAACATCAACCTTCCATGGATCTATCTCCATAGAAATACATTTCTCCATCATTTCAATAATATTTTTTGTTTCTTCCCTTGGATCCTTAACATCAAGTTCCTCGTAAAAACTTGTTTCGATTCCAATTGTCGAAGCTTGCACTATAATGGTATTTTTCAGTTCATGCATCAGATCAGATTCCATTCAGACCACTCCCAAAGATTTTGAAAATATCTCCGTACAGTTAGTTTTCTTGTTCATTGTAACACCAAACAGGGAGTTCGCATACTTTCCCATTGCATTCTTCAGCGAAATCATGATTATCTGAGATGTATTTGAATTTTCCCTTAGTAGTTCGCCCATAGATTCTGCATTGGCTCCATCAAAAAACATGTCTATTTCATCGAGGAAGTAAATGGGTGAGGGCTTGCTCCTTTGTACAGCTGTTATGAATGACAGAGCAACAAGGCTCTTTTCCCCTCCGCTTAAAGATTGAAGTTTTGTAAATGAGTTTCCTTTCGGTCTGGCTTTAATCAGAAGTTCTGCTTCAAGTGGATTACTTTCATCCGAAAGAAACATATCCACATCTCCACCCTTCGTGAGATTCTTGAAAATATCCTTCATTTCTATTCTGATCTTAGAGTAAATTTCAAGCAGAACATTCTTCTTGATGCCCTCCAATTCTTCCATTAGCCGTTTTAAAGAATTTACTTCGTCCTGGAGTTTTTCTAATTTTTCAACTAAGGACTCCCTTCTTTGTAGAAGTTCCCTCAGATTTTCCTCTGCTAACTGGTTTACTGCTCCAATATTTTGCAATTTAACCGTTCTAATTTCAATTTCGGCATTCACTCTTTGAATACTGGAAAAATCGGGTAATGGAATACCTTGAGTCTGCTCCAGTTCTCTCCTTACAGAATCAATTCTTTCTTGCAAGTTTTGTATCTTAATCCTGCTAGTAAGTGTAGAGTTTTCTAGTGTTCTTTTCTCATTATCAAGTGAATTGAGGGATTGAGTTATTCTTGAAATCTCATTTTCCACCTCTTTCAACTCCCTGAGCGTTTCCCTGTTGTTTTTGTTCAGTACCTCTTCCTCTTCGGAAATTTTCTTGAGGTCTCGGCTTAGCAGCGTAATTTCCTCCTCTATTGCAGAAGTCTTATTACCCAGCTGTGTTATCTCAATTTTTCCGGAATCATTCTGTTTAATGAGTTCTATTTTTCTTTCGCTTATCTTCTGTATGGTTGTTCTTTTTTCACTTAATTCTTTGATATTATCTTGGCTTGAAATCTTAATGACCTCCAGTTCTCGCTGCATTTCATTCAAGTCATTTGTCTCCTCTGGATTATCTCCAATCTGAGAATAAAGTCTCTTTTTCTTAAGTTCCATCTCTTCTCTTGCACTTTCCAGTGATCTGATTTTTTCTCTTTTTTCATCAAGTTGTGAAAGTGCAATTTTAAGATCATTTTTCAGGGTTTGTACCTCAATTGACATATTTTCCACGGTTTTCTGGCTGCTATCAATAGTTTGCTGCAGGGATGACTCCTGACCTTTTCCCTCCCCTCCAGACTTTGAGATTTCTACCAATTGCCTTGAAACAGAATCAAATTCAGTTCTTCTTTCTTTTATATCACTCTCAACCTGGTTAAGTGTTTCTCTCAAATCATCTAAAAGTTTCTCCTGTTTTTGAAGGTCTGCAGTGTTATATGTTCTTCGTCCCCTATTAATGAATCCTCCAGATATAGCACCGCTTGCCTCGAATATATCACCGTCCATAGTGACTATCCTTACCCCGGTCATGTAACGCTTTGCTGTATCCATATTATTTACCAATATGGTATCTGAAAATGTATACCAGACAACATTTTCATATATTGGGTCATAAGTTACATTCTTACTGAGTAGAGATGATTCCGATTCACTCTGTAAAATTACAAGAGCCTTCCCTCTCGGTCTCCCGGGTACCATTTTGTTGATTGGGAGCAGGGTAACTCTACCAAGTCTCTTCTCCCTCAGGTAATCAATGCACTCCTGGGCAACATTTTCATCTTCCACCACTAGAGAGTTAAGTCTGGCCCCTGCTGCCGTTTCTACGGCTAATGAAACTTTATCTTCATAGGAAATAATTTCACCCATAACTCTATGTATACCTTTGATTGCACCCTTCGCCTTTGCTTCCATCAGTGCAGAAATTGGCTTGTTTGAAAATCCTTGGCTACCCATTTCAGATCTGATTTTTTCAACTTCTTTTGCTACTGCATCTATCTTCTGCCGTAGGTCAACTCTACTTTTTTCATTTTCAGATATCTCAGATTGTAATTGATAGTATTTTCTGTTTAATCCATCTGTGATGTTTTTATTACTGCTTTGGTTTTTCTGTATATTTTTTAATTTCCACTGGGCCTCAGATAACTTATATTTCTCGCTTGTTAAATCCTCTTCTCTAATTCCCAGTTTAGATTGAATTTTCTCACAACCGGTCACGTTTTCAGATTCGAATTTTCTTGCCATCTCCAATTCTTTGTAAGTTTCTTTCAAATTCTTTTCCAAAACCTGCAGCTCATCAGTGGTTTTTTTGTATTTATCATTTTTATTTCTCTGCAGTTCTATTCTCTGTCTTATTTGCTCCCTTAAAAATTTGTCTTTGCTCTCTAAATTCTTTCCTTCTTCTACTAAAAAGTTGTATCTTTCCCCTAAATTCATTATCTCCTTCTCGATCGATCCAATTTTATCCTCGTTGGATTCAATATTCTCCCTTATTTCCTGAACTTTTCTATTGTAATTACTCGCTTCGATGTCCTTTCTGGCTCTTTCCAGCTTTAATGATTCCGATTTTTCCCTAATCTCTGCCAGTTTAGACTGTATTTTTTGAGAGGAATTTTTTTCTATTTCGGTTCTTCTTTCATTCAGTTTGAAAATCGAAATCTTCAGTTCATCGATTTGGCTTGCAATAGAATTCATTCTTGTGGTCTCAGATGAAAGTGAATTTTCATATCCACTTTTGTCAATTTCCATATTTCTGATTTGAAGAGTCAGTGCTGTAGCTTTCAGATTCCTAATGTCCGAATTTAAGAGATTGAACTCCTTTAATTTTTCTGTCTCCAGCTTTGTTTTTTCCACCTCAGAATCAAGTTCTTCTTTTAATGTATTAGAAGCCAGAATCACTTTTTCTGTTTCATCGCTTTTTTCCTTTGCTGCGTTAATTCTGGAATTATACGAATCAATTCCCGCAATGGATTCAAGTAGTTTTCTCCGTTCTGTTCCAGTCACATAAATGAATCTGTTAATGTCGCCCTGAAGGACAAAACTGTACGAATCAAGTTGGATACCAATATTTTCCAGGAATCTATCAACGTCCACATGTTTCGACCTTTTTCCATTTATGTAATAAGTACTGGTTATATCGTTACCACTTTGATCAAGGCATCTTTCAATCTCTATCCTTTCATATGAGTCTTCATCTCTATCTTCAACAAATGTTGCCTTTACTGAAGAGTGTGGTATTCTTTTCTCGTCCTTGCCTGGGTTGTGTATTAAATCATCCAACTTTTCTGCCCGAACACTCTTTGACGACCTCGTGCCCAAAACGAACAAAAGTGCATCACCAATATTGCTTTTTCCGCTTCCGTTTGGACCAGCAACCATACTTAACCCAGGTCTAAAGTCTATAACAGTTTCTTTAGGACCAAAGGATTTGAAGTTTTGGATGTTCAAGGAATAAAGTCTCATCTAAATCACGTCAGACAATAGTATGATATTATATTTACTATATAATATTTACTTAATTTAGTGTTCAACACCATTTATACGAGACTCTTGTCTAATTGAACTTGCCTTTGTCCTTATCAATAGCAATTCTCCAATATATATACCCAATGAAAATGCAACCATGGCGTTAAATAATGCGATGATCAGTGGTTCAGTAAAATTTATAAAAAATTCCATTAACAATCTCACGAAAAGTAAAACGGTAGTCATAACAAGCAGAATAGTCGAGCTCCTATAGAAGATCACATTATTTTCTAAATATACTTGAGTTAATACACCCAACCTGTCACCCACTACCAGACCGGGAAGAACAAGTAGCAATGATCCCAGAATATAAATTGGCTGGTTGATAAGGTCAATTTCAAATGAAATTAATAGAAACGCGTACAGCAAGGGCGTTCTGAACAACATTTTGCTTGAATATCTTCTGCCATTAACGCCATACCATAGCCTCCTCAATATTAAGAGAGAAAAGATTATCATGATCACAACGAGCTCAGCGGAGTTGCTTCCAAATCCCGTTGGTGGAGTTGAATTTCCCAAAACTAATCTCCTTCAGATAGGATCAAACTTATTAAATCATTTTGAAAATTCAAAATTTTGTATATATTATGTCTTAAACGCATAATCCAAATGCGAATCAGATAGCCAATTATTTTAAAGTGGAAGGTATATTCTGGCATGTCATCATCATTCAAAGTAACTTTTCTGGGAACAGGAGGATCATGGCCAATGCCAGGTAGAGCAATGCCATCAGTTGCTCTTCAAATGGATGACTATTTATGTCTTTTTGATTGCGGAGAGGGCACACAAAAACAGATCATGAAAAGTGGATTGTCGTTCATGAAGATAAACAGTATATTTTTTTCGCATTTTCACGGGGATCACTTTCTAGGCGTTCTCGGTTTAATTCAAAGCATGTCTTTTAATGGAAGGACTGAACCCTTAAAAGTATACGGTCCAATAGGGGCTGTCTCAGTATTATCAAGAGCTTTTAACACTGGATATTTTTCGCTAGGGTTTGATATACTCATCGAAGAAATTCCATATGGCGGAAAAGTTGTGACACCTTATTTTGAAGCAACGACAATTAAAGCAGATCATCCTGTACCGGCGATCTCCTACAGGATTCAGGAATATGATTTGGTCAAAATTGATCCGGAAAAGGCCAAAGCTTTAGGGGTTCCATCTAAAAAGATTGAAACCATAAGAGACAAAGGACAGGCAGAGATATCCGGGAAGATAATCAAGTTGGAAGAAATATCGTCAGGATTAAGAAAGGGGAGATCCCTGGTATATTCTGGAGACACTAGACCAAATCCGGAAATGGTTAAATTTGCAAAAAACGTTGATCTGTTCATCCACGAATCGACAACAGATTCATCCCTTGAACCGAAGGTGAATGAATTTGGACACACATCCTCAAGACAGGCAGCAGAAATTGCCAGGGATGCGGAGGTAGGAAAATTCTACCTGTATCACTACAGTCCTAGAATAGACAATCCAGAAATACTCAGGAAGGAGGCAATAGAAATTTTTCCAAACTCATTTCTTTCCAAGGAATTGATGGTAGTTGAACTGCAAAAGGGGAAAGAAGCATTCAACTGAAGTTTGTTCACTTTCTATTTCATTCCAGAGGTATCACTCTTCGGTGTTATCTTCCCGACTCTGCCATTTAGATCAATCTTACTCTCAAAAATCGAGGTAAGCAAAATTGCCAGAACGAAGGATATAAGATAGCTGTAGTCGACACCAAAAGTTATTGCATAAAATGGTATATTCAAGTTGAAATAATACTGTATTGTATCCATGAAAGGTATCGACAAAGTTATGGAAAACACGTAAGCAATGATAGGATTCAAATTAATTTTACCCTTGAATATCTCGGTTCTTCTACCTATGAAATACTCTCCAATCATCACGCCTATCCATGGAGTAATCCAGTAATCAAGAACATAAAGAAAACCCTCAAAATATGATGAGAAATCAGAGTAGAAAAGCAATCCCATAATTATTGTTAGCGCTCCAACTATGAAAATTATATACTTCCTTGCAGCTTTAAAACCCAATGCCCTTATGGACATAAGATTTGAGTAAATATTCAATGCATTTGCTGACAGACCACCTAAGAAAAGAGTTATGGAACCAATAAACCAAACTCCTCCCAAAAGAGGAACAAACAGGGAGTTCGTAAAGATGCCATCCAAATTGAGGTCAATACCAACATAAAAGCCTATCACCTCAACGAGAAATGATGCAATACCAGAACCCAAAAGTGTAAAAATCAATGCAGCCATCTGTTTGTTTTTACCGCCTGGGATATATCTGGAATAATCAGCTGCATAGGGTGCCCAGGACATAATATATGAAAATGACAGCATTATGACAGAAGTAAAAGCGACTATTGAAAAATTTCCGGAATAGGCAGATATAAACCTACTTGGTGAAATTATTATCGAAATTGATAGAAATAGGAACATAATTCCGAGCACAACTGACATGATTTTTTCAAAGGATTTTACAGTCTTATGGCCATACACTACTGTCAGAGAAATAAAGAGCATTACAAGGAAAAGCGATAAGAGTTCCATTAAATCTAAGCCCATAAAAATATGATTAGTGGAGTGTTGATCTGTCAGGACAAACTGAAGCGCTCTCGCTGAAATAATCAGGTTCACTGAGAGCCATCCTACAGTGTTCATAAATTGAAGAAGTGAAAAGATTTTCCCCCCACCCGTCCCGAACGATCTTTTTGAGATTTCCATCTGGCCGAGTCCGGTTTTAGGTCCAAGGTAACTCATTACTGCGACAAGAGCACCACCGCCAGAATTTGCAATCACAAGTGCAAGCAGGGTATAAAAGACTGACATTCCATATGATTCGACAAGTACCCCAAGCGCAAAGTCTGCGACAGTTAGATTAGAACCGAACCATAGAAAGAATAGTGATCGTTGATTCATGCTTCTCTGTTCTTCATTTATCTGAGTCTGCAGTGTATCATCCGTATACTTTCCCGCAAGAATAGATTTCACAACAAGGAAAGTGCATGCGATTCAATAAATATAGAGTATCTTTATATATAGTTCGCTTGATTGGCTCACCACTGAAAATTTTTGAATTTCAGGAGAATTAAAATATTTTATATAAAGAATTTATTCCCTTACATGGGTATTGATGAAAAACTCGAAGCTCTTCTTTTTGCTTCCGAGGAGCCTCTTAGTTTGACTGAATTATCATCAATACTGTTGGAGAGCCAGGATGAGGTTAAAAAATCCTTAAAGAGATTGATTAAATCCTATGAAAGCAGAAATACCAGCATAGTGATTTCAGTCACAGGGAAGAAATATAAGATGACTCTTAAATCGGAGTTTAATGAGGTCGTTTCGCCAGTAGCAACACCAGAACTCTCAAAAGAAGAGCTTAAGGCGTTAACCCTGATTGTCAACAGCAAAAAGGCAATGAAGGGAGAAGTAAATGAAAAACTTCACAAAAGGGCAGATGCTGTCATCACAAACCTTAAAAAATTAGGTTTTATTAAAAGCGAGAAATACAGAAACACAGAAATATACAAATTAACAGGAAAGTTTTACAAGTACTTTAACGTTAAAAAAGGGGTTCAATTGGACAAGACAAAAGGAGAGGAAGAAAATGAGTTATAGGATTGCTATTGTAGGAGGCGGAGGTCGGGAAGATGCTTTGACAAGAAAGATTTTTGAGAATGGTGCTGAATTAATTTCAATCATGCCAAATGAAAACCCTTCTATAAAGAGCATCAGCAGTGAAACTCTCATAGCTCAGACAAGCGAAACCGAAAAAATCATAGATTTTATCAAAGACAAAAACCCAGACCTAGTATACGTTAGCCCAGATGGATATCTTGAAACCAATCTAGTAGATAAGTTGTTATTAACCAACATAAAAATAGCCAGTCCTTCTTCTGCGGCATTTAAGATCGAGAGTTCTAAAATATTCATGAGACAACTAATGAAAAGATATGGCATTCCTGGAAACCTTAAGTTTGAAGTTTTAAATAGCGAATACGATATTCAAAAATTGCTGTCAAACACCAGTAAAGAGTATGCTATCAAACCGTCTGGTCTGACAGGAGGAAAAGGTGTCAAGGTTACAAACCATCACTTTTCTAACAGAAGGGAAGCCATCGCATATGCTTCGGAAATTTTACAGAGAGACCAGAGAATCCTAATTGAGGAAGCTGTCGAAGGAGAGGAATTTTCTATGCAGCTTTTTACTGATGGTTCCAGCGTATTATTCGCTCCTTTAGCCCAAGACTACAAACGATTGAGGGAAGGAGACCAGGGTCCTAATACAGGAGGAATGGGTTCGATTACGGACAAGGATATGAGACTTCCATTTATTTCATCGTTCACATACGAAAAGGCGAAAGAAATTTCCCGCAAATTTGTAAATTCTTTGTTTAATGATGGACAGATTTTCAAGGGGGTAATGTACGTTCAATTCATGCAGACTAAGGAAGGTCCAAAAGTAATCGAAATTAATGGAAGATTAGGCGACCCGGAAGGAATGAATATTTTAACATTGATGGAAGGGGATGTAGTAGACCTTCTTTTCAGAATTGCTGACGCAGACTTAAAAGGTGCCAAGGTCAACTTCAGGAAAAATGCCACTGTGTTGAAATATCTTGTTCCCCCGGGATATGGAGTGAACCCCATGCCAGGAAATTTAAGGGTCAACACACATGGACTTCCAGAGCATATTAAAATCTATTATTCAGGGGTTACTGGTGATATCAACAATGTAAATTTCACGAACTCAAGAGGAATGGCAATACTCGCTGAGGGGGATACAATAGAAGGAGCTTCTGCTGACGTTGAAATGAACCTATGGAGGATTACTGGACAGTATGAAATGAGGCATGATATAGGAAAAGCTGAAACACTCAAGAAAAAGATGGATGCGTCAAAGGCACTTGGAATTTCTTATTGAGAAAATTTTTCATTCACGCAAATTAAAATTCAACCTTCAAGGAAGAGATAAATCACATCAACAGCACTAACTTCATGGTTTATATTCCTCTGAAACGAATCTTCCTACAATCCTAGGTTTGGCATTTGGCCTGACAACCACATACTCCTTTTCAGGCAAGATCGGTTTGTCCAATTTTATTAAGCCATCAGTCAAAATTCCCCTGGAATAGTGGAAATTACCCGCAAGAAATACTTCACCATCATTTCTGTTATTTTGTGGCACAGACGGATGATATTCAATCTTTCCTTTGAGATCGTTAACCATTGGTATACTCTTCTCAGATAAAATTGATCCTCTATCAATTGTTTCAATATCGGCATTCTTTAAGGCAATACCAACTCTGCTTCCAGTCTCTGCTTCTTCAAAATCTATGTCATTCATTTGAATTGACTTGACCTGAATTTTCTTTCCGGATGGATTTAAAAACAGTTCCTGGTGTTTTTTCAACGTACCACCTAAAACGAACCCTAGTATAACTGTACCAACGCTTTTAACTTTGAAAAAGTGGTCAATTATAACTTTAGTTTCTGGTTGCTTATTCTGTTCTATTTTCATCCCGTATATTTGATCTAAGAGTTCCATGGAAGTTCCATTGAAAAAATTGTAATTCTTGAGCGCTGAGTTTTTCAATATGGTCTTAAGTCTATCAGTATCTGTTGTGTCGTCCACTGTTATGAAACCAAGACTCTTTGTCATAACGTCTGCACAGAGGATATTTTCTCCAAGGTATGCATTCATATTCTTCCCATTTATAACAACAATTTGAGCTAAAGTCATACTATCAGTCAGTGATGAAATCTTATCTGGATATCGACTTGGAACAAATATCGTCGAATTGCCATGATCATCTTTCCTTCCATAAATTGCAATATCGCTCTCTGTGTGCTTTTTCCCAATTCCCTTAATGAAATTCTCATCCTCGTATGCATATATTCTATAATTTTCCATTTATGCCATCTCCACGCATTCTTTTATTGATCTTATCGCATCATCAGTATCATTTGGAAGCTGTGCTCTCTTATATCCCATAGACTTCAATTTAACCTTTTCCCCAAATAGCATATCCAAGTCATATAGGACTTCCAAGTGATCGTAAAGGAAACCAACTGGGACTGTGACTATTCTCTTATATCCCTTGTCCTGAACCTGTTCCAGGATATCATATATGCTGGGCTCAAGCCATACCTTTCCATAGGAACCTCTACTCTGAAAACCTATCCCAAAATTGTCAACTTTGGCCTCAAATGCAATTTTATCTGTCCAACTTTTAAGGTCAAGAACGTAATCAGATTCTTCCTCTACAGTATGAGGAAGACTGTGGGCCGAGAATAATACAAAATCTTCAGGTTCTGCTAAACTTTTGAGGGAATTTATCCAGAAAGTTGTAAGAATGCGGGATTTGCTCATTCCGTTAATCGCAGTTATATTTGTCTGAAGATCTATACTTTTGGAAATCTTTTCCAGTGGGTCGAGATAACTTTTCATAATGCTGTTATTCCTTATGGGAAATAATGGAAATGCAACAATATGATCATATAATCCATCCTTGATCTGCTTAGCGATCTCTCTTATGGACGGATTCCAATGTTTAAACGCCATAAATATTTCGTAATCATGAAAATTCGATCTCATCTTTCCAATCAGGGATCTTAGAATTTCACTGGATGGTGATTTATAGCCAAAAGCGGAATATTTACTATTTGTCTCCTTTATGGAAAATTCAGGAGGGTCCCTACCTCCAAAAACGTCCCTCAGATAATCCATTATCTCCTCTTTTTTTTCAGGACTTCCATAAGCCATAAGCAAAAGTGCTTTATTCATGTATTTCTCCTCTTATTTTCTTAGTGATTTCTCTCAATTTAAGTTGATCTGTTCCAGGTAATACTCCGTGTCCAAGATTGAAAATATAATTAGGATCGTTTCGCATAAATCTGATTATTTCAAGTGATTTTTCAAGAGCCTTCTCGGGACTTTCCCTTAACAGTCTTGGATCAAGATTCCCCTGTAAACCTATCTCCGGAAATTCTGCCCTGACATCTTGCAGTGAGCATTTCCAGTCCAGGCTCAAGAAATCCGATCCTGATTTAATCAAGGTTTCAATCATACCGGAAGTTCCGGTTGAAAAATATATACTTTTTTTTCCCTCTTTTTTTACAATTTCAGTAATTGGCTTTACAAATTTAATCAAGATATTTTCTGCATCTTCTCTATCTATAAATCCGAGCCAGCTATCAAAAATTTGGATGCAATCTGCTCCCTGTCTAATTTGCTGAGTCACTTCCCATTTTAGAACTTCGAGAATTTCTAACATCAACGCGTGATACGTTTCATCACTGCTACTGAGGAGACCCTTCGTTATTTTAAGATCCTTATCTGGCCCCTTACCTACTACATACGAGCTTAATGTTAAAGGTCCCCCTATAAAACCAATAATTGGGATCTCAGGACGTTTCTGTTTGAACTCGCGAATGGCCCTTGAGGCTTCAGATACCGCAGAATATTCCCTGTTCATAAGTTTCAATTCAGGAACTGGACCCGTGCCTTCAACATACTTCACACTGTATCCTAAATTTTCCAATGGGATAGCAATGTCTGAAAAAATTATTGCCGCATCGGTTGACAAATATTCACTCGCTTTCCATGATATTTCACTTGCAAGCTTAGGGTCGTGGCATATCTGTTCAATGGTATACCTCTTCCTAAAATCTTGATAAGAACTTAAATATCTTCCAGCCTGTCTCATAAACCAGACAGGAGGTCTCCCTTCGTTTTTTCCATTCAGAGAATCGAGAAAATTGCTTTTAATCAAGGTTTTAATCTCCTGACTGTCCTCGGATATGCAATTGCACCCGTAATTTTGTCAAGATGCATAATCCACATGCATAATCTGTCCAATCCCAGCCCAAAACCAGAATGAGGGATGCTTCCATATTTCCGAAGATCAAGATACCAGTAGTAGTCCTCTTCATTGAAGCCACTCTCCCTGATTCTATGTTGAAGAACCTCAAGTTCCCAAATTCTTTCACCACCACCGATTATTTCACCATAACCCTCTGGAGCTAGAAGATCGTGGCACAAAATTTCATCTTGTTTTTCAGGGTTCGGTTGATGATAGAATGTCTTTAAGCTTGCTGGAAAATCGGTTATGAAAAGTGGTGTCTTGAAGTTTGACATAATCTTTTTCTCTTCGTCTGCACCCAGGTCATCCCCATATTTTAGGGGCATTCCAAGGGATTCTGACATGTCTATCAATTCCTTGTAGGGAATTCTTCTGAAGGGCTTCAAACTCTCCTTCAAAGCATCAATATCTCTTCCCAATATTTTTAACTCCGCAAGATTGTTACTCAAAACTTCACTAATTATAAAATGGATCATCTTTTCTTCAATTTCCATCATTTCCTCATTATTCACCCAAGCTACTTCTCCTTCTGCGTGCCAGTACTCAGTTAGATGTCTCCACGTTCGGCTTTTTTCAGCCCTAAAGCTTGGGGATACAGTAAATACCTTTTCCAGAGAGAAAATAAATGTTTCCAGGTAAAACTGGGAACTCTGAGTCAAATAGGCGTTTTCTCCAAAAAAAGGTACCTTAAACAGAGTTGAACCTCCCTCTGTCGCCGTTGAAACCATCAGAGGTGGTTGTACATCATAAAATCCCTGTGAGAGGAAATACTGCCTGAAGGCGGTGAATACTGTTGATCTGATTTTAAGAATTGCATTGAATTCCCGGCTTCTTATCCATAGATGTCTGTTATCCAATTCAAACTCTTCCGATATGTCCTTAGAAACAGGAAAGTTATCGTTACGCTGGTAAATCTTAAAATCTTTAACCTTAAGCTCAAATCCAGTAATTGCTCTTTCATCCTTTGATACTTCACCCTCTACCATCAGACTGCTTTCAATTGTCAGGGATGAAAATTGTTTGAACATTTCCTCCTGGAGGTCTGAAGCTCTGGCAACGCACTGAATGACATTTGTCGCATCCCGAAGCACAAGGAATGATACTTTTCCCGAGGTTCTGATTCTGTATACCCAACCTCTCAGGGAAACTGTTTTCCCACAATAAGAATCTGATAAAATGTTGGAAACATTGTCCATGTCCGGTAATGTTTTTAGTTGATATATATTTGTTTGAGCAAAATGTCCAGTGACTTTCCTGGCACCATTGGATATTCAGATCGTTTGAGAATTTGATTTACCTGCAATCCTGTTAGCTTATTTAATTTCATCAGGGAGTCATTTGTAATCTCTTCGGACAGTTTATACTGCCCCATTTGCCATTTTACCTGCCCGACAAATATCCTTATCAAATATCTAGCGATCTCCTTTAGAACCCCATCAAGCTTTCTCCACCTATCCTCTAGGACTTCATGGCATTCCCAAAATCTTTCCGATCGAATCAATTCGAGAATTAGACTGACTGGTTCTTTGACATTTGAGTCCTTATTAATGATTGTCCTAAACTTTTCATTCGGAATCTTCTTAAGCATGGTTTCTGTTGTTAACTTATAAAAATCAAGTTCCTTACCGTATGTTGTTTTCCTCACTATTTTCGGAATCTCGGGGTATGGGTCATTTTCGCCAAACACTCCAATTATGATCCTGTGCCTGTTTTCCTCTATCATTCTAATCCTCCCGAACTTATCTTCCAACCGCTAGATTTATTTTTTAGACATTCAGTTCGCGTTTCAACTGTGCTAAATAATTAGTTGGAGAAGAAGAGAGAATTATTTAACAATTAGGTATACAGACTATAAATGGAATCTGCAGAATTATTGAAAAAATATCTCCAGGATCTTAATCACATAGGCAACAGAATCTTTGAACTCCACTCTAATTACTACCGTGCCGGAACAATTCAAAAGAAAGAGCCCTACAAGACCACACCATTTGACCTTGCTCAGTTAGAGTTCAATGTTCCCATGGAGCCCCACGAAAATATTGTAGAATTATTGAATTCAATAGGTGAAACAATCATGATTTCAGAAGGTATAGAATATGTGAAGGTCAAAGAAGAAATTGAGAATATGGAAATTCCAACCATCGAAATTGATAAACTTCGAACCATTGAAGCCATCGATTTATGCTACAACCTAGAACTTCAAGATGCTGTTAAAGAATCAAAAATACCGGTTGACCTGGTGACCATATCATACCAAATTAAGAATCAGCTAAAATTTCCAGACGATTTCTTCAATGAATTTCCTTCCAAACTGATGGAAACACCACAATTCAATTCACCCAGCTCAGCAAATAAATATGGGATCATCCAGGATATGAAGGCTTACTATTCATTTTACCACATTTCAAAAGATTTTGTTGTACCGGTACTTTCATATCCCGCAAGCTTACATTTAGATCAAAACATAAGGACTGAAGGATTGCTAATGTCATTGAGTGAAAGGTTTAACTCTTTTACCAAAGAAAGTGACTTTGATGTGTATACCAACTTTAGAATGATTAAGAATATCCGAAACAAGCTTTTGCTTAAAAAGGGGAATCCTGCTTCCATTTCTCTGTTTACTGAAAAGGAACTTCTTTGGTGCAGGAACTCTGCATTTTTTGAAGAGAGAGACGAAAAACTAAGGTTTAGTGAAGGGTTGACTATGGCTGATTTGAACGAAGAAATGAACAATCACTCAATAAAAATCGACGAACTTGTTAGAAACTGGAAGCGGTCCAAACTATTCTAAGAAATTTGATTCTCGTCAATGTCTATACCGTAAACGCTTCCGATTTCTCTATATCCAATTTTTTTGTAGAAGTTAAGGGCTATAAGGTTCAGGGCAGGAAATTCTGCAGAGACCACTCTAATTTTTAATTCTCTCATTTCCTGATACAATTTTTTTAACATGCTTTGACCCACATTTTTTCTCCTGAATTCCGGCATAATATATAGATCGATAATTCTAACCTCCTTGTCAGGAATATACGATATCCGATCTCTTATATCCGCTCTTAAGAGTCCACACATTTTGCCATTACACTCCGTTACCAGTGTTATATACCTGTCGTTTTTCTCAATGGCCATTTTATAAAACTCCTTAATCTTCGGTAAATTTTCTTCATTTGCCTTGAAAAGAGAGTCAAATTCCCCATTCAATCTTTTCATTCTCATAATCAAGTCAAGATACTGATCAACATCTGCTGCTTTTGCATTTCTTACACTAATTTCTTCTTTTGTCAACTTACTCAACCTCCGGTAATTTTTTAACGATCTCCATTTTCATCAATTTTTCGAAATTTTCCCTGTTTTCTTTAATTATTTCATATGCTGTTTTGAAATATCCTTCTTTGCTATCAACTTTTCTGGCAAGTTTTTCATCAACTGTAGCTCTCCCTACGGAAGCAGCAACTTTTGGGAATAACTCCCAATCATCCATTGTTGGTACAATATGGTTTTCATTGAGGTCCTCAACATAATCTGCAATTTCATATGCCGCTTTTACCATTATTCTAAAATTAACACCCTTCGATCTTGCATCTAGAACTCCCCTGAATATTCCTGGAAATACTAAACTGTTGTTTATTTGATTTGGGAAATCTGACCTTCCTGTTGCCACTATCCTTGCCCCATTATTTTTTGCATCCTCCGGCCAAATTTCTGGCAGAGGATTTGCGAGTGCAAAAACAATAGGATCCTTATTCATTGTTTTAATCCAATCTCCCTTTATCAAGCCAGGTTCAGACTTTGCAGCGGAAACTACGATATCTGCATTTTCTATCGATTCCTTAATATCTCCTTTCTTCCTTGTACCGTTCGTTTTAAGCGCAAGTTCATATTTCCATGGGTTGGATATCATTAATTTATCAAGATCCTTTCTCTCTGGCTCCATGATTCCGTGCGAATCCACCATAATGATATTCTCCGGCCTGAAACCTGCTTCGATCATGAGATGAACAGCGGCAATATTTGCTGCACCGGAACCTATTACAGAAACAACAGCATCCTGAATCTTTTTTCCAGTTATTCTCAGTGAATTGATCATACCAGCAAGTATTATGCAGGCTGTACCTAGCTGGTCATCATGCCATGCTGGAACGTTAAGGATTTTTTGTAACTCCCTCAAAACAAAGAAACACTTAGGGCTTTCAATATCTTCAAGATTGAATCCTCCAAAAGATGGCTCAAGAGCCTTTGCAACATTTATGAATTCCTCCCCGCTGGAAACCCTAAGTGGCAAGGGCACAGCATTCACCCCCCCAAGTAGATTGAATAACATTGCTTTTCCCTCCATTACTGGCATCGCAGCTTCTGGTCCAACATTGCCGAGACCTAACACTCTTGTTCCATCGGTTATTATTCCTATGGTGTTCCATCTTCCGGTTATTTCGAAAGAATCGTCGGGGTTCTTGTTAATTTTCATAGATACTTCTGCGACCCCAGGAGTGTACCAGTAAGAAAAATCCCCTAAACTGGATATTGGCACCTTCGGGTACATCATGATTTTTCCCTTATAGTATCTTGAATATTCAACTGCTAACTTGTTAAAGTGCAGTGTTCTTTCCCGACTATCCATACATACTAATGGTAAAATTGTTTAAATACACTTCGAAATTGTCATATTATGGAAGAGCTAAGAAATATTCCTCTGGACTGGAATATGTTATTGGATAAACAAATAAAATTAATGGAAGAAAGCACAGGGAATAAAAAAAGCTCTGAACTTTTTGCTCCTCTGATCGACATGTTAAACAACAACATAATTCCATCTAAAGTTATTCTGAACAAGGGAATTGCAAAATGCTACGGGTATATGGTTCCAAATATAGGAATAGATGACAGGATACTTGGATCCATAGGTTTTTTGGATCAATCATATGAGAACGACAAAAACGTAGAGATCTTACTTTCATGGTTTATGGAATTTTCAAGATCAAATAGAATGCTATTGATTATAGACGGAGTTTATGGTTCTAAGAATTTCGAAAAATACGCACTTAGTAAAGGATTTAAAATTTCTGTCAGGAGAAAATTGGTATCAACCCTTTCTGATCTTGAAAGGCGTTTTCAGGAATTAAATGTTGATGAACCTGAAAATTATGGACTTTTATTAAAGAACTCCGAAATTAGTCTTGATGAGTTATGCGAAATAGAGGAAAAGTCATATGGTTTGTCAGAGGATAGATTCCTTCTCATAAGAAAAGGGGACAAAAATGTCACCGCAGAAATAATCATGAACGGGTTTTACGGTAAGATACTGGATAACGCAAGTTTTAATTTACACAGACAGAAAATAATCGGGTCGATCCAGGTAACCGATGGTTACACAGAACTTTTTAGGATGGGTACTCCTCTGGTCGTTGACTTATTCGTGGCACCAGGTGAAAGAAGAAAGGGTCTTGCCTCCGCGCTCTTCAAAAAAGCCGTGGATCGACTGATATCATCAAATTTCACTGAAGTTCAACTATGGGTGAATGTTAATTCAGAGGCATATAAATTTTATGAAAAGCTCGGATTTCAGAGTGCAGGAGAGGAAGATGTAATGTATCACATAGATTTTAGAGCACATATCTCATAGAATTGAAAGAAGAAGATTGCTCAATATGATACTTGAAGGGATTGTTACATTATCATCCAGCGGATATCTTGATATGGATTCTACAAAGGTAGCAACGAGGGCAACTATGAAATAGGATGGACCAAGGATCATCATCGCGAAGATAGCTGTGGGAATAAGCATAAATATAAAGCCGCCAACGCTCTTTTTCCTGTTATAAAACAAACCTGATATTCTGAAATTCATTCCAAAAATCGTAGCTAAAGAGTCCCCCACTCCCATCGCAAAAACACCAACCTCAACAACTCGCCACTTTGGGGAGAGGGAAACAAGAAGCATCAAGCCAGCGATGAACCAGAGAGTTCCCAGACCAGGTTGAACATTTTTCCTTTCCAGCCTAAAGACTAATTTAGACATTTTTGTATTCCTGAATAAACCGACAAGATCTAAGATTATAATCGCTATTATTGATCCAGAGATTAACCCAAGAAGAATCAGGAATTTTGGGAACATAACTATGGCTAAAATAATCAAAATTCCCACGGCAATCTGAAACACGTCTCTCGTGGTCTCGATTTTATTTTCGTGCCCCTTTTCGCTCTCATTCTTGAATATCTCCATTCTCATGTAGTTGGATAAAATCAAGGAAATAGCCATCCCCACACCGACGGAAAGTGATTCAACCAAAACAGTGTTTTCGCTGAAATTGAAAGTTAAATTCATAAACAGCACGGCTATAAGAATGGCAACTGAAATTAGTGACCTTTTCCTGTACAGTGTGTCAGTACTTATTGTGCTAATAAAAACGATAGATGCACCTAAGGAATATGTAAAGAAAACGGAAAAGACCATAGCGACAACTAGTGAAACAATTATGGATTTATCTGCCAGTCTTTCGCCCATTAAAAGGTAAATGCTCAGTGAGATTACTCCAAATGCCACATTTAATAGGATATATAGAAAATATTCCACGGAATATAATGAATTCTATCTATAAAAGATTGACCTACTTAGAGGGGAAAGTCCATATTTCCAAAAGCGTCTTCCCAATCTTTAAGAAATCTATTCAACCCCTCATCGGTTTTTGGATGTGTCGGAAGCTTAGAAAGAACATCAAATGGTAAGGTTACCACATCGGCACCCATTATCAAAGCCCTCAAAACATGAAGAGGATTCCTAACTGAAGCAACCAGTATTTTTGTCTTCACATCGTAGTTGGTAAAAATTGTCTTAATCTGTTCTATAACTGACATTCCGTCCTCTCCAATATCGTCCAGTCTTCCAACAAATGGAGAAACATACGCAGCTCCCGACTTTGCTGCAAACATGGCCTGTATTCCGTTGAAAATTAAGGTTGAATTAACCGGAATTCGTTTATCACTTAATACCTTAGTAACCTTTAATCCCACCAGATTAAATGGAACTTTTACAACTGCGTTGTTTCCAAGTTCGCTGATTTTAATGGCTTGCTTGAGCATTGTATCATAGTCTGTTGCAATTACCTCAATGCTAACGGGACCGGGTGCAGTATCTAATATACTCTTTAAAATTTCCTTGAACCCAAGACCTTTTTTCATTTCCTTTGCGATAAGTGATGGATTTGTTGTCACACCGTCTAACAGACCCCATTCCTTTGCCATCTTGATTTCTTCTATATTTGCTGTATCCAAAAATAACTTCATCTTATTTCTCCTCCCTAAACGCTTTAATTCCTGCTGTAACTATATCATTTACTCCCATATGAAAATAATCAAAAAGTTCCCATGCCTTGCCTGATTTTCCAAACGTATCCCTCATTCCGACCCTCTCTACCCTAACCGGGTAATCTTCGCTGAGAATTTCACAAACTCGGCTTCCTAGGCCGTTGTAAATTGAATGTTCTTCTGCAGTGACCACATGACCAGTCTTTTTTGCATATGCAGTAATATTTTCCCTGTCGATGGGTTTCATGCTTGATACGTTAATTACAGCGGCATCTATTGCAAGCTCTTTTAATTTTTTGGCCGCTTCTAAAGAAAACCCCACCATCGATCCATTGCAGAAAATAGTCAAGTCTGTTCCATCCTTAAGAATCACATTTTTCCCTTCCACGAATTGGTAATCGGTGTCGTTTACTACCGGGAATTTTTCCCTTGATAATCTAACATAATATGGAGTTTTTGTCTTTTCAACAAGATATTCAATTACAGAATCAGTTTCGATGGAATCACCGGGAACGATGACTTTCATATTTGGAAGTCCACACATTAAACCCACGTCTTCCACCATCTGGTGAGTGGCCCCATCTTCGCCTACTGTAATTCCTGCATGGGTAACAACGAATTTTACATCAATATTATTATAACAGACAGATTGCCTTATTTGTTCGTATGTACGAGTCAGAAATATTGCAAAGGTAGAAACGTATGGTTTTTTGCCAGATAGCGCCATACCAGCTGCAGTTGAAACCATAGACTGTTCCGAGATTCCCATGTTAAAGAACCTGTCCGGAAAGACTTTACCAAACGTCTGCGTTTTTGTGGAACTTGAAAGATCTGCATCCAAAACGACAATTTCTTTATGTTTCTCTCCGAGTTCAGCTATTTTCTTTCCGTAACTTTCCCTAAGACTTTCACTTTTCATACTTTAATGCACCTATTTCTTGAATTGCTCTTTGAAACTCTTCTTCTGAGGCTGGTGGACTTCCGTGGTATTTTGGGTTATTTTCCATGTAACTTACTCCCTTTCCTTTCACAGTGTTTGCGATCAGTAGTGTTGGTTTCTCCGTTTCTTCCTTTGCGAATTCCATTGCCTTCCTTATTTCGTTAAAATCATGACCATCGAATTTTAGCACTCTCCAGCCAAATGATTCAACTTTCTTCTCTATGTCTCCCATTGGCATTACGTCTTTGGTAAATCCATCAAGCTGTATTTTATTCAAATCAAGGATTACAGTCAAATTGCTAAGCTTATATTTTGAAGCGGCCATAAAGGATTCCCATACACTTCCCTCTTCTATTTCGCCGTCGCCTATAATTGCGTAAGTTCTATATTTTTTATGATCCAGTTTCGCTGTTAGCGCCATACCCACAGCTATACCTATTCCCTGTCCGAGGGACCCTGTCGACGTCTCTATCCCAGGGACTCCACGATGAACATGTCCTTCTAACTTGGAATTAATCTTCCTGAAGTCCTTCAGAAGTTCTATTGGGAAATAACCTCTTAATGCAAGTATACTGTATGCAGCAGGAGACGCGTGTCCTTTGCTCATCACAAGTCTATCTCTGTCAGGATCCTCTGGTCGCTGAGGATCTATATTTAGCTCGCTAAAATAGAGATACGTCAAAACGTCAATTATGCTCAAAGAACCTCCAGGATGTCCACTTTGAGCTGACCACACCATCTCAACGATCAACTTCCGCGCCTGCTTTGAGATATTAAAAAGAGCTTCATTATCCCTTATCTTGTCACCTGTTTGAATAGGGGGGGTGCCATCCATTTCTATAATCCTTCCTAAATCAATATTCACAATGGTGTTAAAATCTTTATTCTTTTTCATTCTATTTTGAAATCACTGTTTTTTCTAATGACTTCTTCTCCCTCAGGAATTATCCCGGTTGCAAAAAATACTATCTTAACTTTGCCCCTATAGGAATCGTCAGTTTCCTGTCTCACAATGATGTTGCAAGCAGGAGAGACCTTTTGTTTCATAAACATAACCGCCCTTTCTCTCTCTTCAACAGTCAAGGTGTCATCACCTGAAATACTTAGAAGAATTCCTTTTGCTTTTGAAATGTCTGCAGAATTGAAAGGGGAATCCATGGCCTGTTCACAAGCTTCCAACACCCTCTGGTCTTCTGAAGAGTCGGAAAGTCCAACACCGAAAATGCCGTATCCTCCCAATTCTAAAATCTTCTCAAGATCTGAAAGTTCAGTATTAACCCTGGCACTCTTGGAAACGGTCTCGATCAGGCCTTCGATAGCCTTCATCATAACAGAATCTGCAAATTCCAGAGCTAGATTAAACATCTCCTTCGGTGCGTATTTTCTAATTCTATCATTTTCAAATAAAATTATTGAGTCACAAAACTGATACATCTCCGACCTGCCTCGGATAGCATTTTCCTTCCTTTTCTTTCCTTCACTTTCAAGTGGCATTGATGCTATTGCAAGAACTATCGCCTTTCTTTCTTTTGCTTTCATCGCCAAATAGGGAGACGATCCTGTCCCAGTTCCCCCACCAAGTCCAGTCACAATTATGGCAATTTTCACTCGGTCCAAACTCTTTTCAATCTCGGTCTGTGCTTCTCTGGCGGCTTCGTTTCCAACTTGCGGATCTGCTCCAGCTCCTCTTCCCTTTGTCCTTTGCTTTCCAAGAATTATTTTTTCAGGAACATTGATCTGGTTCAAATGATATACATCAGTGTTTGCGGCAACCAAGGAGATTTCACAGTAAGGAGAATTAAAATTTCTATTGACCATTCGTTTAATGGTATTTGACCCAGCTCCGCCCATACCAAATATCTTTATTCTAAGCTTGTTAGCCTCAACGAGGGCCTCTAATTTATCGCGACTGATTCCATAGGATTCTTCTTCTTCCTCATCAAATGGAGGACTTGATACCATACATAATAATCCTTTCAAAATATTTAACCTATTGAGTTAACATGGTTGAAAGTTTTCATTTAATGATAAGAAATTATTAAATTCTACTACGTGTTATTTTAATTACTAAAAATATTATTGAAATTATAAAAAAAATAAAAGAATAAACTAAATATGTAAAAAAATAAATTAAATAAAATCGATTGGAGATGCTAAAAATTACGGCATCTCAAGGATATAGTATCTGTTAGAGCCTGCATTTTACGGGGTTTTAAACATTTTTTTTCTCATGATATATAAGTTTATTTCCAAAATGCTTATTTGAAATACCAATCTAATGATCTTATGGAAAATTCTGGTTTAGAACGGAAAAGATTAATAAGGAAGCCCAGACTAAAAAAAGAACTAGGATTTTATGAGTTACTTGTCCTTGGAATCGCTGGATCACTGGGAAACGGAGCATTATTTGGCACGATCGCAATGGTCGCTGGATCGGGTCCTAGTGCCATTGTTGCGTTTGTATTTGGTGCTTTTATTTATCTCTTAGTTGCATTTACTTATGTTGAATTGAGTAGAGTGTACCCAGAAGCAGGTGGACCCACACGCTACAGTATTTACACGCATGGTCGCTGGACAAATCTAATCAATTCTATGGCCGACATTCTGTGGTATCTCTTCATTCCACCCATTGAAGTAGTGGCAATTCTTATTGGTTCTGGATATTTTCTTCCAAATGTTTTTGTCAGTAATCTTGGATATCCCACTTTATATGGTGCATTGCTGGGTGTTGCGCTGTTATTAACATTTATTCCAATTAATTACTTCGGAATAAAGCAATTCGGAAAAACTAGTAACTGGATTGGGGTTGTTAAACTTGTATTCTATATAGCAATGGTTATTGGTCTCATAGGTTTCGTGTTCAACATTAAGAATTTAATGTCCTATGGTTTCTTCACCGGAAAGGAGCATTTTGTTTCTTTCCTTTCAATAATGCCTCTCGCTATGTATGACTTTGGAGCAACAAGAGTAATTCCAGATTTAGCTGAAGAGACAAGGCACACCAAAGACTTAACCAAAGCCATGATCTTCACTGTAATAGTTGAATCCCTTATCTATGTTGGAGTAGCATTCGCAGTCATAATGGGATTTCACTGGAGTTCATTTGGTATCACACCTGGAAATTTCAGCTCTCTGTCAAGCTCTTCCGCCCTTACAGGATTAAATCCATTTTTTGTGTTTGCACACCGGTCTGGTTTTTACTGGATTTTTTTGGCCGCCTTGGTAACTGGCTTTATGGCCCCATATGTTACAGGTTACATTTATGCAGGAAGTGGTGCAAGGGTAATGATGGCAATAGGAAGATCGGGGTTCATCAGCAAGAAATTAAGTAAAATCGACTTGAAGCACTCGATTCCTCTCGTTGCACTTGTAACCTTTACAATGATTGGAGCAATAATTGTGTTCCTTTCTGCCCCTGTCCCATCAATATACAGTTTCATAGATGACGCTTCAGCGGCTGGATATCTGGGACTGGCAATCACTCCGATAGCATTAATGGTGTCGAGAAGGCAGGGTGTCACTAAAAACGAGCAGAGGATTAAGGGAATGTGGCTTATTGCGCCCCTCAGTGTGGGTCTAAGCTCTCTTATTCCCTTCTGGGCAGGGTGGCCATCCGAACCATATGCCGTGTTCTTAATGTTTGTAGGGTGCGTCCTGATAGGAATTGGATCGAAGGTTAAGATCGGAGCCAAAAATGCAATCTGGTATGTAATCTATATTCTTTTCATAACACTTATGACACTTATAGGCTCGGACGGTTATTCCGGTGTTATCACATACATCAATCTACACCCATTAGGATTGCCTCTCATTCTGTCATTGAAAACTCCTAGTTATATCGGAACTCTAGTTCCATTCCAATATGCAACATTAATGGTTTTCGCGATCTCAATGGCAATTTTCTATCCTTGGGGGGTTATTTCAGGTTTCAAGAAGCAATTTGACCACCCTGAGTTCACCAGACCGGTACTTGATGAACTCAGAATATCCATGAGAGAAGATTTCGATCTGGTTGAAGGAAAATAATTAAACTCATTCCATAAAACAAGTTTTTTAAAAATTAATGTTTATATTAAATACTATTGAAAATAATTTTTATTAGGAAAGTATCGACTCGATATCTGACAATTTAGGAGAGACAATGAATATGAATCAGCTTCAACTCAGAAAATTAAGGCTACTAGGGACTGAAAGTAGAACTGATATAAATACGAATTTTTGTTTAACAATCATTTGTGAATTTTCATCATTGTAACAAACGTTTGGCATTCAAGACAAAATTTATAACCGTTAAAAGATATTCACACATGAGCGATCACGTGAAGTTAGGATTAGGTAAAGTAATTTCATTTACCTAATTTTCAAACAATTAGGATGATAAGTATGGATTTAGAGAGCAACAAAAATGAAAACGAAATAACCAAAGGAAAATTCAAAAGAACTATCGGAAAAAACTTGACTTACTTACTCTTTGCGATCCCGGCCCTTATTTACGTAATTAGTCTATCGATTTTACCTGCAATCACGGTAGTTTATGACAGTTTTAGAAATTCTAATGGTTTTACATTAGCAAATTATTTAGCCCTTCCAAGTTATGGTCTTTATGGAGCAATTATCAATACTTTGATAGTCAGTGTAGGTGCATTACTGATACAATTAACAATAGCACTTGCAATTGCAATGGTTTTGGTGAAACCCTTTCAAGGGAAAAAATTCTTCTCGGCGATAATCATAATTCCCCTTGGAATATCGACAGTTGTAAGCGCATTTGTTTTCTCACTGATTTTTCAAGCAGTTGGTGGCTATGCCAATTCATTTTTAATTACATTTGGACTTAGGCCAGTGGATTGGTTTAGCTCAAGTTATTCGGCTTTAGGAGTAGTGATGATTTCTGACTTTTGGAAAAATACTCCCTTAGTCGCACTAATTCTTTATGGAGGTCTTTCTTCTCTGCCTCCAACTTTGTTTGAAGCAGCTTCTGTAGACGGTGCAGGACCTATAAGAAGGTTTATCCATATTACTTTGCCAAATCTAGCACCAATTCTTTCAATCGCAATGTTAGTGAGAGGGGTAAGTGAATTTAACATATTTGCGATGCCACTTGTGATAGTAGGTTACCACCCACTGATCATGAACACTTTAATTTATGAAAATTATTCATCATTAGCCACAAGGAATATATCATATGCAGGGGCGACTGTGCTTCTTGCCATCATTATGGTTTATTCTGTATTCGTAGTCAAACTGGGAGGTGCAAATCAGCATGTCAAATAATAGAACTTGGCCGATTTATGTTACGGTTGTAATCCTCGCCCTTATATTTTTCTACCCATTGTGGATTTTAACAATTATTGTGGTGCAACCGGCAGCACTGACCTTTTCTAAAATATATCCGGGGCAGATACCTCTTGCATTCACACTCTACAATATTGTTTCATCATTTAAGGAAGTGGATCTTACAGGGCCACTTTTAAGAAGTTTGGAAGTTGCATTTCTTGTTGGGGGTATATCCATTGGGCTGGGTGTTCCTGCCGGGTACGGACTGTCCAAACTGACAAACAGAATTTCAAACAAACTGATACTATTTCTCTTTATAATTAATATGATGCCAGGTTTGGTTATTGCAATACCAATTTCAGAGTACTTCCTTCACGCGAATTTAGATAACACTGTGTTAGGAGTGGCACTTGCACAGGAGCTTGTTGTGTTACCATTGTCTGTATTCATAATGCTTAGCGGGTTCAGAAGTTTGCCCAATGATCTTGAATATCAGGCAAGAGTGGATGGGGCTACCTTTAAAAATGTATTCATAAATATCTTGTTGCCTCTAATCAGGGTTCCGATATTGGTTGCATTTTTGCTTGCTTGGATGACGTCTTGGGATGAATTTACATACGCAGTTATTATAGCACCCATTGCACCTTCCAGATCAACATTTCCAGTAACTCTCTACGATTATGTTTCAAGAAATCTTCCACTGGAATCGGCCACATTTGCTCTGGTTGCAACAATACCTGTGGTAATTTTAGCAATATTCTTGCAAAAGTACCTAAAGGGACAGTATCTATCAGGAGGTTTAATAGGATGACAGAAATAAAAATGAAATATGAAGGAGTTTACAAATTATACGGAAATAAAAGGGTTTTAAACAATTTAAATTTGGAAGTTGAAGAGGGAGAGTTCCTGGTAATTTTGGGACCCTCAGGTATGGGTAAAAGCACTCTGCTTAGGACAACGGTTGGAATAGAAGACCTCACTGCAGGAAAAATAATTCTTGATGGAAAAGATATTTCCAAACTTCCCACGGATAAAAGAAACATAGCAATGGTGTTCCAGAATTATGCCCTTTATCCAAATATGAATGTTAGGAAAAATATTGAATTTCCTTTAAAGATGGCAAGACTGCCGAGGGAATCTATTGATAAAAAAGTTGCATCGATTGCAGAGGTATTGAAAATTGCTGACATCATCGACAGGCCGATAACGCAGATCAGTGGTGGTCAGAAGCAGAGGGTAGCACTGGCCCGTTGTCTGGTAAGAGAACCAAAAATTTTCCTACTTGATGAACCCCTTTCGAACCTTGATGCAAGAGTGAGATATGTAGCAAGAACCGAATTAAAGAAAATTCAAAAGGAACTTGGGTATACTTTCATATATGTTACTCACGATCAGATTGAGGCAAATTCACTGTCAGACAGGGTTGGCGTCCTTAAGGACGGCAAACTGGAGCAGATAGGAAATTATGATGAAATACTGAATGAACCCGTAAGCTCTTGGCTTGGAGATTTCGTTGGTGAATACCCAATGAATTTTATCGATGGAGACTTTCTGGATATGCCCGGCAAAATAATAGGCTTCAGGGAATACTGGATAAGGGAAGGCAAAAAAATTGAGGTTAACGTGGACGCAAGTCTGACTTCGGAAGGATCGTACTACCTGCAGTGCTCAGTAGGAGAAAAGCAGAACATAGGGGATTCAAGGCTGAGCAAAATTCTAGTGATCAAATCGCACAAGAATTATGAGACTGGGGAAACCTGCAGCTTTGACCTTAACCAATACAATATTTATGACAGTGAAGGCAGACTTGAAAAGATTGTGAAATAATAAGGATAGAAATATCTCAGGTCAGGAAACATTAGACCTTCAACCAATCTATTTTAAAAGCCCCTTATTTATACGCAGTCACAGTAGATTATTTAAAATGATTAATACGACTTATTTCTGGACACATCAAGGATTCTTGATTCGAGGCCGATAATCTTTCCAACGTTAACAAATATGTGTACATTCTGTACTTATGGCCATTTTCCAAAAATAAAAAAAAATATTTTAAAATGCCCAAATTACTTTGAAAAATTTTAAAAAAATAAAGATTTAGGGATTATCCCTCTATTGGAGCGTAGTTCCCTGCTGTGTAGTTAGCAGCAACCTGACTGTTGTAGAGACTTGTCAAGTAGGATACCATGTTAGAATTACAGGTTGAGAGGAACGAAGGTATTTTACTCTGTGACATGTGGTCCTCCACGATTTTTGTCCATGCATTATCCATCATAGTCTGCCATTGTGAAATCCAAGCTACAGGGCTTCTAAGAAATACTCCGCCATTTATTGCTTTGAGTGATTCATTTGCGACTGTGTCAGTAGAGTTGTAGGCGCTCATTCCAAGTTTTGTCAGATTCACAGATCCTGGCCACTGGTAATACATCATCGAGTATGAATTCGAGGCCAGTCCAGTGTATGTTGCCCAGTATGAGGTTGTATAGTCTGGTGAGAAGTATGCGCTTAGGTTTTCAATGTAACTCATAGCTTGAATATCACCAGTATCATTGAACACCATTGGATTTCCTCCGAATTGCACCATCCACTGATATAACTCTGTTGGAGTGCTTCCTCCACCATGACCCTGGAAGTTGATTTCTCCAACGCCGTATTTCTGGTCCAAAATCTTTGCATCTGCATACAACTGTGTGTATGTAGTAGGAACTTTTGTTATTCCTGCTCCCTGCAGTGCTGTATAATCTACCCAAACCAGTGGGATGTTCACAAGTTGTGTCAGGAAATACACTCCACCGAACACCTGCGTTTCGTAGTTGTTCAATGATGTTATAGCAGAAATTGTTCCCTGCCCGCCGGTTATCTTAGACGACATTGCTGTTATGTCCGCCAAAAATCCGTCGTAGAAAAGAACTCCTACGTCCAGATTATCTATTGTCATAACGACATTTGCATGTGAACCGCCTGTTACCAATGATGAGACCTCCTCTACTATTGAAGGTGCTGTGATGAAACTTATCTGTACGTTGATGTTTGGATAGGCTTTCTCAAAGTTTGAGATTACAGAGTTCATATACGGTTCATCTGCAGCCGATATACTGGTGTAATATTCCACGGTAACAGTACTGTTTGATGCACTGTACAAAGTGGGCACAGAGGTACTTGGGCTTGTTGTGTAAGCTCCGTTATCTACTGGCAGAAAACCAGTTGCTGCTTCACATGCCTTCTGAATCGCAGGATTTAGAAGATATGCCATTAACTGTGCAGCTGCGTGAGGATGTGCAGCGCCTTTCATTTCAGCAATCACACAACCTCCCAAAAGGTGGTCGGAATTTTTGGGGCCGCTTACTCCCGTATACACATACAAAACATTTGCCTTGCCGGTCGATGGCTTAACTAAATTGTGATAGTCGAGTCCCACAAAGGATCCGACTAAAGCTACCACCACTACAATAGCGACAATGGCAATCAAACCATTCTTACTCTTTTTAGGAGTATCTACTGGGGTTTCCATTTTAGATCAATTATAACATGGAAAAAATCATATAAAAACATTTTTCATAATATATTAATACTAGATTTTCTAGTATAATTTTCAAAACAATTTAAACTTAAGTTCCTGCCCAATTGAACTGTTGTATTTTGAAACCCGATTTAGCCTGACAGCCGATCGTATCAATCCAAGATGACTGAGTGCCTGGGGAAAATTCCCGATCAATTCACCAGTGTTAAATTCAACTTCTTCCGAGAGAAGTCCTACATGGTTAGAGTGAGATAATAGTTTATCCATAGTGCTCTTGGCTTTCTTTATCCTGCCCATTAGTACCAGATCCTCAATATACCAGAATGATAGGAGCAAGAATGCATTGTCGGGAGAGTTAAAATTATCCATTATGTTGTATCTTTTAAATAAGTAATTGTCCACCATTAAATCTTTCTCAATTCTGTCAATCGTGCCAATCATTCTTGGATCTGAAGGAGGAAGAAATCCAAGCAAGGGGAGTCGCAAGAGAGAAGCATCCACTATTTTAGATCCATAATGCTGTGTAAACGAGTTTAGTTCCTCATCATACGCATTTTTTATTATATCATTTCTGATATATTCCTCTTCAGTTTTCCATTTGGCTATAGGACCGCTTAATCCAAGCTCTTTAGATAGTTCAATTCCTCTTTTAAATGCGGACCAGGCAATCGCTTTGCTATAGGTGTAGTGAAGGGGTTGAGTTCTAAATTCCCATATACTGGAATCTCCATTTTTCCAGAGATCAGATAATTTTGCAAGTATGGAAGTTACAAAATCCCAAAGATAGGAATTTACGGGACCACCAGCCTTTGCCAGATGGTATATTGCATTGATTAGACTTCCATATTCATCTATCTGCAATTGAACCGATGCAGCATTACCCACTCTAACCGGACTCGATTTTCTGTAACCTTCATAGGGTATTTCTATTTCCTCGAGAGAATCGTTAGAATTTATCGGGTAGATTGTTTTAAGGTCCCCATCCATTTTGACCCTTTCCATAACATCATACAAGAATTTGACCGCCTCATCCTTGTATCCAAGCATCGACAATGATTCTATGGCATATGAAACATCCCTTACCCAACAAAATCTATAATCATAATTTCTGTCTCCCCCAATAGATTCTGGAAGGCTGGATGTAGGTGCTGCAACCATTAAGCCTGTTGGGTCATAGACTAATCCCTTAAGTACCAGAGCGGAGCGAATAACTTCATTATTATGTAATATAGGAAAATTTCCCTTTCCAACCCAATCTTTTTGATATCTTATCGTCTGCTCCAATAGCTGGAAAGATTTGTAATCAGATGTTCTCATTACGTGTTTCATTCCGTAAAACAACACTATCCATCCACTGATTTTCTCTTCTGATGAAAAGTCTGAAATCAACTTGTTATTCTTGATATTAAATCTGAAATCAGAACTTATACCAACGGTTTCTGAATTATTCGAACTGAAAACATACCCGAATTTGTGCTTTTCGAGAGAGATATTCTCTTTGGAGAAGTGAAACGCAAGATCAATTTCAGAATAGATGCTTTCCCCCTCTTCCTGAATTTCTACATATCTATGTATTTCAGGAGAATTAAGAGTTGAATATTGAGAAGATGGGATAAAATCAGTAATTCTCATGATTATCTGTTCGTTTCTTTTGAATTCGGTGACGAGTACATTTGTACTGTCTATGTAATATTGAGCCACGAATACATTTGAAATATTTGCTGGTCTCAATATGAATCTTCCCCCTTTTTTATGGTCAAGTATGGAGTCAAACACAGGATCAGAATTGAAGTCCGGCAGACACGCCCAGTCAATTGTGCCTGACATCCCGACTAAAGCTGCTGTTCTGTTACTCGCGATCATCCCATGTTCAGAAATATTCAGATATTCCTTTCTGTTTGCCTCTTCTAGTGAGATATAATTTTTAATCATTGATTTAGCACCACGTAGAGCAACTTTGTTATAATTTTTATCTTAAACTTTCCTTTTAATTTGAAAAATTTTAATCGGTTCCTTTTAAAATTCAAGACTACTTCCCTCTTCACTATTAAAAATCGAGTACTTCAAAGCACTTCTATCAATTTTTTCAAAGAAATTCATCAATTTTCTTAAACGGGAAATTTCTTTATTGTCTATAAATCTATTTTTCTACTTTCTTGCTAATATAGTCTTAATATCTGACGCCCAGAGATGAGCCCTGCATACTGTGATTTCTAAATTGTTAACATATAATTTGGAGGTTTCCAGAGACGTCTTTTTAAAAGATAATTCTTCAATCAAATTGAGTGGTATGGAGAATGCCCTTTCCATTCCTTTTCTGGGAGTAAATTTCAATTCCCCATAAGTCAGTTTTAAGACACCCTTAGCGCTTTCAAGAAATGCTAGATCAGTTCTGACTACAACTTCCTCCATCTCCTGCTCACCACTTCTGTCATTCATTCAACTTTTCCTCTTCAACCAGGTTAACGTATTTTCCGGCTCTTTTAGCAATATCCGGTTTCTTTATCACAATATTCACCGCGTAAGACAGTGCAAATATTAGGTAGATAATTGAAGCAATAACTGCTTCTGTAATGGGAAACACCGGGGGATAAAGAGATTCGAACAGTACGTAAACAAAAATTACAGTTGCGACTACTGGAAGGGCATAATGCTCAGTTATATGAACAAAATTGTAAATCCCAACGTGTTTTTCTTTTAATCTATAGAACAGTGTAATCACACTGGTATTAAGCAACACATGGGTAATTATCAAACCGAACAATGCAACAGTTGTCAGAAAATCAAATGTTTCAGTAAGAGTGATGTACACTCTCGGGTCTGTGGCTGCAATTGTGAAAAAGGATGATATATTGTTTCCAAGTGATACATTTATCAAAAACGTTGTTCCAATTGCCAGCATAGATGCCACCGTTCCAATAAATAAAAGAGCCTTATGTGGGGTCACATATTTTTCATGAAGTTGGGAAAAGTATGACGGTAACACCCCATCCCTTCCCATTGCGAAATAGACTCTTCCCGCATTGGACTGCATTGCGACTGAATCCGAAAATGCAGAGTTAAACGCTACCAGTGAGAGCATAATCCCTCCAGCAATTCCTGTATATGCGGTTGCAACTATTATACCTGGTATATTCGCTTGGGCAAATTCTGACATTAAGGAAACCCCCCATCCCACGGTTAGGGCATAAGCAACTTCAGTCAGTACAACTCCTACAATGATAAGCCCAAAAACCAGACTTTTTGTTATTGCCCTGCTGTTGACCGCCTCCTCACCGAGTGGAGCAGATCCACCATAACCTATAAAACTGGTCAGTCCGAAAATCATTCCCAGACCAAGACCGCTTAACGGTCCACCGACTTTATTAAAAACTGCTGACTTTGTAAATGGGTTGAATACCGCAAGAGTATTATCCTTTGCTTCAAAAATAATCACCGCAGAAAGAACTCCGAGGAATATTACTTCAAAGAAAGCTGCAATCCTGACGTATTTCATTTGAGGACGAATTCCGAAGATTGAAAGCAAGATTGGAGCAACTATAAAAAAAAGTATAAAAGGAATCCATATCCATCCGGGCAATGCAATATTTGCAAAGTATTCTAGAACACCTGGAAGTACAACACCAGCCACATAAACCGGAATGGCGGCTGTACTAGCAATCTGATACATCACATACAGGAGCCCGCTTGTAATTGCAGGTGTTGGACCAAATGCTGTTCCAATGTAGCCATAATATCCACCTGCACTGGCATGCCTCCTGGATAAATGGTAGAGAGTGTTCACCTCCAGAAACATGGTTAGAGTTGCTATCAGGAAAGCCAGTGGTGTTAAAAAGAAGGCAAATGCAGCAGCAGAAGTGATGAAAGCAACAGTGTCACATGCAGGGGCCATAGCTGCGATTTCTTCAGCCACAGCTCCCCAAACTCCAACCTCTGATCTTCTTAGTCTATTATTGTCCACTCAATTCACTCCATTAGCATTGATAATATGAAATTAGTATTTTACTAATATATATAAAAGTTACTTATTTTCTTCGTGAAATTGAGTTATTTCCCTTCCATGTGGACATTTTTCCGGTTTACCTAATTTTTCAAACATTTTATCTACTGCAATGTGATCAATTTGAAAGTCAATCGTTTCTGATAGCAGGCATGCCTTGTCAACATCCATTCCATATTTTACCATTAGGGTTTCCAGAATTCTGTGGTTTTCCTCAATTTCGTGGAATATGTTAACTCCGTTTTTTGTCAGAATTATCATTCCTTTCCTGTGTTCTAGTACTTTTTTTGTTTCTAATCTTTTTACCAGATTCAGGGCAGTGGGGGGCCTAATTTCCATGGTCTCAGATAAGTCAATCAACCTATTGGGGAATGAGCCGCCAGTACTCTTTCCGAGGACAACCACGCAATCTCTTTCTTTTTTAGTAAGCTGTCTCATCTTTATCTCTTAGTATTATGCTAATTTAATTTTTCTATTTAAATTTTCAGTATGGTATTGCGAGGCTAAGAAAACTTGTACAGTTCAGTTTTGTTAAATGAAGCATTTAATCTTACTTTTCACAATTCGGTCCTCGGAACTCACTATAGTTTTGATTTGCTTTGTTTCTATGGAAATTTGGAGGTTTTCGAAGATTTCACTCAACTTAGCAACATATCCGATATAATGGGTTTCAAGTTGACATCCTATTTGCTGATCTGAATTCCCACCCAGTCTTTTGATTCGAACTTGAGTTTCGGGATAACTTTTTTGGCAAATTTCACACTGAAGCAATAGAAGACTGAGGAAACTAATTATTTTACCCAAATTATGTCGGTACGGGTTCACGTATCCTTCCTGGATATGGTATCCCTATCTTTTTAAGTTGTTTACCTGCACCTGTGGATTCTGACCTGAGTGTTATGGCCCCTTCGTCTATTTTCATAGGGGTCACCTTGAGAACTGACAGTATATCTGCCATTGCTGATACAGTTCTGACATACTCTCCATCCCAAGGGATTGGAGGTTCTAAGGTCGCTGTCGTTCATAGCGTTGCCTCTTTGTGGGTATCAGTGCTCCCCTTGCATACATCCCTGTCTATATGCAATCGATCTATGCCTTCCTCAAATACTGG
>DAICVC010000038.1:0-12793 GCA_027372655.1 Thermoplasmatales archaeon | reverse complement strand
GGAAATGTATGAACATTTTGCAAAAAAAGTTACGGGGATCGAGTTTTATGGTCTGGTCCGATCATTTGACAACAGGTATTACAGAAAGGGAAGCGTAACAAAGGAATTGGAGAGGAAAGAGCCCCTACACACGCAAGAAGTTGAGCATCTCTTGAAAGACACAAAAAAGGAACTAAAGGTGCCTATTACGGGCGCGTACACCATGATGGATTGGTCATTTAATGAGCATTATGGTGACAGAAGAAAACTGGCACTGAGATTCGCTGAGATAATCAATGAAGAAGTAAGAGAGATCTACGAACTTTGGAGGAAAAGCGGAAGAAAGGAAAAACTTCAGGTTCAGATAGACGAACCAGCTACTACAACAATTCCAGAGGAAATGGATCTTGCGGTGGAATCCATGAACAGATCAATGGAAGGTTTGCGCAATATTGAATTCACACTGCATGTCTGTTACAGTAAAGATTATACAATATTGTATGACCGAGCTCCAGAAATGGGATTCCAGGGTTACAACCTTGAATACGCAAACAGGGACACACTTTCACCTAAAGTCTTAGAAAGACAGGGATATACCGATCTGAAGCATTTCAGAAAAGTGAACGAAACAATGAGCGAAAAGAAATTCATAGGGTTGGGGGTTACAGATGTTCATATCGATGTTGTGGAGACAGTTGAGTTGATTAAAAAGAGAATAGAATACGCCCTGAAAATAGTAGAGGATCCAGATCTCCTGAGAATAAACCCAGATTGTGGTTTAAGAACCAGGTCGAGGGAAATCGGGTTTGAAAAATTAAAAAATATGACTCAAGCCACATCGGAACTGTCTGACAAAATATGAATTTTATACTTTTAAAAGATTGAAAAATTTATAGTCTCTGATGTATTTTATTGCTATGAACAAAAAAGAACTGCTATCAACACTCACAGTGAACCAGTTAAAAGAAATAATAGCTCTTAATGGTCTAGAAAATAAGAACAAGGGGTTGAAAAAAAATGAACTTGTGGACCTAATCTCTGAGAAAGTAAAAATGGAAGATATCCACAATTACGTAGATTCTATTTCTGAAAAAAAGAATAAAGCCAAAGAAGAATCTCCAGGCCAAAAACCAAGGACTGAAAAAAGCAAAATAGAAGGGCCAAAAAATGAGGAGAAAATAGTTGCCCTGCAAAGGGAAAAAATCCACAGGATCGTAATTGATGCAGTATGCAATGCCAAAAAGGAACCCCTTCCGAAATCAACAGGAATAGATTTCTATGACAAGTTAAGTGACTCAGTAATTGACAGGCTTTACTCTGCGTTCGTACTCAATAAAGATGACCAAAATGGAGAATTTAATGATATGAGAGTTGCAAACGCACTGGTATATAAGGAGAAGGAAATAGGTGCTCTCAGACTAGGTCATAAAATAGGAGAAAGAGAATTCAGAATTTTGGGCTTTGATATATCGGGTCTTCCATACGTGATGGGGATTACGGGTCTAAACGATAATTTTGAAAGGGAAATTGGTAATACCATGGAAGCTGCTAAACGGCTGCTCGAAAGCAATTCTAAGGAAATAGCAAAGAAATACAGGGAAGTCTGGATTAGAACAATTTTTATCTCAGACAGGAAAAACAGTTCCTTTATAGAAAAAGAGATAAGGAAAGTAAATGGAATAGCATCGAATGGAGTATTGAAAATTAAAAGAGGGTTCTTTAAACCGGAACTCCATATAAGAGTTGAATTATACATAATGGAAGATAAGAAATTGCAGAAAATTATCTGAGTTTACGCCTAATTCAATGGCCATAAGTTAGTTCTCTTTGCCTTTGAACCTGTTATACATGCACTTTCATATCTCACATTGTGAAATGCCGCACAAAGGAGATGGAAGGGAAAGACAGCCAAAACAAATTAGAACTCTATTTAAATAATCAACAACATTAGGGGTAAAATGGTTAAGAGACCAATTGAAGAGATGAAAGACTTAATTTCATCAAATTTTCAAGATATCATTATTGATCGGGTTGAATTGATTGAATCCGGATGGACCAGCAATATCTTGCTTGTTAACGGAAACACAATATTTCGCTTTCCAAAAATTAGAATTGCAGAAATTAAACTTCTGAAAGAATTTGAACTTCTTAGCATTCTAGGAGACTGCCCAACGCAAGTTCCCCGGTATGAATACAAACATACTTCAGAACATCCCTTTGGAGGATACCCGTATATTCCGGGTATTCCCATACAAAGTCTTCCTAAAATTAGTAACGGAATAATACACGATCTTTCCACAATTTTGAAATATCTCAAAAGCAAGACAAAAGAAACCGACAAATTGAATTTATTGCAAATTTATGACGAGATTACATGGAAAGAATACTATAATTCAATAATAGAAAAATTCAAGCAATCTGTAGGCGCAATAATTGGAGATAAGACATTTGAAAAATTAAAATTCGCAATGGATGCAGTGTTCAGAAACCTTAAAATGTATGATATTGGATTGATTCACGGAGACCTTTCGAGGGAAAATGTATTGGTATCAAACGATGGAAATACAGTGAAAGGCATACTGGACTGGGCAGATTCCTGTGTTGGTGACATCAATTTAGACATAGCAGCAAGTATTGACGATTTTGAATTTCAAAATCTAAAAAGCCTTCAAGAAACTGTATTTGGAATTTCTGGTGAATTTAAAGTGGATTTCCAGAGAGTTATCTTTTACAGATCATGCTCTCCATTGTTTAATCTACATTTCCTTTCAAGAACGGAATCAGAAGATGTATTAAAAATTGAAGGGGAGCAATTCGTTAAAAGGTTCGATCACAGATTTATGGAACTCGAAAGAATAACTGAAAACCTATGACGACAAAAGCGCAAACAGGTATAAAAGTTTCAGAAATGGATATCAGAAAACACAATTATTAAGCCACTGGAGGGATTTGAACCCCCGACCTGCTGATTACAAATCAGCTGCTCTACCTACTGAGCCACAGTGGCTTAAAACCCTTAATCTTTCTTATTAGATATACTTTAACAACAATTGATCTTGGCATTCTCTTTGAAATAGAGGAACTCAAAGAGAATTTTCAATAACGCAAATGGAAAATTTTTGGAGAAATTGTTGTGTAAAAGGTACATTATAACATTAAACTAGAGTACGGGATCTGGAATACTGTTCTTTTAACGAGAGAAAGATTTCAGTCAAGCAAAGCAATATAATTACTGGCAATACTCTTAAGTTCAAAAAACCAATGAGAGTAAATGGAAGAACAGATAACGATAGATCATTATCTAAAGTTAAGAATTCCTGAATTCGTAAAAAACTCGAAAGATGGAAAACAGCTGGGATTCATTGTAAATAGTGTATTCAAAGAATACCAAAAAGATCCAGAAAATGAGCTACATATTTTGGAAGTTGAAAAAGGCACTGAACACATCTTCAGAGAGAAAGGTAAAAACTTCGTAAATTTGTTATTCCTATCAAAAGAGGACAGAAAATGTGCAGTATTTCAAGAGTCATCCAAGACCTATATCTGGATTTTTAGGGAAATATTTTCGGAGGGGTTAAAGGTTCTATGCCCTGGAAATATTGTAGACATTAAAGAATTTGATGAAAACAATATTCTGGTGCTAATAAATCATGAAGATAACAAAGTTAAATCATCAGAGGGAGCTGACGGTGAATTTTTCGAGGAGGATATCAAACCCAATGAATTGTACATTCTTTCAATGGATGGCGGGTTCCGTAAAATTAACACCCAAAAGCAAATCTGGGAGTTTGATACTGTGGGGAAATTAATTGTTGCAGTTGCTTCAGAAGGCCCAACAGAAGGTTCATGGTACAACAATTTCCTGATTCAGTTGAAGGAAGATGGGGAATGTAAAAAAATATACACACAGGAAAGAGGACAAATTGCCAATCCAAGACTAAATACAAATTGCCAAAAAGTGGCAGTGATAGAATCAGTATGGAGTGACAGAGGCGTTTGTTCAGGAGATATTGTTCTCGTAGATCTGGAAAGCCAAAAATACGAAAATATAAGCGAAAGCATGGAAGTTAGTTTTAGCAGTGTAAGGTGGAGTGGTATTGATGAATTTTTCTCACTGGGACAGAATGGAGCTGATTTTCAATTCATTCATTTTAAGAATAAGAATAAAAAAACAATTTCAACTTTTAGGGGAAACATATATCCTTCAGTATCGGCAGATTTTAGTTTGACTAAAGAAAAAATTGCATATTTTACATTTACGAACATCTCAGAACCTGCAGAAGTCTTTCAGTTAAATCTGCTGAATGGGAATTTTAAAAAAATAACCAACATTAACAGTGAACTCTTGAACACCAGAAAATTCCCGTGGAAAGACGTCAGCTGGAAGTCTGAAGATGGACTGGAGATCCACGGATTCTTAAGGAATCCAGGAAACAAAAATCCACTGATGGTTATGATTCATGGCGGACCAACTGGTTCTGTTAAGGAAACCTTCTTAGACCGTTACTCTTTTCTGCTGGAAGGAAAATGGTCAATATTTATGCCAAATTTCAGAGGGAGTACTGGAAAGGGTAGAAAATTCGCTGAAATGAATATGGGCGATATGGGAGGGAAGGACTTGCAGGACATTATAAGTGGTGTAAAAATGCTGGTCAGAGAGGGGTACGCAGATCCCGATAAAATTGTTATTATCGGAGGATCCTACGGTGGTTTCATGGCTCAATGGGCCATCACGCAAACTGATATTTTCAAGGGAAGTATAACCTTGTTTGGAATCTCAAACTGGGTTAGCTTTCATGGAACTACAAATATTCCTGAATGGGATGAAATACAATATGAAGAATCTGCTTATGCTGATGGAAAATTCCAGAAATTCTCCCCACTCAGATACGTAGAAAATATAAACTGTCCAGTTCTCATTATGCACGGAAAGGAAGATCCCTCTGTTCCAGTTTCCCAGTCAATGGAGTTTTACAGGGCATTAAAGCAAAATGGAAAAGATGTAAGATTCCTTATTTTCCCAAGAGAGGGACACGGATTTATGGAAAAAAATCATATATTGCAATCCCTAAGAGAAACTCAAACATTTTTGAATCAGATAATGGATAAATCATCTTAGTATTTATATAAAGTCAAAGATAGAAAATATATATAAAATTAATTTTCATGATAGTAAATGAAAAATCCTAAAATGATCAATAACAAAACCAGTGCACTAATACTGTTTATTGGTGTATCTCAGTTCTATATCTTTCTCAATATTGCTGCGTTCTTAGTTCCAGGTTATAACCTGTCCAACAACAGTATCAGCCATCTTGGAATTGTTAGCACAGGATACATTTTCAACGCATCAATCATTATTTTGGGCATAACGGAAATACTATCAGGAATAGGGTTTCAAAAATACAGCAGGACTCTTTCAATTTTCCTTATAATAGCAGGAATAGGATCTGCAGGGGTTGGTGTTTTCAACGAACACTTCGGATATATTCACTTAGTTTTTGCGTTACTGGCATTCCTATTTGGTTCCATTTCGTCGTATTCAGTGTTTGCTAAGAGGAGGGATGTGATGTCCGGGATATGGGCGTTTCTTGGGTCACTCTCGATATTTTCACTTGTACTATTTATGCTCACAATCATGGTCTCAAATTCATTTGACTTAGGCCTCGGGGAAGGAGGCATTGAACGGATGATACTCATTCCAAACATAGTTTGGGCGCTGGCATTTTCAGGAAGCATGTTTTATTCTGAAAAATAATTCCTTATGTTCCCTCAAAGAATTATTAAACATTCTTTCTATACAATGACTATGCAAGAAATAAGAGAAATAAGGGCACCAAGGGGAAAAACTCTCAATGCGAGAGGATGGCAGCAGGAAGCTGCCCTGAGGCTTTTGATGAATAATCTCGATCCGGATGTAGCCATGGATCCACAAAATCTGATAGTTTATGGGGGAAAAGGAAAGGCTGCGAGAACCTGGAAGGATTTTGATGAAATTGTGAGCATGCTGAAGGAACTGTATAATGATGAAACACTGTTAATTCAATCTGGAAAACCTGTCGGAGCATTTAAAACAACAAAAGAAGCTCCAAGGGTATTGATTGTAAATGCTCAAATTGTACCAAAATTTGCAACAGATGATATTTTCTGGGAATTGGAGAGAAGGGGACTTACAATGTTTGGTCAGATGACAGCAGGTTCCTGGATCTATATAGGTAGTCAGGGTGTTCTGCAGGGGACATATGAGACATTGCATGCAATGGCAGCCAAGGATTTCAAACAGGATGACCTTTCAGGCAAATGGGTTTTGACTGCAGGACTGGGAGAAATGGGAGGAGCACAGCCACTGGCAGTAACCATGAACAATGGTGTGGCCATTGTCGTAGAAGTTAACCAGAAAAAAATAGACAGAAGAATCAATGGAAAATACTTGGATATTCAGGCTAAGGATCTGGATGAAGCTTTAAAAATAAAGGACGAATTCGTTCAAAGACGGAAACCCATTTCTATTGGGTTACTGGGAAATGCTGCAACAATTTATAGTGAACTGGCAATAAGAGGTACTGTTCCGGATGTGGTTACAGATCAAACCGCAGCTCATGACCTAAATGTTGGATATATACCGGAGGGCTTTACCGTTGAAAGTGCAAAAAGTGAAATGGAGAGCAATTTTGAAGAATACAGGAAAAAAGTGTATGCGTCAATTGTCAAGGAAGTCAGGGCCATTCTGAAATTCAAGGAAATGGGTTCAAAGGTATTCGATTATGGTAACAACCTTAGAACACGGGCCAAGGAAGGGGGAGAAAGCAGGGCTTTTGAGATTCAGGGGTATGTTCCCGCCTATATCAGGGATCTGTTTGCGATCGGATCTGGTCCTTTCAGGTGGGTAGCACTTTCTGGAAACCCTGATGACATTTTCAAATTAGATAAGGCAATTTCATACGAACTTGGATATAATGATCATCTGGTAAGATGGCTGAAACTTGCCCAGGATAAGGTAAAATTTCAGGGATTGCCAGCCAGGATATGCTACGCTGCCTATGGGGAAAGGGAGATTATAGGCTTACTTATGAACAGGATGGTTAAAGATGGCGAACTTGAAGCACCAATTGCCATAGGAAGAGATCACCACGATACAGGTTCTGTTGCCTCTCCATATAGAGAAACAGAAAACATGAAGGATGGAAGCGATGCTATAGCAGATTGGCCAATACTGAATGCACTCCTAAATGCAGCATCAGGTGCAACGTGGGTTTCAGTGCATCATGGCGGTGGAACAGGTATTGGCAATGCAATACATTCCGGGTTTGTGCTGGTTGCAGATGGTACAAAAGAATCTGAAGAAAAGATTAAGAGGGTTTTAAATGCAGATCCAGGCATTGGAGTCATAAGACACGCAGATGCTGGATATGAATCCTCACAAAGGTTAATCAGAAAGGGAGTAAAATTCAAATCCCCTTATTATGTACACAGCGAAAAGTAGCCAAAAAGTACACTAAATCCAAATAAAATTATTTTAAGTGGAGGCGCGATATCTGATTATGGCAATTAAGGGAGTACTAATGGCAGGAGGGAGGGGGACAAGATTAAGACCCATTACCTATGCAATACCAAAACCACTGGTTCCAATTGCTGGTTTACCCTGCATGGAATATCCTATTAAGTCTTTTTCAGAAGCAGGAATAAAGGACATAATCATTACAACTGGATACAAGTTTGAGGCCCTAATTTCAGGAGTGATAAAAATTAACCACCCCAGCCAAAATATAATATTTTCAGTTGAAAAAGAACCTGCTGGAACTGCAGGATCAATTAAACTGATAGGGGGTTTCCTCAATGACACATTCGTTGTGGCCAGTGGAGATGTCCTTGCGGATTTTTCAATCAGTGATGTTGTGAAGTCCCATTTGAAAAGTGAAGCAATAGCTACTATTGTTTTAACTAAAGTTGATGATCCAACTCAATTTGGGATTGTGGAAACCAAAGACAAACTCGTTTCAAAGTTTCTTGAAAAGCCCTCTCAAGAGGAAGTTTTTTCAAATATGGTAAATGCGGGTATATACGTGTTCCAGCCAGAAATATTAGAACATATACCTGAAAATCAAACATATGATTTTGCCAAGGAACTGTTTCCAAAGTTATTGAGAGAAGGAATAGGAATTAACACTTACGTTGGAACCGGGGCATGGTTGGATACAGGCAGACCAAGAGAATTAATTCTTGCAAACAAACTAATGGCCGAGAAATATGGTACAGTGATAAGTGACCATAATATTAAGGGAAAAATGATAATGAAAGAAAAACCAGTTGGAAAGAACTTTGTAATTGAGGGCAGTTGCTACATTGGCGAAGCAGTTAAGATCGGCGAAAATGCAAAAATTTCCAATTCAACAATATATGACAATGTTTCCATAGGCGAAAATTCAGAAATAACTGACTCGATTATATTTGAAAATTGCACAATTAAGGACAAGTCAAAAATCATCAGGTCTCTATTGATGAAAAATACCTCAGTTGGAAAAGATTGTGAGGTAAGTGAAAGTGCACTGTCATCTTTTATAAATATTCAGGACAGATCAAGAATTTATAATGTTTCGTTATCTTCTGAAAGTAATAGCCTGGATTAGAGAAAACCAGCCTTTTGGAGAATCAAAAGGTCCTCTGTCGTCAGTTGTTCTCCATTTTTAAATTTATCAAACAAAACATTAGCTTTCGTTTGGAGTTCTCCTTCTTTTTCTTTCTTTCTCGTGGCCTTGGTTTTCGCTACCATTCCACCTACGATCTTTTCAAGGTCTCTCAGATCTGTTTTCGCCTTGATAAATCCCTCATGCTCTTTTTCGGATTCCTTTGTGTATTTTACAAACTGCTCGTGAAATTCGTCTGCTTTTTTTCTAGTTTCGTCCAGTTCCTGCAGTCCCTTGTTAATTTCCTCTCCCAGTTGATTTATGTTTTTAGAAATACCGTCAATCTCTTTCTTGAATTGATCCACAACCTTTCTTTTTTCGGAAATTTTCTCTGAGACACCCTTCACGTTTTCGTTCTCTCTCAGTTCTCTTTCAACAACATCACGCGTCTTCTTAATTTCATTCGATAATTTTCTGATGTCCAATACCACTCTTTTCTCTTCATCTTTATTTAAGGGCTGTGTTTGTTGCATCTTTTCCAATCGTTGCAGTTCTCTCTCCTTCTTTTTTAGCTCACCAGGATCAACTCCCTGAGACTTGAAAGAATCTCTATATTTCCTCAACTCTTTTCTCAACTCAGAAAGTTCTGCAAAATGCTCTTCTTTCTCATTCCTCAGCTTCTGAATATTCTCGATGAGCTTTCCCTTCTCATCAATTTTCTTCATAACAGCTTCTCTCATGCTCTTGGATTTCTGGTTTAACTTATCCCTCTCTTCAGCAAAGTAATGTGCCTCTTGTGACAACTCATCTCTGCGTTTGATGTGTGATTCAACAAGATTTCGTAAAACCTCTCGCTTTTGTTCTAAATCAGGAAGAACGTCACTCATAATAATCAGTCTTTATAGTGATATCACCTGTATTTTTGATTACAATATATAACTTTCGAACTTAAATCCTTTAAAAGCCAATAGATAAGCATTTTTTGAAATTATTGTAGATTTAAAAGATAGCCAACAGGATCATCATTTCCATAAAGGGATCTTCCGATAATAGGGTAATCTGCACCTGCAAGTAACGCTTCCCTTATATTTCCACCCTGTGCACCAATCCCGGGGCTGAAAATTTTCAAATCTCCCTTATTTTTTGATATTTGCCTGAGCAGTTCATAATTGTTTCCAGGGGCTACTATTCCATAACAGCCAGAACTTCTGGCATCTTCCATAAGTGAAACATAGTTTTTATTTACATAAACAGAAGCGCCCGGATTACTCATCGAAACTACACCTATCACCTTTATGTCACCGGATCTTCTCGTCATGGCTTCTACAGAATCTTTACCTGTAAATAAATGACCAATAACACCCCAAGGACTCTCACTCTCGATCTGTCTCAAAATTAAATCAACAGTGTTGGGCACATCAGCAATTTTTAAGTCACATATCACTTTACCGTATTTGCCCAATTTTGATATGATACTTTTTCCGCATGAAAGAATCGTTGGCCAGTTAATCTTATAGGCGAACACATAATCTTCTATTAGTTTGGCAATATTCAATAATTTATTTTCATCAACCAAATCAAGTGAAGCGACTAGGTTATGATTCCTGTTGATCATGTTAATAATCACCTTTGGAAGTTATCATCTTCTTGATGCTTAAACTTCGTGGATATACCCCTATATCCTGTATCTCGTTTGCGAATGCTTTCTCTAAATCCAAGTTGGCATCTCCAACTTCAGATATGACAGTTATGTCCGTTCTGAATTTGGCAACTATATGTTTGAACAGATCATACCCCACGTGGCTAAGCTCATCTTTGTATGTCATAATTACCCTTTTAACCCTATTATCCATGATCTCTTTGAGCATTACAAAGAAACCTTTTCCTTCATCAAATGAAATGCGCGAAACCACATCCGAATATCTTGCACTGATAGTGCTGCCATTCATGAAACACCACTGTTTTAACTTCTCGATCTGATTCTGTAGGTCAATCTTCTGTTCCGGTGTTGGTACACGTGTATACATGACTGTTCTTCTCTTTATTCCTTTGTTTAGGAACTTATAAACATCTTCTTCGTTGTAGTTATATCTCTTGTTTGGCATCACGATGTATCTTATCCTTCCATCCACTTGAGGTATCTTTTTTGATATCTGTAACAGGTTTTTAATTCTTCCTCTCTCATAGTTAATCTCATGCACAGTAATGATATATAGATATCAACGGAGTTGACTATAAATCAAGGGAATTAAAATAATGCAATAACCTTTTATCAATTAGGAAATTACATTTCCCTGGTCATCGCCACCGAAAACTCCAGGTCCAATGTCTCCCCCATTTCCTATTATTGAGTCTGAATCAACTCCTGTTATGACAAGGAATATTTTTACAGAATCTCCCATTTCTTCATTGATATCTGCACCAACAATGAATTCGCAGTCTTCATTCATTCGTGATAACATCTTCTTGCAGACATCATCAAATTCATCTATTGTAAAGTTGCCTCCCACAACTCTCATTAAGCAACCTTTTGCTTTTGATATATCGACTTCCATCATCTGGCTTGTCAGCGCATCATTAAGTGCAAATTCTATTCTCCTCTCTCCTCCTGATGATTCTCCCACTCCGATATAAGCAGCCCTTGAATACGAGAGAATCTTCATAAGATCAGAAAATTCAACATTAATGAGACTTGTTTCCGTGATGGTCCGTATCAATCCTGAAATCTGTTCAACGATTTGCCTATCCGCAAGAGCGTAACTCTCCTCTTCGCTCTTTTTTCCATACAACTCTCTCAGTTTTTCATTTTTAATTAATATAACCGTATGACTGACTTTGGTTAAATTCTGGAGTCCTATCTTTGCACTCTGTTTTCTAATTTCGCCTTCACTGTTTCTTGGCAATATTGCGAAGGAGATTACTTGAGCACCGTTTGCTCTCGCTGCCTGTGCAACAATTGGCGCACTTCCAGTTCCAGTGCCTCCTCCCATTCCAGCAATTATAAACACCAGGTCTGCATTTGCAGTAGCTCTTGCTATACTATCCTTGCTCTCGATAGCGGCATCTCTTCCTATGTTAGGATCTGCCTTCGCTCCCAAACCATGAGTCAATCGCTCACCAATTAGCATCATAATGTCAGAATCAGTTTTATCCTTGAGGTGAGCTGCATCTGTATTGAGTGCTATAAGTCTCGCTCCAGGCACTCCAAATTTTTTAAGGTTTGTTATAGAGTTGCATCCTGCTCCACCACATCCTATAACTTTAACTCTAACCATTGCAGATTTAAGAATTTTCTCAAATTCTGGATCGTATTGCATCATAAGGGACAATTGTCTGACAGGTATTTAATTTTTTCTATCACTAAAGAGTTGTTTTAATTCCATCTTAATTTTTATTAAAACACCAAACAAAAGAATAAATTTAAACAACTTTTGTCAATTCCGAATAATATTTAGGATTTTAAAACCATCATTGTGGACATAAAGCCGTTGCAAGAGCAATAAAGATTAAATATATAGATATTTATACATCCACTATGAACAAGAAAATACTATCAGTTGTAGTGGCTGTAGTGGTAGTTGCCTCTGGATTAGGGATTTTTCTGGGTTATGAGTATACTCACAAATCCAGCACAAATCTTCCAGCGATGAAGGTTACTGCCTTGTCGCCACTGAATGCCTTAAGCACGTACCAAACGGGAGTCATACTTTCCAATATGAAAGCCCTAGGGTTGCCGGTGTCCCTCGGCCAAGTAACTGGAGCCGGGTTGGGCGCTTGGACAACTCCAAATGCAACAGCTCAATTTGTGGATTTGGGATGGTTACCTGATTGGCCAGATCCAATCGCTCAACAATTGTTCCCAATGACAGACTACTCCAATGGCGGAGTATTCGGGGCTAACGAAGCGTGGGCAACTAATGCGACACTCAACTCATCCGCTGCTTTATCTGCAGCATTTAATTCAAATGTCTCCGCTCAGCAGAAGGAGTTCGTAAGTTTGTACCACACATTCTACAACCAGTACAATTATATATGGCTTCCAAACCCCTCGACATATTTCTTTGTTCAGCCATATATACAAAATTTCACTTACAACTCATATGAGAGTTATTTCTACAATATGCTGTCCTATAATATGAGTTACAATAAAAATGGTATCAAGGCACCAACATCCAACAATCTGACAGATG
>DAICVC010000005.1:0-3568 GCA_027372655.1 Thermoplasmatales archaeon | reverse complement strand
ATGCTTAACAAGGTGAAGAAGAGGGCGGGGATCACGAAGAGGATACATTCCCACCTGTTCAGGCACACGAGAGCAACTCTCCTCGCAACCAGCCTAACTGACGCGCCTCTCGAGTCTACGATGGGATGGGTTCATGGGTCCAGGATGAGCAGGGTGTACGTGCATCTGAGCGACGATGTCGTGGACAACGCTGTGCTCAAGGTTTATGGAATAACGAAGAAGGACGATGGGAATGGTTTAGAATACGTACCAAGGGTTTGCATGAGATGTGGAAAGGAAAATCCCAAGATCAACGACTACTGCTCCAGATGCGGCATGCCCCTCGATAGAAAGAAGATGGTGGAATTCGAGAGGGAAAAGAGAGAGGCAAGGGAACTTATACTCAATTCTAGTGTCATAAACGAAGGTGAAAAGGAGATTCTTAGGAATACGGATCAGGACTCAGACGACATTGTGATGAACGTCATCTATAAATTGGCAGAAATGAGTCCAGAAACATTGAAGGGCTTGATAAGGGAAGAGAGAAATAAACTATAGGAGACTCAGTATGGTAAACAAACACTAGCAAGTAACATTCACTTTCATCCTGGATTCAGCAATAAGCCTTATCTTCAGTGGGTTTGCGAGCTTCACTCTAAACCCTCTAGATTCTATGGAATCGTAGAGCGGGTCATAGAATCCAGTGGATTCCATGACAAAGCTATCTCCCTCAGAGAAGTTCCTGAGAAATCCATCAAGTTTCTCAAAGCTGTTCTCAAACCTGTCCCTCCTCATTATTTTTCCATTTTCATCTATTGTGGTGCACACAATCTCTTTTATCGAAATATCCATTCCAGTATACGTTGGACGATCGCCTCCTAACGGTCATCAAACAATCTAGATGACTATCATGTTCCTTGTAGGGGAATTCACTCCCCCCATCTTAACATACCATCAAATAATTCAAGACACTATGCCGGATAGCATTCCATGTTTGTCGATACTGTAGGTTAATATTTGTTGCAAGTGTTAAAATACTTCACAGGTCATTATAATATTTCTCACTTAACCTGACATTCAATATAGTGCTTGAATACCTCCTCCACTATGTCAACATTTGTGACCCTGTCCTTCATTGTCACTTCCTTAACCTTTGATCGTAAGATCTCCAAAGTAGATTTGTCGATAGGTGCAGATATCTGTACGACGTCCTTTGGTTTGGTTGTTACAGTTACGCCACTATTATTATTTCTTTCTACCGCATCTCTGAATACACCAGATCTCCTTATTGACTCAGGGAAGGCTTCTGGATCTTTGTTGTGTTTCTTATATTGACGTTCAAGGTTTTCCACGATCATATCTCTAATTTTCGGAACTCTTTCACCTGTCCTATCTTTATAGTGTTGTTTAGCTTCTCCTATCAAGTTAGTGAACTCTTTGTAACTCTCAACAATTAACTCTTCTAATTTTTTGTATGAGGGGGAAGATTTATCCAACCCATCTTTTCTGTTGTTCCAAGGCATCAACTCTGCTGGACCTTTAATCTCTACTATAGAGCGCAACCAAACTATTGGATTATTCGGATGCCCAACCTCACCTTCTACTCCTATCTTATTATTTTCTACAAGGAGTCTACAATTACAATAGATATTTGCCCCAAACTCCTGAAGGGCAGTACCAGAAGGCTTTAGTCCGATCGTAATAAGAGTGTTCAGTGTTTGGATTTTAGAAAAGCCATCTGCGCCCCTCATTGGAAGACTAATTTGCCTCTCAATCTTAAGAGGTTGCGCACCTTCCGGTGCAAAACCATCCTGAAGTATTTCAGAGTATGGATCTGTTGCTTCTATTTTTGTTGTACCTACAAACACATCAGCATTCCAGCAATTGAAGGAACTGTATCTTTTTCTTAATGATACAGACACATCGTTGGAAAAATTTGCTATATCGATTTTCTTGTCAGGACTTAAATAAAGCCTTATCCTAGTGCTTCCCTCTTTAATTTCAGAAGGAGGAACACTTTCAAATCTGAACTTCCAGTCTTTCTTTTTCATAAGATCTTCCTTATTCAATATTATAGTCCATCCTGTCTCACCTGAGGACCTACTTGAAATTTCTACTCTTTCTGCAACCGCAAGTCCAGCAGCCTTTCCCCCAAAACCAAATCTTGATATCTTACCCGACATGGGATCTATACCGCTTTTTCCAGGTTGTATAAAATTTGCAGCCTCTGCTCTTTTGCATCCACCACAGTCGTCTAAGATCTCAATGAAACTATAGATATTTTCAGTACTTGGAAGCGTGCTGCTAACGACAATTTTTCGCCTAGATTGATTTTTTAAGGCCATTGCCTGTTCTAAAGAGTTATCTACGTATTCTTCGACTGCTGTGGCTAAATTATATCCACCTCTTGCTAGAGAAAAATAAATGTCTCTGCTAACCGGAGTGACATCTATGGATCCATCATCTAGAGGGTCCCTTCTTTCGTTCAAGCTAATCAACCTCCACTTCTTGTCCCTCTTTTTCAGAACGTTCTATTTCTTTCCTTACCAGCTCCCTAACCCAATCTTCCACCTTTGCGCCATTCTTTGAGAGTATCCTATTTATTTTAGCACTAACTTCAGCTGGGAAGGACAAGCTTATTTTGATCCCTCTCGGCTCTGCGATAATTTTCTGTGTCAGAAGTTCAATTTGTTCTGATGGACTTCTTTTGAATTCTGCTATGAGTTTTTTCTTCTGGGTGGGATCTAATTTAGGGAATGCGGCGGACAGTTTCTTTACAAACGTAGTTCTCAAGGCCTCACTCTCGCCCTCGTGTTGCGCCAAAAATCTGTTAATCGGTCTGCTTGTGACTGCCTGCATAATGGTGTTTGAATCTACAATTCCTATTGAATTGGAATCCCGACCAATTCCTACCTCAAGAGAAGGGGATTTATTCTCTGGTTGGATCTGTGCTTTTCTATAAAGTTCATATGCATTGATTCTCGTACTGACCCAGCTTTCACTTCTTCCCAACCTGTCAGCGACCTCCTTGAGGTCTCCAAGTCTGTTTGCCATCTTCCAGCATAATAGACCATATTCAAGTGGGCTTGCACTTTTCCTTTCCTCATTCTCCTGAAACGATATCTGTAGTGCATCGACATCATTGACTTCTTTTACTTGACAAGGAACCTGACCTTGATTTGCCATAATCGCTGCTCTATATCTTCTGCCCCCTGCGATTACCTCGAACTTTTCACCTACTGGTCTGACTATTAGTGGCTGCAGTACGCCTACCTTACTTATCGATGCAGCCAGTCCCTCTAGATCCCCAGGTTCTAATCTCTCGTTTAGTTCTCCCAAGAAAAGCTTATCCATTTTTATGTTTCTAGTCTTCCTTCCTTCTCTTTCCGCGAAGATTCCTTCAGAGTCTTTTTCATCTTTCTCGCTTTCAATTACCATATATCATCGAGTACATATACATTAGAACTTCTTATATTTTTCGGCATACCTTTTCCTACCAGGTAGGAAAAGGTAAGATAGAAAAAATAATTAACCTATTCTTTTCTCTATTTGATATCATATGGACGCCTTCAAGACTCGTCATTTCATC
>DAICVC010000030.1:0-1990 GCA_027372655.1 Thermoplasmatales archaeon | reverse complement strand
CGATCCCGAAGACAAGAGAACTGGGATCAGAACTTATCAGAGCACTGGGAGTGACTTTACCGAATGCTATTCCAAACCGGGGAATAACTGTAGCCACAAGAAAAAAACTGAATGATAAAAGAAAAAAATAGGCTGGAGCACTATTCTCGATGAGTTATTTCGCATAATTTTCATGGAACTTCCGTTGTAGGATGGTTGAGAACTATTTCCTATGCAGTAGTTGCATACTCTGTGAACATTGGATTTGGTTCATATCTCCTATCCTACTTCCATTGCAATCATCATAATTAGGTATAAATATTGTGGAATGAAGATCCTACCTTTTGATTCCTTGCTCTCCAAGATTTTTACGGGTTTGAAACCAAAGGGTTCGATCTTCGAACTGATTGCTTCGCTAATCCGGTATATTTCTATGTTTGGCCTCAATACCTTCAGTGTTGCATTGGAGCATTATCTTGTGTAGTCTATTAGATCATTGTAATGGACCTTTCCTCCAACTTCCATTGAAGCTGCATTATCAAATATGTACCCATTTACCTGTGCGCCTATATGCACCTTTACAAGATCCCCGGTCCTGAAAGTTTTCTCATCGTTTGGTGGTTGTGTTTAGTTTGCAGCTTCATTGTTTATGGACAGGTTGAGTGGAAATGAGGATTTTTCCTTATGTAGTCCTATGTTTTTTCGACCATATCAAAGGAAAATGCATCAGGTTCTATAAGAGTCTGGGTATATTCGAGAGCCATCTTACCCAGTTTCCGAACTTCAAGAGTTTTATTCTTCTCTTAGGCATCCATATATGGTAATGCATAAATCTGATTTATAACACTCCATAGAGTTAGCTTAATTCTTGAGATTCTGCTTTTATCTCCACAAAATTTATTCTGGCGCCTCAGAGTATTTATTTCGTTTGCATGATCACTCCGTTTCAGTCATATTGCCGCCAGAATTCTTTCCATAACACTCAACTGTTTAAGCTCCAGCGTCTTCAATTAGTATTTTCACGAGCCATTTTGAAATGAGTTCTGTGATAAAGATATTCTATCTTAAAATCACTAAAATTGAATGATGGAAAATACGGTGGGAGAAATTTCCTCCAGATTCCTTTTAGGATGAAGATGCACCGCTTAGAAAGGCCCGAGATCACATACAAAATCAAGAAAAACTTAGAATACGTCTGAACATGTTATGTGGAAGTGGATAAATTGAAAAATAAGTTACAAATTAACAAAACGAATGTGGAATTGCTCAGACTGCCTCGTAACCCTTCAGTGGGGCTTCAAAGCCGCATTTTGGACATGGAATTATAGCTCCAAACGAAACCAAACCGCCGGACATTTTAAGTCCAGCCTTGTATTCTAGAGGTTTGAATCCCAAAGTTGGCTTTTTGAACACCTCTCCGCATTTTGAACACTTAATATTTTTCATTTTTGTCACCAATATTAGTGGTTTTATATCTATAACTTGTATTAATAGTTTACATTGAAATGGGCTTTGGGAGATATGGCGTCAAAAAAGTCTGCACGCCGAGGAGAATAAATGACTAATCAATGTAAGTTTGATATGGCAAATTACCTGTTTATCCCATTAGCGATGGATACATGCGTCTCAGTGATAAGGGGTATGAAGTTATCCATTCTGCAAAAGCACAGGCTGCAGCGAAAGCGAGAGAAATACAGCACCGTTAGGACGGATTGAGAAGGTCGAATCCGTGGACTATGGATGAAGAATAGGAAAAGTCTATAGTAATTTTAACATTTGCGAATGGGAATTCCCCTTTCGCAAGATGGGGATGAAAGCGAGCTAAAAGCTTCTAGTATATTGAGTATTATGGTAACTATGTCTTATGAAGTGGACAAAGGTGCACATTCTGTATATTCATTATACTACCACTTCATCCAGGTCGTAAAATACAGGAGGAAGGTATTTGTCAATGGTGCCATCGTGGATTTTCTCAAGACAAAGACCAGGGAAATAGCTGAAACATTCGATG
>DAICVC010000062.1:0-3803 GCA_027372655.1 Thermoplasmatales archaeon | reverse complement strand
TCTCGAAGCTTAGGAGAAGACATATCGACTCCCTCAGAGAAATCAAGTAAATCTCAGTTGATTAGGTTATAATCAGATCTCTCCTAAAAGAGGAGTTTGATAGGATCGGGATGTAAGCGTCAAGCCGCAAGGCGAGACGTTAAGTCCGCGATTACTAACGATCGAAAACCTGTGAAGTCCATCGTTCTGACCCTTGCTGATATATGAGCACTTTTTCTCAGCAGCTCCACTTATCATTTTCCCTGTGTGATAACATCCTGATTTGAAAGCGCTGCATCTTTTCTCCACTGTTTAGGGTATATCAAAGAAGCTACGACCGATTTTATAGCCCGGGGCTGTCAACCTATTTCATACAACCAAAATACGCTTCCCAAGTTTAATTGATGTTATTCCAAGGCTCATCTGTTCTTGAAAAGCGTGGCCAAGTAGTCGGCTTCTTCCCTGGACAGTGACACCTTTACAGAGTCAACATTTTCTTCGAGCTGCTCAATTCTGGTAGATCCTATTATCGGGAAAAGGAATTTACCCTTGTTCAGGAGCCATGCGAGGGCAAGTTGTGACATGGTAGTGCCCTTGGAGTTTGCTATTTCCCTCAATTTCTCAAGAGCACCTTTGTTGTTTTCGTGCAGCCAATACCCTTTGTTGGCGTGCCCATCTGTGGGATTCCTGGAAAACCATCCTTCATACTCGAGCCTGGAATCTTTCTTGTCGTCTTGAAAATACCTGCCTGCTAGAACCCCCTGCGCGAGAGGGCTGTATATCATGGAAGCGAGAGAGTTGTCCTCCGCGATCTTAATGTTATTCCCCTCCAACTCTCTCTCAATCAGGTTGTACTTGTCCTGAATGAAAGCAGGGGGTTCAAGCGCGGAGAAATATCTTAAGTTTAGATACCTAACAAGGTCTAAGGGGGAATGGTTTGATATTCCATAATGAAGTATCAGCCCCTCATCCTCCAAAAGATTCATTGTCTTGGCGGTGTGTTCTATCCCGATGTCTTCATCCGGTCCGTGAATTATGTAAAAATCTACATAGTCCATCCGAAGCCTCTCAAGACTCATTTGAATGGATTTCCTTATGTGCTTCCTGTTTGCTCCAGAGTCGTTAGGCAGCGGACCTGTTCTCCCCATGACTTTGCTAGAAACTACGAAGCTTTCCCTGTCATATCCTTTCAAAGCCTCGCCTAGAATTTTTTCCGACATTCCTACGCTATCGTAATTTGGAGGGTTCGCATCCCGCTCATAAACGCCCCTGTATACGTCGGCGGTGTCAAAGAAGTTTATTCCTAAGTCGTATGCTCTCTGAATCAGCTTCATGGATGTTTGTTTGTTCACCTGTCTTCTCCCATTAACCATATGATTCGGGAGATACCACGTTCCAAAAATCAGTTCAGAGACCTTGATTCCCGTCTTCCCAAAACTCTTGTATTTCATGATTGAGTTAGGTTGATGTTATTCATATTCTTTAAGGTTTAAAAGAAACTGACAAATGCTAAAGAGATAAGATCGCGGTATGGTTGATAGCAGAGCTGACCCTGCAAATAGGTTAATATTATATTGATAATAACGAAACACAGCGGGGGTTGTCGAGCTTGGCCAAAGGCACTAGATTCAGGGTCTAGTCCCGTAGGGGTTCGAGGGTTCAAATCCCTCCCCCCGCATGTCTAAAATTTTGTGACATCTTCAGTAATTACATTACTGTTCAAATATATGTATGAATCTAATTGGCTATTAATACACTAAGAGACATTGAGTTCTATATCGTTAGCCCCTTTAACCGATAATTTATCCAAATTCAAGGTCGTTGCTATATCGTTGAAACTCATTATATTGCCATATTTATATTTAAATATGAGAATCCATTATTTCTAGATGTCGTTTATATCAAAAGTTTGCTGCTTGCTTCTATATAGAAATTTATGGATTCGTCTTTCAGCCAAACCAATGTATTCAGGGTTATTATCATACCCTACATAGTGACGATTTGAACTTAAAGCCGCTATTGCTGTAGTCCCACTTCCTATGAATGGATCTAGAACTACTTCTTCCTCAAAGGTGAAAAGCTTGATGCACCTGAGAGGAAGTTCCACCGGGAATGGAGCAGGATGCCCAATCTTGGAAGCCGATTCTGCGCTGAAAGACCAAATACTCTTGGTATACTCAATGAACTCTTCCCGAGTCATTGTTGACTTCATTTTCTCCTTCACTCCTCTAGTAAAAGAATCCTTGGAAAATACAAGTATATATTCGTGTGAATCCCTCAAAACAGGATTCTTTGCAGATAAATAAGTACCCCAAGCGACAGACGAACTTGCAGTCGCTCCCTTGTCCCAGATTATTTCTCCTCGCATGAGTAATCCAATATCGGTTAGGTCTCTTATCAGGTACGAATGAAGTGGCAGATATGGTTTTCTCCCTAGGTTTGCTATGTTTAGACAAAGCCTACCACCAGGAACGAGCACTCTATGAACTTCTTTAAACACATTTGATAAAAAATCTCTATATTCCTCAAGAGTTAGCTCCTTGTCATAAAGTTTTCCAACATTATAGGGAGGGGATGTAACCATTAAATGAATGCTCTTGTCCGGTAGCTCTTCCATGTGCTCTGAAGATTTGCAAAATAATTTATCAATAACGCTAGCAGGTAAAGAGTTCTCCGTAAAATCCACATCTTCCTTTGGTTTCGGCAGGCCTTCGTATATTTTCCCTGCATAGAATTTTGAGGAGTCATGATTAAACCTGCTTGGGCTTCCAAATGAACTTGTCTCGGATCCCTCCTTTTTACCTTTTCCCTGCATCTAATCTTTCCCCCAGAATTCTACCCATCGGCCATATACGTTATAGCTGAATTCTTGTTTCTTCCACACTATTGGAATGGCCTTTGTATCTTTGTCGGTCAAAAGAGCCTCAAGAGCTTCATTGGCAATTTCAACTCCCCTTGGATTAGTGCCTACCCTTGGTAATTTTATGTAACCCTTTCGTCCAAATTTGATAAAATGCTTAATTTGGATTTCCTTAGTAATATAATAGAATCCACCTTTTCCGCATTCCCAATTGACATGCACAAATAGCATATCGCAAGTGGGTTTATATTTATTGAGAAATTCTCTCGCTTTGGTGGGATCAACTGTCCATATAAGTTTAACTCCATTCGGCTTTTTACCCGTAATTGTCTTGATAGATATTGGTGAACCAAAAACTTTCACATCCACCTCAGTCTCGGTTATGGGTATATTGTTGTCAATGTTGGTTTCTCCAAACTTATAAATCAGGAAAGCAGTGATGATTTTCTCCCTAACTGAGCCTACTTCCATTCCGACCTTTCCAGCTCTGGAGCTCTCTAACTCTGCTATCTGGAAGAGGTATGGGAGTTTCAATTGAATTTTTGAGATTGTTTTGGGATCATCAAACAATTCTGCTAGTTGAGATAACATACCGAATAAAGATAACATTCTCAACCTAAGAATTTTCTCCTTAAACGCTAATTGCACGGCTTAAATCCTTGGCTTCCGGAAGGTTTCTATGATTGAAAACTTCCTTGCTAATGACGAGACATTACCATAAACCAATGAATAAATGCCCGGAGCCAGTCTTTCATTCGTTAGTTCCTTATGCATGGGGCTGAAATAAGAATGCAAGGGGGGGATATTCACAGAATGCAAGTATCTAATTACCTATCTTTTTAGTCTCAATTGAACACTACACTCTGTGATACCGGATTATGGCTCTTTTAATCGAAACATGTATATAGTATGTAGTGTTTATTTATTCACTACGTCATTCATAAGGAAGATCAACACAAGGTCC
>DAICVC010000049.1:0-47247 GCA_027372655.1 Thermoplasmatales archaeon | reverse complement strand
GCTACATCCTCTTTTTTCAACAGGGAAAGAATGCTCTCATAATCCCCAAATTTTACGAATTCCACACCCGGGGAAAGGAAGCTTTCAAAGGATTTCCTGTATTTTGCTGAATGTGTTATGGACAGGGCTCCCAGTGTTTTTCCGTGATATGCTTTCTCCATGCTTATGATCTTTTTTCTTTTGGTGGATTTTACTGCAATTTTTAACGCAGCCTCGACAGCTTCCGCACCGCTGTTTGAAATATAGGCCCTGTCCAGTCCTGCAGGCGTTACTTTCATGAGTTCACTGAGGAATCTTGCCCTTGCAGGACTGTAAACCGACGAATGGGTTATGTATATCTCATCCAGTTGCTTCTTGATTGCTTCCTTTATGGCATCGTTTGAGTGCCCCAAAATAGCGACTCCATAACCACTCATGAAGTCAAGGTATTCCTTTCCGTTCAGATCCCATATTTTTGTCCCCTTAGATCTTGCAGCAACCACAGGTATTTTCTGGTAAGTTCTGGCAAGATAACGTTCCTCAATATCTTCAACAAATCTGTTTTCCATCATCCTGTTATCACCGTCCTTTTTTTCGAATTTAATGCATCTGAAATTGGCATTGAACTGTTTCCATTGGCAATAATTACCTCAGATGTTCCTGCCTCAATGGACTCAATTGCTGCCATTAGCTTCTTGTCCATGCCGTTTCCAACCAGTTTCAGCATTTCCCTGGCCTGACCAAGGTTGAGTTTCTGAACAGTTTTGTCATTGATTATTATGCCATCTACATCTGTGAGCAGGATCATTCTGCCTGCTTTCAGTCCTCCGGCTATGGCTGATGCTGCCCTATCACCGTCCACATTCAGCGGTTCGTGATCTGAGCCGACAGCTATGGGTGCTATGACTGGTGTTATCTCTTCTGAAAGGAGATATTGTATGAAACTGATGTCCACTGAAATTATCCTTCCAGTGTATCCGCCCTCAACGAACATTCTCCTACCTTTCTCATTTACTGTTACGAGTCTCTTCTTTCTCTCCGCGATGATTGTGGGTCCGTCAATGCCGGACATACCGAATGATTTGATTCCAGCCTTTTGCAGAGCGAGGACTATCGATACATTGATATTTCCCCGCATTGCCATAAGGTATGCTGACATCGTTTCGGCATCTGTGTATCTGCTCCTGATCCCCCCGGGTGAAGTCACAAATTTGGTCTCTATGTTCAATCTTTTGCACAGATCTGTTACGGCAGGTCCCCCACCGTGGACTAACACATACTCATTATCCCTTTGTGTTGAGATATCCCTGATCAGACCGTCTCCAATACCGGATTTCATAAGGCTTCCGCCTATCTTCAATACAGTTACCAAGTTTCACACCAATCTCATCGGAGATAACACCAGTCCTTCCCGCTCATCAAAACCTTCCATCACATTCATTGATTGAATTGCATTTCCTGCGGCTCCCTTTATGAGATTATCTATGGAACCGATGGCAATGACCCTTCTCACATGCTGATCTATTGCAAATCCGAGGTCGACAAAATTCGATCCGACCACCAGTTTGGGGTCCGGATACCTATAGATCCCGCTTGAATCCATTATGAACCTGACAAATGGCTCATTCGAATACATGGTGCGGTATGCCTTCCATAGTTCCGGCATTTGGACATCCCTGTCAACAAAGACACTGCTTGTGGTCAGAATGCCACGAACCATGTTGACCGAATGGGCTGACATTGTAACAACGGCATCATGCCCGGAAACAAGGGAAAGTTCCTGTTCAATTTCTCCAATATGCCTGTGGCCTGAAGCGCTGTATACCCTCACTGAATTGTATCTTTCCGAGAAATGAGATGAGAGTGAGGGCTTATTGCCTGATCCGGAGGAACCAATTTTGGCATCCACAATCGCCGCTTCATTGATCAATCCAGCCTTTGCAAGCGGTGCAAGGCTGTAAATTGATGAGCTTGCTATGCAACCGGGTACAGAGATATAATGTGCTGACTTCAATTCATTCCTGTGAAGCTCTGGCATACCGTAAACGAATTTTTGGAGCATATCTGGGGCAGGATGATCCCATCCATACCAGACAGGATAGTTTGCAGGATCTTTAAATCTGAAATCTGCACTCATATCAATGATCCTCACACCCATTTCAGATATTTTCGGAACGTGGTTTTTGGATGATCCATGTGGCAGTGCCAGGAAGATTATGTCAACCTTGGATGCGGCTTCTTCAGGAGTATCTGCGCTAAATACCAGATCCGTAAGTCCCTTAAGGTTTGGGTGCACTTTTGAAACATACTCCCCAGAATGCTGCTGGGAGGTCACTACCGATACCTGAATGTCTTTGTGCATCAGAAGCAGGCGCAAAAGTTCGCCTCCTACATACCCGGATGCACCTACAATACCTACTGTACGCAATTAATATTACCCTATTTATGGAAAAAGTCCCTTTCCGAATTTAATTTTATAAAAATTGCTGGAGTGGGGGAATTTGAGTTAATTATTCTCCCCAATCCTCTTTTACATTTTCCGCTGTTTTAAGTGTAATTTTTCCAACACTTGTTTCCTGTACCTCAAAATCTAAACCGCAATCCTCACAACTGACAATTTCTCCCTTTAATGCATCATCAGGAGTCATTACCTTTCCGCCGCACATCCCACATTCCAGATTCATTTTTTTCTCCTCTTTATTTTCAGACAAATCCAGATCAATACCACCTTTAAACGGTGCTATTTCCACAGGATTTTATCTGTCGTAATGCATCAATTTTGAATAATTATTAATATCTTATGACCATAATTGTTCGCAGTTCAATTAAAATGGTTAAAATAGAAAGAAATAATATTAAAATTGCCAGAAATTTTGTCACAAATAATATTGACAAATCCCCTGTCTGAAAATGATCAGTTCTAAACGAATTCAAACGTGATGGTATCTTTGCAATTGCTTCAAAATCTAAAGTGCAACGAATATAGGCAGTCATTTTGCGAAATTTCAAAGCAAGATTCCAATGAAAAGCGGACATTTATTTTGATTGCGGAATTCAGGCATAAAGCAAAAATCACGGAAATTAGGGCTTCACCAAATTTCAAATCCCTTTTTTGGATAAAACTTATAATATGCCGATAAATCTTGCCGGGCGGTGAAGCGGTGAATGATGAAACTGCAAATATTAGAAAAGGGAATGGCGAGTTAAAGAGAGAACTATCTTTTAGAGATATATTTTTTATGTCACTGGGAGGACAGGCACCTTTCCTCTCAATGCTGACCTATGCAACTGCTGTGTTGATACTGTCACTTTATTTTTCACCTTTGGTAGTTGTAATAGGCACGATGGTGGTTTTGCTTAATGGGATTGTGGTATTCTTCCTTTCAAAAAAGCATACGGAAACGGGCGGATATTTCAATTATGCAATAAAGGAACTTTCGAGATGGCTTGGATTTGAAACGGGATGGATGTATATTTTCTATTCAATACTATACGGAGCAGGATACCTGGCTGGTTCAGCCTTCATTTTATCCTATGTATTGGGGATAAACCCAATATTTTCCTTAATGATTGCATTTGTGCCGGCGTCCATATTCCTTCTAATTGGGATAAAACCATCTGCAAGATATGCAGTATTCGCAGCCGGAATAGAAATCATTGTACTTGTATCGGTTATAGTGGTTTCTCTTGACATAGCCCATTTTACGTTTTACAATCCTCTTCAGATCACACCATCAGCCTCCGATCTTTTTCTTGGAATATTATTTGCCATAGGGATTCCAACTGGATATGGTGCCATAACACCTATTTCCGGAGAGGTCAAGAATGCTGAAAAGAGCATAGGCAAGGCTGTAGTATTGGTAATAATAATTGGCGGGTTACTTGAAGCATTGGTTCTCTATGGAATTGTTGATGCTGGAATCTACCAGGGTAATCTCAGTTCCCTGACTTCCACAAGCATTCCAGTGATATACCTTTTAAAAACATACCTGGGACCATATTCGCAGTATCTGCTTTTGTTTGCAGGAATTAATGATGGAATACTTGGATCACTGGCATTCTTTACAGCATCTACCAGAAATATTTACGCAATGTCAAAGAGGGATCTCCTTCCAGAATTTGTCTCAAAGATCAATAGGAGAACTGGAACCCCGGTGGTAGCAGGTATCCTGACGATCACAATAGGTGCATTAGTTTTGTTTCCTTCCATAGGTATTTACGGGGCTTTTGCAACCTTTCTGGCGCTTGGAACACTTGCTGGTCTTGGTAACCTTGCAATCCATATTTCTGCAAACTTCTCAATGCTTCAGAGCCTGAGAAATTCCCTGAACAAAAAAATAACCCAGGAAATAATTGTTATGACAGCAATCGGCCTGTCGGGATTTATAGTTATATACTCCCTCATCACTTCCGTAACCTATGTGATTCTGATATTCCTGGGGTACATGATCATTGGGTTTATAGCAGTAGAGTCAGTATACGGGCCAATGAATCACAGACCATTTGTACAGGATAATTAAGTGAGATAATTTACAAAATTTTTTTATTTGACTGAAATTCTTGGTTTTCGGATTTATTCAAAATAAAGGGAATTTTTGAAGAAGGATCTAAAAATACCATAAAATTGAAGAGTCTACTTATTTGAAAAAGGTAAACTTCTTGTGATGCATGGCAAATATTCTAAATTTGCCTCCTCGTTATGATCAATATAATTGAGATAGCCAGTACAGTGACCATTCCTGCGGCGATTTCTAATATCTCAAAAACAACACCTGAAGTTAACCCGTAGTACAACCTTGTAAAAGTTAAATTATATGTTAGGTTTGCTCCACTAATTGTTAAATTTCCAGATAAATTGCTGATCTCGTAGCAATAATTTTGCATGACGGTATAGGAGTACGTTCCATTTGTTACGGGGAAGACGTAACAAGATCCATTCAAATAGCCATAAATCTTGTCGCCGTTTAATGTAACCTGAAATGAACTTCCTGCTGATAATCCTGATTCTTTGAATGCAAGGACGTATTCCTTCTCTGCAGTATAATTAACATAAACAGTTTCATTAGCACCATTTATGCTTACATTTCCTTCCTTTGCGAAATAGAAATAATTTCCTGCCAGTATGCGAGTTTCTGGAATATAAGCGTGTGTGCCATTTTCAACGGTAAAACAAATTATATTATTTGATTGTTCGATATTATAAATACATGAAATACCTACGGCACTTATCAGGGTCAGGTGCCAATAGGTTCCTGCAGGCAGTCCCTGTTCCTCAAATTTTACAGTAAAAATCTCGGCCTTTTTGGTATAGTTTACAGTAATCTCTTTACTTGAACCGTTAACGGTGAAATTTCCAGAATGAGAGCAGTATAAAAAATTTCCACTGGATAAACATTCCTCAGGGAAGTAACTATATGTTCCATTGATCATTGAGAAATTTATCGTGTTATTAAGAGAAGAATTAGACTTTTGATAATAATATCCACTCTGGAAAATGCTGATTACCATAGACCACATTGTGTTTGCTGGCAGACCTGCTTCCCTGAATTGTATACTGTATCTAGTTCCCGCGCATTTCAAGCCTGTTCCATTGAAATCAGTTGGCACACTTTTGTTCGTGCTGCTGAGATTCTTACTGACACCTAATTGTTGAGATTTAATTTTTTCTGAACCTGTTTTATTCTGGTTCAATGAAAAACTGACATAATTGTTATTCGTATTTTGAGCGCTTAATTTTAAGTTCCCATTTGAATTAATTTTGTTCTGTGAAAAATAACTTTCATTGAAACTGACGAAAGCAAATGATGTTACCAATAATCCAATGACTAAAAATAAGATCAGTGGTTTGCGGATCAGTTTCGGCACAGGCTTATAATGAAGTGATACAAATTTAACTTTTCTGTGTCATAAATTCAAACATTAAATCATTTGTTTATCATGGCACAGTTCTTAATCATCATTCATTTTTCTTCAACTGATAGTTAAAGTTTCCGAGAAACTCCATCTGACCTCTTGAATTCTTAATTTCGTACCTCACGAAAGAAAAATGAACAGTGCTGTCAGAATTAGGATGGCAATTACAATTGCGTCAACAGTAGTTGGTTTCAGTTTTTCCAGTTTTCTGAATATGCTTATCCTAACCAGTATCACCACAATCATCAGCGCAAGTCCACTTGATACGACAAATATTAAGCATATCAATGCAAGAAAAGTGTTTCCAAAGGTAATTGCCAAAAGTGCAAAGGGAAGAAATGCAGGATCTGGAAGTATGCTGACTATTACTGATGTATTTTCAATGCTTCGTTCCGATTCCTTTTCCTTGATTGCGTTTACAAGCATGTAAATGGCTACGATGATCAGCAATATTGCAGCAAGTATCCTGGATGTGGCGTTACCTATCAGCAGAACTCCTGCAAATGCCACCAACAGGGAAAGTATCACTGAAACAACCCCATGAATTATTCCAATTGAGAGGGAGAGTGATGAGGTTCTCCCGGTAGAATATTTCCTTCTGGAAGAAAGAATGGAAATAGGAACCCAATGATCAGGAGCAATCATATGAAGGGATGCAAGTGTAATTGTGAGGACGATCAGGTAAATAGCTGAAATCATAGACGGATATCGGAAATACCTTAAATATTTATTTTATCAAAATAACCCGGCTTTATTCGAGGTTAATGCTTCAACCTGGATTCAAAGATTAAAATCCAAATTGAGTAAGAAAACATAAAATATTTACATCCATACCTTGCCAATGAAATTGATAGAGAATTGGTTTTCCGAAAGATATTCAGACAATCTGCAGTTGTCCTTCAGGGTGAGCGATCAGTTGCTTTCAGTAAAGACAGATTTCCAGAGAATTGATGTATTCGAAACATACGACTTTGGGAAACTCCTGAGTATAGATGGGACGGTGCAACTAACGGATAGGGATGAATTCGTTTATCACGAGATGATAACAAGAATGCCTTTCTATTATGCAGACAAGGTTCCTGAAAAGGCACTTATAATTGGAGGTGGAGATGGTGGAGTTGCCGGTGAATTACTCAAACTTGGATTGAAATCTGTCACCAATGTGGAAATAGATGGACAGGTAGTAGAGGTGTGCAGGAAGCATTTCCCCAACCTTACCGATTCGTTCAGGGACAGCAGGGTAAAGCTTCTAATTGAAGATGGTATTAAATTTGCAAAAAACACAAGCGAAAGTTTTGATATTGTTATTGTGGACTCCACAGATCCTGTCGGGCCTGCAGAGGATCTATTCAACGAGGAATTCTACAGCAATGTTTCAAAACATTTGAATCCGGGAGGAGTCATAGTTGCACAATCAGGATCACCTTTTTATCAACCCACAGCTATTGGCCTGTCCAACAGAGGGTTGAAAAAATCTTTCGAATTTGTAAAGAGCTATGTTGCTTTCATTCCCACATATCCTTCAGGCTTCTGGAGCTTTACCATGGCAAAGAAGACACCGATTAAAATGAGGACGGAAAATGTTGAGAATGGGCAGTATTTTAATATGGAAATTGCAAAGGGTTCCTTCGCACTTCCTGAGTTTGCAAAAAAATTAATTACTTGATCTTCCAGGTGTTCTTCTTTTCCAAGAGCATCTGGCTATACAGAAGCCCGTGATTTCTTGCTATTTTTTCCAGTTTCTTCAAATTCTTCAGGAAATGTGACTTGCTGTCAGAATTGATACTTTTCATAAAGAATCTGTCGTCGTTGATCCATTCGTATACATAATAACCGAATACGCTGACGATGAATAGGGACACTACAAATATCCAGTCATTCCAATTTCCCAGTGCATTGGTTCCAAAGGAATATGTTTCCAAGGTTGTATTTCCCACGAAAAGATAGTTAACTGAGAGAATTAAAAATAGGGAACCAACTATCAGAAGGATCAGGTAAATGTAAAAAGCTATTTCCTTAAGAGTCGATGACATTATTGACGGAAATAAAAATTGCATAATAAACTTAATCTTCAGATTTCAGGAACAAAAGGAATTTTTTAAGTGCCAATATTCTGTGAGAGTTTTTGTTTTTTTCGACTATTTCCATTTCCGCAAGTGTCATTTCTGAGCCGTCCGGCTGAAAAATGGGATCATAGCCAAAGCCATTATTTCCTCTGATACGGTCAGTAATTTTCCCTTCAATCTTTCCGCTGAATGTGTGAACACTCTTTCCGTCCCAGTATGCAACAACTGTGAGGAAATTCGCACTCCTTTCCTTTCCCTGCAAAAGATTCAATATTCCAGAATTTCCAATGGTGCCCGAAACGTATGCAGAATATGGGCCGGGAAATCCACCGAGGGAATCTATGTACAATCCTGTGTCTTCAATGAAAAATGGTTCTTTTCTTGTTAATGAAAGCTTCTCTGCACTGTTTTTCGAAATGCTTTCGGTTGTGTTTTCCTGTATTTCCTCATACTTCTCCCTGATCCATCTGATCTGGACATTTCCCTTTGACAAAAATGCATTAATTTCTCTGAATTTATGCTCATTACTTGTTATAAAATCTATAATCATGCATATCTCCTTCTTGATTCCATTTTCCCCAGCTCCCCAACTGTTTCCAGATTCGCCTTTGACATTTTCAAAAATAAATCCTCGAATTTTTTGTATGCTTCTTCACCGAACCTTGCATTTATGCTCTCTTTAAGTAATCTGATGTCTCCTGTCCTGTCATTGATAACTGTAGATAATTTTCCCATGCTCGGGTCGATTATATACAATTTTCCGCCACTTTCAAGAATATTGTTCAAAGTGAGATCACCGTGAATAATGCCTGCTGAATGCAACTCTGTGACCGATCTTGCAAGGTCCGTTAATGTTTTTTCTTCCATGTCCTCAAAGTCAGACAGCCTTTTTCCGTGTATATATTCCAGTTCAAGCATTGAAATTTTGCCATCCATGGAGAATACAACGGGAACATTAATTCCTGCACTGTGCATTTTTCCAAGGAGTATCAATTCATTTCTCATTCTTGTATTCCTAATATTCCTGTCCAGTTCCTCTAATCTATATCCCTTTCTTTTTCTTATTTTTCTTATTGTTTTCCATTGGTGGAATGTTCCGAATTCCATATCTGACTCGGCACCCCTGTTTTCATAGGTAGTCTCACTTTCATCCACCCATGGTGCCTCCACCTCATCTATCCTGTAAAGTTGGTTGATTGCCGTATCCTCAATTTCCTGTCCTCCAAATTCCCTGTATGTGAGAATGGCCGCCTGGCCTATCATAGCTCCATTATCCATACAGTACCTATCAGGCGTTTCAAATACCCTAACGTTTGCCTCCGTGGACATGGTCTGAATCATTTCCCTGAGCCTGTTATTCCTTGCAACACCCCCTGCCAGCAGGATTTCTTCCTTTCCTGAGGTGAAAATGGCTCTTTCCAGCGTTTCGACGAGCATGGAGAATGAATATTCCTGTATTGAAAATGCAACATCTTCCTTCCTGTTCTTACCTATCAATCTCTTTCCTGCTGTATATATGCCAGAAAATGCGCAATCCATCCCATATACAGAGTATGGAAGTTTCAGGAGCTTGTTTCCGTTGCCTGCAAGCTTTTCAATTTCTGGGCCTCCTGGAAACGGATAGCCCATATCCCTGGCAATCTTGTCGAGCATATTTCCGATCCCAATGTCGAGAGTTTCCCCTAAAACGCGATACTTTCGGTTCCTATGTGCAATTATTTGAGTGTTACCGCCTGACACATATAGCATTACAGGATCCTTAGCGCCGGTCTCCCTTTTTCCTATCTCAATGTGTCCCAGTGGATGGTTCACTCCCACTATGGGAATGCCCAACTTGAGTGCCAATGATCTCGCTGCAACTGCGGTTATCTTTAGCGATGGGGGAAGACCCGGTCCTTTTGAAAATCCAACAAGCTCCAGGTCTCCGCTTTTAAAACCTGAATCGTCTATGGCTTTAGTTATAACATCTGTTATATTGAGGAAATGGAATTCTGCGGCTTCCCTTGGATTTAACCCACCATGTTCCGGTTTGAATGTCCTTGATTCGAGAGAGTAGATTTTTTTCTCATCCAGGACTGATGCGCTGACTGTATGCGCGGTTCCCTCCAAACCCAGTGCGAGCATTAAAAGGTTAGAAATGTGTCGCTATTTAATTTTGCTGACATAGTCTCCTTCTCAGGAGATTAGGGTTAAACTGAAAAATTCCTTTCACGATTTGTTCACAGTGAACATGGCGTAAACCGTTGCAGCAAAGAGAATAATAGCACCCATGGATCCGTAGACAAATGTTTTTAAACGATCCTTGACGGTTCTTCTCACAGCCGTACCTGCAAAAACAAGGGAAGCAATTGCAGAAGAGGTTGTACTGAGTTTGTATGCTAAATCAACTCCTGATATATAGTGAATAGTTCCGTGAAAGAACATGTTCAGGCCAGTCACATACATGAATGCAGGTTCGAACCCCCTTTTGAGCATGATTTCAAAGAATAACGTGCCCCTGAGGAGAATAACTGCAAGGAATATCACTGGCAGGGCATACGTTACTGTCTGCTCTATTCTGTAAAATAGATTGGCTTTCCTCATTGTCCCGTTTCTGATATTGCTGATAAAATTTCGGAAACCTGTCCTTGACCATCTTACAGATTGTCTGAAATAAGCCTTAATTGACTCTTTTGGGACGGTCGTAACTCTTGATTCGAATGATTTTGTGACAGTCAGTCCGCTTCTTATTATATAGGAGGTAAGTTCTGCATCATCCCCTCCACCATAATAGGGTATCTTTCCCTTGATTTTGAAATTCCTGAACTTTTCTGATTTTATATAATCTCCAACGACATCCATTCTGTAGGAGCCGAATCCCCCGTCAATAAGCATGACATTTCCAAAGTGCTTCATTGATCTCTGTACAAGTTCCTTTGATCTTTCGATAAACTGTGATGCGTAAGCAGAAAAGTTCCCACTGTCAGTTTCAAAAAATATATTTCCACCAACTCCGCCAATTTTTTCCGTATACTCTGCGATCATTCTTGATACTGCGCCACTTTCCGGTATCATATCTCCATCCATAAACAACACAATATCAGTGGAAACATGTGATGTGCCTATGGCCATTGCCTCTCTTTTTCCTTTCCTCTCACCAGTTGAAAGAAAATTGATTTTCATTTTATCTGCAAAATTACGGTATTTTGTACCGTCCCCGTCCTCCACCAAAATTATTTCCTTAACCTGATCCATGATAGAATGTATCGCATTGACCAGATGATCTGTACTCTCATTGTAGACTGTTATAACGCAGGTTACATCATCTTTTGAATAATCCAATTTATCTTCGTTTCTTACTCTTCCCTTCCTTCTCGAAAGCACGGAATTCAAGATGTAAAATGCAACTGAAATAATTGATGAAATAACCGTTACTACAATGAAAAGAACGAATTCTATATGCATGTAAACATCTTTTCATCCATATGCGACATATAAACTTAATGGTTCCTAATTTTAGTACATAGGACATAAAGTCAACCACTCCGTCCTAAGGATTGGTGCCTGCTGCTGGTCTCCCCATGCCCGCAGGCATGGTTTCATAGAACTGCAACGACTGGCTCGTTGACATTAGTTGGAATTACTTGGATTTACGAGTAACTCAATGGTCCTTGAAGCATTCATATCGGAATGAAGTTCAAATTTTCATTTTTTTCATCGAAAAAGGGAAAAGGATCTTAGGGTAGTTGTAATTTGATCGTTCTGAACAATATTTATTGGGTTCATTCACTTTATATTGATATTTGATTGAGGGATATCCGTGTATCTCCATGCCAAGGAATGGTAATAGTACTGCTTCCCTCAAACTCCTTACGAAGTTATAATTTCAGGATCCTTCTCTCTAACAAAACTTCCACTTGACAGATCATTGATAGCTTCCCTTAGCTGATCCCTTGTGTTCATCACAATTGGTCCGTACCATTCTATGTGCTCATAAGTCGGCTGCCCTGAAATAAATATGAGGTCACTGTCCTTAGAAAGCCCGTCTATCTGCACACTTTGTCCTTCGATTGAGAATACCGTCGCCGTTCGTTCCCTTATGTTTTCAATTCCTATGTTCACGTTGCCAGTGTATGCGAACATAATGGATCTCTGTCCTTCTAAATTGTCCAGTATTATTGAATCTCCAGATCTTAAGTGGATGTGAAAATATGATAGATTCAGGCGATATGGTGATACGAAGGAACCTATTGCATCTCCAATTTTTCCTGCAATGATGTCAATTTTTGATCCTCCATCCGTTACAATTCTTTCCCTTCCCTTTGAACCGTAAGACGCATATCTTGGCTTGGCCATTTTAAAATTTGAGGGTGTGTTTAGCCATAGTTGCAATCCCAGCACTTCTTTATCAAGAGATGATTCATTTTCAATATCTGGCATCTCTTCGTGGAAAATTCCGCTTCCCGAAATCATATCCTGAACATCTCCGCTATGAATTGCCCCTCTGTTTCCATTGCTATCTTCGTGATTGGTTTTCCCCTTTATCTGGAAAGTGATTGTTTCAATACCCCTGTGAGGATGCCACGGGAATCCCTTTTCATACTCCCTCGGATTGGAAGATCCAAAATAATCCATCAGAAGAAATGGATCTGTTTTCTGGAATGTTGTGGGGCCACCAAATACTCTCAGTAATCTCACACCGGCGCCATCAGTTGTGTATTGACCACCTATTCTTGATTCTATTGCCTTGAATGTGTTTTTCATTTTTATGAATCTATGAAAGATGGATAAATCTTATTACCTAATTTCAAAAGTAAACTAACTTGTTCTTTTGATATGTTAATTTTCCTCTGTGAATAGGGATTCCATAATTTTCTTTTCTGCCTTTCTTAAATGGTATAAAGTTGTTACCTTTGAGGAACTGTTCTTCTTTGATATCTCATTCAGATCATTTTTTCGTGGCCATTCATAGTAACCGCTGAACAATGCATTCTTAATAGTTTCTTTCTCCCTTTCAGTAAGTCCATAAATTGATGATGAAACTCCTTGCTGGGTATACTTCCAGAATATTTCATTAAGACTAACACTTCTGTACTCTGCCTTTTCAACCTTATTTCCGGTGTCAAGGCTTTCTACAAGATTCTGAAGAACGCTTTTGTCTCTGGAGACTAACCTAAAATTTTCAGATCCATTCTCTGCCAGAATAGGATAAAGCAGAAAGGCATCCGTCTTCATAATGGACCTGAGCATACCGTGCCCCTTCTTATAGGAATCGATAATCATGAGCTTTCCAGTGTTGTGAGCCGTGTAATCAATAAAATCCTTATTCATTCGTACCATCGCTTCGCCATTCTGCTTTGATGAGGCAAGAATCATTACGTGGTTGAGATTACCAGAGATTATTCTTGCCTGCTGAATCATAATCGGCCCCTTGCTGACATAGCTACCTTCAGCTATGCTGCACCTGCCTCCAACTGAGAGTTCTAAATAATGCATAATGATCAAATGAAGAGAACAAGGTTTAATAATATTCGGATTTACTATTCAAAGTATAAATACTAGATGAGACTTTTTTTCCATGGTTCAAAAAAGTGCCATTGAAATTCAGATGTCAAGGATTTCTGGGAAAGATGCAAGAGAGGGTGATTTTGTTTGGGGAAAGCCGGATTTGGCATATATGCATGATATTCTTGGCCCTATGGCCATGGATTCTTTCAAAAGAATAGGTAAAGCCGAACCCGGATTCAAAGGGAAGGTTATAATTGTTAATGATCATATTTTCCCGCCAAAAGACGCAGCAAGCGCTAACAACATTAAAAATATGGTTGAAAATGCGGAAAGAAATGGCTGGACCACCATTCCTTACGGGGAAGGAATAGAGCATACCCTAATGATTGAAAATGGTATGATAAAACCGGGAATGGTAGTTGTGGGAACGGACTCTCATACTGTTACCGCCGGAGCTGCAGGCGCCTTCGGTATCGGACTGGGTTCCACTGACATGGGTGCCCTGATTGCCTTAGGTAAAATTTGGTTTAAGGTTCCTGAAACAATGTATTTTCACGTTTCTGGAGAAAAAAGTCCATATATTACAGGCAAGGATGTGATTCTTGAAATCCTCAGAATTATCGGTGTCAATGGTGCAAATTACAGAGCAATGGAGATCATTGAAGATGTGGAATGTAAACTTTCACTTGATGATGATCTTGCAGCAGCAAATATGACGGTGGAGGCTGGGGCAAAAACCTGCCTGATAAGGAATGAGAACAATCCCATGCATCATTCTTTAGCAGATACTGAAATGACCAGTGATCCGATTGAAGTGGACCTTTCCGAGTTAACCCCAAGGATATCAGCACCTTACTCACCCGGAAATGTGATTGATGGATTCAAACTGGATGGAAAGAAAATAGACCAGGCTTACATTGGTAACTGTGCCAATGGCACTATCAGCGATCTGCGGCAGGCTGCATCTGTTCTCAAGGGCGAGAGAGTGGCAAATGGGGTGAAACTGGTGGTTGTCCCCGCAACAAGATCGATTTACAGGCAGGCAATTAGGGAGGGCCTTGTTGATATTTTCCTGGAGGCAGGTGCCACAGTTGGTCCTTCTACATGCGGAGCGTGCGCAGGTTTGCATATGGGCGTCCTTGCAGCAAATGAAAGATGTATTACAAATGTGAATAGAAACTTCAGGGGAAGAATGGGAGATCCATCCAGCGAAGTGTACCTTGCAAATACTTATGTTGTGGCAATGAGTGCGGTAAATGGAAAAATAACAGTTCCTGGTGATTGAAATGGTAAAAATCATAAAATTGGGAAACAATGTTGATACTGATGTGATAGCTCCCGGACCGTATCTTCACCTTTCATTGGAAAAACAGGTGCCGCACTGTCTTGAATCCATATACCCGAACTTCTTTAATATAGCCAGGAAAGGTGACGTGGTAATTGCAGGAGAAAATTTCGGAACTGGATCATCAAGAGAGCAGGCCCCTGCACTTTTGAAATTGATAGGAATCGATCTGATCATAGCAAAAGATTTTTCAAGACTATTCTTCAGAAATGCTGTAAACGTTGGAATCATACCCTGTACATGGATCGATGATTTTCAGATTGAAGATGGAGAGGAGGTAGAAGTTTTATGGGAAAAGTCAGAAATCATGAATGAAAACATATCTTTCAGATTCAGAAAGCCCCAGGGAATACCCATGGATATAATCAGGGAAGGCGGTATGGTGGAATATGCTAAAAAAATGCTGAGTGGAGAAATTACTCCGGAGAAGTGATCCTGGCAATTTCACTTTCTTCGAAGTTCAGTGAAGTCAGTATTTCCTTATTGGAATCTCCTATTTTGGGTACCTCTTCCTCCCTTTTTTGCGACATTGGCGCCTTGGGAAGCTTCATCTTTTTCCCACCGTAATTTACATCATTCATTTCATTTCTACTTTCACTGTCCTGAAGTAATTCCCATGGTCTTCTCAACAGGGAGTAAACTATCTGGTTTTTTTCCAGTATTTGCTTCAGAACGTCAAATGAATATTTCTCAACTTCAACTGAAATAATGGGTAAAAGCACATGCCTATTTTTGAAACGAATTTCATTTGATGAATATTTTCCCCAAATTTCCTCGTCGAAATTGAATGCCCTGCAGAATTTTTTCCATTGATCATCCGTCGTTACCGCAATGAAAACATTTTTCCCGTCTTCACTTTTAAAAAAATCATAAATTCCCCATGCAAATCCTGCTTCATTGATTGGAAGCAATTCCTTTTCGTTTATCTGGTACGTTGAAATGTGCTGACCGATCATGAACATTGCGCTGCCGAAAAGGGAACAATCGATTATTCCTCCTTCTCCTGTTTTTTCTCTCTTTAATAACGCATCGTAAATTCCAATGACAGCCATTGATGCAGAAAACATATCCACAAGGGATGCGCCAACTCTCATGGGACGCCCGCTCAGGCCATTCATGTATGCGATGCCTGAATCTATTTCAATTGGATAATCAAGAGATCTCCTTCCCTGGCCTGAGGGTGAACTGTATCCCCTAATTGTAACGTAAATAATTTTGGGATTTATTTTCTTCAACTCCTCGTATGGCAGTCCCAATTTCACCATGTAGTCAGCACTGAAATTATCGATGATTATGTCTGCAGACTTAATCAGCCTTACCAGTGCTTCCTTTCCAACAGGAAGCTTTGTGTTGATCTCAACACTTTTCTTGTTTCTGTTGAAGTATGCAAATGATCCTGCACTTTCTCCAGTCAGCTTTCTTGCTATATCCCCACTTCCAGGTTTCTCAACCTTAATGACCTCGAAATTCATCTGGGATAGAATCAGTCCGGCTGTTGGTCCTGCGACGATATGACCGAGTTCAATTACCCTGTACAAAACCTTTCGCCTCCATTACTATTTCATTGGCAAGAATAACTCTCCCCTCTTCTGCTGATCTATCCTTTACCAGTTTCATCAATTTTTTCATTTTTTCCTTATCCAGAACAATTTCACTCTGATTCAGTATTTTTTCAAGCATGGATCTTCCTGTGTAAACATTTACCGAATAGTTGGAACCGTGGAAGACATCTCCAAAAGCAGCGTGTGTTCCAGCAGTATGAACTCCTATGTTTTCCCCTATATTTGGTATGTTTTTTGCGAAGAACTCAATACCTGCCTTCTTTACAATTATATCAAAAAGGTTTCTGGAAAACTTTACCATTTCTTTCATATTTAATTCCGTTTCCATTCCTCTTTCATTCATGTAGCTTGAAATTGAAATCATGTCCGTAATGCCATTCCTTTCCCCTATCCCAAGAAACGTTGCATCTACATGATCTGCTCCAGCATCCACTCCGGCAATTGCATTTGCTATTGATGTTCCCCTGTCGTTGTGGCAATGCACTCCAATTTCTGAATTTTTCTGTCTTTTTGCTGCGGATACAACCCTTCTAATTAATTCTGGAGTTGCCTTCCCCATGGTATCTGGAAGCTGTATGGTTTGTACCCCTATTTCCGATAGTTTGTTCACAATTTTCACCAGAGATTCAATGGAGTATTGAGTGATATCGATGACTGAGACCTCAACCATTTGTCCCAATGAGACTGCATAAGCAATATCTTCATAGACCTGATCCAACGATTTGTACTGAAATGGAAAGTGCAGGGAAATCATCGCACCGGTAGAATAAATTTTATCAATGTCTTCCCTGATAGCCCTTCCCAACCCATATAATTCCTTAAAGATTTTCTTATTTTGAAGCAATCTGATTGACTCTTCCTCACTGGAATGTGCTGATGGATAGGAAAAAAGCATTCTCTCAATCCCACACTTATGAATTGCTTCCGCAAGATCAACTTTCTCTTTAGGGCTGAAAGCAATTCCTGGGGCCTGCATACCCTCCCTCAATGTATCATCGGTGATCATAAATGGTGAATGAAATAAAAATATTTAAAAAAAATTTGTAACCCATTAAAAATTACTGGGCAATCTGTTCTACGTATTTTTTCGTGGTCAAAGGTCCTAGAAGTATAAGCACAGCACTGCATATTATGACAAATATCCAGATCAGTGTGAAAATGCCGATTGCATTCTTGGCCCCAATGAAGAAAGCTATGAACAGTACTATTATTGTTGTTGATATTCTGCTTATTGAATAAACGAATCCAGCAGCGGTTGTCCTTACTCTTGTCGGGAATATTTCTGCATTGTACTGGTGCATAAAGTTCGAAAAATTCCAGAGCATAAAGGACGTGAGGAAACCCATTACTACTACTTCGTCAAAACCATGGATTACTCCAAATAAGGTGCCGAATACTCCACCTAGAATTGCAAATATGATTATGCCCCACTTTCTTTCTATTTTATCAATTATGAATATGTTGAATATGCTTCCCACAACGAATCCTGAAAATATTACTGCAGCTCCTCCCAGAGGATCACTAGTCGGGTATGTTACCGCAACGAGTTTTGGCGCAAATACGACAAATCCGTAAAATATTCCAGACTGGAAGAACATGAATATGGCCATCATAATTGTGGTTTTCCTCACGTCTTCTGCAAATATTTCCTTGAATTTTGAAACTCTAACCTGATTGGTTATGGTTTCTTCGATTGGTGGTAATTCTTTGAGACCTGTTTCTTTCTTCACTTCTTCTTCTATTCTATCCATTTCGTCTTTTGCTTCGGTCATCTTTCCGTGGATTGATAGCCATCTTGGTGATTCTTTCAACCTGAACCTTATCAACCAAACAAGTATTCCTGCGCTTCCCATAAACCACAGAGGTATTCTGAACCCGTAGTAACTTGCAGGATTCAAAAATGAGCATATCCAGATGATTACTGGGGCTGCTGTTACTGCTATGGTGTATATCAAAGCAAGCCATGCTCCCCTGTTCTTTTTGCTGAATATTTCCGTACCATAACTGTCGACAAGCGGGAATTCCCCTCCTACACCGATTCCACCTATAAGGACGAAAATGGCTACTAGTTGCCAGTTAAACATAAATCCAGCAATTATCATTCCCAGCCCGAAAATTAGTTGGTTGTATAGGAAAACTGCCTTCCTCCCACGGGTATCAGCAATTCTTCCAAACATGATTGACCCAATGAATTCTCCCACAAAGAAAAAGGCTGGGAGAGCATATGTCGATAAATTACCAGTTAGTCCAAAATAAGTTGCCACAAAAAACAAAATGGCTCCGTTGCCCAACAGCATCAAACTTTCTGCCCATTCTCCGCTGGTCAACATGAGTGCAAACTTCACGTGAAACCTACTGAATGGTAATCTTTCCAATCTTCCAGTTATATTTTCATCACTGGAACCTTGGCTAGCATTCTTTTCTACCATGAAATTATAACTTCACTATATATTTAATATATCTTTATAACATGTTAGAGATTGGCACTCTCACTGTTTTACGCATCTGATGAGATTAAGAACGATCCCCGTAACAATCTTAATTTTAACAGACTCTAGAATAAGGATGTGTTGAAAATCATTGATAAATTTATAAGCCATTTAAACATGACGTGGAATCTATTGGAGGATTAAAAATGGCAGGTGGAAATTCTCTGGCCGTTATAGCGGATCAGAAGAGTGGTAAAACATACAAAAAGGAAATCAAACCAGAAAATCTCAGTCTATTGAATGGAAGAAGAATAGGAGAAGAAATCGATGGTATATTTTTTGAGTTACCAGGGTACAAATTGAAAATTACAGGGGGTTCCTCTATCGATGGTTTCCCAATGAAACCAGATCTTTTCATGGCTGGCAAAAAGAGAATTTTGGTTACTTACACAAAGGGCGCAAGAGCCAAAAGGGGAGTAAGAAAGAGAGTCACATTTAGAGGGGCAGTTATTGGATCAGACATTTCACAGATAAATCTTGTTGTAACACAGTATGGTCCATCACCCTTGGAAAAGCCTGAGGAAAAGGCAGAATGAAGGAAGTTCTTCCTCAACCCACTGTAAATATTGGAATGGTGGGGCACGTTGATCATGGTAAAAGCACACTTACAAAGGCCCTGACTGGAAAGAAGACTGATGTGCACTCGGAGGAAATAAAGAGAGGAATATCAATAAAATTGGGGTACGCTGACGCACCAATTTATGTTTGCGAAAATGGACAGAAAAAATACTCAAATAAGCATGAAGGTGAAAACTGCAAACTTGAGAGAGTTATATCCATAGTGGACGCACCGGGACATGAAACATTAATGGCAACCATGCTTTCTGGCTCTGCAATCATGGACGGAGCACTGCTTGTTGTTGCGGCAAACGAAAAATGCCCCCAGCCCCAAACTAGAGAGCATCTTATTGCGTTGGAAATAATGGGTATCAAGAATATAGTAATAATTCAGAATAAGATTGATCTAGTAACAAAGGAACGAGCGATTGAAAACTATAAAGAAATAAAGAACTTCGTCAGGGGAAGTGTGGCCGAAAAGGCACCCATAATACCTGTGAGTGCATACCACAACAGAAATATTGACAGGGTTTTTGAAGCAATAGAAGAATTTGTTCCTACTCCGAAGAAATCTGAAAAGAGCGATCCTATAATGTATGTTGCACGTTCTTTTGATATTAACAAACCTGGAATGAAGCCTTCTGAGCTTAAGGGCGGGGTACTGGGAGGATCACTTGTACAGGGAGTCCTAAAGGTTGGTGACGAGATAGAAATCGCACCTGGACTGCAGCTAAACAAAGGAAATAAACAGGTTTGGGAGAACGTATTTTCTGAAGTGTCATCTCTCATGGCAGGATCCAGTTCGTACGATAAGATAATCCCGGGAGGATTATCAGCGGTTGGAACCTATCTTGATCCATTCTTGACGAAGAATGACTCACTCACAGGGAGAATACTAGGCAAAGCAGGCAAGGTTCCTTCCGTTGCCACATTTATCTCCACTGACTCGCACCTGCTTGAAAGAGTCGTTGGATTCGATGAGGATATGAAAGTTGAGCCCATAAAACCTAGAGAGAGTCTTATGCTTACCATAGGAACTTCAAACACTATCGGAATAGTTACAAATGCCAGGGAAGGAGAATTGGAGATTACTCTGAGATATCCAGTAGCTGTTCAATCCGATGAAAGAATATCCCTTGGAAGAAGAATATCCAACAGGTGGAGACTTATAGGTTACGGTTCAGTAAAGTCGTTCTCATAATATTTACATGTTTTGTTCAATGGGCATTCTTTGCAAAGTGGTTTATTTTTGCAATAGTCCTTGCACATCTCCACTATGGTTCCATGAAAGTTTTTAATTTCCTCAAGTTTTAAGTTTTCTTCAATTGATTTTGTAACATTTTCCATGGAATTGCTTTCCAATATTCCTATTCTTTGAAAGAGCCTGATCGTGTATTTATCTATTACAAATTTCTTTCTATGGAAAGCATACAGAATAATATCCTGCATGGTTTCCTTTCCCACTCCCTTGATGTTTATGATGAATTGCTCCAGATGGATATCATCCAATTTCTTCAGTTCTTCAATGCCCCCGTATTCGATTAATTTACTGGAGATTTCTCTGAGGTATAGTGATTTTACATTAAAATATCCTGCAGGCTTTATGCATTCCATGAGGTCTTTTGGAGTTGAAGCGTGAATTCCTTCAAGGGTGTTCAGTGATTTTTTGCGCAAATTCTGCATAGCCTTCTCTACATTTTTCCATGAGGTGTTCTGTGTAAGGATTGCTCCAATTATAACCTCCTCACTTGATTCCGCAGGCCACCATCCGAGATTCCCATAGATAGATGTTAGTATTTCAGATAACTCTATTCCATCCATTTCCAAAGTAGAAATCAAAATTTCCTAATAAAATAGATGCAGAATTCTCCCAAATGCATTTCTAAATCTGCATTATTTATTTTTATCAAAAGACCTGAATATCTGACATATATGTAATTAACGTTATTTACTAATCTTTAAACAAAAATATTTTAATAGTAGTATGTATATTATGTATTGATAAACATGGTAGGCATAAGTGAGTTGTCAAAGGAGGTCTCAAAGAAGACCGGACAGACACAGAAGGTTGCCAGGGAAGTCATTAAGGAGTTCCTTGACGAAGTGGTAGCAGAGGCCAACAGGAAACAGAAGATTAACCTGGCTGGATTTGGTATCTTCGAGAGGAAGACACAGAAACCCAGAACGGCAAAGAACCCACAGACAAGGAAGGAGATCAAAGTTCCCCAGAAGGAAAAGTTTGTCTTCAGACCTTCAAGCAAGATAAAATACAAATAATCTTGCTTAGTGTGTTAAAAATATTAAATTTTAGAAAACCTCTTTTTTCTTTCTTTTGAGTCGAAGCCAGTCAGGTCTAAAAGAAGGTTATTAAATTGCTTTATTGCTTTTAATGGTTCAGGATATTTCTCATCAGTTTTTGTCTCTAATTGCAAGTTTTTTTGACCACAAAGAACCTCAACTTTCGCAAGACCAGGTATGGAAAATTCCAGTATTTGATCCTTTACAATTATATCATTTGAATATTTTTGAACCTTCTCTTTTATGTCTTCAAGATTTGTGCTTAATCCTTTTTTCATTGGGTATTCTCTCATTTTTACTTACCTCTCTCCTTCTTTCTCTGCAGGTGTCTGGAATAATTCCTGGCATATATGACTTCCATGTACTGTGCATCATGTTCCAGTAAAGGAGAGCATGAAATCAGAGTCAGGTCATCCTGGTAATCCATCAGGACCTCGGACATTATTTCAAACTTGAGGTCTCCGTGCTTTATTGCGGTAAGTTTGGTTTCTGTCTTTCCGGAATATTCAACACCTGCAAATTCTGCATATAAGTCTCCTTTGGAATATGACTTGAACTTATTCAGAACTTCATTGAAATCCTTTGTCTGTATCAGTTTGCCATTATTTCTTGCGTGGTAGTGGGGAACGTTAAGTATGGGTTCAACCGAAGGAACCTTTTTTGATATTGAAAATAGTTCTTCTGGAGTCCCAAATATTTCTGGCTTACCTGATGTTTCCACACCTATGTACGGAAATCCCTTTTCGGTTGGCATTTCATGTCCGACATTTCCGTAAATTTCAATGGCTTTTTTTAAGCTTCCTTTCTTGTTTGCTCCGTAAAATCCGGTGTGGGTTACCACACGTTTGGCTCCCATGGCTCTGCCTATTATCATTGACCATCTGAGATGGTTGATTGATCTTTCTGATATGTCCTCATCGTTTGACAGCCTCTCTGTGGCAAGCATATCCATATAGTATGGACTGTGAAGGGACAAAAGAACATCCAGTTCTTTGGCCAAGTCACCTCCCAGTTTTAATTCGTCATAATTCCTTGCCATATTCCAGAACAGCTCCTGGACTATATCCTCTTCTTGAATTACTGAACCAGTTCCTATGCTTGAATAGATACCATCATCATTCGGCCTTAATACATCAATAATTATGGAGTTTTCATTATCCTTTGGTAACATTCCAGCATAGTCCGTCCCTTGATTTTCCTGCACATTCACCCTCAGAAGTTGAACCTCGAGAGCCTTCAAACCCAACTTGTAAACCTCCTCAACTGAATCGATAAAAGACCTTCCCTTACTTGTTAGAGGTATACCAGCTATACCGTATCGGATCATAATCCCCCATATATTGACATCAACGATTTATTAGTTTTTGTTTTTCTGCATTTATCATACTATATTTTCTCTTATGTTTTAGGAAGGTAACGATCGAGACATATTTTTATTTAAGGAGTTAAATTTCCTAAAAGACGGGATTCACAATGAATCTGATATTATTTTAGCGATATTGATCCACAATGTTTCGAATTTCATATTTTTCACTTAGGATTAGAATAAATTAAATACGAACATGCAATTAATTCTTGATGGATGTAGAAAATGAAAGACTTGACAAACCAATTATTCTACACGTATCAAAAAGAGGTGCATTAATTGAATGTAGATCCAAATATCACGAAATATCTCATAAAAGCCAAAATAACTGCGGATGGGGTGGTTGAAAAACCAGATGTGGTTGGAGCCATATTTGGTCAGACGGAAGGATTGCTTGGAGAAGAGCTAGATCTGAGAGATCTCCAGAAAAGCGGAAAAATAGGCAGAATTGAGGTAGAAATCGACAGCAAAAAGGGAAAGACAGAGGGCTTTGCTTTAATTCCTTCAGGTCTCGATCAGGTTGAAAGTTCCATACTGGCAGCTTCTCTTGAAACCATAGACCGGATAGGTCCCTGCAAATCCAAAGTGGAAGTTGAATACGTAGAGGACGTGAGACAGGAAAGGAGAAAGAAGATTGTAGAGAGAGCTGAGCAACTGTACAAAAAAATGACAGAAAGCGGTAAAACCGTAAGCGAGAGTATAATTTCAGCAGTAAGGGAAGAAGTAGAGAGGGGAGAAATTATATCGTTTGGAGAGGAAAAACTCCCTGCAGGACCTGCTCTGAAAGATTCTGATGCAATGATTGTAGTGGAAGGAAGAAACGATATTTTGAACCTTCTGAAATACGGAATTAAAAACACCATAGCGGTCCAGGGGACAAACATTCCAAAGACCGTTCAGAAACTATCCTCGGAGAAGACTGTCACTGTTTTCTTGGATGGAGATAGGGGTGGAGATCTCATACTGAAGGAAATGCTTCAGGTTGCTGAAGTAGATTTTGTTGCAAGAGCCCCACCAGGAACTGAAGTTGAGGAATTGAGCTATAAGCAAATTGTAAAGGCCCTGAGGTATAAAACACCCACAGAACAGTATCTATCCATGAGGGGGATGACTGACGAACTGAAAAACCTCGCAGAAAAGAATGAAAAGGAGACTACTGTGGAAAAGAAACCCCACGAGAGCAATAAACACGAAGAAAAGGTTCAGGATCACAGACACGAAGAAAGAGAAAAACCTCAAAAAAGGGATCATGAACGTCACCAGGAAAGCACCAAGAAGGAAGTTGAAGAACACGAGGTCACTCTGGTAAAAGAATCAAAGGATGAGGAAAGGCTCAAAGAGGCAAAACGGGAAAATCCCCAAAAATTTTCGGTATTCAATCCAGATAGCGTGAGGAAGAGGGTCACGGAACTTCAGAGTGCCAAGGAAACTTTGATTCTTGACGAGAAAGGTGAAACTGGCCCATCATTCCCAGTGGCAGATGCCCCTGACAAAATACCTGATATTGAGAGTGTCAGTTACGTAATAACTGGTGGGATCATCTCTCAAAGACTTGTAGATGTTTGCTTCAAAAAGGGTGTTAAGGCGATTTATGGAGTGAAGAGGGGAAACATTACAAAAAAACCCGAAGGTTTAAGGATAGTCCCTCTGGAAGAGGCGTAGAATATTGAAATTAAGTGAGATTAAATCCACTAAGGATGTAAAGATACCTTCAAACGCACTTGACAGGGTTATTGGTCAGGACGATGCGGTAAGAATAGCGAGGGTTGCAGCCAAGCAGAGGAGAAATCTTTTGCTTGTTGGACCGCCGGGAATTGGAAAATCCATGATTGCCCAGGCCATGTCTCTCTTGATCAGCAAACCTGAGGAAGAAGTAAGGGTTATTCATAATCTGATGTATCCTGAAAGACCTTTTATTGAAGTAAAATCAAGAACCCAGGTAGAGGCTGAGAACAGTGAGATGTCCATGGCAGATGGTGTTGTTATATCACCGGAAGAAGCCCCAATTGAGATATCAACCAAGCTTGGATATAGATGCCCCAACTGCAGTTATGTTTCCAATTACACCGAAACCACATGCCCAAGGTGCGGAGAGGCAAAAATAAAAGCAAACACTCAGGGACCATTCGGCGATATGTTCAATGTGCTTGGTGCTGCACTTGGAGTTCAGAACAATATGGAAAAGGTATCGTCCACGAGGAGAGTGGGGGATAAGGAAGAAGTGATTGTTTTTGAAAGATTTGGCGACAGGATAAAAATTCTTGATCAGAGAGCTCTGGAAAGAAGAAAAAAGATGGAAAAGAAAAGCCCGAGCAAGGTCATTGTCCCAATAAACAGAAATACATTTGTAATGGCAACAGGAGCAAGCGAGACTGAACTACTTGGAGATGTTAGACACGATCCTTATGGTGGGCACCCACAGCTTGGTACTAGCCCATATGAGAGAGTTATCGCAGGATCAATTCACGAAGCACACGAAGGGGTGCTTTTCATAGATGAAATTACACACCTGGGAGAGCTGCAGAGGTCTATTCTTACTGCTATGCAGGAAAGAAAGTTTCCCATCACAGGAAGAAACCCACAAAGCGCCGGGGCAAGTGTCAGAGTTGATTCAGTGCCCACAGATTTTATATTGGTTGGTGCCTGCAATATCCAGGATTTACCCAGAATATTAAGTCCATTGAGATCGAGGATAGCAGGTAATGGATATGAGGTCTTGATGGAGGTCTCCATTCCGTACAATGAAGCAAACATTATCAAATATTTCCAGTTCATAGTTCAAGAGATAATCAGCGACGGAAAGATTCCTCACATGAAAAAGGATGCTGCAATGCTCATTGTTGAAGAGGGCAAGAGAAGGGCAAATATCATAGACCACAGGGAAGAGGCTCTAACACTGAGATTAAGAGAGCTTGGTGGACTGATAAGGGCTGCTGGAGATATTGCTGTGTCGAAAAATAAAAAATATATTGAGAAAATAGATGTGATTGACGCACTGAAGATTTACATGCCCGTGGAAGAAAAGATAAACAAGATTTATGGAAGCATGGGTAACGCAATATCAAGTGAAACCACTGCAAGCCAGAAGATGTCCGGATACTATGGCGGATTCCATAACTACTATGCTGACCCGTCCTACCAATAATTTAGTTTTTACTAATTAAATTTATTTATATGTGCAAAAATCGCAAATTTAAGAATAGGTTAATAAATTAGATTTAATCTACATGTGGTGTTATTATGCCGATAGCTTTGGGAGAGAAAGCTCCTGATTTCGTAGTAAATACAAGTAAAGGTCCGATATCGATGTCCTCATACAAAGGCAGGTGGGTGTTACTTTTTTCACATCCCGCAGATTTTACTCCGGTTTGCACAACGGAGTTCATGGCCTTTTCTGAAAGGTATGATGATTTCCAAAAGCTTGGAGTGGATTTGATTGGACTCAGCATTGACAGCGTTTACAGTCATATTGCTTGGACCAGAGATATTAAGGAAAAATACAATGTTGAAGTGCCCTTTCCAATAATTGCGGATATCAACAAAGAAGTAGCGAACCTTTTTAATGTGATTAATCCAGATGATGGACTGACAGTGAGAGGAGTGTTTATAATAGACCCAAACCAGAAGGTCAGGTGGATGGCTTATTATCCTGCCGAAGCGGGAAGAAATGTCAATGAAATCCTTAGAGTGGTCAAAGCACTGAAGTTCAACTGGGAAAGAAAGCTTGCGACCCCTGCAAACTGGCAGGAAGGCGATGCAGGAGTTATGGGTGCACCCCTTACTCTTGAGGAAAGCTATAAGAGAGAGAAAGATGGCGCCGAGAGATGGTATCTTAAAAGAGTTAAATGACCGACTGCGCAATGTATAATGTTACGATGGAGGGATCTCATCCCTCTACCATATGCATTGAGATTTCTAAACTCCCGAATTCCTTGAAGTCCCTTACGGACATGATTGGATCTGAATATATGGACGAGATGATGTCAGAATTTATTAAGGAGTTTGCAAGAACTGACGAGATAATGCCTGAAGACAGGACTCTGGGATTTGTGGTCTTCAATGGCCCAAAAAAACAGGTTTCCATAGCATTCAGCAGAATTAGTGATTCCCTGAAAAAGGAATTAAGAGAATCCGGAAAGAAAATAGAATCAACCGGATTTAAGGTAGAATACGATTTTGACTGAACATATTTTTAATTTTGAAAATAATAGCAATTGAATTATTATATTTTCAATGGTTTATATAGTCTGTATAGGAAAATTAATATTTACCAGTGAAATTTGTTTTCATGGAAAACGAAAACATAATCGCCGTTTCAACGAATTACATTTCTGGTTACAGAATCACGAAGGTTTTTGGTACAGTTTGGGGAATAACAGTCAGAAGCAGGGGGATCGGTGGAAATATTATGGCGGGATTGAGATCCATCAAAGGTGGAGAAATAAAGGAGTACATTCAACTCTTAAATGAAGCCAGAACCATTGCTTTTGATAGATTGAAAGCAGAAGCAAAGACAATTGGGGCAAACGCTCTCATCGATGTTAGATTTGATTCTTCAGATTTTGCTCAGATGATGACAGAGATTGTGGCTTACGGAACTGCAGTTACAGTTGTTCCGTCTGGAAAAGAAGGAGACTTGGTTTCCCTATCTTAAATAAAATTATTTAAAGTTTAACCCTTAAATAACTAAATTGTATTACTAAATTATGTTCGACTCACCATGGGAATGGCTCATTGTTGGAGTAGTGGTGCTTATCCTATTCGGAAGCAGCAAGAAGATTCCAGAACTTGCTAGAAGTTTGGGGAGAGCTTCAGGGGAGTTCAAGAAAGGACAAACTGATATCCAGAATGAGATAAAGAAGTCCATGAGTGAACCAAATAATGTAGCAGACCCAGAAAATGAAAAAGTCGTTACTCTTGCTCAGTCCATGGGGATTGAAACAACAGGTAAGGATGCAAAACAGATTAAGAATGAATTATCAGAGAAGCTTAAAAGTGGTAATTGATGGAAAGTGGCCCAATAAAGGTCATTGCAAACAATATTGATGAATTGAGATACCGCCTGATTAGGATATTAGTTCCGATCCTAATCCTATTTTCTTTTTTTTTATTTTTTGAACTTAAGTTTTACCCCACTGTGAGATACTTTTATTTTAGTTCCTTTCCCTATCCTTATCCAGATCCATACAATAACATGGGTGCCCAGTTTATAAAGTTGATAATTAGCCACATTGTCACCCAAGGTTTTGTTATATTTGCAATAAAACCCACAGATGGTGTTGTAGCCGACTTTTATTCCTGTTTATTTTTGGCAATAATCGTTACCTCACCGAATATAAGCTATCAGCTGGGAAAATTTATAGGTCCGGCACTTAAAGCAAACGAAAGAAGAGTAATAAGAACAACTCTTGTTCCATCACTTGTCCTCTTTTTATCTGGTGCAATTGTGGGGGTGCTATATGTAGCTCCCCTTATGTTCAAAATTCTGTATCAGTTCGACTTAGGAGTTGGAAGCCAGCCCAGCATGAGCATAACCAGCTTTGTATCATTTTTCCTGATCTATGTTTTGGCATTTGGACTGTCTTTTGAGACCCCGGTCTTCATGGTTGGACTTACATACCTGAATATTGTCCCCTCTGGTTACTGGGTTGCTCACTGGAGACATGCAATTGTGGTTGCGCTCATTTTTGGAGTGATTTTTTCTCCCGGAGTAACTGGGTTTACAATGATGCTTCTTGCAATTCCAATTATTGCATTATATTTTGTGGGGATACTTGCAACAAAAAGATTAGAAAAGCGAAGAAAATTAAAAGAAGAAACTGCAGATCAATAGAACTTTTCGTTCCTGTAGTTCTCCAGATCCTTTAATCTGATTGTCCTGGTATCTTTTGAATGGATGTAATGTATGTAATTCTTGATTGCATTCTGATCCATTAATTTGGCAGACTTTGTCTTTGCAAAAAATTCGTTGTCCAGATCCTTTGCAATGCTTATGGCATCGTTGAGTGTTCCAATTTCGTTGATTATGTTACTTTTCATAGCTTCATCGGCATTCACTGATATTCCCCTTGCCATTATGGAAACTGCATTCGGTGAAGCAAATTTTTGCAAAGATTCAGGCGGAATCATGATACCGGGAAAGTCAAATTTGCTCTCTGGAAATCCAAAGATTGCATTTTTATCGGACACAACGTAATCACAGAGGAATGATAATTCCAACCCTGACCCAAGAACATACCTGTGCTGATAGCAAATTACAGGATGATCATAATTCCTTATGAATTGAGCAATTCCCATGCCTATCTTAACAACACCCTCGAGAAACTGGTTGTCCTTAACCAGATGGCAAGAGCAGTCATATCCCCGTGTAAAATTCCTTCCCTTGGAATAAATAACAACCGGAAGCTGATCATCATCTGAAGTAATATCTGAAATTTTGATCAGGAGTTGCTGTAACACCTCCATATCCATGGTGTTTTCAGGATCGTTCCCAAGGGCTAACTTAATAACTCCATCTTCCCTTTGCACACTTAATTTCCTGTTCAGTACATCGTCAGGTTGTATCTAAGATCAGCCTCTTCATAGGTTTTTCTATCGTGAATTCCCAGAGATTCTGAAACTTTTCTCATGGTTTCCTCATAGGGAGATTCCTTACCCTCAGCGAGGATGGGGTATTCCTGGCCAACGATCAGCCTATCCTCGAAAAAAATGAATTGGTAGCCCATTTTTTTAAGCAAATGTATGTGTTCGCCCACCTCTTCAGGTTCATTGTCGTTTTCAAACATTTTTTTGAATTCCTCAAGTGAAATCACAGATCATCGCACCTCTTTCCATCATAATAGGGATACCTGACATTATACCGATCCTTTGAATAATATAAATGATATAGAAAATTCTCAAGAAATCCCTCTTTGTCCTCTTCTCCGTATACGTAATTTGTGTACATCACAATTTTCAATTTTTCAAAATCCTCGCTATCCATCAGGTAGGATTCTATGCTTGAGAGAACCTTGAGATGGGATCTCAACTTTTCACTTCCACTTATATTTATTTCAGTTTGAATAAAGTTCTTCCTTCTCTTAATGAGATTCATTGCGTCATCGATTTCTCCAGACATTACTGCGGATTCTATTATCTCAAGATCATAAAGCGGATTCATTTTAAACACCTACTCCCAAACCCGAAACAATTGAACTCAGGTTCGGATAACCGAAAATAAGAAATGAAAGCCCCAGTGACATTATGGCTCCAAGAAGCACCGGTAAAAGTATCCTCCAGGAAAGGTCGAAGTCTCTTTCTTCAACTGATGGTCTGAACATAACTACAATCACCCTTAGATAATAAAAGACCGAAATGGCGCTGTTTACAATGCCAATAACCGCAAGGTACCAGAGGTTTCCACTGATCAATGACAGGAACAGGTAGTATTTTGCAAAGAAGCCGGCAGTTGGGGGAATACCCGCAAGAGCGAGCATCATGATTCCCAATGAAATTGCGAAAAGTGGAGACTTTGTCCCAATTCCAGTGAGGTCGGTAATTTCGACCTTGTCCTTCTTAACGGCTCCCGTGGCGAGAAATGCTCCCCCTTTCATGAATATATAAACAAGAGAGTAGTACATTGCAGCGAATATTGCAAGCGTAAAAACAAAGCTTGATGATGATCCAGAAACAGCAGTTATGACGAGTATGAGATACCCTGCCTGAGCTATGCTTGAATACGCAAGCATCCTCTTGAGATTGTTTTCTGACAGTGCTGCAAAGTTTCCATATGTCATGGTAATTATAGAAACAATAGCAAACAGGTAAAATACATCGCTATAGAGGTTAGCAAAGCCTACGAGGAATACCCTCAACAATACAAGGAATGCAAGGACTTTTGTCCCCGATGAAAGAAAGGCAGAAACTGCCTTATCTGTACCGTCGTAAGCATCCACTGCCCATTGCTGCAAAGGAACCAGTGCCAGTTTGAAACCGAAGCCTACAAACAGAAGTATCATTGCTATCAAAAGGGATGGTTTTGATGTGACAGTTGCCAATCCGCCTGCAGTAAGGTTAAACGTTCCAGTTGAGAGATAGTAGAACGATGACCCCATCACGATAAACCCGGTGGCTATAACACCAGTAAAGAAGTATTTGGCAGATGCTTCCAGATTTCTTCTTGTTTTTCCGTGCGCAGATAAAATGTATGTTCCGATACTGATTCCTTCGAAGGCGATGAAGATGAAAATTAAATCCAGACTGAAGGATGCAATGATCATTGCTATGTTTACGAAGAGGAAAAGCGCAAAGAATATTTCCGGATCATGTTCTATTCTCGACCCGGCAGAAAATGCAACATAAAGTGAAGATGTTATGAGTATGAGAGCGAAGTACAGGCCAAAATTATTTACAACAAAGGCACCACCGTAAAAACTTTCATTTCCAGAATCAAGAAATATCAGCATTGACATGGTTATTAGGAGAGATATTATGGAAACAGTTGTGTACACATATCTCTCCTTTATTCTTTTTCCCATTAACAGCATTCCGAAGGCAACTATTCCAAGGAATATCTCAGGGTAAAGTGTTTTCAAAATTGGAGTCATTAAAACAAATGTCATGATTAAAGTACCCCCTTAACAAAATTTAGGATCGGAGCAAAAAACAGGTTGGGGTATACCCCTAGAACCAGTATAAGAATGAACAGGAAAGAAAGAATTAAAATCTCCGAATAATTTGCATCCTCAAGTTTCCCCAACTTTTCAGTAAATGGTCCATTCAGGGTTTTTTGTACAACCCATACATGATAAGATGCTGTGATTATCATTCCAAATACGACGATGAAAATGATAGAACCGAGCACGAAGTAGGATGAAAGGACTATTGAGGCTTCAGAAATGAATCCAGCAAGTCCTGGAAGGCCGAGTGATGCCATGATTCCCGCGAGGAAAAATGCCGATATATATGGAAGATCCCTCCACAATCCGCTGACTGATAGATTCGAATCGGTTCCTGTTCTTTGCTTTATGAGGTAAAGAGATGAAAACAACAGACCCATTATCAATCCGTGGGCTAGTATTTGGTATATCCCGCCTGCATAGGAGGTGTATGAAACACTTGTTGAGGAGGATACTATTCCAACTCCCAGGGAAATGCTGATGAATCCCATTGAGGCAGCGCTCGCATAGGACATCATCTTTTTTGTGTTGTTTTGGAACATGGCAGTAAGGGCAAAATAAACCAGGCTGAACAGCCCCAGGCAAATGACTGCCCATGCAATTCCAGGGCTAATTACCGATGCTATGGGCATTAATACTGCAAAGAAACCATAGCCACCCATTAAGGAAATTGCACCTGAAAGTACAATTGTAACTGGGTATGGTGAGGAGGTGTACGCGTCTGGTAGCCAAGAATGAAGAGGGAATGTTGGCATCTTGACCAGAAATGCAAAGAAGAACCCGAATAGAAGGAAATCTGTCCAGAATGGGACCTTATCCGTTATGGATGCAGTTATGAATGCAGGATTCAGCAGTGTAGACATGTTTAAGGTAAATAAATTACCGTGGGATGGACCATAAAAAGCAAATAGGGTCATTATTGAGAGTAAAAGAAATACGGAACCTATCTGTGTATACACGAAGAATTTCAGAGAAGACTTTTCTTTATTTTTGTCACCGAAGATTGCAATAAGGATGAATACAGGTATGATTATTGTTTCCCAAAACACGTAGAAAAATAGGAAGTTTCTGGATATCAAAAGTCCATACAACCCAACTTCTGTGAATAACATCAATCCATAATATCTCCGGTCAAAATTCTCCGATCTCGATATATAGATGGCCGCAAACATGATTACCGTAGTAAGGAAGAGTAGTGCAATTGAAAGCCCATCAACTCCAAAACTGAAAGAAATTCCTATTGACCTGTCAATTGGCAGGCTGCCGTTTGAAACCATTCCTCCTGTATAAGAAGAAAATCTTAGAAAAGCGTATATTGCAGTAAGCAGAAGTAAAATCGCTGATTCTAATACTGCCGCTTCCCATCCTTTCTCTTTTATAAGGAATGAAATCAGTGCAAATATTATTGTGAGCAAAAAAATATAAAATATGAACATTCAAAGCCCTCCGTATATTTCAAGGATGAGCATCAGGATGGCAACTCCAGCAATAAGGAATACAAAGTAGTACTCCACCACTCCGTTTTCAATTTTTCTGAGCACTCCACCCATGCTCATTGCCCCCTGTCCTGTTTTTTCCACTGAACTTGAAAACGCAGATTCGAATCTCGATATACCTGAGGATAATCCTAAAATCGCTCTTTCTGCTATTATTCTTGTAAACAGGTAATCTAGATAATATTTAGCCTTAACAATTTTGTAAAGTGGGTTATTTTTTACGCTGATTTTTGTCCACTTTAATGTGGCATACAGTGGAATCGTTATAAGTAGCCCAACTGCAACTACCGTGATTGGCAGATATTCCACCATTGTTGGGACAATTACCTTTGTGGTTCCTGGAACTATAAAATCGTAGAACCTGTATTGCACCAGTCCCAGAACAAGAGAAAGAAATGCCAGAATCATCAATGGTACCAATACTATCTTGGGTGGATCTTTTGCTTCCTCTGCCAATTTTGATCTTGGCTTGCCAAGGGCAACAAGAAAGAACATCCTGAAAGTGTAGAGCGATGTGGTAAAGGCTCCAAGTACGAGGAATACCCATGGCCATACAGCCCACATGCTGCTGCCGTGTGTAATATAGAAGTTATAGGCAACATCAATAATTGTGTCCTTTGAGAAAAATGCCGCAGTTGGGGGAATCGCAGCCAGAGTTACCGACCCAATGAACATAAGACTGATTGTCCAGGGCATTCTCTTCCACAATCCACCCATCTTTCTAACATCCCTCAGTTCCATTAATGTAAGTAAAATGACTCCGGCAGACATGAATAGAAGGGCCTTAAAAACTGCATGGACTATCAAATGATAAACGGAGAAGCCAATCACACTTTCACCAAAAGTTGAGACCATTCCAAGTGCGGCCATCATATAACCTATCTGACTTATTGTTGAATAAGCCAGTATTCTCTTAAGGTCGTTTACCACTATACCTATTGTCCCTGCAAATACGGCGGTGAATGCGCCTATGTAAAGAACCGCATCGGGTGCTACATATGTTGCATTGGCATAGATGGGCAAAACTCTTGCGATCAGATATACGCCTGCAGTTACCATTGTAGCTGCGTGAATTAAGGCTGAAACTGTCGTAGGGCCTTCCATCGCATCCGGGATCCAGACATGAAGCGGGAACTGGGCGGATTTACCTGCTGCACCCCCCAGAAACAAAAGACCTATAATTGTGAGGTTCTGAGGACCTATTTCACTTGCAATTGAGGAGATATGATTAAGTATGTATGGAATGCTGAGTGGCGATGAAATTCCTTCGGCCGTTAGCAGTGAATATAGAACTGCTAATCCAATTATGAATAGGAGATCTCCAACTCTAGTTACAATGAAAGCTTTTTTTGCTGCTGCAGATGCATTAGGTTTGAAAAACCAGAAACCCACAAGTAGGTATGAGCATAAACCAACAAGTTCCCAAAATAGGAAAAATTCGAGTAAGTTTGATGATATTATAAGACCAAGCATTCCACTGGTAAAGAGAGCAGTTTCTCCAAAGTATAGGTTTTTTCTCGGATCTTCTTTCATGTAATATATTGCGAATAAATGTATCATCAGTGAAACGAATGATACCATTAAAAGCATCACTATGGCAAGATGATCAACGTAGATTCCGGCATTTATGTTATCAAACCAGTGATAGCTGTTATACACTGGAGATGATGTGTTCCTGAGACTCAACCATGCAACGATTGAAATTGATAATGAAACTCCGATGGAGAATGAGGCAAGCCACCCTGATGCGTTTTTAAATTTTTTTCCAACGATCACAGTAACAGGGGCAAATATGAGTGGGGTCAGAAATATAAACCAATACATACTGAACAATGTTACCACCTGATCTCCTTCAGCAGAGATATGTCGATCTTGCCAAATCTTCTGTATATTGAAACTAAGATACTTATTCCTACAGCAGATTCCACTGCAGCAATCGCTATTGTGAATAGAGCCATAACCAGTGGTGATACTGTTCCGTTAAAAATTGCGGTTGAAACAAGGCTAAGAATTGCTCCGTTAAGCAGTATTTCTACTGACACCAGCATCTTAATTCCGATCTTTGAAATCATGATTCCATATAGCCCGATTGTGAATAGTGCCAGTGCAACTAATTGAACGACAAACTGTTCCATTATTCATCATCCTCCGCTGTATGGAAAACTCCCACTATGCCTGCCACCAGGATAACCGACAGCAGTTCAAAAGGGATAAGATACGTGTTAAACAGGTCTGTTGAAATTTGCGTCAGGTTCTGTTGCGTTGGAATGTAACTGCCAGATATGCTGATTACGGCCACTGCCATAACCAGAAAAAAAAGTACCGCGGATATAATTGCCGGTATCTTATTCAAACTCTCTACCTCCAGTTATCATCATTGTAAATAGAAGAAGAGCACTTATTGCGCCCACATAAACAAGCAACTCTATTGCACCAATAAGTGTTGCGCCCAGATAAATAAAGTCTGCGGAAAGTACAAAGAGGAAAGACATCAGAAATATTAAGCTCCTGACAATATTTTTTTGCTCAATGGATGCTACAGCGAGAAGGATTAGAATGGCTGCAAAAACTACTGTAATAATTGTGAAGATCATCTTTTAACCTCTTCTTCGTGTTTTTCCAGCTCCAGTGGGGAGTACAGGAAATCATTCTTGGTTCTGGCAGTTTCAAAAATCTCCTTCAGATAAATTGCATCCGTGGGGCAAATTTCTTCGCAATTTCTGCACACTGTGCAGGTTCCGAAATTTACGGATGGATATATTTTTCTCTTATTCCTCTGATTTTCCTTGTTTAACGGCATCATAGTAATTGAGAGATTTGGGCATACCTGTTCGCAAAGTGTGCATCCCACGCAGTCATCTGTACTTAGGTAGATTCTAAACCTGAATCTGTCAGGAAGCACTTCTCTCTTTTCCGGATACTGGACAGTTACAGGTTTTTGGAATAGATGCTTAAACACGGTAAACATTCCTTCTATTGATCCGATAATTGGAATTCTTTTAGGTTCTTCTACTTCCTTTATTTCTATCACGCTATCCCTCCTAAAACCAGAAACCCTACTATAATAAGATTTACGAACGAAATTGGGAGAAGGTACTTCCACCCAAAATTGATGAATTTATCAATCCTTACCCTTGGCATTGACAACCAAATTGTCAGTGAGATGACTACAATCCCAAATGTTTTTATCATCAGCCAAATGAAGCCAAAATAGCTTGTAAATGGACCGTTGTATCCTCCCAGATAAATGGTGCTAATCAGCATTGATCCCAGGAAGATTGTGCCAAAAAGACCCAGATAAAAAAACCCAAATCTGAGGCCAGTGTACTCTGTGGTATTTCCTGTTACAAGTTCGCTGTCACTTTCCCCCATATCGAATGGGGAGTATGATGCTCTTGCTGCCATTGAAATGATAAAAACGAAGAAACCGAGCGGCTCAAGGATTGCAAAAGGAATTGACTGTGCTACCACAATTCCATTTATGTCGAGAGGATCTGAAACTTTTGCTGAAGCCATCATTACCACTGCGAGTATTGAAAGCATCATGGGAATTTCGAACGATATGTCTTTTGCAATCCCTCTTAAAGTTCCAAGAACTGCATATTTGTTATTTGAACTTATTCCTGAAAGAATCTCCCCTATGGGCATTATGGCTATGAGGGCAAAAATTATAATAAGGCTCACGTCGGAATGAGACACATTAAGCTGCCCAAACCAGGCAAGTGGCCCGTAAGGGATAAAAATGAATCCCATTATTAGTCCAAAAAAGATCAGTATGGGCGCCAATTTGTACGCCATGTCATCTCTTCCCTTCGGCATTATGGATTCCTTCTGTATCAACTTTAAACCATCTGCCATAACCTGTAGAACCCCAAACTTTCCAACTCTGTTTGGTCCCACTCTCATCTGGACTCTTGCCATGTATTTTCTGAAAAAGTATACCATTCCCGCGACCACTACTGTTGCGAATATAATAACAATAATTGTTTCTATCAGATATGCTAGTATATATGACGGATAATGCCCGAGAAATGATAATATTGTTGCAATACGTAGAAGCAGATTCATCTGTCCACCTCTCCGAAAACCAAATCAATGGTTCCTGAAATGGCTACCATATCAGCTATCAAAACATCCCTTGCCAGATACGGCAGCACAGACAAATTCTTGAACGAAGGACTTCTGACATGCACCCTATAGGGTTTCACAGTTCCATCGCCAACAAGATATACCCCGAATTCTCCCTTTGGTGATTCCGTTCTGGCGTATACGTCCCCCTCTCCACGTAACCTGACCATAAGCGATTTTCTTGACTTTGGATTGAAATATGGTCCGTCCGGCAATTTGTCCAGCGCCTGATTGATTATCTTAATGGATTGCCTCATCTCCTCAAACCTGACGAGAACTCTTGCAAAATTGTCCTTTCTCTTTGAAATTGGAATATCGAAATTTACCCTGTCATAAGCGAGATATGGTTCAGCTTTCCTTACATCATACGGTACACCTGAAGCCCTTAGCATAGGTCCTGTAACTCCGTATTGCAGGGCAACTTCAGGTTCAAGTATTCCAATATTCTTTGTTCTTGAAATGAATACATCATTCTTTACAAAAAGGTTGTAAACTTCTTCCAATTTCTTGGGAAATTGTTTGGTGAACTCTCTAATCAGATAAATTATCTTGTCATTGAAGTCCTGGTAAACTCCACCTATGCTCATGTAATTTGTCTCCTGTCGTGACCCACTGATTTCCGTAAACAGGTCAAGTACTTTCTCCCTCTGATCAAATACGTAAAAAAATGGTGTTAACATTCCGAGATCTAAACCATAGGCGCCTGCCCAAACAAGATGGGAAGCTATCCTGTTTAATTCAGCCATTATGGTTCTTATCCAAACTACCCTTTCTGGTGGAACTATATTTAGAAGTTTTTCCGCTGCTTCAAGATAGCCGACTTCCATATTCATTGCGGCAACATAATCCATACGGTCAAAGTAAATGAGTGCGTCGCAATAAAAGTCTAGTTCACATATTTTTTCTGCATTTCTGTGAAGGTATCCTATTACAGGCTCCACCTTTTTAACCGTTTCTCCATCAAGAGTTAATTTTAATCTTAAAACACCGTGTGTTGAGGGATGCTGTGGTCCCATGTTCAGTTCAATGTATCTCTCCTTCAGTTTTCCTTCCTGCATCAAGATTACCACCCATCCCCCGGATCAAAACTTACGTAATCTTCACCCTCGTCATCCATATTCACATACTGTACCTTGCTCAAATCATAGTCTTTCCTGAGTGGGTATCCGACCCATCCCTCAGGAAGCAGTATTCGCCTTAAATTTGGATGCCCCGTAAACTTTACACCCATCATGTCGTATTGTTCCCTTTCATCCCAGTTTGCGCTTTCGTAAACTGACGTGAGGGATGGGATTTCGGAATCGGTAGTTTCAGACTTTAACACCAGCATTTCTTCTGTTTTGCTGTTGGTAAGGTGATAGACCACCTCAATTCTGTCCCGAAAATCAATGCAACTGATGAGCGATAGTGAATCAAAACCCATTGCCTTTACATCACTGGCAGCTTCCACCAGATTTTCCCTTTTTACCCTCAGGACCTTTCTTCCATCCTTACCCTGCTCTTCCTTTGCTTCGTAAGCCATGGTCTATCTGTCCTCCTCTCCCCGAATTTTCTTTTGAAGTAGCATTATGCCGTTTGTTAGTGCTTCTGGGGTTGGAGGGCATCCTGGTACATATACATCTACAGGCACTACCCGATCCACTCCCATTACTACTGAATATCCTTGATTGTATGGTCCACCCTGAATTACACAGACACCCATCGCTATGACATATTTCGGGTAAGGCATTTCATCATAAAGTCTCCTCAGTCTTGGAGCCATCTTTTTGGTAACAGTTCCAGAGACTATCATTAAGTCGGATTGTCTTGGAGAATTCCTGAATACCTCGCTTCCAAATCTTGAGATATCAAGTTTCGAAGCCTGAGTTGCCATCATTTCTATAGCACAACACGCTAAGCCGAATGTAAGGGGCCATAGAGAATTGCTTCTGGACCATTCCATTGCTTTTTCCATGGTTGTGGTCATAAATCCAACATCTCCGCTTTTCATTTGATCCACCTCATGTATCCTTTTTTAAATGCATAAAATACCACGGTCATTGGCATTGAAATAAATATTATTGTTTCTATGAATGGGTATAAACCCAGACTCTTAAAGTCAAATGCCCATGGAAGCAAAAGTGCCATATCAATATCGAAAAGTATGAAAAGGAGCACTATTACATAATACTGCACCCTAACGAAGGATTGGTATGAACCTCTGGCAACTTCTCCAGATTCATAGGGTTCAGTGTAGCTTGAACCCTTTACGGGGGATGCTTCCTTGGAAAGATTCCTTATGACATCATCTGGCCTGAATGAAATTTTAGAATTCAACGGTTTTAACCTCGACTTGTCAAGGCTTGGAAGAACTGTAAAAAGAAGAAACATAGCCAGTGCCAGCAATACAAGTGTTATTAGTGCTGGTATATAGCCATAAAGCGACATGAAACCATATTTTTGGAAAATATTTAAGTGTTGTTTAATTTAGACCTTTATTTTTCTTGGTATTTAATATGGTGGCAAGCGAAGATGGATCGACAGGTCTATCTGTCATTGAACTTAATTTGGAAATTAATGTTTTCATATTTTGCATGTCCTCAGCACCAAGTTCGGAAATTATCTTTTCCAGTTGATCCTTATCAAGCGGGAACAGTGAGTCTGAACCGGTTATATCGTTTATAGGCACTCCCCTGGAAAGAAGATCTATACCCTTCTCCATTGAATACCTTCCCAGGTCTCTTTCACTGCAAAATTTCAGAACTTTTTTGAGGTTTTCGTCCGAAATGGTCTTCCCATTTTTCTTTTCTACCTCTGGAACAGTTTGGATCAGTATTCTGGTGATTAATTTCCCATTGCCATTCTTTTCAACATCCTCCAGGATTTCTTTCCTTTGGGAAACAATCATTGTTCGCCCATCCTGTTGAGAGATTCCGTACTTCTTGACTAGTTTGGAGATTTCTTCATCAAGGTTACCCGGTACCATACTTCTTGATCTTTTCATAATTTCCTTAGTTACATCAAAAATTGGAATATCGGTTTCAGGATACATCCTGCTGCTTCCCGAAAGGGGTCTCATAAATCTTGTTGAATTATCTTCCATAGCGGCTCTTGTCTCCGAAAAGTCAAGGGAAATGAATTTTTTTAACCTCATTTCTATAGTTGACGCAGCTGCTTCTATTTTATTTGGATCAGCGGTTATTAGTATAAACGAATCGTATTCTTCCAGATTTAAAATTTTAGCGATATTATCCCTGTCCTCAATGGTGAACCCATAGTTTGGCAGCTCGTCATAGTGAATTATTCCTTTTATGCCCAGTCCCTTAAGAGAATCGGCAATTTCTCTCCCGATCGTGAATCCATCTTTTTTCATAAGCCCCCGAAGATTCTTTGCAATAGTCCCGTATACGATTTTACCTTCCATAATTCCTCTTTCAAGAATTTTTGAGTTTATTCCCACATTTTCAGAGCTTAAGTCCTTGAATTGTAATTCTCCTGTACCTCCTCTCTTTCCCAATATGTCAACTGCCTCTTTCAGTTTTCTCTGTCTCTCTGATTCGTTTTCCAAAATATCCTTTATTGCGGAGAGTTTTGAGACCCCTTTTATCTCTATCCTTCCGAATCCCATTGAAAAATTTACATCCTGTCTTATGGCATCTGCTCCTTTTCTTAATCGTCCCATTACTGTAAGGTACTCACCTATGGATCTCGCAATTTCAATTGCCTCCTCAGGTGTTTTCATATCCGGAGCTGTGGAAATTTCAATTAATGGTATTCCCAGTCTGTCGAGAGAAAATTCTGTAAATCCAGACCTTTCCCCGATCCTTCTGCATGAGTCTTCTTCAAGACTGAGCATCATTATATTTGTCCTGCATTTCGAAGTTTCGACGTATCCCCCTATGGATATTATGGAAGTTCTCTGGAATCCACTCGTGTTTGATCCGTCTATTACGACTTTTCTCATTACTGTGACTTGATCCAGTATGGAGGATTTAAGAGCCTGGGCAATTGAAAGTGCGGTCTCAAGTGCCTTTTGATTCATAGGCAGTGGGGGCTCTTCATCTGCCTCCACAAGGCAGGAGTTTGTGGATTCAACATACCTGAACATGTGATCAAGTAGCCCCTCATACTCTGCTGAGATATCCTTTGATCCAGACTCGCCAGACAGGGATAGCAGTCTCCTGACGAATGCCTTTTCCTTTGGATTGCCGTCCTGATCACAATTACAGAAAAGTTTTCCGGTGTTGAGTTGCATGTGAACTTCCAGCCCAATCTTTGCATTTTCAGGAAATTTATTCATGGGAATGCCTCCATTTGCTCATTTTGCACAATTTCGCCCCTTAAGTTGGTGTTCATAATCCTCTCAAAATCCTCATTCCCATAATTTCCAAGCACATACATCATCTTTACATAAGCAGTTTCAGGCAGCATATTTCCGCACCAGACTATGCCGGCATCTTTCATTCTTCTTCCTGTAGAGTAAACGTCAAGATTCACAGTTCCAAAAATGCACTGTGTCGTCGTCATGACCTTCATTTCATCACTGATGCGCTCCTTTAAGATTTCGAGATATTTGACCGCAATATGTCCGAGACCAGTTCCCATGATTACAATTCCCTTTTTTCCATCCATGAATTTCTCAAGTGTCTCAGTTTCGAGCCCGGGATAGAAATAGATCAGACCAACTTTCTTTTCGAGTTTTGTGTTGATTATATTCTCCTCTCCTGCCTGCCTGATTCCTGAAGTGAGATTTGTTAGGCCTTCTTCAAATATTCCCAGTGGATCAGTGCCGATTGATCTAAATGCATCCCTCCTGGTTGAATGCATTTTTCTTGCTCTTGTGCCCCTTATTAACTGTATTTTCTCATCTGAAGTATTCTTATGCATGCATATTCCAACTTCCCCCATTTTTTCTGAAGCAAAAGCTACAGATGCTTCGAGATTTAGGTAAGAATCGCTGCTGGGTCTGTCTGAACTTCTCTGGGAACCTGTGAGGATTATAGGCCCAGTCTGGCTCTCGAACAGGAATGAAAGTGCTGAGGATGTATATGTCATTGTGTCGGTGCCATGTGTTACAACAACTCCCTCAGATCTTGCCAGTTCCTTTTGAATCACCCTTGCAAGATCGATCCAATTTTGTGGCTCCATATTCTCGCTTAGAATATTGGAAAAATCTACATTCCTCAGGTTTCTCCTTGTATTCATGTACCTGAATCTGGATGTTAGATCTTCCATGTCCATTGAAGGAAATACTGCCCCCGTCTTGTAATCCACCCTGCTTGCAATTGTTCCCCCTGTTGAAATCACTGATATGCTTTGATCATCAGATTTTGAACCACTTTGAATCTTTTTTCCTGTAAATCTGACTTTTCCTGTTATCTCGAATTTCTCTGGTTTGACATAAATGTTGTAGCCAGAGGGTAGTTTAATGTTAATCATTTCCCCTTTCGTAGAAATTACAACACCTTCCATCTCCCTGCCCTTCCATATGAATTTAATTTGATCCATGGATTTTGGCATAGATGATTCTGACATATCGCTGAATATCTTTGGCTTATTTGAATTTTTAAGTACATTTTCTCATAAAGTCATGGAAAATCCAATTTTCCCTGTTTGGTTACCTTTAACTCCCTGGCAAGATGTAATGCATTTGTTGCAGCATTACCATTTGGGTGGTTGTTGAAAAATATGTATATGTTTTTGTACAGGTCTTCTATTTTCCTGATCTGCCGAATAAAGTCCCCCAGTTCTTCATTTTTATAATTGTAATCAAATTTTTCCATTCCTGCATTTGAAATTGCGAATGAAGGGTTTCTTCCCTGCATTCTTATGTAAGCGTTTTCCTGATTTATCTTGCTTAATTTGAGACGGTTGATTATGCTATCCGTAAAACAACAATTAATTCCGTTATTTTCAATAATTTTTTGTGTACGATTCAGGTCATTTTCACTGAAAAATCTTGCTTCTGCATAAAGTTCTGAGGGAAAATTCAATATTTTATTGATTTCCATAAGATATTCTTCCAAAATGTCTACTGAAATCCATGGGGGAATAGTAAACATAATGGGTGAAGAGGGATTTTTACGCCTTAGCTGTTCCACAACGTTTGTGTTGAATTCGTTCCCTTTGATCTTTCTATCGTCATTCCTTACATGTGTGATTGATGATGGTACTTTCACACTAATTTTCATATCTTTTTTAATTTTTTTCAATGTACTCCCAAAAGATTCAAAGGATGGTATTGCGTAATATGTTGAGTCTATTTCTACAGCATTAAAGAATAGTGCGTAATAGTTAATGGATGGCCTAATGCCCTCAGGGTAGAATTTCCCGACCCATTCCCTGTATGACCATCCACATGTTCCAACAAAGATATTCAATGCGAAATTTCCCTTATTACTTCCCTTGCAATTATTACTCTCTGAATCTGGTTTGTACCCTCATAAATCTGCGTTATTTTTGCGTCCCTCATGTGCCTTTCGGCATCCAGGTCAACAGTGTAACCGTAACCTCCAAAGAGTTGCAGTGCTTCTGTTGCCACCCTGTTTGCTGTATCTGAAGCAAAAAGTTTTGCCATGCTGGATTCCTTTATGCAAGGCTGGTGGTTGTCCCACATTTCCGCAGCGTTATAGGTCAGGAGCCTTGACGCTTCTATCTCAGTTGCCATATCGGAAATCATGAATTGTATCCCCTCCATGTTTGAGAGTTGCTGGTCAAATTGCTTTCTCTGTGTTGTGTATTCTACTGCTTCATTGAATGAAGCTTTCGCTATTCCAAGTGCCTGCGCAGCTATTCCTATCCTTCCTGCATCCAGAGTTTCCATGACAACCTTGAATCCTTCATTCAATTTCCCCACAATATTGGATTCAGGAACTCTTACATTATCGAATAAAAGCTCAACCGTTGATGATCCCCTTATTCCCATTTTATGTATATCCTTGCTAATGGAAAATCCTGGTGTACCTGAATCCACAACAAATGTGGAAATCCCCCTGTGACCCTTTGAAGGATCCGTGACAACATCTACAACGAAGAATTTTGCCAGTCTTCCATTTGAAATAAAGATCTTGGTTCCATTGATAATGAAGCTGTCGCCATCCCGTACTGCCGATGTTTTAATAGCAGCTGCATCACTTCCTGCAGATGGCTCGGTTAGGGCCAACCCCCCTATTTCACCGTTTGCTACCCTAGTAAGATACTTTTTCTTCAGATCTTCACTTCCAAACATCAGCACAGGTTCTGCAAAAAGGGTCAGGGCACCGTCAAGAACTAAGGCAGTACTTGGGCATGCAGTGGATAATATTTCAATGGCCCTTACCAGAAAACTGAAACTCATTCCATATCCTCCATATTCCTTTGGGATATAGCTGGAGAATAGTCCAAGTTCCTTCATCCTCTGGATCAGTTTCTCCGGAACCTCCTCCTTAAGATCGATTTCCCTCGCAAGAGGTTTAACTTCCTCGTTTGCGAATCTTTCGATATACCGTAAAACGTCTTTCTCCTCCTCTTTCATTCCTGACATGAATACATAATGCAAATTCTCCTTAAATGTTTAATCTGTTTATAAAAGCCTGACCGGATACGGATGAGTTTTTCTTAAAAACTATGGCTCCAAATTATCAGGCCAGCGGTTAATTCTTGGGTTAACTTAAGAGTAATCCGGAATTGACAAACTATTTTATGGCTAGATAAATCAGGCAGAGTATGGAATTCAAAGCTAGATTAGTAAGTTGGAATGAAATAGAAAATTGGTGTGAAAAAATAAATGAAAAAATGATAGCCGAGTACAGACCGGACGTGATAATAGGGATGTCACGCGGCGGTCTTGTTCCGGCAAGAATACTTTCCGATATGCTTGTTTTGAAGGAACTTTTCGCGGTAAAGACTGAACACTGGGGACTTACCGCAACCAAGGATGGTAAGGCAATCCTGAAGTATGGTCTCAATGCTTCCATAGAGGGAAAAAAAGTACTGGTCGTAGACGATATTACCGACACAGGACAGAGCATGCTTATTGCAAAGGAATATGCAGAAAAACTGAAACCTTCTGAACTTAAGACTGCGACTCTATTGCATATTGGCCATTCTTCTTTTAAACCTGATTATTATGCGGAGTTTGTGGACGATAAACAGTGGACGTGGTTTATCTTCCCGTGGAATGTTTATGAAGACGTCAGTAACTTGGCTTCAAAAATAGAGGGAAAGAAACTGACGGCAAAAGAAGTGAAAAACAAACTAAAAGAACTTTATGATCTTGCAATCAATGATGATTTGCTGGAAAAAAATTTGAGGCAGATGTGCGCTTTGAATAAGGCAATGGTCAGCGATGGAAAATATACATTTCTTTAATCATGGAACAACTGTTGTTCCTGAAACTCCACTGATCAAATCCTTGACCATTTGGAGTTTGCCAATCCTCGCAATTTTTCCCCCATGCTGGACAAAATCGATGGCAGCCTTCACTTTTGGTCCCATGCTTCCCTTGGAAAAATGTCCTTCATTATAGTAATTCTGCAAGTCCCTTGAATTAATTCGCCCAATTTTTTCCTGGTTAGATTTGCCAAAATTGACATACGCACCTTCTATGTCCGTCAGGATGATTAATTCGTCAGATTCAATCATATGCGCCAGTATGTAGGATGCCGAATCCTTATCTACAACTGCATCCACCCCTTCCAGAATATTTCCGTTCCTGATTACGGGTATGCCTCCTCCTCCGGTGCATATGGGGAGATACCCATTAATCAGTGCACTTTGAATTGCACCCTTTTCGATTATATCTAATGGCTTTGGGGATGGGACAACCCTGCGATATCCCTTTTCGGTGTTTACGAACTCCCAGTCATGGATTTTTTTTAACTGTTGAACGTCTTCCAACGTATATGCCCTGCCCACAGGTTTTGATGGATTTGAAAATCCCGGATCTTCCGGATCAACAAGTGTTCTGGTCATTATAACCATAGATTCCTTACTTATCCCAGATTCCATTCTGACCTGATCATATGCCTCTGTGAGTATTTCTCCGATTAACCCCTGAGACATTGCAACGAGTGTATGCATTGGAAGTGCAGGCGGAAGATTTTGATTTTCCATGTTCCTTAAGATCAGGTCTCCAACCTGTGGACCATTCCCGTGGCTTATTATGACATCTTCCTTTTCTATGATTTCACTAAGATGGAAAAATGCATCCTTGGCGCGTTTGACCTGGCTTGCATAATTTCTCTTGTCATTTACTTCGAGTAAAGCGTTACCTCCTAGTGCTATAACAATTTTTGACATAAAATCAGGGAAATAGTTGATTTAAAATAGATATTTAAATGAATTCTGACTATTTAAGGTGAAAATTGAGAAAAAGTCTTTAGGTTGGAATAAATTTGAAAACATGGACGTAGAATATAGAAAGCCGAGTAATGTGGATTATGAGACTATGTGCGAAAAAGTAAAGGAAACAGTCACATCCAGCGGATTTGCTGTTCTTGCCGAAATTCCAGTAAGTGATATTCTTAAAAGCAAGGGATTTTCATATACGGATATGAAAACTTACGATGTGTGCAATGCATCCTATGCTTCCAGGGCTCTTGCGTTATCAACAAAGTTCGAGTCATTATTGCCATGCCATATTTCCATAAAGAGAACTGAGTCAGGAACAGAAGTTATCGGGCAAATGCCAGAATTTCTCGCCAGATCAGCCGGTTTCGATCCGGAATCCAAGGATGCAGACTTCATTATTGAGGTTCAGGAAAAACTTAAAGTCTTGATTGACCGCCTGGCTGGAAAGTGAGTTTTCAGGCTGATAATCATATTTAATCAAAACTGAATAGTCAGTTCGGTCCAGAATTTTAAGGTTCACTGAATATTCAGACGCTGCCCAAACTTAAACTCGTAAATTATAATGAAATAATTTTGTCCAAATTCCTTTATGCG
>DAICVC010000042.1:0-64658 GCA_027372655.1 Thermoplasmatales archaeon | reverse complement strand
CTGCAAAAAGGAGAATTTCAATGGAAAGCCATTGTCATTTATAAAGCACACTAAAAAATTCCTGTTAACCGGAAATGATGGGGCAGCCATTGGAAAGATGATGGCCGGATTGAGGATGCAGACATATTATCCCATAACTCCAGCAAGCGATGAAAGTACTATAATGGAAAGCCACAACTACTTAAAGTGGGTGAAGACCGAAGAATCAAAGATGAAGGACGCTGGAGTTGTTGTCGTTCAAACTGAAGATGAAATATCTGCAATCACCATGGCTATTGGCGCGGCTCTGACCGGAACGAGGACATCCACTGCAACAAGCGGGCCAGGGTTTTCACTAATGGCCGAAGGTTTTTCATTTGCAGGAACAGATGAAGTCCCATTGGTGGTGACTCTTTATCAAAGGGGTGGACCCAGCACGGGACTGCCAACAAGGAATGGACAATCGGATCTTTTATTTGCCTTAAACACAGGGCACGGAGAGTTCCCAAGGATAGTAATGTCATCAGGGGATGTAGAGGAATGTATATATGACTCAATGAATGCAATGAATTATGCTAATAGGTACCAGTTGCCAGTCATTCATCTGATAGACAAGAACCTTGCGAACACTTCAGATTTCGTTGAAAACATTGATCAGAAGAAGGTTAAAATAAATGCGACCAAATTCGAAAAGCACGGACTCAATTTCAAGAGATATAATCTGGATACGGAAAACGGAATTTCCAACCTCGGAGCTTTTGGAAAAGATATTTTCTGGATGACTGGGGATGAACACGATGAATTGGGGCATGTTACAGAAGATACAGAAGTAAGGGACAAAATGATGGTAAAGAGGTTCAGGAAAGTTGAAACAGCAGATTTCGAGATCCCGCAAGAGGAGAAGGCACAATTGTTGGGAGACAAGAACGCCGATATCACATTTGTAACATGGGGAAGCCAGAAGGGTCCAATTCTTGACGTAATCGACCTGCTTTCTGAGGAAGGGATAAAGGCAAATTTGCTTTACATAAAGATGATGGCACCATTTCCGGCAAAATTTGTAACGGAAGTGCTTAGCAGGGCAAAAATAACCATCGATGTGGAAAGCAATTTCCTTGGACAACTCGCGGAGGTAATAATGTCAAAAACAGGAATAAAAATTGAGAATAAAATTTTGAAATATAATGGTAGACACATAACTGAGGATGAAATTCTAACAGCATCCAGGGAAATTATAAACAATAAGGAGAAAAATGTAGAGAAGGTGTTAAAACATGGCGCATAATTTTAGAACAGATTTGGCAATAGACTGGTGCCCGGGATGCGGAGATTTTGGTATCCTTACTTCAATTCAGCAATCCATGGCTGAGCTTAACCTTGATCCGCTTGATGTAGTAATGGTTTCCGGAATTGGGTGTTCCGGGAAGACTCCTCACTATGTTAACGTAGGCGGTGTCCACACCCTTCACGGGAGGGCAATCCCATTTGCTACTGGAGTTAAGTTGTCAAATCCAAACCTGAAGGTACTTGTCACGGGTGGAGATGGGGACTTGATGGGCATAGGTGTTGGTCATCTTGTTGCTGAAGGAAGAAGAAACACGGGACTTACCATAATGATATACGACAATGAGGTGTATGGTTTAACAAAGGGCCAGGCAGCACCAACTATGCCACTTGGAGAGAAGACCAAAAGTCTATCAAGACCAAACGTTTTCACGAGACTGAATCCCATTTCTCTGGCACTAAGTGCAGGATATAGCTTTGTTGCAAGAGGGTTCTCCTTTGACATGAAGCAGTTGAAGGAAATAATCAAAAGAGCAATGAATCACCCGGGATCAGCAGTAATTGATGTACTGCAGCCCTGCCCAACTTACAACAATATAAACACTATGGAATGGTACAGGGAAAGAGTATACAAGCTTGATGATGACAAATCCTGGAATCCAACAGTTACAACTTCAAATGCAGATCAGGCTGGAGCCATATTTGCAAAATCAATGGAAAAGGCTCAGGAATGGGGGAATAAGATTCCAACCGGAATCTTCTACGAAAACAAGGCATTGGAACCATTCCCGATGAGAATAGGAAAGAATGTTCCAAACTATCTGTCTATCGTACCTGCTGAACAGAGAATCGCCACTGAAGATGGATATTCCATAATTGACGGAGAGCAGACTTTCGAAGATAAGATAATAGGATAAAACTATCCTATTGTTGTTCCATTAAATTTTTTACCATTTATTGAATTTTTAAAATTATCAAGGTCCTTACCATGCATCAAATTTATTTGAATATTTGATCTCATTGCAATCAGTAGGGATACCGAATCCATAAATTGGTTGCTTCCGGCCCCGGTGTAGCTTTTAAGGGATATATTGAATGCTTCCTTATAGCTCACAGTCCTGAGAGGTTTGGAATCCGGGTACTTCTTTGGATCATCTGTATAGACCATATCAACTGATGTGAGGTTGTAAACTTTCTTAATTCCCATTGCCTCTGCCAGTAAAACTGATACTGTATCCGTAGTATGACCTGGAATGCTTCCACCCATAACAACCATTTTTTCAAGTCTTATCAGCTGAAGAGCGTCTGTAATTGTTTCAGGAATCTTATAATTAGTCAGGCCCATCGCACATTGCACTATTTTGGCATTCATCCTAGTTGCCATTATTCCTATTTCGTCCAGAAAATAATCATTTTCCGTAAACTTTGACATTGCCGTTACATAATTTCTAGCATTTGCACCACCCCCAACTACTATTCCCTTCTTAGGTGCTTCAACTTCCTTAATTATTTCAGTAAACTTCTTTACATATTCGACGTCAACAGTAGAGGGATTTATCATAGAACCTCCCACTGACACAATAAATGATTCCATAAAATTCATTGACTAAAGTTATATAGTATTATAAATTTTCTCTTTCATGCCTTCAGATGAAAAACAGTTGAGAAAGTATGAATTCAAGAAAGCTCTGGAGGAATTGGCAAATCTAAAGGGACGGGGGACCGAGTTAATTTCGCTATATATCCCGCCTGACAAAATGATATATGATGTAGTCCAGTACCTCAGGGAAGAGTTCTCGACCTCAAGCAATATAAAATCAAAATCAACGAGAAAGAATGTGCTGGGAGCAATAGAATCAATAATGTCAAAACTGAAATATTATAAAATGCCTCCGGAAACTGGTCTCGTTTTCTTCGTTGGTCATATTCAAAAAAGGGGTGACCAGACGGAAATGTACAGTCAGATTGTTGAACCACCGGAACCAATCCAGACTTTCATTTACAAATGTGACTCGCAATTCTATACAGAACCTCTATTGCTACAGTTAAAACCGAAGGATGTGTACGGGCTAATAGTGATAGATAGAAAGGAGGCAACTATCGGATACCTGAATGGCACAAATATAGTCACAGTTACAAATGAGCAGTCTCTGGTTCCAAGCAAGCATCACCAGGGAGGTCAATCATCAAGAAGATATGAGAGATTGATAGAAATCGCTGCAAACGAATACTTCAAGAAGATTGGGGATAGTATAAACAACACCTTTATGTCCAATATTAGGGATCTTAAAGGCGTTTTCATAGGTGGACCAGGTTCAACCAAGAATTTCTTTTATGAAAACGGGTACATGTTCAATGATATAACGAGAAAAGTGGTAGATTTGTTCGATGTCGGGTACACAGACGAATCCGGACTTAGGGAACTGGTTGAAAAGGCTGCAGAATCCATGAAGGACCTTGAAATTTCAAGAGAAAAGGATCTGGTTAACAAATTCATGAAAGAACTTAGAAAGGGTGACCAGGGACTTGCAGTGTATGGTGAAAAAGAGATCATGCTTGCACTTGAAAGAAAATCCCTGGATATGCTCTTGCTCTCGGAGGGAATACGAAAAACAAAATATTTCTACAGATGCCCATCATGTTCCTTTGAGCAGGAATTCAACGAAAGACCAGACGATAACTCATGTTCAAAATGTGGAGCATCAATGGAACTGGAGCACGAGGAAGATTACATTACAAAACTGTACAAACTCGCTGAGGAATCGGGTGCAACCGTGGAGATAATAGGGGAAGAAAGTGACGAAGGCAAATTGCTTAAGAAGGCTTTCTCAGGACTGGGCGGTCTACTGAGATATGCTCCCACTGCATCTTCACTTTAATCTTTTTAACTTGTCTGCATCAACAACTAAAAAGTCCTGTCCAGGTTTTACTATTGAATAAGGTATTATGTATCTTCCATTTACGTCCTTCTTCAAGTTTTCAATCCTTCCCTTGTCGGGTATTGCAAGGATCTCTGTGATCATGCCTGTCCCCTCATCCACAGCAAAATCATCAATTTTCCCTACCAGTTTCCCGTCGCTGGTTGCTATGGACTTGCCCACTATCTTTCTCATTCGTTTTAGAACCATGTATATGTAATCCTTTTTACAATAAAAATTTAGTTGTAGAGTCCTGACTCCTCTACCTGTTTCTTCTTTTCCTTGATGCTTTTTCCCATGCTTTTTGCAAGATTTTCATAGAAACTGATGACTTCACTATCAACTGACGGCTTTATGACTTTCATTGCCCTGTGGAACGCTTCATCATCCACTATTGAAGCTTCCGGGTCAGATCTGTATGCCATCATTCCCGCTTCCCTGCAGAGATTTTCCAGATCTGCACCCACATATCCATCCGTTTCAGCTGCTATTCTTTCAAGATCCATATCCGCACTCAGTGGCATGGTTTTAGTGTGAACCTTTAGAATTTGTAACCTTGCCTCCTTGTCAGGTGGTGGGATATAAATCATTTTATCAAATCTTCCAGCACGGATCAAAGCATTGTCCAGTATATCTGGCCTGTTTGTTGCACCAATTACAACAACCCCCTGCAAAACTTCCACTCCATCCATGGAAGTCAATAGCTGATTGACAATTCGTTCCGTAACACCTGAGTCTCCACCTGCACCCCTTCTTGGTGCTATGGAGTCAATTTCATCAAGAAATACTATTGACGGAGCAACCTGTTTTGCTTTCTTGAATATTTCCCTTACTGCCTTCTCGCTCTCTCCAACCCATTTGCTTAATACTTCTGGCCCTTTCACCGATATGAAATTTGTGTTGCTTTCATTTGCAACAGCCTTAGCAAGCAATGTCTTTCCGACTCCTGGTGGTCCATACAGCAGAAATCCCTTTGGAGCTCGAATGCCCAACTTCTTAAACAGGTCTGGCTTGAGCAATGGAAGCTCCACACTTTCTCTCAGCTCTCTCTTGACCTCCTCCATTCCACCGATATCATCCCAGTGGACATCAGGTATTTCTGCCATCACTTCTCTTAAACTGCTTGGCTCTATCATCTTAAGGGCTTCCCGGAAGTCGTCTTCTATCACTGCCATCTTTTCAAGAATATCTGTAGGAATTGGTTTATCCAAGTCTATTTCAGGTAGGTAGCGTCTCAATGCATTCATGGCAGATTCCCTGGCAAGGGCTGCAAGATCGGCACCGACGAAGCCATATGTCAGTTCTGCAATCTCGTCAAGAAATCTGGATTTGTCCTCCTCATCCATGTTCAACGGCATAGCTCTTGAATGGATTGTTAAAATCTCTTTCCTTCCCCTTTTGTCCGGTACTCCTATGTTGATTTCCCGGTCAAATCTCCCAGGTCTTCTCAAGGCAGGGTCCACTGCATCAATTCTGTTTGTAGCGCCAATTACAATTACATGCCCCCTTTCTTTCATTCCATCCATCAATGTCAGCAACTGAGCTACTACCCTTCTCTCAACTTCTCCCTGTACTTCTTCTCTTTTTGGTGCTATGGAATCTATTTCATCTATGAATATTATTGAAGGCTCTTTCTCCTCTGCGTTTGTGAATATTTCCCTCAATTTTTGTTCACTTTGCCCATAATACTTACTCATAATTTCTGGACCGTTTATTGAAAAGAAATTTGCTCCTGATTCATTTGCAACTGCCCTAGCAATCAGTGTTTTTCCAGTGCCTGGTGGTCCAAACAGCAAAACTCCCTTTGGCGGCCTGATACCCAACCTTTCAAAAAGTTCAGGGTGCTTTAGTGGGAGTTCTATTATTTCCCTTACCTTGCCCAACTGGTCAGAAAGGCCTCCTATGTCTTCATAACTTATTCTGGAGACGTCCTCCAAAACTTCAGAAGCCGGTTCTTCTCTTATCTCTATCTTGGTGGTCTCACCTATCTCTATTGGTACTTTGGACGGGGTTGATTTTACCACCTTGAATAATAGTCCTGAATGTCCTGCCAGAGTAAGCCCTGGAACGCTTATATTGTCCTGTTCCAGCATAGGTCTCCTGATAAGGGCCCTTTGCACAAAATCATCTATACCTTCCCCAAATTTTAACCGCTGTTCCTTCCGTATAATTGGAGCTAAAACCACTCTGGTAGCAATCTCAACCCTAACTTTCCTGACTTTGACCTTATCACCTATTGATGCTCCACAGTTATTCCTCATTACTCCGTCAATTCTGACAATTCCCTTATTCTCATCTTCCGGTCTGGCTCTAAAAACCCTTCCCACTGTTTTCTTGCTTTTTTCTATCTCAACTACATCACCTATCTCTACGTTCAGTTGAAATCTTGAATCCTCATCAAGCCTTACCCTTGACATTCCGGGATCTGTTGAATTTGCTTCAGCAACCCTCAGTCCTATTTCATCACCGCTTGAATATGACATGAACCTATAAAGTAAAATCAGTATATAATTTTAGAGAATATTTGCTATAAGTTACACCGACTGCATTGATTAAATAATCTTCATTCGCAAAAAAAATCAAAATAGGGTCTTTTGATTCGATTTCTTATTTTTCTGCGATGGCCACTCCTTTTCTTTCTGGTCTAGAAATTTAAGAACTTTCCTTGCGGTCTCCGGGCCAAATCCTTCATAATGATTATTTGCAAAAATGTAGGCGACCTCTGCATCTGTTCTTTTAAGCAATTTAACCATTCTGTCAATATTCTCATCAGCATTTCTCACAAGTTTGCCAAATTGATCCTCTCCTATACTTCTATCCCCAACCAGCCTAATGTACTCTGTGTTCTGGTTTAACTTAAATTCAATGGTAGAGTAGCCGGAATCGGCGTTGGCAAGTATGACGTCATTCTTTTTCAGGAGTTTTCTAACCTCACTATTATTCAGGGTATTGTTTCTGATCTCAAGTGCAAATTCCATATGCGCAGGCAGAGATTCTATGAAAGTTTCCAGTCTCGGGAAGTGGTTTACCATGTCGAAATATGGAGGCAATTGAATCAATATCGGTCCAAGATTCTCGTTCAGCAGTTTTATTCGCGAACAGAATTTTTCCACTAACTGCTCCGTATGAAGAAGCATGGATTGATGTGTTATTTCGGAAGGAAGTTTTGGAGAAAACTGAAATTCCTGAGGAACTTGGCTCTTCCACTTAGATACTGTGGATTCTGACGGAATACCATAAAATGTTGAATCTATTTCAACAGCATCGAAAACTGAAGCATACTGGGTAAGAAGACTGCCGTTTGACTTTTCCTTCGTGAAGAAAATTTCATTCCACTGTTTGTAGTTCCAGCCAGCACATCCAACGCGATATATCATAGGTTGACCTTAAATTCAATTGCAGATTTATCTCTTTTGTGGTTAGCATAATTATTTTAACTACTCAACGTTCTTTTAAGTCATGGAGAGATTTTACTTCATAAGTTATGATAGAAAAATAGGTTCGGCTAAAGATCTCGAAGAGCTTGAAAAGGAGATCGAACGACTTTCCATTGAGGATCCGTTGTGTGTTCAATACCACCTGAGAGAGGGTCATATAGTCCAGTGGCTGATATACATAGGTGAAAATGAAAGCGCAAAAAAGTTAAGGGGAATATCAGATCCGAGAAAGGCTGTGGAAAGTTTGAGATCATCCAGGAAAATGACAGTTTCTAAATCAAAATCATCCAAAAACCTACCTTCGAGAGGTAAGGGTACTGCAAAGAGTCCCAAACACGTAAAGAAGTCATAATTATATTGATAGAATCGATTCACTTGGAAATCTATAAAATGCCATAAAGACTGATCTCCCGGACAGTCTTCGGAATGAATGCCTTGGGGTGAAATGTTTCCAAGGTTGAAGGCATCCCAATTCTATTTTTCATTTCCAAACTTGATAGGGATAAATTTTCCATCACTAAATATTTTTAACAGTAATTTCCAATATTCTAAGCATGACCAACTTCTAAGTTCCATAAATGGTTTAACACTGTACGATTAATAGAAAAATGATCAACATATTGGCAATTAAGTTTTAGAAATCTTTTTGAATAACGTACCATTCACATTTACAATTGAAAAAAAGCTCAAAGCCAGAAGGAGATAAAAGAAACAAGTTATCACTGGACACTGAACAGCTGAGGACTTATTGCGATGTTTTCATTTCTAAGAACTTTACGCAATCATCGATTAACCTAGGAGTGACCGAATCCACCGTAAGTTATAGAATAAGGGAAATGGAAAAATACTTCGGAAACAAGTTATTTATCCGGCAATCAAATAAAACAGTCGAGTCCACAGAATTTGGAAAATCGTTCTTTCCAGAAGCAAAAGGTATTCTGGAAACCATTGGAAAACACAGACAGTCCAGTCCTGATGGCCAACTTAGCGGATTGATTAAAATAACCGCAGGAGAAATTGGTGGTGTTTATTTACTGCCCGCGGTGATCAGGAGTTTTGAATCAAAATTTAAAAATATACGTGTCAGTATAGAAATAAACAACTCATTCAAATCAATCAAAAAAATAAGTAATGCAGAGTGTGACATAGGCGTTGTTGCCAGCCTGAGTTTTCTACCAAACCCTTACATTGAAAACTTTGAAGTTACAAAACTGCTGAAATTAACATATGGAGTCATAACGCCGGTAAATCACGCATTAGCTTCTAAGAAACTCCTTTCAGTAAAGGAAATTTTGAGATATCCGTATATTTCAAGAGATGAAAATTCTGGATCCCATAGAGAAATATTGAAAATTTTCGATGAAAGCAGAGTAAGAGAAAATGACATAAAAGTTGTTTGGAAATTCGATAACTCTTCATCTGTAATCAATGCAGTATCTGAAGGACTAGGCATTTCAATCGTAAATATTGTTCAGGCATCAAGATATGTCCAGGCGGGATTAATCTCCTTCATCCCTCTGAAAACGAAGGTGGAGTCCAATTTGAATCTGATAGACCACTGGAAAGGAACAAACCACCTCGTTAACGCTTTTAAGAATTTTATTATCTATTACCTAGAATCTTCAAAAATTCAATTTTGAATTGTCTTTCTTTAACACACTTCCAGGATTTAATTCGCACGAAAAATTCACATTTCAGAGTTTATACATTTACCAGAAATCCAGACAACGTTTTCTTTTTAAGAATAATAATTTAATTTTTCGATTGATATTTGAAATATAAAAAAATTTTTATATTGATATAACATGTTATTTGGATGGAAAATTCTGAAAATAATAAGCGGATGGGTATAGGTGCACGACTTGATCGTCTACCGTCTAGCAATTTGCAGAGGCTGTTTATCAGTCAATTAGGGGTAGGCGTGTGGTTCGACCTGTTTATTTTATTCACAGGGGGACCTCTTGCGTTGCCTATTTCAAAAAGTTTGAATGTAAGTCAGACAACAGCAACATTTTATGTCGCAGCCTTTCCCTTCATTGGGGCATTCTTTGGGTCAATAATCTACGGGATTCTTGGAGATAGATACGGAAGAAGGATTACATTTCTAACCAGTTTATTGGGGTTCGGCGTATTCTCCATTATTAGCGCATTTTCTACAAACATATATGAACTTGGTGCACTGAGATTTATCTCATATCTAAGTGTCGGAGGAGAGATTGCCATAGTGGATACGTACGTCAGTGAATTTATAACCAAGGAAAGAAGAGGTAACTGGCTTTCATGGATGTATACTCTTGCATGGACATCATCGCCCATAGGCGCATTGCTGGTATATCTTTTCGAGCCCACTAACTATATACTTCCAGGTTGGAGATGGGTATTACTCATAAGCGGAATTGGGGGATTGGTAGCATGGGCATACAGGTTTAGGCTCTATGAATCACCAAGGTGGCTGGAATCACATGGAAAAATAAAAGAAGCCGATGAAACCATGGACAAAATAGAAAGTAGGATAATGCAAATGAACCATACAAATTCCTTGGCTGCACCCGAATATGTTCCGTATACAACTAAAGAAGACAAAATGCCATTTCTGGACCTATTTAAGGGAGAATATAAAGCAAGAACAGTAATGATTTGGATACTCCAATTTCTTCAGGGGGGAATGAGTTTTATAATTGGAACACTGGCCCCAATCGTTTTAGTGACCGCCGGTTTTTCAATAATTCACAGTCTGCTATTCACTGTAGTTATCGATTCTGGATATGTTTTAGGTTCATTCTTTGCAGCCTTCGTTCTTGACCGCTACGACAGGAAGGCTGAAATTATAGTATTTGCAATTCTCTTAGGGATTGATGGATTTGCGTTTTCGTTGATTCATGTAGTGGGATTGATTCTTCTCTTTGGCACAGCTTACACATTTCTTGATAATTTCTTCAACAACTCCTGGCACATATATCAGGCAGAAATATATCCTACTAGGGCCAGAACTACAGGCACAGGTGCAGCATTCTCACTGAGCAGAATTGGGACTTTCATTTTCATATCCACATTTGTAATTTTATTAAAAACATACGGAGCTATACCTGTCTTTTCGATCAATTTTCTTTTTGGGATCGTAATAGCAATAGTGGTCTTTACCTTGGGTCCGAAAACAACCGGGAAAATACTCGAGTTAATTTCTAAATAATTTTTCCGTTATTTATCATTCGGAAAACTCAATTTTACAAATTTTTAAAACGGCTAATCTCAAGACTCTCAATCAAAAATAGTGAAGTATAGTAGGCAGTTTGCGTAGCTGTGGGTGTTCAATAGAAAAATTCTTTTACTTCTGACAGGTCCTTTGCCCTATCCAATTTTGAGAAATATGTCCATATATCGTTTGCTTTTTCCTCACCTAAAACTGGTATCGTGAGACCCATGTATTTCTTTCTAACATCACTTTCGTCAAGTAACTTTGATGGTTTACTCGGTCCCCTATTCACCTCAGCGGATTCCACTCTGCCATCATAGTACTTAATTTCAATTACGGTCTGTCCTCTATTGACATCCTCCTTTTGATAGACCCTAACCCTGCTTCTTATCTTTACCACTTCCGGATTGTTTACACAGTCATCTGAGAAATGCTCGGGCATCAGGGAACCGTATACGAGTGCTGCAGCCACAGTGTGAGTAATACTGAATTTCCCTTCCAGTCCGGACTTTGGTTCAAGAATGGCCGTAAGAACCATAACTACCGGATTGACAAACACATTTATCTCTTCAATTTTCTCAAGGGTAAGGTTTTGAGATCGAAGCTCAATCGCCGCATCGATAGCTGGGTGGAGCACAACCCCACATGGATACGGCTTAAGGAAATTGTTTAAAACATGCCATTTGGTTCCAAAGTCTTCAGTGAGCAGTTCTAATTTGGAATTTCCAGATAATGACTTTGAGAACGTATTAAGCATATTTTTGGAGGCCCTAATTCCATTGAGAACAGCCATTGCACTTACAACGCCCTCTGCAGCGGATCGCCCAACCTGAAAACTTTTAGTTTCGGTTCCGCGGTTTGAAAGAAATCCAGTTGCAACACTCAATCCCTCAAGCATGGATTGAGACAACTGTTCCTGTGTCCCCTTCATCATTATTGCTGATGCTATAGCAGAAGCAGAGGTTCCGTACAGTGATGTGTTATGCCAATCCGAATACCTTTCGTCCAGGCCAACACTGAGAGCCAACCTAAGGGAAACCTCCATTCCAATCGCTGAAGAATAAATTGCAGTCTCTCCACTGTCACAATTAGAAATACCTATTAAAATGGAGCTCGGTATGACCGGAGCGCTCGGATGAACAATCGTCTCCAGATGAGTATCGTCAAAATCAAGATAATGGGATAATGCTGAGTTTGCCCACACTGATCCTATCAATCCCGCTTTCTTTCCTGAACCAAAAATAGGTAGGTCTCCCTGTTGTATCTTGACTGAAGTGTTGATTAAACTGGAAGTTTGGGAATATCTGTTAGCGCCTATAGTCACGGCAATAAAATTCAGGACTGCGAGCCTTGTTCTTTCTTTTACAGGTTGCGGCAAGCTTTTATAATTATTTTTAAAGGTAAACTCTGCGATTAAATCAGTTTCCATAATCAAGAATTAGAGCTAAATATTTAATCATTAGCCTTGAAATAATCAATTTTATAGATTGATATTTCTTGACGTAAAACGATTGGCCATAACATAAAATACAGAATTTTCTTATGAAATTCGAGATCATCACATCAAAAATAACTGTGAAGAAATTATAATACAAAGTTCACAATTACTCACTTCATGCAAGTTATGCTTATGGAAGGAGACGGGATTGGACCTGAAATTATGAAAAGTGCAGAAAAAATATTGGCAACTTTGAACGAAAACTTCAATTTAAAGATTGAGCCAGTAAGATTCAATATTGGGGCAAAGACTGTAGAAAGTGGAGAATGGGATCTTGATAAAATAACGAACGAGTTTGCAAAATTTAAGGCAATTCTTAAGGCACCAATGGGTCACCCAGCACTTGTTGGAAAATATGGCACAGAAAAGGCACTGGATATCATTCTTGGATTAAGATTTAATTTTGACCTATACGCAAACGTAAGACCGGTAAAATTGTTGCCAGGCATATCGTCAGTGCTCAAAGGATATGATAACGGTAAGACCATAGATTACACCCTGATAAGAGAAAACAGTGAAGGCTTATATTCAAGTCATTTCGGAGGGTTAGTCCTGAGGGACGAAATAGCTTTGGATAACCAAGTTATTTCAAGGAAAGGAACGCAGAGAATTTCGAAAGTTGCATTCAAAATGGCAGAGCAAAGTAACGGATCCCCAAAGGACAAAAAGAAGCGCGTGACCTGCGTGGACAAGAGTAATGTTTTGAAATCCTTTGCGTTCTTCAGGAAAATCTTCAACGAAACTGCTAAAAATAACCCTGGTATAGAAACTCAATACATGTATGGAGACGCAATGGCACAATACATGCTTTTCCACCCGGATTTACTAAATGTAATTGTTACTGAAAACATGTTTGGAGATATTCTTTCAGATCTTGGTGCTGCTACGGTTGGTGGATTAGGATTAGCTTACAGTGCAAATCTTTCTGAGGAAAGGGGGATGTTTGAGCCTGTTCATGGTAGTGCGGTAGATATAGCGGGTAAAGGCATAGCAAATCCCACGGCAATGATCCTTTCTGCAGTTATGATGATTGAATGGCTGGGATATGGTAATTATGGAACCTTATTGGAAAATTCTCTATTCTCGGTAATTAAGAAGGGAATCAAAACACCGGACATCGGTGGAACCTCAGGAACCGAAATGTTTACTGACGCTATCATAGAGTCTTTGCTATCAAAGTGAAAACTATAACTTTGCAATTAATAATAGAAAAAATTAGATTCAAACTTTCTTAAGTCAGTTAAAACCGGTCAAAATTTATTCTTCAATGATTATGCTCCAGTCGGGATTTGAACCCGAGTCGAGAGATTGAGAGCCTCTTATGCTTGGCCTGGCTACACTACTGGAGCAACCTAGGGTCATTAAACATTAGAATTTATTACTTTTGATTGTAACTTCAAGTCCCAGTTAATTGCGAATGTACGCTCTTTATGAAAGTGAGGAATAAAAATTAAATGACGACTTAACGTTTATTATAAGCTTTATATGTTGGCAAATAATTTTATAGGGACCTCAGCATGTTGCCTATAATGGCAAACATTTCCTGCGGGTTTGAAGGAATCAGTAATTCAAGGACAGAGTCGAAAGGGAATAATATGGAAAGTCTGCTGATTTTTTTGATTATATTGTTTGGAATGATCCTATTTATTTTCAGAAGTAGTTAGTTTTGCTTCCAAGCTTTTTCTGAAATTTCTAACGAAAATTTCTATCTGGCCTGCCTCCTCCTCGCTCACAAAAGCCAGCAATTCTTTCAGAAAATCATCGTGAATCTTCTTCATTTCCTCAAGAATGCTCCCACCTTTCTTGGTAATTTCAACATAGATTACTCTTCTGTCCTTGTTAGATCTTATTCTCTTGACATGTTCCTTATCTTCTAGTTTATCCACTAAGCCTGTGATCCACGCTTGGGTAACAAAATTCATTTCTGCAAGGGTAGCCATAGTCTTCTGGCCTTCTTCACTCAGCACTCTTAAAATTCGATATTCCAGCACATTGGATCCATTTTGCTGAAATAAGGTATCCATTCCCTTATACATTATCTTGTAAGCCTTTCCGATATCCCGCCAAATTTCTGTGTAACTATGTACTTTTCTTTCTTCAGTTCCCTGCAATCGTGATCACCACTTTTTGGATTTAATTCAAGAAGCTATTCGCTCAATGAAATTGAATCTTTTAGTATCTAAATTAAATAGTCGTATTAAATTTTTATTAGTAAAAAGTTAGTTATTAAATATTTAACTATCCTTCAAGACAAATCTCTGAAAATTATTATCTCTGAAATTAATCACCGATATGATGGACAACCGAATTCACAAAATTAGCGTTCAGATGAGATACAGTGACCTTGACGCACTTGGTCACGTAAATAATGCAATATTTCTCTCTTATATGGAGCTTGGAAGAACTGGGTTTATCAAGGAAATATTGAATGGGTTCAAAACAGAAAGGGTAAATTTTGTTGTCAATCACGCTGAAATAGACTTTAAATCTCCAATTCGCTTCAATGATAACCCAACTGTGCTTACCTGGATTTCCAAGGTGGGAAATACCAGTTGTGTTTTTTCGCATTTAATCAAAGGAGAAGAAGATGGAAAAATTTTCTCCAGCGGCAAGACTGTCGTTGTCTGGATCGATCAGCAAGGCAAAAAAGTAGACATTGATCCTGAAATCAAGTCCAAACTCATTTCTTTACTGGAAGATGGCGCGAATAAATGACCAAATTAATCCTTTGGGATTTCGATGGAACATTATACCACTCTGACGAATCATACAAAGAATATATGCTGAACGTCTACAGAATGTCAGGTTCAGTCAATAAGGAATTTCTGGCAAAGACGGAAGACGCGTTAAGTGGTAAGGGGGAATACATTGGCGAAGACGGGTGGTCCATAGTTGCACAAATTTCAAGAAGACAGGGAATGGCAGAACATCTCAACAAGGCTTTTCAAATGACAAGGGAGAAAATGAATGAGGGGTTGTTAAAAATCTATCCTAACATAGAGGCGATAAACATTCTTTCGAAGACTAAGGCAATAAATGTTCTGGCCACCAACACTCCAAAAAGATACGCAGTTCCAGTATTGAGGCAACTGGGTATCCTAGGTTTCTTCAAGAAAATAATCTATGGTGCCAAAAAACCCACAGGGATAGGAAGCATAGTTGAAGAGTTATCACTGGAATATTCCCTAAAATACGAAGATATGTTAAGCATCGGTGACAATTATGTCAATGATATTGAACCCTGTATCAATCTTGGAATCAAGACTTTATATATCAGTAACTTCGGTAGAGAATCCAGTGCAACCTTAACAGTTAAAAAGCTCTCTGAGGCAGTAGAATTCATAAAGGAATTCGTTGGGGACTCGTAGATTCAGCTTTCTTCCTCCTCGATAAAATCACTGAAAATAATCATGTGTTCCCTGGACACATTGAACTTTATGTCTCCGTGTAACTTGCTCAGATGATCCCTCTCCGTATAGCACCTTATTTTTTCATCGTTGAACATGAAGCTGATCATTCTTCTGGAACCCATGAATTGGTTTTCAACCACCTTCCCGGTAAATTCCCCATTCAGATCAGGTAGAATATCCTCATATCTTAAACCAGCATTGTTGGTAAATTGCTCACCATAAAAAAGGGTAGCAGTGGATGGTTTTAAAATATTAACCTCACCCACAAAACCGGATACAAACCTTGTTTTGGGCTTTCTATACAGTTCCTCTGGTATGCCCGTTTGTTCAACTTTTCCCCTGTGAATAATGACCATTTGATCCCCCAACGCCATTCCTTCTGCCTGATCGTGAGTCACGTGAATAGCGGTAAGTTCAAATTCTCTCTGTATCTTTTTCAGGTAATCTCTAAGATCCACTCTCACCTTTGCATCCAGATTGGAAAGCGGTTCATCTAGGAGAAGAATTCTTGGCCGTTTTATAACCGCTCTTGCAAGAGCTACCCTCTGCTGCTGGCCACCACTTAACTGCTTGGGAAGTTTTTCCATCTTGTCATTAAGTCCCATAATTTGACTTATTTCTTCGATTTTTTTATCAATTTCCCCGGGGCTCAATTTTGCCTGAATTAAAGGAGTTGCAATATTCTGGTATACAGATAAATGTGGATATAAAGCATAATTTTGAAAGACCAGTCCAATACTTCTCTTCCATGGCGGTTCCCTAAGAATATTCATGCCATCTACAGTCATCTCCCCTTCATCAGCACTTTCCAGTCCTGCTACTATTCTGAGAAATGTTGTTTTTCCTGATCCTGAGGGTCCAAGAACAGTGAGATAACTTTTTTCGCTGAATGTCAACTCAGGTATGTCAAGTGCCCTAAAATTCCCGAAGTTTTTCTTAAGATTCTTTATCATGATTTCTGTCAATTTACACTACCTCCGGTTCTCCACAATTTATCAATCTTGTTCCTTACTATTATGACAAGAATTAATGATGGTATAATACTGATTATGCTTGTTGCAGCAAGTAAACCATACTTAAATGCCTCATGACCGACTGTCGATCCTATAAGTATGGTTATTGTCTGTGCTCCTGAAGGGTAATATATGCTCAAGTTGAATGGCGAATAAGTGAGAGCCAGGGGGAAAATCAGTGCTCCCCATGCCAAAACGAAAGCATACAAAAACGTCACATACATTCCATCGTAGCTTAAAGGAATTATTATTCGCCTCAATGTTCTGAAAAGATTCATACCATCCATATTTGCCGCCTCCTCAACGTGATTTGGAAAATTCTGGTAGAAATTGTACAGCATCCAAATGGAAAGGGGCAGTATGAAGACTGGATATGATATTATCAATCCTGTCATCTGATTGAGCTGACCTAAATTTCCAATTATGTTGTGCATGGGTATTAGGAAGATTATGGTGGGAAGGGAATAAATAAATAGAACTGTCCCAATGAGTTTCAGCCCACCAAGCTTGTATCTTGCAGCAGAGTACGCTACAGGAAGGCCTATGATTACCACAAGAGCAGAGGCAACAAGGGAAGCCAGCAGGCTCGATATAAAGTATGGACCGCCAATTGTTAATGCCTGTGAATAATTCGTACCGGTCAATATTTTTGGATAGAATATTGGGGGGATCCTGATTATTTCGGAAAGGGGCCTTACAGAGTCAATTCCAAGGAAGACAATCGGGCCAATGAGGAAGATAATAAAAAGACCCATTATGATCCAGAGTAAAATTTCTGGCATTTCCCTATTAGGAAATATCTTCATACCTATTCCCCATGTTTTTGAGGTTTTAGCCTTGTTTCCTCTCAATGTAAGATATACAAACGCAATTGTAAACAATGAGGATAAAACAGAAACTATTATAATTATTACAGCCGCAAGTCCAATATCTGAATAATAATTCTGATATGCAAAATAAGAGAGATCATTGATAGCGAAAGGTGTGGAATCGGATTGGAGAACATAAATTGGGTCAAAGGTAAAAGAACCGTACATCAGCATAAGAACGAAGGCAGAAAGAATGTTGGATTTAATGTAGGGGATATCAATGTTGAGCAATTTCCTTGCACCCCTCACTCCATCCATTTGAGATGCCTCTTCCAGAGCTGGAGGTATAGATTTCATTCCGGAGTATATGATAAGCGTGGCCAGAGGGAGGCTGGACCAAACGTCCACAAGAACGACACTCCATGCTGAATGAAATATGTCAAATTTTCCAAAATAGTACGGCACTCCATATGAAGGATTGAACAAAAGCAGCCATATATTGGCAGAGGTCACCTGTGGGATGAATGAGGGAAGTAAAATCAACGGAATCAAGTAAGGTTTGTTAAGTCTTTTTAAAAATGCCGCCAGAGGAATGGCCAGGCCTATATCAATTATGGGCACAAATAGTGTATAAATTATAGTATTGTCTATAAGCTCATATATATGGGGAATGGAAAAAAGAATCTCGTAATTCTTGAGCCCAACAAATGATCCTATCCCAGTAAATGAAAATGTTTCGAAAGAAATTATGACGTTATCAAAAATTGGATACAATACAAAAATAATAAAATAAATTAAGGCAGGCATTGTCACAATCAATGCCTGTTTTTTAATTGATGATTTTAACATCTCACAACTGTATGTTTTGGTTCTTTAATTCTGTTTCCCATTCATTTGCTGCAGTGCTTAAAGCCAGTGATGCTGTGGTTTTTCCAGTCAAATATTTGTATACCTGGTCATTGAAGTCAGGAATAAGAGTTGAGAAAAGCGGGGATGCTTTAAGAAATATTTCAGTGTAATTCTTCTGAATAACGATTGTCTTTGAATAATTGTTTAGTGAGGATAACCAACTGAAGTTTGCAAGTGCAGCGGCTTCTGACAACCCGGTGTACGTTGATGGTACGTATGAATAATTGTTAATTCCCATGGAGAATTCCGATGAAGATGAGGCAAATTGCAGGAACTGAAGGTCCAAAGTTATGTTTGTGCTGTAAGGGTTCACTCCAAGGAAAGTAGGAGAGTATCCAGTATAGTTTCCTGGTAGAAGTGAAATTCCGAGATTATTCTTTACCTGTGAAGTCGAATTTTCATATGTCGGAATAAAGCTGGACCATGCCAGACCCATTGCATAATCCCCTGTACCGAAGTAGAGTTCCTGCTGGCTGTAGCCTATAGGCTGGGTTGCTGGATTTGGTTCATATTGTGTTAAATTCTTATACATCTCCAGAGCCTGAACACCGTAACTGTTGTTGTAAGAAACATTTACATGACCTTTGTTTAAGCCAAAGTAAGTCCAGTAGTTGGGGGAACTGTTATTCAATATTCCAGTCGCTTTCTGTCCTGCTCCATAAGGATAAAAGAGATTGTAAAAAGTATCAATAATTGAATGAGATGAACTGTCTGGCATCATCAGAGCGTATTTGTTGTTGCTTCCGTCAAATTGCGTGTTTTTGGAGATATAATTTGCCACGTCATTTAGTTCTGTCCAGTTCTTTAAAAACTTTGGGTTCATGTTAAAGTGGTACAGTGAATAGAATCCGTTCTGAAGAGTCTTATTGGCAAACACGCTTTCGTTGTATACCAATATATATCCAAGAACCGTGTGAATCGGGATACCTATGAAATTATATCCATTCGCTGTGCCATTAGGAGCATAGGAACCAGATGCCAGATCACCAGATATAAAGTTGGTGGCATCTATATATTTTTGACCTAGAGTGCTGTTTAAGTTGTACAAATATGGAGCAAGGTCTGGAGCCTGCGATGCATAGTACATGAAAATACTGGGAGTTGAGGTCTTGCCCTGTAGTGTTGAGGAAGCGGTTGTGACCATATTGCTGTAACCAACCGAGTCTATCTTGACTGCCACATTTGGATGACTTTTCTCAAACTGTTTTCCTACGGCGTTAAGGTAGGAACAGGTCATACTCCCGCTGTCCACCATAATAACCAGGGACTGCTTCTGAGCTGGTCTTTCATATACAATAATGCCTGCGGCCGCAATTATTACAATAACTACAATTACAAGCGCGATCAAACCCATCTTACTATTTTTTCCAGATTTTTTTTGCATTTGAACTTCAACTAAGAATTACGTATGATAATTAATCCTTTCCTATTGAATATATATAACTTGAAAACGTCATAAAATTAAAGGTTTTTATTATATTTATCTAATCAAATTAAAAATGGAAAAATAAACGCATATAATATATTTATGAGAGATGGATATTACATATTTTCATATTATTGATTCCAGAATTCAGTTTAAAATAGAATCTGCATTTACCTGATTCTTGAAAATTGAATCGCAGTAAACGCATTAGGGCGATAATAAACCAAACTAACTTTTTAATAGAAAGATATGATAAAAGAGTTGTGAACAAATGAAAGGCGGAAGAGAAGTATATATGGTTTCTGGTGGAGTAACTAAGTTTTCCAAGTCAAATCCCGCAATGGACTTCAGGTTAAGAACGAAGAAATCATTTGACTACGCATTAAATGATATTGGCATTGGTGTAAAGGATATTGACGGCTCAGTGGCTTCATATTTTTCGGACCATTTCCAGAGGCAATTAATGTCAGGAATAATGGCACAGGATTATTTGGCGCTTACACCAAAACCCAGTAAAAGAGTAGAAGGAGGAGGTGCAACAGGAGGACTGGCATTTCAAACTGGAGTTGAGGAAGTTGCATCAGGTAGGATGGATGTGTGCGCTGTTTATGGCTTTGAAACCATGTCACATGTGAATACATGGAAGGGAAATGAATTCATAGCGCTTGCGAGTGATACAAACTTTGATTATCCAGTCGGAGGATTCTATACAGGTTACTATGCAATGATGGCAGTAAGGCATATGCACGAATTTGGAACCACGGTAGAGCAATTAGCAAAAGTATCAGTCAAAAATCATGGAAATGCTATCCACAACCCGTATTCGCAAAGTCCAATGAAGATCACGGTTCAGGATGTTAGAAACTCGCAGATGGTATCGTATCCTCTAACCAGACTTGATGTATGTACTATGTCGGATGGGGCAGCTGTCGCCATACTTGCATCAGAGGAAAAGGCATTCGAAATGACAGATCATCCCGTTAAAATATCAGGCATTGGAACAGGTACAGACACCATGAGACTTTCGGACAGACCGATGCTGAAAGTACCTCTACTGCCAAATGAGAAAGAAAGTGATTATAAGAATTTGAAGTATCCGGGTGTGCATTCTTTCCGCGCAGGAAGATCGGCAGCAATGGAAGCTTACAAAAATGCAGGAATTACGGATCCATTGGAAGAATTGGACTTAATCGAACTTCATGATGCATACACATCATCTGAAATTCAAACGTATGAGGATCTTGGTCTCTGCAAATATGGGGAAGGAGGTCTTTTTGTTGAAGAAGGAAAAGCCGATCTGAACGGAAAAGTAGCAGTAAACCCATCCGGTGGATTACTTGCATCCGGTCATCCAGTTGGTGCAACAGGCATCATGCAATCGGTGTTTATGTTCTGGCAGCTTCAACACAGTATTAAGAAGCATTTCAAGGACGATACCCTGCAGGTAAAAAATGCCAAAAAGGGATTAATACACAGTCATGCGGGAACGGGAACTTACGTAACGGTTTCCATCATGGAGGCGGTAAAATGACAATTGATTATGATGCGAAGATGCCAGAGACTCAAGAAGGCACTGAAGTGTATAATACAGATCCACTCATAGTGAAATCTCATTATGAAATAGACTATGTCCACAGCTATGCACAGGATTCAGAATTCTTCAGGGCACTGGGAAAGAAGAAACTTATGGGTAGCAAGTGCAAGAGTTGTGGATATGTTTACGCAACCCCTAGGGGGCACTGCATGATATGTGGATCTGAAACTGAATGGCATGAATTGCCAAATGAAGGCAGGATACACACTTTCACAACCTGTTATTTTGGTAGCGAGGCATTCCTCCCTGAAACACCTTTTAATCTAATTATGGTGGAATTCGAAGGAGTTGACTCGCTATTCATGGCAAGATTAATAGGAGCATCTCAAGAGGACTTAAGAATAGGTATGAAAGTAAAAGCTAGATTCAAGAGAAATCTGACATTCAGCCCAACAGATGTATACTTCGTCCCTGCAAAGGATTAATATGGTTAGTCAACCATTTTCAAATTACGATAAACAGGTTTTTATCCTGAATATTGAGAATCCAATTGACAGGGGTGCACTATTATCCCGTTACAGCAGAACATCGAACCTTGACATCAGGGAACTTTACAGGAAGGAATTTGAAAGCAACCCAAACAGGGGAAAGGATTTTTACGAAAGGGTATTCCTTGAGTATGGGGATGAATCTGTGGCAGAGCTTGTCACTGCACAACTTGCAATTCAGGATGTATCAAACATACTTTCTAAGATAATTGAGGAATCAAGGATAGGTCTATCATTCTTGGAAAAATCTTCTCGATATGTAAGTTATGATAAGTTAAGAAATGGCAAGTACCTATACCTGCCAATCGAAAAAACTGGAATTGATCTCTCATTCGAAAGTAAATATAATGATATCATGGATAAACTGTTCCATCTCTACTCCTCCTGGATAAATCCAGTGAGGGAGCAACTCAAAAAAGACATGCCAAAGGAATCCTTCAATGGCGAATGGGACAAGGAAAAGGAAAAGGCTTATGAGACAGCAATAAGATCAAGGGCATTCGATGATGTTCGCGCCATTCTACCAGCTTCAACTCTCACCAATATAGGTATTTCAGGGAATCTAAGATCATTTATTTACCTGATTCAAAGACTTAACTCTTCAAATGAAGTCGAGGCAAAGGAAATTGGAAGAGCTTTGTATGAGGAGCTGCTACAGCAGTTTCCGGAATTGATCAGATCTGCATCAAGCAAATATTCGGGACAAAACGAGGAATATATGGGTAAAATTAAAACTACTTGTATTCCCAAAGAATCCATCTTGGAAACGGGAAAGAATAGGGTAAAACTACTTTCAACTAATGCAACCGATGTTCAATCAATCAAAAACTTATTTCAGTTCAGAAATAATGAATTTTCTTCACTGGAAGAAATGTACAATTTCTACGGAAAACTGAGAAACAGCAGGCGAAATAAGTTACCAAGAGAATTTGAGCATATCTGGGCGCAGTATGAGATTGTAACAAATTATGGGGCCTTCAGGGAGTTTCAAAGGCATAGGTTCATGTCTATAATCAGACCAAATCTTGACTTATCACTTGGATATCATATTCCTGAATATATTGCAAAAACTGAAGGCTTGATGTTATCTTATCGTGAAATTATGCATGAAATCAAAGAATTTTATGATGAAATTAAAATCAAGAGTGGAAGTAATGCTGCACAGTATATACTACCCATGGGAACACTTTACAAAATGGTTGTAAGTACAAATTTGAGGGAACTGGTTTATTTCTCGGAACTTCGGTCAACACCACAGTCCCATCCGGATTTAAGGGAATTATCAATAGGTATGGTCCAGCACTTTCTAGATAAGGTGCCAGAGTCCTCCAGCATTTTCAATTTTGTCGATAGAAATCTATATACTCTGGGCAGGTTTGATCAGGAATACAGAAAGGAGAAAAAATTGCAAAACCTGAACGGAGTTGAATGATTTTATAAATTCCATAGATTTCGGAATCAGATTGCAACAGAGGGATGTGTGCATTAAGTAGGGACTGTCATTCTCAAAAGAAACAAAACATTTATATTGAAGAACAAATTTACCAATGGATTAAAGGGGTAAAAATATGATAAATGGACAGATGCCTATATTTATACTAAAGGAAGGAACGAACAGAGAACAGGGAAGAACGGCCCAAAGAAATAATATTGAAGCGGCCAAGGCTATTGCTGAAGCAGTTAGAACCACTCTCGGTCCAAAGGGAATGGACAAAATGCTGGTTGACTCAATTGGTGACATAATAATCTCCAATGATGGTGCAACAATCCTGAAGGAAATGGATGTAGATCATCCAACTGCTAAGATGATCGTTGAAGTCGCAAAATCTCAGGATACTGCAGGCGGGGACGGAACTACTACTGCGGTGGTACTTGCAGGCGAGTTTCTAAAACAGGCAGAAGAGCTTCTTGAACAGGGAGTTCACCCAACGGTCATAGCGAACGGATACAGGCTCGCAGTTAACCAGACCAAAAAAGAGCTTGAAACCATCGCAAAGGAAGTCAAGGATGATAAATCACTTGAACAGGTAGCAAGAACAGCACTTTCAGGAAAGAATATCGGGCTGGGAGGAGACCTTCTTTACAAGTTAATAGTAAGAGCAGTCAACTCAGTAGCTGAAGAAAAGAATGGAAAGACAATAGTAGAACCATCAAGTATCAAGATTGACAAAAAGAGCGGAGGAAATGTTAACGAAACGGAACTTATAACCGGTCTTATCATAGACAAAGAAAAAGTCCACGCCAAAATGCCCTCCGAAGTTAAGAATGCAAAGATTGCATTGGTTGATTCAGCTCTCGAAATTAAGAAAACTGAAATCGAAGCAAAAGTGCAAATATCTGATCCTTCTAAAATTCAGGATTTCCTGAACCAGGAAGTCGAAACCTTCAAGAATATGGTGGAAAAAGTGAAGAAGAGCGGAGCAAATGTTGTCCTATGCCAGAAGGGAATTGATGATATTGCCCAGCACTACTTAGCAAAAGAGGGAATATACGCAGTTAGAAGAGTCAAAAAGAGTGATATGGAGAAACTTGCAAAAGCAACCGGAGCCTCAATAGTAACAAATCTTGACGATCTTTCAACCAAGCTTCTTGGAAAGGCCGAAAAGGTTGAAGAGAGAAAAATTGGAGACGACAGAATGACGTTCGTTACTGGATGTGAAAACCCAAAGGCTGTGAGCATTCTCATCAGAGGCGGAACAGAACACGTAATCTCAGAAATAGAGAGAGCTTTAAACGATGCCATAAGGGTAGTTGCCATAACCAAAGAAGATGGAAAAGTCCTGCCAGGCGGAGGAGCAGTAGAATCTGAGCTTTCATTGAGAATAAGATCATACGCAGCATCTGTTGGAGGAAGAGAACAGCTTGCAATTGATGCCTTCGCCAGAGCTCTTGAAGTAATTCCCAGAACACTCGCAGAAAATGCAGGAATGGACCCAATCAACACTCTCATACAACTTAAGGCAGAGCACGAAAAGAAGAACAAAAATTTCGGAATAAGTTTCTCAGACAACAAAGTTGCAGATATGCTGAAGGTTGGAGTATACGACCCATTAAAAGTTAAAAGACATGCACTGGAAAGCGCAGTAGAGGTTGCAACTATGATTCTGAGAATCGATGATGTTGTTGCCAGCAAAAAGAGTGCGCCATCTCCGGGAGGAGCCGGTGGAATGGGAGGCATGGGCGGTATGGGTGGAATGCCGCCATACTGAACAAATTTCCTTTTATAGTGTAAAATATTATTTATTCTTTTAAGTAATCCCCATTCGGTGAAACATTGAATCTTTATGAGTATATGGGGAAGCAAATATTTCGGTCATACGGTATACCTGTCCCCGACAGTTATTTGGTAGAAAGGCAAGAAGACGTTAAGAAATACGAAAATCCCGTTGTTGTCAAATCGCAAATCCTTCTTGGAGGAAGGGGCAAATCCGGTGGAATAAAGTTTGCAAAATCACAATCTGAACTGGATGACTCGGTAAGAGAATTATTGGGATCAAAAATTCGAGGACTCAGTGTAACAAAGGTACTGATAGAACAGATGATCCATATAAAAAAGGAAATGTACGTCAGTATTGCGCTCGATAGAACCGCAAAGCAACCTCTTCTCATTGCAACTTCGAAAGGAGGTGTTGAGATAGAGACTGTTCCTCACGATCAATTATTTACCAGGCATATTGACCCGATTCTTGGATATTCCGATTTCATTGGAAGAGAAGCGTCAGCATTTATGGATCTTGAAACTGGGATATCAAAACAATTCTTACCACTCCTGAAAACGCTTTACAAGATTTGGGATGAAGAGGACTGCGAACTTGTTGAAATTAATCCACTAGTAATTACCGAGGAAGGCAAGCTCATCGCAGCGGATTCAAAGGTAGTTCTGGATGGGGATTCATTGTACAGACATAAGGAACTGGAAGTTGTAGATCCTGAAAAAACTCCACTTGAACTGGAAGCACAGTCTAAGGGATATGCATTCATAGAGTTAGATGGAAATATTGGGGTGATAGCAAATGGTGCAGGTCTTACAATGGCGACATTGGATGCTCTGACACTGCATAAGGGTAAACCCAGAAACTTTTTGGATTTGGGTGGAACAGACAATTCCGAAATCGTTTCAAATGCATTTGATCTTGTGTTGAAGGCAAATCCGAAGGCCATACTTGTTAATATTTTCGGGGGAGTCACGAAATGTGATACTGTTGCCACAGGGATTGTTCTTGCAAAGGACAAGCTAAATATCAAGCAACCAATTGTTGTAAGATTGAGCGGAATAAGAGATGATGAGGGAAGGAAGATTCTGAAAGACCATAGCATAGAGTCATTCCCAACTATGATGGAAGCCATAGAAAAGGTTGTAAAATTAGCAGGAGGTAATTAAAATGTCAGTTTATGTGGATGAAAATACAAATGTAATAGTTCAGGGAATCACAGGTCACCAGGGGTCATTCCATGCTGGGGAAATGCTTGCTTTCGGAACGAAAATAGTGGCGGGCATATCACCAGGGAAAGCAGGAATGAAATTTATGGATAAGGTTCCAATTGTTGCAACAGTTAAAGATTCTATGGAATTTGAGCCCCATGCCACAATGATCAGTGTTCCAGCACCATTTGTTAAAGATGCAGCATTTGAAGCAATAGACGCTGGGATAAAATTTGTATACATATTGACGGAACACGTTCCCTTTCATGACTCACTGGAAATAGTACATAATGCCAGAAGGAAAGGAATAACAGTAATAGGACCGAACGGACCAGGTATCACTGCTGTTGGTAAATGCAAGATAGGAATCATGCCAAACAAGATCTTTAAGAAGGGAAATGTTGGAATTACTTCAAGAAGTGGAACCTTAACGTATGAAATTGTGGACGCAGTCACGAGAAGTGGAAAAGGGGAAAGCACTGTCATAGGTCTGGGTGGAGACCCCGTTGTCGGACTGAACTATATTGACGTTCTAAAGCAATACGAGAAGGATCCGGATACCGAACAGATAGTTCTTGTGGGAGAGATAGGCGGGAGCAACGAAGAACTGGCAGCGCAGTATATCAAGAAACATGTTACAAAGAAAGTTGTCGCTTACATAACCGGAAGAAGTGCTCCCCCAGGAAAGAGAATGGGTCACGCAGGCGCCATTATCGAGAAAGGAGTAGGCACTGCTGAGTCCAAGATTAGGGCCTTCAATGAAGCAGGTGTCAAGGTAGCAGACTACCCAACTGACGTACCATCGCTGCTGGAGTGAGAAAAATGGTAAAGAAGAATTTGGTATCGATACTGGATGTAAGGGAAGATTTCAACGAAATTATAAATCTTTCATTAAGATTGAAGAGATCGAGGTACCAGTCACACAATTCAGTTGAAGGAAGGACAATGGGAATGATTTTTGAAAAATCAAGCACGAGAACAAGGGTTTCCCTTGAAACCGCAATTCATCAACTGGGTGGAAATGGTATTTATCTTAATCCAAACGACATGCAAATGGGGAGAGGAGAAACTGTAGAAGATACAGCAAGAGTACTTTCTGGTATGCTGGACATACTGACATATAGGGCATTTAGTCACGTAAATGTAGAAAAACTTGCCAAGTTCTCGTCAATACCGGTAATCAACGCGCTTGACGACAGGGAGCATCCTCTCCAGTTACTTGCAGACTTTCTAACAATATATGAAAAAATGGGAACCTTTTCCGGAAAGAAGTTTTCATATGTTGGAGATGGAAACAACATGGTCAATTCCATTCTCCTTACATGTGCAATGACTGGAATGGACGTGTCGATTGCAACTCCTAAAGGATACGAGCCTAATGCAGATTATGTGAAGAGGGCCGAAACAATCGCCAAAGAAATGGGATCAAAAGTTGAAGTAGGAAACAATCCAGAAAATGCGGTTGAAGGATCTAATATTGTTTACACCGATGTATGGGTTTCAATGGGTGAGGAAAAACAGAAAGAGGAAAAGGAAAAAGCATTCAAGCCCTTTCAGGTGAATCAAAGCCTGATTTCCCATGCTGACAAGAACTTCATATTCATGCACTGTTTGCCTGCCCATAGGGGACTGGAAGTAACAGATGAAGTGGCCGACTCAGTGCACAGTGTGATATTTCAGGAAGCAGAAAACAGATTGCATTCAGCTAAGGGTGCAATAGTTTATCTTTTATCTCAATAATATTTAGAATTAAACAATTTTTTTATATTGTAAATTACATTCCTCATGCATGGTAGAAAATAAGGAGTCGATGAAAAAATTTGCCGCAAGCGATGGGACCGAAATGGATTTTTTCGAGGTTTATGTTGGTCCTGAGGCGCCGACTGTTATGGTTATATCAGAAATCTGGGGACTCACTGAATTCATAAAATCCTTTTCGAGACGGGTTGCAGGTGAAGGATACAATGTAATTGCTCCAGATCTATATTCGAGGCCCGGTGACAGAGAACTTTTCACTGAGGCAAATATAATGGATGCAATGAGGCCAATGTGGTCGATGCCTCCAGAAAAGAGAAGAGACCCTACCGCAATCCAGGAAGTTATGGCCAAAATGTCACCGACAAGCAAGAAGATATTTGAGCATGTTAGCCAGAAAAGAGAGGAAATGGAAATCAGAATGTTATCTGATTTGGGTGCGCTGTATAAAAATGAAATGGCCGATTCGCACAAAAAGGGTGTCGTGGGATTCTGCATGGGGGGAGGGTTGGCTTTTCAAATGTCAACGGAATTCCACTTTGATGCTTCTGTCATTTTCTACGGTGCAAGCCCCAGAAAAATTGAAGAAATTTCCAAAATAAAGGGGGCTATATTTGGATTATATGCTGGAGAGGACAGTGGAATTAATGCAACCCTTCATTCTGTACTGGAACAGGTCGTAAAGAACAAGACAAATTTCCAGATGAAAATGTTCCCTGGAACATACCATGCATATTTTAACCACACTGGAATGAGTTATAACAAAGAAGCCTCTGATCTGTCATGGGAAATGGTTCAAAGTTTCTACAGGTGGTACCTCAAATGAGCGAAATACCAGAAGATCAAGAAGGAATTTTCGATGGATGCTTCTATGTCTGGGTAGACGTGACAAAAAAGTACATGTCAGAGAAAGACGGGAAGTTTAACGATTACAACAAAATTGATAGAAAAGATTCAGACGGCACAAACAAGTAAAATCACGTCTATTTTTAGATATTCCCTTGTATGGTGTTTGTACAATCTTGGAATTATAAGATTTTTTCTTTCAAATTCTACTTGTGAGGAATATTTTTTGGCAAAATCAATAACAAAATCCTTTGCTTTCCAATTATGAATCAGATAAACCACGTCACCGGATTCAAACACTTTAGTTAAAATGGGAATATCCAAATCCTTCATTTGAGATCCAAAGGGAGTGTTGCACATCACAGTATCCCAGTGGCCCTCAAGATCCTGCGCATTTTTAATTACTATTTCCCAATTTTTGAAAGTTTTAAGGTTTTCCATCAAAACCTGTCTCTGTTCCTCATCTATCTCCACCGATGTGACACTTTTGCATCCATAGTAAAGCGCAGAATAAGAAAGAACACCAGTTCCTGCGCCTGCATCCAAGACATTCTTATCCCGAATATCTCCCCTCAAAAAGGCACTATTAACCAAGTATGAGGCAAGAATCGGATCGGTTGAATACTGTTCCAGCCAAGCCTTTGGGTTATTAAAACCTCTCAATTTGCTCAGTTGAATCTCTAGATCCTTTTTGCGGGGGTAACTCACTCTTCTGTTCCCTTTCCGCCAATGGCAATTTTGACGACCTGAGTCGCCAATTTAGTTGAATTCTCTTTTGAAACGCCTCTTGCCCTTAAAATTTCCTGAATCTTTCTAATTGCCCTTTGCTTTTTCCAGGTGCCCTCTTCGTGCGCTGCTAAAACAATATACCTGGCGATCTCGCGATCAACATCAATACCAAATCTTTCTCTTATCTTAATCTGCCACAGCGGAACTAAGATATCGGGTATATTCCGCAAATTGCTGCTCTCTCTTCTGGCAGCAATTACCTTGTTCATATCCCTTTTCTTTGGCTCAGGCATTATTCTCGATTATAATTAAATAATTAAACATTTTCCATATTCAAATTGACTTTAACTTGGAACAATTCTTACCACGTTACTACCACGAATAATTACATTTCCAAGCTTTCTGCTTATTTCCGCACCCATCTCCTCAGCGTTTCCCATGACCATATTCATGTATTCGTCATAGCCTGTGAGCGTGCCTTCTAAGATCCTGTTGTCCTTCATTAAAATTGCCACTTTCTTGTTTAAGCTTTCCTCTAATACTTTCATTGGTTGTGCCATTTTTTTTCACCTCAGTTATATTCTTCCCCGTCAACATCCTCCTTTCTCATTATGAACTGAATAAGCCCCCTTATTATATCTTTCATGTCGTCTACCTCCTTCCTCAGTGTTACAAGGTCTTTGTTTAATTTCTCTATATCTTTTAGATTAGGTTGTTCTTTCATTTTTCCTCCTCCATTATTACTGGTTTACCGTAGTCTGATGCAAATTTCCTCGTTTCGTTAGACATGCAATTTGTACAATAAAGAGAATTGTCTTTAAGCTGAAGTACTTCCCTGCAATTACTGCATCTGGTTTTTAGAACACCTAGGTCTTTTCCATTGATGTTCAGTTCTAGAAATTGTCCAATTCTACTTATTTTACATCTAACAAGGTCACCTATCATAAGTTGTTTGGCTTCTGCATTTCTGCTCCTATGATCCTGAAATACGTGCACCTTCCCTTCCCCATTAAAGTGTAAAAGCTTGTTCTTAATACTTATCCCGACGATCAAAATGGAAAACTGTTTTGAGTCACCTTTAAAGACTTGACCGTAAACAATATCACCGACGTGTGGCCTGATCTTCTCGATTCCATTATCTACTGAAATTATTAACCTCAAGTCATCTTTCTTGCTTGTTCCGAATGAACTTGAAACAATTTTGTTCCTCACTTCTGTCGTATTCTCGCCGGGAAGGTATTCCTCTGAGAAAGAAAGGTGGTCACCCGGGAAAACTACTTGACTCTTATCCTTTTGCATCCTAAGACTTCTCGGATTTATGAAAACATTTAATCTAATTAATGTTTGCAATTTTTCCCACAATGGTGAAGAAAAAAAATTCTTTGTGCGTTTAATAAATTTTGTTTCAGCAAGTTAAATCAATGAGCCACTATGCATGAGAAAAATAGTTCGGGTTCGTACACTTAACCCAAACGGGACATAGTCTTTCATTTTTGGAAAATATGCACAAATTGTCAACGCATTTAAATCTGGAAATTTCCAGAAAATAACGGTGCCGTTAAGATAGATTAAATAGGATTTGTGCAATATTTATTTGTGGAAAATGAATTTTCGTTTCTCGCTTTATTATCGAGAATCAAAAGCAGCATCGGTCCAGCAATGAAATCTTCTGCTGCAATCGTTTATTCGGACGGCAAAAATGCACCAGATAAACTTGCGGAATTTTTAAAAAGATATTACCTCAATAGCAGTATAAATTTTACGAGGTACAGTATTGCTGTCCCCAACGAGCTGATTCGGTTTCAGCCCTTTAACGAACTGTTGAACGAGCAGAATGGAGAAATCAAAATTAGGGACGTCAATGAGATCATCAACGAAATGAATATTTTTTTCAAGGAGAACAAAAATCTGGTTCTGATGATGGAGAGAATAGAACTTTTTGATAATGAAAGTCTAGATCTGCTGATATATCTTTTAAATTCCATCACACCGGGAACTGTAAGCATAATCTGTTTCTTTCAAATAGAGAATAAGAGAAATCAGCAGACCCAGAGGCTCAAATTATTCATTGAGCTGGCAAAAGCTAACAAAAATATCAACATATACAAAATTAAGGATTTGACATTTGAGGAAGTTAAGAATATACTGAGAATTGAAAAGTACAATCTCGATGAATCAATCCTCAAGGATATAGTGAGAATGTGTGGCAACAATTTCAATTCTCTGATGGAAGCGTTAGACTATTACAAGGAATCTGGGATAATTAATGGTAACGGTGAAATTCAACGGCAGCTTTTAAGGTACATCCCAATTCCAACTCCTATTTCTGAAAGATATGAAAAATTGATTGATGGATTAAGCAATGAGCAAAAGAAGATTCTTTATGTCCTCTCGGTGATAAAATCTCCAATCAAAGGCAATCAAATCAGTTCCATTCTAAATTCTGGTGATGAGAATTTTGAGGATGATCTCAACATTCTAGTAGAAAAACAGTTGATAATCATGGAGGGAAGTACCTTTAGAGTATCAAACAACCACACCATTTCAATTATAAGTTCAAAATTTCCGGAAAAAGAAAAAAGGGAAATGATAATAAATATTCTTATGAGAACGGCAGCCACGTCAATGTCTCCCACACTGTCTCTGGAACTTGCGATCAATTCAAGAAATATTGAGATATTGGATAAAACCGTCTCAGGGAGATGGAGGGACCTCTTGGAGGACCATGGTGATCCAACGAATTTGTTAAAAACACTGAAGGATAATCTGCAATTTATTGAAAGGTCAAAAAATGTAGAGGTTATCCACTTACTTATGGCAGAATATGAGAACGACACACAAAACTATGAAGAGGCTGTCAGGCTCTTAAATCTTCACTCTTATAAAAATGAAGTGGCATTCCCGAGAAATGTATTGCTATCCAGTTCACTTATCGAACTAGGAAGAATAGATGAGGCTGAGAAAATTCTCAACAATATCGATCGTAAAGAGGTTTCCGCAAAGGAACGACTCATTCTGGACAGTCAGGAGATAAGGATGCTGATTAGAATGAATAAACTTAGTGAAGCCAGGAAGCTGGCCACTGAAGAGATGAAACTTGCAAACGGAAGTGCAGGGGACAGGTGGATGGCAAACTTGTATAATTTAATGTCAGTACTGGAAAACATAGACGGCAATTTACAGAGTGCGGAGCAATATCTGGTCAAATCAATAGAGCTTAATGAGGAATCTAAAAATTTTAAGGATCTGCTACTAAGTAGGAACAATTTAATGATAATATATCAGAGGAAAGGAAAATTCCAGGAAGCAATTGGTCAGGCTGAAGAAATCATCAAAACTGCGTATGTAGCAGGGGATCTTCTATCAAGGGCAAGGGCCAGAATAAACATAATGAACATGTATCTGCACATAGGGGAATATGAGCGTGTGGATTCCGGAATGGAATCTGTAAAGGGTATGGTTTATATGACTGCTAACAGCGAAATACTTACGGACCTCGATGAGTTGCTGGGATTGCAAAGTTTTCTTCAATTTAGGTTTTCAGAAGCTGCTGGAATATTCAGGGGGGCAATGCAGAACACAGAAAATGCAGATGGTCTTTTGTTACTGGAGGCCATGTCCCAATCCATTGACAGAATGGAAAAGAATGAAAATCTAATAAATATTTTACTGACTAATCCGAGCCTGCATATAAATGGAGATACTGAACCTTTAATCTATCTGTTCGGAATTCTTTATGCCAGTATAATGAATGAAAGAGGCACAGCGACTAAATTAATTGCTCACTACTCAGAAAAGGTTAAAAATTCAGATAATTACATTTTTCAAATCTACGAGCCTTTGATTAATTCAATATTGAAAATATTCTTTAGGGACTTTCCCGGATTCCTGAAAGAGATGGAGAAACTTGAAAAATATGATCCATCCTATATTACATTTGCGAGTATATTACACAAAAGTCTGTTAGAGTGTAAGAAAATAATTCAAAGTGAAAAACAGATAGAAATCACAGGCATAAGGGATCCAAGAGTGACAAACAACTACAAGTCTCTCTATATTTTGCCCTACATACTGATCCTAATAAGTGCCAATTCAAAGAATTACGACCCTCAAAAGCTAACTAATGTACGATATGAAGCAAGGCTAATTGTTAACTCGCTGCCTGATTCTAACTTCAAGAACACCATTATGGAAATTTTCGTTTAGGATCAAAAGCATTTTTTTGTAGAGGAGCATAAGGAAGTGGGCCTGTGGGGTAGCTAGGATATCCTGATGGCCTTCGAAGCCGAAGACCCGGGTTCAAATCCCGGCGGGCCCGTTATATAACATTGTCCTTAAGCCCTCATTCTATAAATCGAACTCAACAACATCCGTTAAATCTTTGAAAAATTATCAAAAATCAATTCAAACCTCGATCCCACAAGTCAAGCCTGAAAACCTTAATATACAGGAGGAAGTAATTATGATTTCCTTCTTCTTTTTAGTTTATTATATGACATCATGCCTCCCTTTAAGTGAGAAACATTCTGATATCCGTTTTCTAAAAAGTTCTTGGCTGCAGCCCTGCTTCTGTGGCCAGTCGCACATATTAATAATATTTCATCTTCTTTTCCGTAATCCTCAATGTGTTTTCTAATCTGGGAAAGCGGAATGTTTACGGAATTGTCAATGTGTCCCTTTTCATATTCCCCCTCTGTCCTGACATCGATGATCTTTGCATTTGAATTCTTGGTATCCAGATGTTCTACTTCAATCTCCTTCAACCCTTCCGGCATTTTGAAATAATCTAAGATTGACACGGGGTATATGTCTTTAAAATATTAAATGTAACTTTTGTAGAGATATGTATAGTTTGTAATTTTTGTTAGTAAATTATTTTTAAAGAGATGAAATCATGGACGAATGTCAGATGATGATCTTGAAGTAATCTGCCCTATGATTACACCGTTCGACAGCGAGGGCCAACCATCTAGAGAAAATTTAAAGATTTTTTTAGAAGATATGAAGGAATTTGGAATAAAAAAAATCTTTCCATTAGGTAGCAACGGGCTTTATAACTTAATGACACTGAAAGAAAAAAAGGAATTTGCAAAGTATATTCAGGAAGAAGCAGGCAATTTTGATGTACTTCTTGGTGTAGGTTCTCAAAACACATCGGAAGCCGTAGAAATGGCAAAGACAGCGGAAGACTTGGGGTTTAAAAAAATAGTACTTCAGCCCACCTACTACAACAAAGCTGAGCAATCTTGGATTATAAGGCATTTTCAGGCTATATCCGAGGTATTCAACGGCGGGATTTATATTTACAATATTCCACAGTTTACAAACTCAAGAATCGAAATTGACACTATGAAAGCAATTATGGAAACGGTTCCAAATATAGAAGGTATAAAGGATAGCTCTGGCGATTTAAGATTCTTCAATGAGGTTTCTGATAACTTCTCCTCGAAGGTTAAATTATATCAGGGACAGGATGACTTGTTACTACAATCGCTTGTAATGGGGGCGAAAGGAGGAGTTTGCGGAACAACCAACATAAACCCGCTTGTAACTGATGTTTACAGACTTTTTAAATCTGGAGATTATGAAGCTGCAACAAAAGCCCAAATGGTACTGAACAGATTTTTCAGGCTAGTCAACGAATATCCATTCCCGGTGATGACCTATACTGCTTTTTACAGAAAACATAACATAAAGGGAAAAATCCCCGATCCCATAACAACCATGGCAAAGGTGGTGGACTCAAAGATAAAAGATGTTCTCAGTTTTGTTACACATTATAAGGAATAACCAGATCATACAGGCAATAAAACACTAAATATTTCCGGGTCTTTCTTAACAAACTATTTATAGATTTTATCATTCAGGTTTTTGCTCTGTGAAGGAGGGAATAAATATGGACAAAGCGACATATGTCAAATTTGAAACTCCCGAGTCTTTAGAGAAGAAGATTCTGGAATTAGTTGAAAATTGTTATAGAAATGGAAAAACCAAGAAAGGTACCAATGAAGTTATAAAATCAGTGGAAAGAGGAGAAAGCAAGTTAGTTGTAATTGCTGAAGATGTTAATCCTCCCGAAGTAGTTTATTTTATACCTAAGCTTTGCGAAGAAAGGAAAGTTCCATTTGCCTACGTTAAAACAAGGGCTGAATTGGGATCTAAGGTAGCCATAGCGTCTGCAGCTACAATATCTGTTACTGATGTTGGTAAGAATGAAGAGCTTTTAAAACAAGTTACTTCCGAGCTGGCAAACCTGAGCAAGTAGGGTGACAGTAATGCAGGATGATGCTACTCCAGCCGAAGTGGTGGAGTTAATGGGACGAACTGGAATGACGGGAGAAGCAACCACAGTTAAGGTTAGGGTAATGTCAGGAAGAGACCAGGGCAGGATCATTGCCAGAAATGTGTTGGGTCCCGTAAAGGTGGGAGATATCATTATGCTTAGAGAAACTGCCAGAGAAGCTAAAAAGCTCTCCATAAGGTGATAATTTTGGCAAATAGAGAATGTAACTTTTGTGGGGTGGAAATTGAACCTGGCACTGGGATGATGTACATCAGAAGAGATGGTGCAATTATTAACTTCTGCAGCAAAAAGTGCAGAGTTAACATGGTCAAACTTAAAAGAGTTCCAAGAAAAACCAGATGGACAAGAGAATATCATAACATTAAGGCCCTTAAGAAAGCTTCAGAGGCACACGCGAGCAAGAAGGATGAGTCAAATGAAGAGGTCAGCGAGACTCCTGAATCGCCTGTAGGGACTCAGGAAGCTAATCCGGTAGAGACCCAAGAATCATCAAGTTCTGAAGTGGAGGGAAATCCTCAATGACCACTGAGAGAACATTAGTGTTGATAAAACCAGATGGCGTTAAAAGGAGATTATCAGGGGAAATAATCACAAGAATTAACAGGAAGGGTCTAAATATAATAGCAATGAAGATGTTAAAACTCACCAGGGAACAGGCCGAAGTTCACTATTCGGTTCATAAGGGTAAACCTTTTTTCAATGGGCTTGTAGAATTTATAACAAGCGATCCTTTGATAGCATTCGTGGTTCAGGGGCATAGTTCAATATCTGTAGTCAGGAATCTTGTTGGGGCAACAGATGGCGCTAAAGCTTCACCAGGAACAATTCGTGGCGATTTTGCAATAACAATAGATAAGAGTGTAATTCACGCCTCGGATTCGCAAGAGGCGTACGAGCATGAATGCCCAATATACTTTAAAGAGGATGAGCTTATGGATTTTTCCTATGGGGATGAAAATCTATTTTGAGGTGTAATATTATTGTATGGCAACGCTCAGACAACCAATCGTATGTGTATTGGGCCATGTCGACCACGGAAAAACAAGTCTTTTAGATGAAATCAGGGGAACCTCTGTAATTAAAAAGGAAGCCGGAGGAATCACTCAAAGAATTGGAGCCACAGAGATATCCATTGACAGGATAATAGAACTGTCCAACGGGAGAGCCAAAAGGCAAATGTTCAAAATTCCAGGACTCCTGTTTGTGGATACACCCGGGCATGTTGCATTTGCTAACATGCGGTCAAGAGGGGGTGCTCTTGCAGATATTGCCATTCTCGTTATTGATATTAATGATGGCTTAATGCCTCAGACTCTGGAGAGTATTAATATTTTGAAGAAATTCAAAACACCCTTTATAATAGTAGCAAATAAAATTGACACGGTACCGTATTTTAGGAAGTCAAAGTCAAATCTATTTTCAGAATTCATTAAGGAACAAAGAGAAGAATATATTCAGGAACTTGACACTAGAATTTATAATATAATAAATCAACTTTATTCCTATGGGCTAAGTTCTGAACGATACGATAGAATTACAGATTTTAAAAAGAATATATCAGTTGTTCCCACAAGCGCAAAAACCTCTTTAGGTATTTTTGAAGTATTAATGACAATCTCAGGACTGGCGCAAAGATTCCTTACTCAGGAAATTGAAGAGCAGGGGACCACGGGAAGAGCCAATATACTTGAAGTTAAAAGGGAAGAGTCACTCGGGATGACACTTGACTCAATCCTTTATCAAGGAACGCTGATAAGAGGCATGCCTGTAGTGGTGAACACCAGGGAGGGACCAAAGGAAACTAGGATTAAAGCTCTGTTTACTAATGTGAAGCCATCATCAACTAAGGTTGAGGAAAAGAGTCAGGTAAAATCAGCAATAGGGGTAAGAATTGTAATTTCTGACAAATATGATATTATTCCGGGATCCACACTAATGGAACTATCTGGCTCCAGGGAAGAAATATACGAAGAACTCAGGAAGGAGAATGAAATCAAGATTGATCTTAGTGAACACGGTATAACGATAAAGGCAGACACTCTAGGATCCCTTGAAGCCATTGCATCCGAATTAAGAAACAGGGGTATCAGTATAAGGTCAACTCAAATTGGAGAAATCAGTAAAAGAGATCTTATCGATGTTTCCACCCTACCTGACAGAATGGATAGGGTACTTGCTGGCTTCAACATTGGAATGTCGGTCGATGCCAAATCTTCATTGATGAACTATGACGTGGGAGTTATCGAATCAAATGTCATATATTCGCTTCTGGACAATACAGAAAAATGGCTTAAGATGAAGAAGGAAGAGATAGATGAAGAGAGCAAGCAATCTATGCCTGTTCCATCCAAATTCATCATTATGCCGGAATACATTTTCAGGGCAGCAAAACCCGTGATTGTAGGAGTAAAGGTCATTTCAGGAAGAATTAAGGTTGACAACAATCTCATCAGAGAGGATGGAAAGTATGCAGGAACAATTAAGAGCATACGAGAAGGTGAAATATCCAAAAGATTCGCAGAAGCTGGCCAGGAGGTTGCAGTTGCAATAGATGGAGTCACTCTTAACAGACAGATTGGGCCAGACCAACCGATTTATGTTGATATTAGTGAAGATGTCGTAAAGAAACTCAGGGAAAGATCACTTGATGAAAGAACCATGGAAACCCTTGAGGAAATTATAAAGATAAAGAGAAAGGAAAATATTTTTTGGGGAACAAGAGTTTAATAATAAAGCACTACAATTCCAAACACAATCAATGAAACCAAGGTGGATAAGAATATTCCAATGGAGTCACTGGGATTGTACTGAAAAAATGCTGAAGCTAGGGGTAAGATCATTCCTCCCTTGATTAATGTACTCCCAATCAATATCCCTTTTGCGCTTGATTTGTCTTTGTTTTGCAGTGAACTTTTAATCGCAAACAGTTCGGGCAGTGAACCAAAAATCCCTGGAATGAGAAACCCAGATATTGTAAGGTTAATTCCGATGAATGATCCCACAAAGTCTGTTAATCTTGCCATGGTAATGGATAAGATGGTGAGTGAAATCGCAGGCAACAGCAGGAATAGCAAACTTTTGTAATTTACTAAATTCATATCAACCCTGCCACCGGAAGTGGACTTAAATCCAAAGTAAAACATTAGAATTATGGAAATTATGGTGGTGAAGATGCTTAATCCGATGATAAAAATCGGATTAACATTCTCATAAAAAAACACTGAAAAAAGGATCATGAAGGAAGGTACCACAAATATTAGAGCAGAGACAGTCGATAATTCTTTTTTTCGTTTCATCAGGCTAAAAATGCCAAATCCGACCAATGTTACCATTACCGATCCCATCATTGCGCCGATTGAAATTCCATTGTATCCCTGGGCGATAGACGCTCCGGCAACCATTATCTCATCCAGGGATGTGATAAAGGAAAAGAGAGTTATTCCATATAATAAACCTGGCTGGCCAACCAGCATATTGTTCGTGGAATCATAAATGAAGTCGGTAGAAATATCCATTCCTACGATAATCAATACAAGTACTACAAGCGCAAAAAACAAATTAAGGCTGAATAGTGAGAGTATGGATATTAAGGTCAATATTAGAAGGAAAATACTGCTTCTGTTTAACGACATTAATGCCCGTTTATAATTTGACTTGGGGACGCATCTATCTGTCCAACTCTCTTTCCCCTCTCGTGTTTTCTAAACTCGATTGTCTGGGGTTTCAAGCAGTCTTTAATGTATTCAAAAGAGATTTGTGCCTTCTCCGGATCCCCACAGGTGAATATATCTAACGTAATCATTCCGTATTCCGGCCATGTGTGAAACGAAAGATGGGATTCCGCAAGCAATATTATACCGCTGGCCCCCATGGGTTCAAATTGATAATAATCCGAGGAAATTTTAGTGAGATTCCCCACTCGGATGGATCGTTCGACTACCTCCATCATGAACTCTTTTCGCTCCAGAAGCTCTGGTTCTATTCCATACATATCTGCCAAAATATGAACCCCTACGGCCACCTTCATCGTCCTCCATCCTTGCACCTCATTTGTACTAAATAAGAGATAATAACTTATTATTTAAATATTGATATTAGAAGCAAGTTTTATTAAAATTATTGGAGTGGAATAAAACATAGCAGGCTCTAGGGAGGAAAACTCATTCAATAAATTATATATTGATAATTTTATAATTTAAGGCTTGAAACCGATGTTTTTATGTTTTGAAATTTTTCACTCATACTATTAAAATGTTCGCTGTTCAGTACCCAAGATTCACTGGTTGAGTAAATGTGAGAATTTATCCCCCTGTTTGCAGCATCAAATGCAGATTCTATTGGAGAATACTTATTGTGTTTCCTTCCCGTTAGAAGGCTTGCAACACCTTCTCCCAGAACAAATATCTCATCACTTTCGGATATGGAATCAAGTTCTTTTACCATTGCTGCTCTGCACTGATTGTAATTATTTTCATTGAGTCTCTCTATAATATGAACAGTTACCGATCCAAAATCAATTTCAATTATTCCCCTTATATCTCTGATTCTCACCTTATGTCCCGTGCTTGCAGATTCACTTGCCGTTGCAGTGGCACAGTTAAGTGTTTCCATTGCTGTTGCATGTAAATACCCACCATTCATCTTCAGATAGACCTTTGCGTTCTGATCTACCTTGCTATCTGCTATACACTCCCAGTCAGAAGAGTCATAAATCGCCTCTGTGCCATCAATTACCAGTTTTTTTAAAAGCTTTAAGGATTCTCCTAAATATTCATATCCTTCCTGAGTTAAGGTCATATTTGAAAGAAAATTTCTATCCTTCATTGAATTAATATAGTACCTCACTCCCTGTAGGGTTATATCCAACTCCCTTGCCATAGCTGAAAGACTAGTTTCTCCTTTTAGTAGTTTTAACATGAGAGATATCTCATTAATGTTCAGATCCCTCCAGCCTGGTTCTGTTCCCATAACCCTGTATGTTGGTCTTAGTATAATAATTTAATTAGTGTGAGAATCTTTCAATATAAAATATATATAATTATTTATAATTAAAACGAAAACTATGCAATTGTCTAAGGATGGCCCAACTATGTTTAAATAGGGTATTCAATGGTCATTTAGAGGTAAAGATGTTAGGACTGGAAGAGGAAGTAAAAAGAGGATCCGCAGGGGAAACAGCAGAATTGGACAATAGCCCTATATTGAATAATCTACACATTATGAATCCGGAATTGCACGGAAGAATAATTCTGTCGATCAAAGAATACATCCTGTTAACTGGAGCCAAATCGGTAAGAATAATTGATTCCGGGGATGAAGTCTCAATAGAAGAGGAGATGGAAAGGGAAGGCCAGCTGATAAGACTTAATCCATCCAAATTTCCCAATTCATTTCTCTACAGAAGCTCACCACAAGATGTAGCTCGATCCGAGAAAGACACATTCACTTGCACAGATGATTCCAAAAGTGATGTTGGAATCACAAATAACTGGATGTCTTCCATTGAAGCAATGGAAAAAGCAAAAACAAGCCTGAAAAATAGCATGATGGGAAAGACGTTATATGTTGTGCCTTACTGGCTTGGCCCATACAATTCTCCATATGGAATGGGTGGTTTAGAGCTGACTGACAGTTTATACGTAACACTTAACTTAATAAAAATTACAAGGGTTGGAGAAAAAGCAGTACAATCAATCGCACGATCTAACTCGTTTGTTCTGGGTTTGCACTCAACTATCAATCTGGATCCAGAGAATAGATATATTATGCACTTCCCCGATGAAAACCAGGGGGACGGATTGATAATCAGTTTTAACACCAATTATGGAGGAAACGCGCTTCTCAGCAAGAAATGCCACGCGTTAAGGATAGCGTCATTCAGATCAAGAAGAGAGGGATGGATGGCAGAACATATGATGCTTCTGGGTCTACAGGAACCAGGTGGATTGACCACATATATTGCTGGCGCATTCCCAAGTTCAAGTGGAAAGACCAATCTATCAATGATTGAACCACCAAAGGAATATGCAAGTGAAGGTTGGAAAACATTTCTGATAAGCGATGACATAACATGGATGCACATTATTAATGGGGGGCTTAATGGATTAAACCCTGAGTACGGGTTCTTCGGAGTTGCTCCGCACACAAGTTCTGCAACTAACCCGAGGGCAATGAGTGCCATATCAAAGAATACTATTTTCACAAATGTTGGAATAGACAGAGAATTAAATCCATACTGGGAAGGCATAGGTCACGAACCCATAAATGTAACTGACTGGAAGGGAAATAAACTTGTGGAAGGGTCTCCAGCTGCGCATCCGAATTCCAGATTCACAACACCAATAAAGGAATACCCTAACCTTTCTCCTGAGTACGAGAATCCAAATGGAGCGCATGTCGGTGCATTTCTTTTCGGGGGAAGAAGGAGTGATTTGATTCCACTTGTTCTGGAAGCCAAAAATTGGAAGGAGGGAGTTCTATTCGGGGCAATGCAAAGAGTAGAGACAACAGCAGCTGCAACTGGCAAAGTTGGGGAATTGAGAAATGATCCAATGGCTATGAGACCATTCATGCCATATAATCTTGGAGATTACTTCTCGCATTACCTTAAGATAGGGAAACAACTGTCAAATCCACCTAAAATCTATAATGTGAACTGGTTCAGAAAGGATAGGGAGGGAAAGTTCCTATGGCCGGGATATGGAGAGAATTTAAGAGTTCTGGAATGGATAAACGGAAGGGTAACTGGAAAAATAGCCAGGGCACACGAAACTGCAATGGGGTATGTTCCAAAGATTAGCGACTTAAGGCTAGGTTCAGTAAATGAACATAAAATGGAAGAACTTCTGCATATCAACAACGCAGCATTTCTGGAGGAACTTTCAATTTTAGAAAAGTTCTTTATTTCTATCGGAAATCACTTTCCAGAAGAGCTGTGGGAAGTTTACCATGATATCAGAAAGAGGCTGGAAAAAGCATCCAAGTGACGGAGAGATATTTTTCAATTCATTTGGAATTCTACCATATTCATTTACACTGGAAAAACAGGAACGCATAAGTAATGAACTGATGGAAGGGTATGGCAGCGAGACAATTATAATATGCGAACAAGAACCAGTGTATACTTGTGGGATCCATCGAGATGATTTATCCTTAAACCTGAATCCACTTTACATGATAACTAGGGGAGGTGGTATCACTTTCCACGGACCCGGTCAAATCGTTTCGTATTTTTTGATTGACCTCAACAGGAGAAAAATGAATATTCTTGATCTCATTGAATTTGTTCATGGAGCCGAAATAGACTATCTTAACATACACAATGTTAAGGCAGAATCCAGGCTAGGAAAAGAGACCGGGATATGGGTTAATAATAAAAAAATATCCTCCACCGGTTTTTCAATTAGGGGGGGATTCACAATGCATGGAATTGGACTAAATATTCAAACAGAAATGGAAAAATTTGAAGCGATAAGGCCCTGTGGATTCGATCCCTCCATTATGACATCTTTACAGAAATGCACTGGCAGAACATTCAACATGGAAACAGAAAAGCAAAGATTCCAGAAAATTCTGTTTGAAAAAATTAATGGTAATTAGTGAGCAATAGTCTGAGATTGTTCTCGCAGGAACTGCTGCAGGTAATAGAAAGATCCGGTACCTTTTCCGCTGATTCCGCTCATTTTCCACCCTACAAAGGGTTGGGAACCAACCATTGCTCCCGTAGAACCACCTCTCTCCCTGTTTGCATACACCGTGCCAACCTCAACGCTGTCAAAGAATTTCTCTATCTCATTTTGGTCTTCCGTGAAAATACCACCTGTAAGACCATATTCAGACTCATTAATTCTCTCAATAGCTTCATCAAGACTTTGAACCTTAACGACTGCCAGAAATGGAAGGAACAGTTCCTCCTTAATTATCATGGAGTTTCTCGGCAAATCGGTCACAATTGTGGGCTTTACGTAATTGCCAGGTTTATGAAGAATTTCCCCGCCTGAAACAACTTTTCCCTCTTTCGTTGCTATTTCTGTAGCTTCCTTATATTTTTCAACCGCATCCTTGTTAATTACCGGGCCCAAAAATGTTTCTGCTCTCATTGGATCTCCAACCACCAGAGAATCAGTTTTTTCCTTTAATTTTTTTAGAAACACATCATACACGCTGGATTCGATATATGCGATAGAACAAGCACTGCACTTTTGTCCAGAATAGCCAAATGCAGCCCTGTAAACACCATTTGCCGCTTTTTCAAGGTCTGCTTTTTTTGTAACAGTGATGGTATCCTTTCCACCCATTTCAGTAATGACGACTTTGGGATTCTCACTGTTGGCATTTCTGTATATGCTCATACCCGCATTCCTGGAACCTGTGAAAAGTATTCCCGAAACCAGTTTATGAGACGTTATATGAGGTCCCAACTCGCTCCCTTTGCCCGATATAAATGCGAGATTTTCCTTTGGCACTCCAGCTTCATAAAGTGTCTTAACATATAGATATGATGTCAATGGGATATCACTGGAAGGTTTGAGTAATACTGAATTACCCACAATGAGTGGTCCCGCAACCATTCCAACAGTAATAGCGTAAAAATTGAAGGGTGCAATAACTGCGAATACGCCGTATGGCTTCATGTAAGACATGCTCTCTTCATTTTTGTATCCTTTTCCCGTGAACCTGACAAATCCGTTATTCTCAATCAGGTTCAAAGCATAATACCTGAGAAAATCAATACCCTCGTCGACATCTGCCATCGCCTCAGTCCTGTTTTTACCATTCTCCAGAGCTAATAGTGCGGATATGAGAAATTTGTCCCTCGAAATAAGATCAGCTGCCTTAAGAAATATTCTTGCTCTTTCGACGTGTCCAATGTTAAACCATTTTTTTTGTCCCTTTTTAAGCACTTCAAGAGCCTTATCGGCACTTTCCTTCGATCCCGCTTGAAACGTCCCAATGCTCTTCTCATCCACTGGTGAAATATGGTTTAATTTGGCTTTCTCAAAAATTTCTCCATTTACAAGATTGGGGTATTCCTTTCTAATGAACTTCTTTGATTCTTCGCAGGCTTTTTCATATAGGGTGTCAAATTCCTTTAATCGATTGCTTTCTGAAAATTTAACGTATGTTACCTCATTGCTGAATGGCATGTTTACAAATTACACCATCGTACATAAAATTTTGATAACTATATCAATGGGTTTAAATTAATTTGTTTTTCACAATTCCATTCCATCATCAATCGGTATACTAACCCCATTTATTCCGGTAGAGAGGGGTGATAGGAGAAACATTGAGGCATAGGCGATCTTAAGCGGGTTCATTGCAGCCTCTTTAGGAAAATTAAATGGGTATGTTAAGTCAAAACTATCTTCCTTCGAAACAGATCCGGGTTGAAGGCAGTTAACTCTGATATCTTTGCTTTTTAACTCTGAAGCTGCAATTCTCGTAAATTCCTCAATTGCATATTTGGATATTGTATACCCAGAACCATTATTCCTAAATAATGCCCTCGATGCACCAATATTAACAATTGATCCGCCTTTCTTCATATTTCGTGTTAAAAAATATAAGGCATTGTACTGCGTCATCAAGTTCATTTTCACAAACCTTTCCATATCACCAGGTGGCACAAGTTTTGAAGCTGGCATTTCCCATGTTCCAGTATTATTTACCAGTCCGTAGAGTTGCACACCTTCCATATGTTCATTTATTGCGGTTTGCAAATTATCCCTATTTTCTAGATCAACCTTTATGGAGTGAAAATTTTCATCTCCTGGTTCAATGCTCTTTCCAGATCTGGATAGTGCATATACCTCAGCTCCAAACTCAGTAAGAGTTTTGCTGTTACAGTTCCCTGGCCTTTTCCCATTCCAGCCAGCACAATCCTTTTTCCCTTAAATGCTTCGTGTAAAAGATCCATACCCTTTATAGAACTATACCGTATATTATCTTAATTTACCTTCTTAAGTTGTCCATTAACCCGGATCCAAGAAACGATTGGCGCTCACCTTCATAATACAGCTTTAAGCTTTCGTTATACTTCACTCTGGAATTGATCTTTGTAAATGTTAAATTTTCGTATTTTATTTGCATTAATACCAAAAAATCCGAAGGTCCCAGTCTTCGTGCATTGTATCCTTCACTGAAAGGATTATCAGGGGTTGAGGAAGGATGCAAGTGCTTTTCTATTGCATACCCCGCCATGAACCTTATTTGATTCCAGAGAAAACCCTTAGCTGTAAAGATCATAGCTCTCTTCCCGTTTATTCTTTCTTCAGTAACTGATAAAATCTCCCTTTCAGTAGGTTTATCATCAAATTTACAGAAGTTTCTGAAGTCATGAATCCCAACAAATTGGGAAAAGTCTTCCTCCTCAATCTCACTCAATATTCCATGTTCCGGAAGAATATACGCGTATTTTTTCCATGCCACTTCCCTCACTCTTCTCTGATCATCAACAATGGAATATCTGTGAAAATAAATGTTCTCGAGATTCGAGTTTAATATTCCTATTATTTTTATTGGACTTAAATCAGAATCTATTGAGACAACATTCATGAGAGCCGATACATTTCTGTCAGTTCTTGAGCAACTTATCAGATGGCTCCCAAGTTTGTTTTCCTTTACACATCGTAATATGTTATCCTCCACACTATTTTTTCCAGTTCCCTTTTGATAGCCTGAAAATCTCTTTCCATCATAAGCAAGTCCAAGAAAGATACGCATAGATACCGTACCGAAGAATCAAATAATATGTTTTTTAATGTAATCCACATAAGCTTTAGATTGGCAAAATGTGGGAAATACATGGAGCAGGAGTAGCAGGTTCTTATCTTTATAACAGACTGGATTCAGAAGGGTTTGAGGTCAGGATTAAGGATCCGAAAGTTGAAAATTACTACATCCCCTGTGGTTTTGCATCTAATTCCTCAAGGTTGAAGCCATATTTGAGCAAGGCAGGGATAGACTTTGAGTCGATAGTATTAGATCAGGGAAAGGGAGTCACAATTGAGGGCCACAAATTCCCACCATTCAAGGTTGATGAAAGTGATATATGTACCATCGATAAGATGCGAATGGAAAATCAGTTCCTAAAGTGGAAATTGCCAGAGAGAAATGGAAGAATGGATGCCTCAGGATATCACATAGATGCCACGGGAATAACAAGAGCTTTTCTTCCAAAGCCAATGAATGACACAAGAATGTTTGCAATAGAGAAAATATGCAAAACATCCGAACATGATGATTTTTATTTTTATTTTTTTCCCAGAGGAACAGGATATTTTTGGTCATTCCCAATAAAGAATGGATTTCACATCGGTGCCGGGGGAATAAATCTGGGTGAGGTAAAGAGATACCTGGAACCCCACGCTGCAGAAAAGACGGTTTCCAGGAACATAAGGATGAGTCCGATTCTTGAGAACATAGTTTCTGGAAATGTAATAGGTGTGGGAGAATCCATAGGATATATTTCACCGGTACTTGGGGAAGGTATTGTGCCAGCACTGGAGTCTGCAGAAATTTTATTTCAGATAATAAGAAGAGAAAGTGACTTTAAAGAAATTTCACTAAGCTATGAAAGAGAAGTGACTAAGAAACTGCAAACCTACAGGCGAATTTCGGAATTGGTAAAGAATGTACAGAGCTCAAAGGTATTTACATTAGGGAATATATTAACCATGAGATCAGCCCTAAAGGAAGTCAAAAATTTTGGAATTAACCTGAGCATTAGGAAAATTATGGGTCATTTTCTATAACACTCCCCCATCCACCGGAATCATTGCATCAGTAGTGGCTCCAAATATTTCCTCATTTATCAGTGCCATCACAACATTTGCAACATGTTCTGGCAGCACCTCTCTTCTCAAGAGATTTGATTTTTTATATTCATCCGCGGAGATTCCTTTTGCTTTGGCCCTTGCCTCCAGGACCCCGTTTTCCCAAATTTTAGAGTTTTTGAATATCTTATCGGGGTTAATTATGTTTGACCTGATGCCGTATTTTCCCCCCTCTTTTGCAACGTAATGGCAAAGTTGTGCTGTGAATGCCTTGGAACTTCCATAAGAAATCATTCCAGGACCAGGATTTGTGAGGTTCTTGGTGATGTTAAAAATATAATTTCCTCCCAAACCCTGATCTTTCATTATTTTGAATGTCTCCTGTGTTAGGACAAATGGCGCAATAGAGTTGATCTCAATGTGCTTTAGGAGTGTCTCTAGTTTTATTTCTTCAATATATTCAGATTTCAGTATACCTGCATTATGAAATACTACATCCACCCCACCGAATCTCAGCTTCGCTTTGTTTACCATCTCTCTTATCTCGTCCGGATTGGTAAGGTCAGTTTTGAACGGAGATACTGTGGAACCTGTTTCATTGGAAATCTCTTCGCACAAGCTCTCCAGTTTGTCATCAACATCAATCGATAAGACCACGGCACCATTTTCGGCAAGTTTCTTGACAGTCTCCAAGCCAATTCCGCTGGCTCCTCCAGTAACCATGCATATTCTGCCTTCAAGCGGCTTCGGTACATACTTCTTCAGTTTTGCTTCCTCAAGAGGCCAGTATTCCATTACAAATGCATCCTTTCTTGAAATGAACTTCTGCCTACTGATTTTATCTGCCATTGAATTTACTATGAAGGTATGATGGCACTGATCCAAGATTATTTTGCACTCTTTAATGTTCCTTGCCGCTGTTATTATCCCAAAACCCTGAACAACAATTATAGTTGGATACGGGTCGTGCATAGGGTAATTGCCAACATACTTCCCATATTCTTCAATATATCTTGTTTCGTATTGTTTAACCTCAGCTTCAATATTACTTTCCCCGGTTAGATAAAGGTAGTCGTATTTTGTTCTAATGAGCATATCCGGTGTAGCAGGTCCTGAGTTACGAAACTTCTCCGCCTCAATGGATTTGCTTATTCTCTTTCCTTCCTTACTCCTGTCTATCAGCAGGATCTTTTTCTGATATTTTGAAAGCAACCCTCGAAGCAAAGGAAGTTTCTCTGCAAAATCGTAATCATTTCCGTATTTCTCGGTAAACAGATCATCTTCAATTGCATCTTCCAGATATTTTCTCGCCCTTTCAACTATCTTGACATGTTTAGAATAGCTCTCTTCCGCAGATTCTCCAAAGGTAAACAATCCGTGATTTAAGAGAACAATTCCATCCACGTCCGGGGTTACCTTATCTGCAATTTCTAAAACTCTTTTGGCCAATTTGAAACCTGGCATCACATATTCAACAAGCAAGACATTTCCTAGAATATCTTTCATTTTTTCCCTTGTCATTCCCGAGTTTGTTATGGCGAGAATGTGGTCAGAGTGACTGTGGTCCACGTAAGTATATGGAATAAAGGCATGCAGAAAAGATTCTACCGAGGGAGAAGGTTGTGAAGGATCCACCATGCTTTTCTTCAAATAGTCCATCATCTCGATATCGTTCATTGATTCAATCGTTCTAGCGTGTAAGAGATCTTCCATTCGCAATCCTGTAAAGCCTTTCTCATCTATTTTGGCAAGGTCAGATCCACTTCCCTTCACTCTCAAAACTTTTATGATTCTTCCAGCGTGATCATTCTCAATAACTTTAAGGCTTGCGTTTCCACCCCCGTGGAGAACAAGATATGGATCCTTACCTAATTTCCTCGCTGTTTCCACCCTTTTATCCATTTCACTCATTAAATCACCTCTTCAATACAATTACCGGCCTTCCAGGCACTGGCAGTTTTCCGTTGATTACATCAACTGTCTCCTTTAGTTGAAGTTCACAGTTATATTTCCGCTTCAGATATTCTCCAAATTCATCAAGCGCTATTCTCTCCTGAATTCCATACCTAATTTTTCCTCTCATTTTCATGACCTGTCCAATTATTGCCTTATTCTTGACTTTCATATCTCCGTCTTGAATTTTCATAATATCTTCTGCTAAATCCTTATGGCAAAGATTAATTTCTATCTCGGTTGGATTAATAGAGGTCACATTGATTATACCCCTTATGTCATCGGACAATTCTTTTATAAATTCAAATCTCTCTAGCATCTCTATCTCCTTTTTTTCAACAGTCTCGACGCTCATTTCTTCGTTTTCCAATAGATTTGAATTTCCCATCTTTTCCCAAAAGTAGTCCGCAAGGTGGGGGATTACTGGAGAGAGAGTTTTTAGCCATTGCGGCAGAATTAACCCTATTGCTTTTTCTTTGTCCATCCCCGAAGATACAAGTTCGTTTAAGTCTTTGATCACTTCGTGGATAATTTCCACATACGCTCCCCTAATCTGTTGTCCATTCATTTTTTGAACGAAATTCGAAACATGAAGATTGAATTTTGAAACAAATAGATCAAGAAAATCATCATTTGAATTTCCTTTGTCGGATCCCGCTATGGCAGATTCAATGTTATGTCTCAGTGTCTCATAAACTCCGTGGATGATTTCCACTTCCTTTTCGTTCCAGTCCAGGGTAGAGTCAATCTCGGCGACAAGTGCAACGTATAGTCTGAATATATCTGCACCATGAGTATTAACCACTTCCAATAGTGATACAGCATTTCCCTTGCTCTTTGATATTTTTGCACCATTTGAAATAACCATTCCAGCAATGCTGATACCCTTTGGTTGAAATTGTTCCTCGAAGATTGCGGAATGGTTTAAAATGTAAAAAGCAAGATGATTGGACATGTGTGCAGCAGATGTAACCCTCCTATCCACACCATACCAGTACAAAAAGGATTTTCTGCATTTCGTTGCTATCTTATCAGGTTTATAGCCTTCCTTCTTTTTCCCTAGATATACATAATCAAAGAAACTATCATCCAGATTTGAATAATCTGCATCCTTTAGGATATTACTGATGGTGTAGAAGGAAGGATAAATCGTGGAATCAGATAGTGATTCTATAACCCAATCAGATTGCTGTGGAAGCGGGGTTCCCAGTCCCCTTTTCCTGGCGCAGGCTCTTTCTTCCAGCCATTCCATTACATCTACCATATTCTTCTTAAAAAACTCAGGAAAAAATTCCATTGAGTTAACATTTTCTATGGTTTTCTCTTTCCATTCTTTTAAGGAATAGTCGATAAACCATTGGTTTCTGATAACAGCCACGATAACGGGGTTCCCGTCACGAGTTTTTGCTTCTCTGGAACTTTCATAGAATGGAAAGCCCATTTCTCTTCCAACAAGTTCGGCGGATATCAATTCTCTTGCGTTCTTCACCGTCTTCCCCCCTATTATTGGAACACTGTCAATGATCACACCATCATAAAATTCATTTCTATAGAGGGCAGCATTGGCTTCTTCCATAGATTTAAAATCTCCGTTAACAAAATCAGATGCTTTTGAAATTTTGTTCCCAATTCTAATTATCTCAATTGAATCTATCTTCAGACCCAGTTCATCCATGTATTTTATGTCCATAACAGAATGACCGGGTACGCTGTACACGATTCCAGTAGCAGTAGATTCCTTTACGAATTTGTTATTGTATATTCTTACTATCTGATTGGTTATTGGAACTTCAAAACTATCGTTTTTAAGCTCATCAAAAGAAAATTCCCTTAAGACTTTAGAATTTTCTGTCTGATTCAATATTTTTATTGAGCCAAGTTCTGAAACCACTACATTTTTGCCGCCCAGTTCCATTAAAACATACTTTATATTCGAGTTATACCAGAGGTTTGTTATGGCAAAAATTGTTTCTGTTCTTAGGGAAGCAGCTCCTATGTAGATATTCTTATTGGTGGCTTTAAACAGTACAATGTGAAATTTCTCAATGGAAACTTTATCTGTGTCTCCATCCTCTATATCATCTTCACCTACAGGATTTCCGTCGATCAGGCTGTATAGAACTGGATGCTCTCCTTTCTTTATTTTCCCTTGGTTTCCCAGGGTCCTTAACTGCCATTCAACCATTTTTGCGTATATTGGTTCTATTGATCTGAATTGTCTTCTCCAATCTATGCTGTATCCCAAGGATTTAAAATCTTCAACGATCTTGCCCGAGAAATAATTTGCAACGTTTAGCGGCTCTTTAAAACTTTCCATTATCTTATTTACATTGGTTAAGGGCTCATATTGAGAAATGTATTTTTTATAGAGGTCAAGAGTTTTTACATCACCCAGCCTGATTTTATTTGAAATGGCACCAATCGGAGTTCCACTCTCATGGAAACCCATTGGAAACAAAACGTTAAACCCATTCATTCTCATAAATCTGGCCATGATATCTGCGATGGTATACGTCCTTCCGTGACCTACGTGAAGTGGACCGCTGGTGTATGGCCATGGAACTGTGATCAAGAACTTTTTCTTATCTGAAATTTCAGAGTTAAATATTCCCTGGTCAAACCATTTATTTTGCCAGGTCTTTTCGTCAATATTTTTCGTCATTCTATTATCAGTACTGCCGCTGCTATTGTTGTTGTCCATTCGTTTTCCCTCAGAACTACTGCAGTAGAACAGATGTTCCTTGTCTGAAGTATAACATTACTCAGTTTATATTCTTCCTTCTTTTGGTCCCACACCAACTGATTCTGTTGACCGGTTGTACTTGCAAGCATTTCTGCGGCAAGTTTTTCAGCAAAAAATCCGGCTTTCTTTTCCGTTTCTCCGTAGCTGTGGTGTTCACTGAGGTAGCCCCATCTACTTCTATCTGTCGGAATTGCATAACCAATCGCGGAGGATAGCATTCTGTTCATTTCGTTGGAAGCGTTTCTTGCTAGTACTGTAAATAATATTTGTCCTGAATGCAAGCTCTTTAATCCCTCTTCGGGAGACACCATTTCAGCACCTGGAGGAAAAATTGAACTTACTGCTACCAAGTTAAACTGTGCAATGCCTGCATCTCTTAGCGCTTCTTCAAAGGATATCAACATTGTATCCCCCCTTCCCACTCCCCTGGTGAAGAATAGCTTGTTTGGGACTAAATTTACCATATTTTCCGTATACTTTACTGAAATTAAACTTTAGTAAGGAATAGTTGCCCCTAAAGATCAATAATGATCTCAATTGTATCTGGAGAATCAATAAACTTGGGAAGACTGGCAGCTTTTGGAATATGATTGGGGCTTTCGAGTGTGGACATTGATATGTTCATCAATGCAAATTCATCCTTTATGCGGAATTTAAGGACTTCTAAAGGTATCACATCCGAGGTCTCATATATGTAGATGAATCTGTTCAAGACATCAGTGAAAAAGTAATTTGGATTAACCTTTACAGAAATTTCTTCCAATGAGGTCGCGGTCGATTTGCATTCCTTGCAGATAATGTCCCTGAATGCATTGATAGAATCTATAACACTTTCAGGTAAAGAAAAATCAAAAAAAATAATGGATATGTCGGCTTCGTGGTCTCGAATTTTATACATTAAAAAATTATTCTGGTTTCTCTGAGGAAATCACAGGTATTGCGTCTTCAAGATTCAGTCCTATTTCATCCTGGCTCAGCTTCCTTCCTATGCTTCTCTCATAGAAACTAATTATAGATCTCTTTTCTTCAAGAGTGTAGTCCCTGAAGTACTTCTCTCTCTTGAGTACTTTGCCTGTTTTTTCTTCGTAGGTTTTTGCTGGGATCGAATACTTCCTCTGAGTTGCGTCTCTGTATAATTCTGGAATAACATTGAAAGCGCAGAATGGAACTACTCTTCCATCAGGCATTGCATAGTGTATATCGCATCTCTCCACTCTGTCCACATCGTATGTGTACGGATCCATGAAATGCATGAAACCTATGAACATACTCTTGTAGTGGAAAGCCTTCAGACCATGGTAGTCTCCCTCTGTAAAGGCATTGTAAACCATATCCTTCAAACTGAAGTCGTTTGGAGCTTTTTCGTAATCTACGAATCTCTTTAAGCTGGCAAGCAACTTTGCTGCGGATGTTATCTTCCTAACAGTCTTAATCGAGGAATCCTTGATATCGTCTGCCAGTTCTCCTATATACTCAAACATTCCTCTTACATCGATGAATCTTGTTATTGGAGTAACTTTGTCTCCCTCTTTGAATAGGTAGGTTCCCATCCCGCAAGCGAAGTGTATGGATAGTTTGTACATGTCTTTTCCTTTCAGCTGTTCTATAAAGTTGGAAACTTTTGTTGTTGAAGGAACAGTGAAGAAATCTTCTCTTCCTATCATTCCATCAGTCTGCTGCTCAATTTTCTTTATGCATCCTGGGATTGTAACTCTCTGCTTTTCTCTCATCCTGTCTGGCATTCTTCCAACTAAACTAACAGGCTGGAAATTTACAGCCCTTACTGCGTCTATATTATTCAGACCAAACCTGATTGTATCTCCCAGATACATATCGTTGATTCCACCGATTACAGTTGGAACCAGAACTACCCCAAGAGGTGCATTTTTGTAGTTGTTTAAAGCAGCTGGTATCTCCCAGAAGTTCTTTGGATTTGATCTCGGAGTCGGACCGTCGAATGAAGTATATATAACATTTGATCCAGCTCCTCTTATGCTTTTAGGAAAGTCTGGATCGAAAGCCGCCCTTACACTGTTTGTGTTTAGCTGTATATGTTCATAGCCCTCCTCTTTTGCGATTTTTATGATGTCTATGATATCATCCCTTATTGCTGGTTCTCCACCTGTTATCTGAACTGCATTCGCACCTACTGGTTTCTCATTCCTCATCCTTCTGAGCATCATTCTTACCTGATCCTGCGTAGGTTCATAGATTGGCTCATTTTCCTTTGCATAGAAGAAACAGTACCAGCATGAAAGATCGCATCTGTTGGTAACTACTACATTACCCAGGCCAGTATGTGACTTGTGTTTCACGCAAAGTCCACAGTGGGTTGGACAAACGATCTTAGACTCAAGATATGCAACGTGAGGGTTCAGTATTTTTACACCTGGGTCTTGCCATTTTTTGGCTTCTTGATACATATCATAATCTTCCCAGTACTTCTCTCTGGTTATGCCGTGCTCCCCACATTCCTTGATTAATCTAACTTCACCTGCATTTTCATACACAATTGCAGGTATTCTCATCTGATCGAATTTTTCATCATCAACGCATATTGGACACAGACTTTCAGTAACCCTGATTAACATCATGTCATCTGAAACTAAGTTGCCCATAGCTCCCATGAATTCCTCCACGGTCTTGAACGGTGCATTTTTACTTATCTCAAAGTCGCTAGCAAAGCGAACTTGAGGATATTTGTTTCTTTCTTCAAGAGCAATCAATTTTATCCACCTTAGTTACATAGTAGACATTCCTATATTAAAAGCATTTTGTAGTTTTCAAAACTACAAATATAGTCAAATATATGTCATATTTGTAGCTTTTTTTGATATAAACTAGAGAACAATATAGGTGCCGAGTATATTAAGATAAATCGCGATTCGTACCGTAAATGCCTTACTGGAAAACTAAATTATTGTTATAGTTAAATTTTGAACTACGCATATAATTCTATTTTAGTTTTAATTGCTACAATTTTGAAAATAGATGTCTTTATTTTAGAATCAGGGCCATCCACGTATACTTGTTAAGATGTGACAAGTGAGTCTGACATTCAATTTCTGAACATTTGATTGAATCACTCGTAAATTATTTGCCAGAGATAACAAAAATTTATATCATAATACCAATTCGCAAGTAAGGAGAGGTATTCAGTAAATGTCAGTTCCATACAGAATCACAATAAGGATTTCTGAGTCAGACATGATCGCAATGGAATCTTTGATTGACAATTCAAATTTCGAAAGCATATCACAGATTATTAGAGTCGCCCTGGACCAGTTCTTAGAAAAGCAAAAAGATTCAGGCATAAGTAAGAAAATAGAGGTAGATTTAAGTCGAAGACTCATAACAGACCTAAATAAAATAGTGGAAAACGGAGAGGCTATATCCATGGACGATCTAATCAGAGCTGTTCTTAAGGAGTATACAGCCAAAAGAGTTGAATCATTAAAAGAAGATTTAAAAAAGGACGACGGAGAATAGATATAATGGTTGTAATCAACACCACAAATCAAGAAATGGAATATCTATTGGGTAAGAAGTGGAAAAATAAGTTAAGCAACTTCTCAAGGATAATAGGCTTCACATATGAAGAAAACAACACCCAAATCGACATTGAGTTAAATCCAGATCGCCCAGACCTTTTTTCCGTACATTCAATCGCTTCCGCACTTAATGTTTTTGAGGAAAGAAAAATAAAATATGGGAAGCTAAATATCAGCAAAGATATCCTAACTCAGGATAAAAAGCTGCAAAGACCGTATTTTGCAGTTTTTACCGTTGAAAATTTAAAAGAACCGTTAAACGGGGTTGATGTAACAGATGATTTTCTAAAGTTCTCAGATAAAATTTCTGAGACAGTTGGAAAACAGAGAAAAAAGATTGCAGTTGGGGTTCATGACCTGAAGAAGGTTCAAGGAACCGTTTCAATGAAAAAAGTAAGTGGGGACTATGAGTTTAGAACATTTGATGGAATGAGCGGCAGTGTCAGGGAACTGTCAAAGAAACATGAAAAGGGAATCAAATACAGATCTGGTCCGGACTTAGCACAATTTCTTGGTATTTTTGATTCGGATGGAGTTATTTCTGTTCCACCCATGTTCAACTCTTTTAGAACAAGGGTTGAAAGCACTACAGAGTCATTGCTGGTAGATGTAACCGCCACTTCATCGAGTTCAATATCAAACGCTGTCCATCTTCTTGCAGGTTATTTTCTAAGCAAGGGAATGGATGTAAAGTTGCTAAAAACACCATCATTTGATCCTGTTAGATTCAAGACTGAAAAATTTATACCTGTAACCAAAAAGGACATTCTGAACGCATCTGGACTAAAAGACATTGAGATGAGTGGAGTTTGCGAAATACTTTCCAAAATGGGTTATTCAGATTGGAAAATAAGTGATGGTTCTAAGAATAAAATTCATTTTAAAATCCCAATTCACAGAATAGACGTTATGGGTCCAATGGACATAGTTGAAGACTTTTTGAAGGGTTTTGGCATACAAAATATCCTACCAAGCAAAATGCTCACTAAATTTATAGGAAGACCAAATGAAAAGACAGTAATGCAATCAAAATTTCGAAGTTTAGTTAATTCCATGTCGTTTCAGGAAACCATTTCATTCGTTCTAACAGATGGTAACTATAAAGACCAAAAAATATCCATTGAGAACCCTAAAAGCCTGGATTATTCTAAGCCCAGGGATAGTTTATGGTCAGGAATTCTTAAAATCATCAGATCTAATAATACGCACAGTTATCCTCAAAGAGTTTTTGAGGTGGGAGAGGTGGTTAATGAAGGTGTTCAACAAACCAGACTTGCCTTGGCAATAATTGGTGCAAACAGTTCATATGATGAAATGAAAGGGGTACTTGACACAATCGTAAACTCCATCCCTAACGAAAAGATTTACTTAAAAAAAACTTTGGACTCTCATTTCATCAAGGGAAGATGCGCTGAAATTACTGGAAAAGAGGTTTTGAAGAATGGCATAATAGGAGAGGTATCTCCGGAAGTCCTTGAAAAAAATACATTAACCGTTCCAATGGTTTTTATGGAACTGACGTTTTAAATAAGAATAAACTTTAGAGATAAAAATAATACTCATTATTTACTTTATCCATCTTGCACTTTTAAATTATTGAAATAAGGAATTCCGTCTTTTTTGAATGATTTTTTCTATTAAACATTTTAATAGTTCAATTGTATTAGCGATTTCGGTAGTCAAAAAATGGAACTCCAGGATAACAAGTATATTTATGGGCTAAAACAATGGTTCTCTAGAAACTGGGAGTTCGCAGGAGTGGGATTGCTGGTTGCTATTTACATATTCCTTGCAAACTTCTTTATCTGGGGACCATCGTTTACCAATGGGACAGCCAATTTTTCCGGTGGAAGTGATCCATACTTCAACTGGTATGTAATTACTTTTACAATAACACATCACATCTCTCTTCTAAACACTTCTGGACTGAATTATCCGCTGTCCTCCGGAGACCCAAGACCCTTATTCTTTCACTGGATGATTGTATTTCTCGCAGAAATAACAGGGCCAATATTCGGTGGAACCATTCAGGCCGCATATTATTCATTCATGGAATTTGATGCAGTCTTTGGGGCACTTTTAATTATCCCAGTCTTTCTACTGGGGAAAAGCATAATAGGCAAAAAAGGTGGAATGATAGCCGCCGTGCTGTACACCTTGATGCCAAGCAACCTTACATCAGGAATCCTTTCAGATGGAAGAATGCATACCCCCGAACTTATTTTCGCTTTCTTTGCAATTTACTTCTTTGAAAGAGCGGTAAAATATGCAAACAAGGGAAGAGTAATAGAAGGTGGCATATTTGATTTCAGGGGATATTCAAATTCAATAAGATCATACTTTTCAAGAAACAAGAAGGCGACATTTTATGCTCTATTCTCAGGAGCTTCGTATGGTGCGTTAATGCTCTCGTGGCAAGGACATGCGTATATACTCGCAATTATATCTATCTATGTTGTTTTGCAGTTTATCGTAAACATGTTTTTAGGTAGGAATACTGGCTATTTGCTAGTTACAACAATTATCTTTGTGGCTCTCTCTTTTGCGATGGGAGGATATTACTATTATGGTGCACATAATTTGCCTTCTGCGTGGTATGTTGCTCCATTATTGATTGGAATTGGAGTAATATTTTTGGGAATTTTGATAGGGTTAGTTGGAAGAAAACCATGGATTATCTCAGTACCGATGATAGTAATATTAGTGTCCATGGTCATAGGGGGGCTCTCAGTTGTAGACCATCGTGTATTTATTGATATAATATCAGGAGACGGGTACTTCATTAAATCAAAACTGTATTCCACAATAGCTGAAGCCCAGGCTCCTGCATTGGGCCAATATATAGATGGTTTTGGAGTGGCTCAATTTATATTGGGAATAGGCGGAATTCTCCTTATTTCCTATAAATTCTTGAAGGAACGAAAAGAGTCATTTTTCTTCCTCCTTATCTTTTCTGGAGTTTCTATATATATGAGTTTAGCAGCGGCCAGGTTTAATATCACAGCATCACCAGCCTACGCCATACTTGGAGGAGCACTGGTATACTATTTTGCTGACATAATCAAAATTTCATCAATTAAGGATGATACAAAAACTAAAAAATCATTCAGAAAAAGAGCTGGCATTAAGGGTAACTTAGGTTGGTTGCAAGCCATTTTTGTATTGATAGTGGTGTTTGGAATTCTGATCCCTTCGGGACTCGGAGTAATTTCAACTGCAGTACCTATCAACAGTGCACCAACCGTAAACCACCAAGTGTATAACGCTCTTCCAAGTTTTGCAAAACCTGCAAATTATCAGGTAAATACCAGCGCGTACTTTGGAACAACAGGTTCACAAGTGGTAAACGCCTCAAGTCCACTATCACAGTCTCTTGCATGGCTTGCGACACAACAGGCTAATCAGTCTCTCTCCAACAAGCCTGCTTATGTCAATTGGTGGGACTACGGTTTTCAGGAGCTATGCCAGGGAAAACATCCAACAGTTGCAGATGACTTTCAGCAGGCATATCAGGTAGCAGGTCAAATATTACTTTCCACAAACGAATCGCAAATTATTGGGCTGTTTACGGCAAGGTTAATGGACGGAGTGTTTGTTAAAAACTCTGGACAATACAGCACATCAGTAAAATTGGCGCTAAGTCAGTATTTTGGATCAGGGGAATTGAAAATCCTTAAGAAAATCTATGCAAATCCGTTACAGTATAAAAACTGGATAGCAGACAACAGCACAGTCTATGGATCATTTACCACCTCAATTTCAAGCACCAATGCATATTATGCATTGATAAAGGGTCAATTAGCATCTAAACTGAGCTTGAACAATCTAGTAAACCTGTATCAGTCTCTTCAAGAGGCAACAGGGTATAGCATTCAGTATATCCAGATCGACCATGGATTATTCCCACTTTCAGGGTTAAACACAGGAACTTTCTATGCACCCGCATTCCTTACCGATACACCCACCTACACATCAGCAGCAGGAGCTGTTGTTCCCTACAAATACTATCAAATTTTTGTCCAAACCACAAATGGCACATTTCCTCTTAACCAAACACCTGCAAATGCAGTGCCAACAGGATATCAACTGGGTTACACTCCAGCATTTTATAACACAACAATCTACAAGGCCATGGTCGGCTTGCCCCCTTCAGCAGTGGGACAAACCAATGGAATACCTGGGCTGGATTATGGTACAAATAAATACACAATGGAACCTGCATATAACATGAGCAATTTCGAAATTTGCTATGAAGGGATCCCTTATAACCCATACTCTAACTTCAGTGCGCATCCCGGCTCTTTTAAGATATTACCATTAAAAGAGGCTTATACTTTAAACAAAGCGGGAAAGGGAAAAGCTTTGATTTTCCCGCAACTAGCAACCATAATACAATCATCAGATCCAATTTTAAGGTACTTCCCTGGAGCAGTAATTACGGGCCAAGTAAAGACCCCTAACGGCTTACCAGTTTCAGGAGTAAGAGTTACCATATTTGATCAATATCAGATACCACACCAAACTGTTTTTACCAACAAAAATGGTTTCTACAACATAACAGCCTTACCTGGAAATGATACAGTTGTATATACATATGGAAATCTAAATAAGCAATATCTCATTGGAAACAATTACCTGTCTGGATATTCGGTAACCATAACGAATCAGCAAGCAGAAAGGAGTGTAACCGGTGTAAACACAACGTCCGGACTTCCTAACTATTACTTGGTCAAAAACTTAAATATTGCAAACACGAGTTTATACGGATCTGTTACTATATCGGGCCATGCGAGTACTCTTTTAAAATCTGGCACTTTAAATTTCATTAATGAAACTACCAAAGTTTCTTACAAAACATCGATAAGCAATGGTAATTACACAATCAAAAACATTCCAATTGGGGCTTACCGAATCAATGTTGCAACAGTTTCTCAAACTTATAAAAATGTAAGCAGAGTTGTGATCTCAAACGCAACCAATAAACAAAATAATATACAGATAAAATTAAACCAACTAACAGTAGCAGTTAGTTCCTATGGAAGAAGTGTATCGGGTACAACGGTTTTGATAAATAATGCAAAAGTTCAAACTAATAAGAGTGGACAGGCTACCATATATCTGAATGCAGGAAATTACAGCGTAAAAACAGTAAGTAACAAATTAACATCGTCAATATCTAAAGTTAGTTTCAACCAGTTAAATTTGAGTTCAACAGTTAACCTGAATTTAAATTCGGGGGATAACATAAACATAACAGTTTCAGGAGTTGTTATAAATGGAAACCTAACTCTATATCAAAATGGAAATCTTGCGAACAGTTACAATCTCACAAGTACCGGGTTGAATAGATTTTCAGGTATTCTGCCAAGTGGGTATTATCTAATCTATGATCACTCAGGTTCTATGGGTCTATACACGTATGTAAATCTAAATAGTTCTATGAATCTGAGCTTAAGCGCCAAATCAATTGTTCCAGAAACGGTTATTGTATCCAATGCAAAAATATCGTCCTACTCAGGAATTTTAGGGGCAGTAGAAGGCAAAAGTGCAGTTTATATAAACAGAACCTCACTTCAAAACCTGACTCTTTATCTGCCTGTCAAGACTAATTATTCCTTCTTTGCAGAGGTGTCTAAATCTGGAAATAATTATTACGCTTCAAAAGAAATTAACGTATTTGCTTTTGGAAACGTATATCTTTCTCTATCAACCGCTCAGGTAATTGATGTTGGTTTTTACAACCCAGCAATATCGTCGTCATTAACAGCCAAATCTGAAGTACCTTCTGGCGTCTCATTTTTCAATTTTGTATCAAATCAATTCGAAGTCTCTCCAATTCAAAATGGATTTGCAGCTGTTTACGCACCCGGAACATCAACAAATGGTTTATCGGTTTTTGCATATTCGGAGGGGTTCATTACAAGTTCAAGCACAGTTTTCAGCGGTGAACGCTTACCAATGATTGTGAAGGAACACAAAATCAGTATATACTTTAAAAGCAAATCTTTCAGCAGTTCCCTGAATGGAAATATGGAGCTATTTGGAATAAGTGATTACAGTTCAAGTGTGGTAAACGGAGTAGCAAATCTTTCTGTTAGCGATGGAAGCTATGTAATTGCACTAAGTGGAACGAATATGATGGCGAGCAATTATACGTCCACTTTAAGCATAGAATCTAACACAATTTCTTCAACTGTTTATTTCGAACCATTAATTTCACTCACCTTCTTAAATGCCAAGAATGTTGCTATATATTACACTAATGGAACATCCGTTGGGGCAAGTAGTAACTTGCCAACTGGGAACTACACAATCTATGCATCGCAGAATAGTCTTGCCTCAATTTATTCTATAGATGCCACTCATAACACTACAAGCACCCCGGTATATTCTAATTCGTATTCCCTGGGAATATCAAATAGTTTAAACGGAAAATACCTCTTCTATTTAACAACGAATGGGTTTACAATTACAACCACACAAAGAAATTTGCTCTTGCCAACCGGAACCTACAACCTGTTGCTCAGAGATCAAATTTCAAATTCAACATCCGAATACCTTCTCACATCAAACACAAACATAAGTGTGGTTTCAGATCAGTCCATTTATCTGAAGATTACAAATCAGACTTTCTTAACTTCAGTCAATGGAAAACTCACGAATAATTATGGTGAACCAAATGGGGCCTACACTATCGAGGCCTTCAGGAATGGCAGACTGGTTAATTCAACAGTGAGCAATTCTCTGGGGGGCTTTACTTTAAGAGTGCCAAACGGCAACTACACATTTTATGCATACTCAAGTCAGTATATGATGGCCCAAACCGGTACTTTCAGGGTGGGAGTTTTCCAAAACAGTCTGCCATACAATCCAACTCTAAGTCCTGGACATAAAATCTATATTTCCACAACTCTTCAAAGCAATGCCAAATCACTCTCGGTCAACGTTACGAGGAATCAAGAAATGTTTAAGGTAATGTCTAATGGAGCACCGTTAATATTACCAACTGGAAATTATACCTTTTCCGCCTTTGTCTCATCCAGTGTTACACAAAACAATTTCAACACTTATTACGCGTTCAGGTCTTCAGTAACAACTGAAACTTCCGCCGAAAAGACAGTACTGATGAACCTAGAAAAGGTTTTAATTGGTAATCTAACCATTCAACAGAGTCCAATGAAATCCATATCAGAATTCCAGAAAGTCACGTACAGTATAAATATAACAAATCTCTTAAACTCTGGGCAAAATTTTACGTTGAAGTCTGGATCTGCGAAATGGCAAGAAAAGTTTACCCAGAGCTCTTTCTCGAATGTAGGAATCAACAAAACTGTATCAACCAATATTACCCTGAACAACACAGTTTTGGTAAAAAGTGGCGTTAATAAGGTACCAATTTTAGTTACCTACAACGGCGGGTCACAATTGCTCAATGTTAAGGTCAACATAAACAAAGTTTATAATTTCACGGGAAGCTATAGATACAATGTCCCAACTTACGTTAACAACACCGCTACATTCTACCTGAAACTAAAAAATACGGGAAACACGAACGAAACAATCAATCTCAATATAACGAATATTCACAATCTAAGCTTTGGAGGATGGACAGCAAAAATTCAATACAACGGGAAAAACGTATCTTCACTTGGGTTAAACTTTTCACAGTCTAAAATAGTCACCATAGTAATGACTCCTATAAAGGTAGGTGCGAGTACGGGTAGCCTTTCGGTAAGCATAAAGAGCACTCTGGCAAATGAACCTTCAGTAAGTAAATACGATAACTTTACTTTTCTGCCGCAAAGTGCTCCATCCATCACAGGATCTTCCAGCGGAATTGGTGTCATAAGTCATTTCACTGAAAATCTATTTTTGCCAATAGAAATAGGTTTAATTGTAATCGCAATCTCAGTCGTGGCAGGATTTGCTACAATCGCAATAAGAGGGAGGAGAAAGAAGTGAGCATACGGAATCTTAAGCTCTTAACCATGGTTATTTTTCTGCTCTTTGTTGGAACGAGTTTGAATTTTGTTTCAATTCCAGCCAACAGCAATATTAATAAAATGACAGACAGCACACACTCGGCGACAAATTCCCTAACCTTGAACGGTCTGCACATACAGGTATCGCCAAAGCAATCCTTTGAATACACAGGTCAAGTGTTTCATATTTTTGTAAACTCTACAACCGGTTACACAAATTATTCTGCAGTCCTGTACTTATCAGCCAATGACGTGAGTGGTATGTCTCCATCGCATTCAGTTCTCAAAAAATCAAAAATTGGATATTTTGAATTCAATATTACCGCTCCTGAGCAAGCCAACCAGACGGTTTACGGTCTCGTTGTGGTCAAGGCAAGCTTTGAAGGTAGTCCAGTAAGCGCTTCATCCTCTTTTACAACCAGTATTTACAATCCCATAACCCTATGCGGTTATATTTTGAACACTGGTTCAGTTACTTACTACAATGTTCCAATTGGTTTTTACATTAACGGAGGATCAATTTTGGGAACAGTATATGTCAAGGCACTGGAACCATTTAAAAGAGAGAAAGTCAATATCACTATATCTTCAAGTCTTCTGGTTTCAGGCACGAACACACTCCAAATCGAGGTTATAA
>DAICVC010000024.1:0-12797 GCA_027372655.1 Thermoplasmatales archaeon | reverse complement strand
TCTCATAATAGGATTGGTGTTGAGGCGGAAAGAACCTCCGATGCCAGATTTGAACTACTAAACTTACTAAATTAATTATTTTTTGAATTGTTTCAAATTAATCAGGATAAAAAGAATTTTGGAGTTGTGAGACATGTTTATTTACTCTATGACCATGATTAATTCCGAAAAATGAGAGAATTGAAGACTGTACTATTTTTAAAATAAGCTCTTCAATTTATAGAAATCAGAATTGGTTTCTCTTGAACCTATCCTGTGGCTCTGGCATTACAATGATTTTGTACATTAGACTTGTAAATATCCAAGTCACCGATATTGCAACCCAAAGCGCATTAGGTATAATAAATATCGATACAACGAAGAGTGTTATTGGAAGAAAATATAGAATTATTCCCGTAACAAACTCTTTCCAGTCCATGAACTCATCCGAATAATGAGCTTAGCCCTGCCATTGCATCTTCTTCGTTTGCTTCTGGCTTTTCTTCTTTCTTCTCTTCCTTCTTTGCCTCTTTCTTCTCAGGTCCCTTGGAGGCGACTGGCGCGGCTGCTACTGGGGCTGCTGCGGCGTTTTTAATAACATCCTCTATGTTTACCTCTTTTAAGCTGGACACCAGCGACTTCAGTCTTGCTTCATCAGGTGAAACCCCAGCATTTTCTAGAACCTTTTTCAATTTGTCCTCATCAACTTCTTTTCCTGCTGCATGAAGCAACAGTGCTCCATATATATATTCCATTTTTTCTACCTCCCTTATCCGAATAGGGCTCCGAACCCTTCAGACGTATCTTCTTCTTTTGGTTTTTCCTCTTGTTTTTTCTCTTCCACCGTTTCAGTTTTAGGTCCATCGAGATTTTCTGCTAAGGCGGTTGCTTGGGATATCGCTTTAAGTATAAAAGCACCCATGTTACTTTCATCCACAAAGTTAACTCTCATAGCAAGAGTTTCAGCCTGTAGTCTCGCCTTTACCACTAATTCTGGAACTATTTCCTTTACGATGAATGTAATGTCTTTTGCCAGTACTTTACCCTTGGCGAATGCTGATGCTATCTCTTCCATTACTCTCTCAGGAGTTATAGACATTGCGTCTTTGTCAAAGATTATTCCTTCATTGTAAGCTGAAATTACATCTAGTCCAACATCCAATGGAAAAATTTCCAGTTTTTCAAGGACTTTAGCCTTTTCCCTGGAAATTTTCTCCCCTTTCTTTACCAGAACTGCTTCCTTTTTTATTACTATCTTACCCTTTTCTATGGCTGCCTGTAAACCCACCTTTTGAAATTCGCTGATCATTGGCCCTGGCGGAAAACTTGTGTCTTTGGCCTCCACTATAATATCTTCAGCCGCTATCTCTCCTCCCCGGGCTGCAGATTTTTGCCTGTTATTTTCCAGTACTGAGTAAAGTTTTGATGGAGAGTATTTTGTCGTTACCAGGGCTATTTGACCTCCCACATACTTTTTCATTTCCTCAAGTTTTACGTTTCCGCTCTTTTCGAGCGCTTTTGTCAAAAGAGTTCCCCTGATAATTCTTATTTTAGCTTGCCCTTTAAGCGCCCTCCTTATTCCCTGGAGTTGTTTGTTCCTTATTCCCTTAATGCTTACAAATGCGGTGACAGGACTGCTTGAAACTTCTGATGCTGTCTCGTTAACTAGATCAATTTTCCATTGCGGTGTATTGGTCATTGCATTTCGCCTCCTTCTAGCTTCACAGACTTGCCCATCGTTGTTTTAAGGAAGACAGAATCTATATTTCCCCACCCTTTTTCCAATTTGGAGGTAATTCTTTTCATTACCTCTTTTACATTTTCAGCAAGTTCCTTTTCACTCATTTTTTTGTTTCCAACTGCAACGTGAAAAGTTCTCTTGTCCCTGCTCCTCACTCGGACAGTTTTCTTAAGAGAGGCTATTTGTGGTGAAGGGTCCTGGGATGGTGGAACTGCCCTTGGTATTTTCCCCCTTGGACCAAGAACTGTACCGAGAGATTTTCCAATTGTTGTCATTAGATTTGCTTCCGCAAGAAAGAAATCAATTTGATTTACCAGTTTCTTGAATTCCCTCTTATCATCGGCAAACTTTGATAGGTCCTCAGCCCCAAAAATAAAATCTGCGCTGTCCTTCACCTTCAGTCTCATTTCTTCGCTACCAAAAAGCGCTACCTTAATTTCTCTTCCTCTTCCCTTTGGAAGGAGAATTTCCTCGTTTATTCTGTTCTTTGGATTACTCAAGTCAACCCCTTTTAGATTGATTGATAATTCCACCGACTCAACAAATTTTCTTTCTGCCGAATCCTTAAATGCTTGTTTTATTTTTTCTTCCAGTGTCATGTTATCCCTCCTGTGGCAATGCCTCAGTTTAACGGGTTATTTCCAATTCCGGTATGTTTACCAGACATTAAATATTTTCTACTATTCTACTTTTATTTCGCCGCTTTTGATCTTGGCCTGAATTTCCTTGGCTTCCTTCCCTTCTACTGTGATACCAGTCGAGAAAGCTGTGCCAAGAACCTCAAGTACTGCTGCTTTCAGATCGTTTGCCATCATTGAATCCATCTTTGCCTTTGCAACTTTCTTGATCTGATCCATGGTTGCATTTCCTGCCACTGTTTCCTTTCTTTTACCTGAGCCAGTTTGAATCCCCAACTCTTTCTTAAGAAGAGCTGAGGTTGGAGGTACCCCCACCTTTATCTCATATACCTTCTTTGCTGGGTCAGTTACTGTTAGTGTTATTGGGACTTGCATCCCTGCGAAGTCCTTAGTCTTTTCATTTATCTCTTTTACAATTTGACCCAAATTCAGACCCAGTGGTCCCAAAGCTGGTCCCAATGGCGGACCAGTTGTTGCTTTTCCTCCTTCTACCATTGTTTTAACTTCCTGTACCATGATTTCCTAGGGATATGGTGAATTCATTTTAATACCTTTTTACTTTTACCATCTGTGAAGGTTAATATTATCGACGGCAGAAAACAGAGTTCATTTTCAAATAACACAAAGTTGCTGGTTGACATTTACAGATCGACCACAACAATGCCAATGATGTTGAACGCCGGTGCAACCGAGATTATTCCAACTGATTCAATATCGAAAGCTAGGGATATAAAAAAGGATCATCCCGAATACGTTATTGCCGGAGAGCGATACGGATTCAAGATTCCTGGGTTTGAAATGAGCAATTCTCCTTATGAAGTGTCAAAGTCCGATCTGAAAGGAAAAACTGTTGTTTTTACTTCAACAAACGGAACTAAAGTACTCAAAAAAATCTCAAATGGATGCAAAGTATTCATATGTTCATACGTTAATTTCACTCCTACCTTGGAATGGATTAAGGATGAAAAGGAAATTGATGTCGTTTTGTCAGGTAGACCAGATGGTAAAGCTGATGAGGATTATTTTTTTGGGGAATTCGTGAAGAAATTGCTTGAAGAGAGAGTTGATGATTATGAGAAGTTTGTTGGATTGACAAAAAAGGGACAAGGTACGAAAAGACTAAAATTGATTGGCGCTGGCAGGGACATTCCGTTTTGCCTTGACAAGGATAAAGTCCCCTTTGCAGTGACTTTTGCCAATCAGAAAATTGTCAGAATGAATGTGGAATGAAATCTAAGGCAGTTCCCAGTCTTTCCCTGACAACATCAAGTATTATCTCTTGAGCGAATTTTAATTTTTCCGCCTTTATCGTACTTCCTTTCTTATATACAGGATCTATGAAATTGAAACCATTGAGTTGAATGGATTTTGCTTCAAGCAAATTAGCTAACTTAACACTTCTATCTCCATCGGTAAATCCCTCTAGATTCATCAGTGGTCTCTCACCCGGAACCTGAGTTGTTGCAATGAATATCCCTCCAAATTTTGGAACATATTTTTTTATTAAGTTGATATTATCTCCATGCGCGTGAATTAGCGGAATACTTCCACTCTTGCAGAAATGGATTATTCTTTCCATGTTTCCATCAAGATCGGTCACAATTACATGCGGTGTGATTCCTATTCTATCTATGGCCGAATCCGCCACTATCACCACATTGCCGTTTGGTTTGTCAATTTTATTACCATACGGTCCTACGATTGTAAAATCCCTATTTCTGAACTTCATTAATTTGGAAACAATAACTTCTCCATTTGAATTGAAAGAACTCAATAAATTTTCGGAATCTATATCTTTGGAACAGTTTATATTGAGTTCCTCACATAATTTCCTGTAGGTTATTTCCCATTTCATTTATCTGTTTTCCCTTTCTAGAACTTTTCCCTGAGTAGTAAAGGCGCTCTTTTTCTTGTGCACACCCGCAGTTACCAAGGCGAGCGATATTCCTGAAATTATCAGAATGATGAAAAGAAGAGATGAGCCGAATCCAACATATTTTAGTGAATATCTCAGATATCCTAGAATCCCCAATAGGGTCAGTTCGGCTGATAGTGAAAAAGGAACAGCATAGAACAGAGTGTTGGGCATGCCGCTCCCGCTGATATAAACATCTGCGATTTTGAATAGTGCTCTTGAAGCAAGCGATGCATAAACCCAAAGACTGAATATCTGTAGAAATAAAAGGAACCTGTCTCCTATTGGGCCAGTGCCGTATAATATTGGATATGTGCTGGTAATTCCCACTAGGAAGATACCAATTGATATAAGTGTGGATATGAACATTATCCTGGCTTCTTCAGAGTATGCCTTTACATCGTTCAGTGTCTTTGTTATCTTGATCTTAATGTCAAAGCCCTTCTCTGTGAAGAATGCCCCAATCACAACAATGACCAATGTGAAAGCATAGACCGACGGGCTGTTGTTAACTTTTCCAGTAAGGTCGAAAAAAGCAAGGAAAGCCAGGGATGCAATACCATAAACCAGTAGGATCAAACCTAGTGGTATAGAGAACTTTTTGATTAGTTTCTTGTCTTTCATCCCCTTAACTACGTAGTAATAAAGGGATTCAATATTCTGATTGTGCCTTACTATGATATGCTTGACATACCTTATTCTGGTTCTTGAAAGTATCAGCGGCATTACATAATCATCCTCAGCCCCATCCGAGATCAGAATTGTTTCGTCATATTTTCTGGAAGCGTATATTTTCTCCAGTTGAGCTGAGATAATTTCATCTGATTTTTCTCCAACATCATCGTCTCCAGTTACCATAGCAATTTCCACATCTTCCCCTTTCGACTGAAGGGTTTCATAATGTTTCAGTGCTCCAAAGAGAGCGTTGGCGTCTGAGTCCTCCGGGTCTGCAGTTATCAATTTAACGGCTGCGCTGTAGCATTGAGAGTATCCGATGACGGGACCATTGATTCCCGCCTTTATTCCGTAGTCGTTATCTCTGTCAATGTTAAGTATCAGCGTTACCATTGGTGCACCTATATCAATAAAAATATACTTAAACCTATGTTGAACTTATTTCTATTTTGTGATGTAATAACCCGCGCTTTTTTGTCTTGCGATTCTCTTTACCATCCCTTTATTTTGAAGTTCTTGTAGTGCCCCACTGACTAGAGCTTTTCCCAGTGAAGATGCTTTCATAATGTCATCTGCTGTCTTCAGTTTATCTTCCGACTGGGCACCAATCTTTTTGAGCGCTTCATAAACCTTCTTTGCATTTACAGATAGTTCGTCTGCCATTTTATCCTCTATAATGATATTAATATTGCGTATTTATTAATTTTTAGATTTTTCAAGTATTTATTCACCAAAACAGTAATCAATATAAACTTAGTTTAGAAGTAGTATGAATTTGCAAACCACGACATTAAATGCTCTCCTGAAAATTAAATTGATAAAATCATTAAATTCTATCTAAATCGATTCAAATCGGGAAAAGATGGTAACAATTTTAATTTGTCTTTTTTCACTTATATTAAATGGTTTTATAGTATGAGGAGGAGTCCTCCTATTCCGGAAAGTATTGGGCCGATAGCAAATCCTCCTCCAGTAAAGAGTATTATGATGCTCAGCAAAATGATGAGAACCCCATTTTCAACCTTACCGCGTTTCCTGTGTTTGTGACCTGCATTGTATATAACAATAGCCAATAAGATCCATAAAATAGGGATAATAGAAAGAACTACCGACCCACCTATTATGACAAGACCGGCTGGATTGAAAAACATAAGAGTTGCAATTCCCCCTAAGCCTACTACAAAAAATCCAATAAGTACTAGAATGCCCGATATTATCGAAATTATAGAACCCACGCTAGTCAGAAAATATCTTAAATCTGCTTGAGATGACATTGCCATTCATACAAATTCTTTATATTAATATTCCTTTATTTTGATAGTTTTCAAAAAGGATGTTATTTAAACGTCCATTTAATTCTGCATTTAATTGTACCGATAATTAGACAGATGACGAAGGCACATTTAACAATTATTAAATATTATTCTCTTTTCTTCGGTGAGTATGGATAAATTTGGGATTGTTAGTTACGGTAGTTATATTCCAAGATATAGAATAAAACCGGATGAAATCGCAAGAGTTTGGGGTGAAGATCCCGAAACAATAAGGAATGGTATATACATATTGAGCAAATCTGTACCGTCTCCAGATGAGGATGTTGCAACCATCTCTGTCGAGGCTTCAAGGGCAGCACTGAAAAGAGGAGGATTGAAAGGTAATCAGATAGAGGCCATCTATATTGGTTCAGAAAGCCATCCCTACGCTGTTAAACCTACAGCAACAATTGTGGCATCAGCCATAGGCGCCAATTTTTCGACATTTGCTGCTGACTATGAATTTGCCTGCAAGGCTGGTACAGCAGGTATGCAGAATGTACTTGGTCTTGTGAAATCTGGAATGATAAAGACGGGTATGGCTATTGGCTCGGATACTTCGCAGGGAGCACCAGGAGATGTTCTGGAATATTCTGCCTCAGCAGGTGGGACAGCCATGATTATAGGAAGAGAGAGAGTAGCAGCAGAAATAAAAGGAACCCTTTCAGTTACGTCGGACACACCAGATTTCTGGAGAAGGGAGGGTGCGCCGTATCCTACCCACGGTGAAAGATTTACGGGAGAACCCGCTTATTTTAAACATGTAATAAGTGCGGGAAAAGAAATGATGAAAAAGATGGATACAAAACCAGAGGACTACACATATTGCGTATTCCATCAGCCAAATGGCAAGTTTCCTATGAGGGCTGCGAAGGTGCTGGGCTTTTCGGATAACCAGAATAAAGATGGATTGTTAACTCCAATGATTGGAAACACCTATTCGGGTGCCGCGATGATGGGTCTTTCTGCAATACTTGATATTGCGAAACCGGATGATAGAATTCTAGCAGTATCCTTTGGATCGGGTGCAGGTTCAGACGCATTCCACATTGAAGTGACTTCTGAAATAGAGGAGTTGCATAAAAGGGGGGCAGTTACGATAAAGGAGTTACTTCAAAATACAGAATTTATCGATTATGGAATGTATGTAAAGTTCAAGAAAAAACTGGTTGTTGGTGATGATATTGAGTAAAGACGTTTATGTTATTGGAGCAGGAGAAGCAAAATATGGAGAATTATGGAACAGATCTCTCAGAGATATAGCGGTTGAGGCGGGTTTAAAATCAGTTGAGGATGCAGGAATCAGGACAAAGGATCTTGGTGCGATTTTCATGAGCAATAGCTTAGGAGGGGGTATTAGCAAACAGGAGCATCTGAGTGCACTCATGTCAGATCACGCCGGAATTGCCTCTGAAATGATACCTTCAGTGAGAATTGAGGCATCCACTGCTTCAGGTGGAGCAGCAATAAGGGAAGGTTATCTTGCAATAAAATCTGGGGAATATGATGTTGTTATGGTGGGAGGCGCTGAAAAGATGACCGAACTCTACGGAAACGAGAATATCGACATCACGTCTTCAATACTTGACAGGGAGTGGGAAGCATTCGAGGGAGGAACGCCTGCAGCAATGGCTGCATTAACTGCAAGAAAATATATGAAAGACTTCAATGTTGGGAAAGAAACGCTTGCAAAAGTATCTGTAAATGACCACTTAAATGCAAGCATGAATGAAAATGCTCATTTCAGGAATAAGATTACCGTTGAACAGGCCCTAAATGCTACCTGGATAGCAGAACCATTGAATCTAATGGACTGCGCACCACTCAGCGATGGTGCCTCAAGTATAATTCTGGCTTCGGACGAGTACATGAAAAAGCATGGTAAGGAAGGAGTCAAAATTTTATCATCCGCAATGGCACAGGGACCATTTGCCCTACATAGCAGGAAGTCTATATATACAGCAGAATGCACAGTTGCAGCTTCTAAAAAAGCACTTGAAAAAGCAGGACTTAAACATAAGGATATTTCAATGGTTGAAGTCCACGACTCCTACAACATTTATGGATTGACATCCCTGGAAGATTTAGGTTTTGCTGAAAAGGGAAAAGCCAGAGAACTGATAGAATCTGGGATTGGAGTAGAAAGCAACCTTCCAGTAAATACATCGGGAGGCTTAAAGGCCAAAGGCTTTCCGTTTGGTGCAACTGGGGTCGGGCAGGTTGTTGAAGCTTATTTGCAGCTTAAGGGAATAGCTGGAAAAAGACAGGTCAAAGATGCAAAAAATGTTATGGTGCATAATATGGCAGGATCGGGAGTTGCTTCAGTTGTTCACATTTTGGGGGTGGCATGAATGGGAGAATTATCTAGAATGTGGAGAGAGAGCCCTAACAGATATAGACTGCTAGGTAAAAAGTGTGGAAATTGTGAGAGAACGTATTTTCCTTCCAGAGATGTTTGTCCTGTGTGCCACAGAGAATCTCTGGGAAAGATGGCTGACCTTGAGCTTTCTGGCTGCGGAGAAATAATTTCTTATACGATAGTGCACGAAGCCCCACCTGCGTTTTCAAGACAGCGACCATATATTCTGGCCCTGATCCAGCTCGATGAGGGACCTGTTTTAACAGGACAGATTGTTGACACGCCAGCTTCCGAAGTTGATTTCGGGAAGAGAGTCAGGAGCGTATTCAGAAAAATGGCACAGGATGGAGAAAGCGGAATCATTTACTACGGATATAAATTCGTATTAAAGTGATATCCTCCTAACATATATGAAAGGCTTTCTGCCCAATTTTGTTAAAAATTTATTTAATGACCCCAACTCTTTTGAAGGTTTCCAAAACTTCTTTTGTATGACCCTTTGGAGTCACCTTTGGAAACACGTGAACTACAACTCCCTTATCGTCTACAAGAAATGTTACTCTCTTCGCTGATCGTTCACCCATCACTCCGAATTTTTCACTTATTTTTTTGTTGTTATCTACCAAAAGTGGAAAATTCAGATTGAATTTTTGCTGGAATTTCTTATGAGATGCCTGTGTGTCTACAGATATTCCGTATACATTTATCCCCTTTGCCTTATATTCCGAGTTTTCATCCCTGAATTCGCAGGCTTCCACTGTACATCCGGGCGTGTCGTCCTTAGGATAGAAATATATCACGGAGGGTCTGCCCATTAATTTTGCATTGTCCACCTTGTTTCCGTCCTGATCAATAGTCTCAAATTGCGGGATTTTGCTTCCTACTTCCAATAGTTCTGCCATATGTGTACATTTGGTACAATGAGATTAATTTTTGCCAAAATTTTTAACACAACTCCTTTGCAATTTCTAGCAGGGGTTCTTTCCAGGAATCAAAACAATCTCCGCTGCCTGACCTTCCTTTGATTGCTTAAGTTCCTCAGAGTTCTTTGTTGATCGTCCAACCGCAATAAATTGTCCTGTCTGATCCTTAATGTATACTAGTTCTCCTTCTCTCACACCTTCCCCTATTTCGCTTATTCCCTTTCCAAATAACTTGGCACCGTTTAGAATGTGGGGAACAGCTCCGTTGTCTACCACAAAATATCGAACGTTTGGTTTAATGGCATTAAGAAGTTCAAGGGATGGAATAAATTCTTTTTCCTCAAACGCTATGTGTCTTCCCCCTACTGAATAGCATTTTCTCCCCTTATGCTCTTCGACCTCAATGATCGAATTTTCAAGAAATTCACTCCAAAGATTATTCTTTTTCAACTTGTCGTGCAGATTTCTTAGATCCTTTTTTGATAATGCGTGTCTTGCCATTTATCACCTTATTATTTTTGATAATTCTTGGAATTTTGAATCAGGCTTTTCTAACTTTCCTGAAACTATCTCCTTAACCGAAGGAATCAAGATGTTTCCCTTAAGAATTGCATCGTCTGAAATCTTCCACGATTGATGCCTGTTAAGATCAAACACCGTTTGTATACAGTGAGCGACTGCCTGACTGTCGGAAAGCTTCATTTCCATTTTTGATATGTATTCATCCAATTGTTCCTTTCCCTCTGATATGCCGATTACAATCAATTCAGCTAACTGAGTGGAAGGAACTGACCAGGGCTTCAGACCCAGAGACTTGCTTACGATGGCAAGCTTTCTTTGTTTCTCCAGTTTTTCCAAAATCTCCATTGGATTTCCCCTTAATTTGTCTTTGGGCAAATTTTCTGAATCGGGATACAGTCTCTTCAAAAATTCTTCCCCAACGGTTGACCATATGGTTTCGTAAAACTTCCTCTGGCTTTTATCATCTATGTATATCCCCTGACCTGATGGCCATATATCACTTATGATATTTTTCTGTTGATCTGGAATCTCAATTTCACCAAGAAAAGAAGCAAGATTATTATATGGCTGCTTTCCAATTATGAATAAACCTGATTGTCGTGCAGTAGCTAGTCTTTTTGCTACTATTTTATTGAAGAATTCGCCATCTGATAGTTTTCCCAGGACATAGTTTGAAAATAATTCACTTTCTGTCCTGTCACTGAATTGTTCCAGTCTTGGTATTTGGAAACTTAACAAACCCACAGGATTTTTGGAAAGTATATACTTGATCAGATGAACTGGAACGCTGGTTTTTGCCAGGGAGCCTATTTTAATTGATGGAATCCCCATTATGTTCAGAGTAAAACTGTCCTCTCCTGATCCAATGGTTATAATCCCATCATTATCAACATTGTAACTTATGTTTTCATTTTTCAGTACCTTTTCTACAAACAACCGATCCGGTGGTGATCCCTTGCAAGTTGCCCTGTAGTAGTCTGCAGCAGAATATACAATTACTTTTCCGGATGAGACAAGTCTTGAAAATGCAAGCATCCTGAAAATATCATTTTTTGAATTCTGTATCCCTGCCAATACAAACTGATCAGTATCTCCTTTCCTGAAGAATGTGGCAGTTCCATGGGGAGTTTTTGCAAGTCCTGAAAAGGAAACGTTTTCATCCTCAACTGCCCTTTTTGTTTCCGACAAACCTCTCAGGAACTCATCGTGGGATTTTGAAAATTTATCCAGATCTACATTTCCTGAAAGTTTCTTTTCGTATGAAGAGAATGGGCACAGGAATCCCTTATCAATACAGTCTGGAATCAGAGATGATGGCTCGTTCAGAATTTCTTTAATTTGTCTTATTTTGATTTCGTTTTTTTCCTTTGACTCTCTTTTGAAACTCATTGCCTCTTTCCGCTTTCAATCACTCTTATATCCTCTGCCTTTACCTTTACTGGTATAAGCATTGCAGATTCAATAAATTGAACTGTGACTTCTTCCTTTTCCTGGTCAATGCTCATTATTCTGGCTTTTTCTCCCTTAAATGGCCCCTTTACAAGTTCTACAAAGGATCCCAATTCTAGCCCTGCCACAGCAGGCTTGGGTGTCAACTGATCAGAAATTTCCTCCATTTTAATTGTGCCCTGAACGACCCCTTTGAAATTCCTCATAGATCTTGCCAGAAATGGTATCCTATCGGGATGCATGGTTTCAAGATAGAAATATCCCCTCAGTTCATAGGGGGACATAATGGCCATTATTTCCCTTTTTGATTGCGGGTTCAATTCGAGTCTGTCCTCTAACTCCTTTTCATCCGCATTAACCAGATTGTTTGCAACTTCCAGTTCCTTGCCAACGTTACATTTGATTGCTATTATGACTGGCTCCAGGTAAATCTTGGTTTGGAATTCCTTGCTGTGAATTCCGTCATCAGAATGAATTGATATAGTTGCAGTAATGTGATCCCCTATGCTTCCACCTCTAGGAGCATTTAACTCAAAGGAAAACTCCTTTGGAGATCCTCTTTCTATCTCATATTTCTTTTCGATATAGGATTCGCTATCGGGACTCATTTGAACCAGATCTTTTTCGTTGTCTGAATAGTTAACTTCCCATATTATTGAAGGATCTGCTTGAAAAAAATCAAGTTTTAATTTTATCTTAAATGCCCTCTTTTCATGCTCTATATTTTTAACGACAAGAGGTAAAATAACTCTTTGTCCACAGTAAGCTTTCACTTCCTCTGTTTGGTATTCAACCCATTCATAATCTTGAACTGCCATTGGAATCACTCAAAATACAATTGTCATTAGATAGTAGATCACAAACCCTAATGCTCCAAGGAAAATAATACCAGCTCCAGTAATTGCAAGCACTTTCACATATTCCTGGGAACCGGGTTTTTTTGCCATTTTAATAATTCTGGCGTACTTCCCCTTCCCTATGCCAGAGAATCTCCTCTCTATCCTCTTTTGAACTTCTACAAGATCATCTTCTACTGACATAAACTTTCTACCTCTCCTAAGGAATCATAATTAAAATAGTTTATCAATAAATACGCATAAACCTGAGTGAGAGTGGTTGTGACCCGCCAAGGTAAGTAATTTGGAGGTGATCCATCCGCAGGTTCCCCTACGGATACCTTGTTATGACTTAACCCTCCTCACTGACATCAGATTCGAATCAACCCTTTCGAACTAACCCTCATCCAACACCAGCTCGGATGGTTTGACAGGCGGTGTGTGCAA
>DAICVC010000019.1:0-11383 GCA_027372655.1 Thermoplasmatales archaeon | reverse complement strand
CACCAATAATTGGAGCAAGGAATGAAACACAACTCGTGGAAAATATTGGGGCTACTGAGTGGAGGCTGACAACCGAACAGATGGCTCTTCTAAACGATGCAAGTCGCCTTGAAGTAACTTATCCATACGATCAAAAGGCGGAAGACCAGCAGAGGAGGGATAGGGTAATCTAAATTCATCTTCTAGAATACACCAAAAGGCAGGCCCAGAGCAGGTGGAGGAACATGTGAGATATTGTAAATTTCAATTTCAAAAAGAAAGATATTCAAAAATAATTAAGTTAAGTTCCAAATGATTCAAGATAAATTATGCCGGCGAGGGAGTTTGCAACCCTCATTTCCATTAGTGGTGATATGGAAGAGTAAGGATTGAATGAATTCACCATATGGTGATTACTTCCCTTGCCTTCTTATTCTCACTATCTGGACTGCCGAAGTGTTCATGGAATTTTAAGTGGATCACCGCAGGTATCTCCCCCCTGAAACGGTCAGGAGAATGCGGGTCGTTTGAGACCTGCCATTTAATTGCCTCTTCCCTAACGTTTGCCCTCCAGCTTTGTGACCAACTAATATAGAACCTCTGTTCCGGGGTTAGGCCATCTATATTCTTCCTTAATCCTGGATTTCTAGCGAGTTTTTTCTGGAGCGCCTCGTATGCAATGCTAATTCCACCCATGTCAGCGATGTTTTCGCCTAGAGTGAGCTCTCCATTTACACGAAGACCAGGAAGTGCTTCAAGCCGCCCGTACAGATTAACAACGCTCTTGGCCCTTTTCTCGAATTCATCAGCATCAACCTTTGACCACCAGTCCTTAATATTTCCATCCTTGTCGTATTTTCTGCCTTCGTCATCAAAGCCGTGTGTCATTTCATGTGCGATTATTCCTCCCGTCGCACCATAATTTACCGCATCGTCCATTGTAGGGTCAAAGAAAGGTGGTTGCAGTATTCCTGCTGGGAAAACAATTTCGTTCTTTGTCGGGGAGAAATATGCATTGACAGTAGGTGGAGACATTTCCCAGAGTTCCTTGTCAACAGGAGTATTGACTCTCCTTATCTTCCTCATAGTCTCAAATTCGTTGGTTCTCAAAATATTGCCAAAGAAGTCACTAGGTGATATATCTATGGAAGAATAATCTATGAACTTCTTGGGAAAGCCTATCTTCGCATTGAACTTCGAGAACTTTTCAAGGGCCGTCTTCTTTGTCTCCTCACTCATCCAATCCAGTTTTTTGAGTTTTTCCCTGAATGCGTCTTTCAGGTCAGACACCATTTCTTCCATCTTACGCTTAGATTCCTCAGTGAATTCTCTTTCTACATACAGCTTCCCAAGTGCTTCTCCCATCTGTCCATCTATCAATTGAACTACCTGCTTCCATCTCTTCTCTGGTTTTTTACGTCCCAGCAGTTTCCTTTCATAAAAATCAAAGTATTCTTTCATCACTTCTTCATGTAAAAATGGAGACGCGAAGTGCAGCAGCTTCCAGGTAAGATATGTTTTCCATTCCGATAATGAAATTGAATCGAGCATTTTGCCGAGATTTTCAAAGAATTCAGGTTGTCTTATAACGATGTGATTTACATCTGGGAGGCCAATTTCTGAGAGATATCTCCTTATTCCAATTGACGGTATAGTTCTGTCAAGGTCTTCATATATGAACCTGTTGTAATTTCTTTCCGGGTCCCTTAGTTCAACAGGCGTCCTACTAGATTTTGCCAGTTGGAGCTCAATCTTGAAGACTGTTTCAGCAGACCTTTCTGCATCTTGTAAGGACTGGCCGTAGAGGGAAAATAAATTTGCAACGTGCCTTTTGTAATACCCCCTTATATTCTCAAACGAATCAAGCAAGTAATAATCCCTGTTCGGAAGGGAAAGTCCTCCTTGCTCGAGATAATACGCGTATATAGAGCTATTTTTTTCGTCAGAGTCTGAGGAATATGAAAACATTGCATCCATGCCGTGCCTATGGAATTCTGAGATCAGGGAGATTAGTTCATTCTTATCCTTTATTTCATCAATTTTTCTTGCCCATTCTTTTATTGGCTCAAATTTCAATTCATCTATTTTCTCTGTGTTCATGGCTGAAAGATAGAAAGAACCTAGCTGTTGAATTGTCTTATTGTCCCATCGTTCACTAAATGCACATTCTTCCAGAATTTTACCCAGCACATATCTATTTCTTTCTGCAATCTCCATAAATGCTCCCCAGCGTATCTTGTCCTCCGGTATAGGATGGGTAGCAATCCAGTTACCGTTACTGTAATAATAGAAATTTGATATCGGATCCTCATTTGGTGCCATGTAGCTTACTGAAAACTTAGGAAATTCGGGTTTTTCCATATCGCTAATTCTTTCGATTCTCTTCTTAATTTCATCTACTTGCATATTTATCAATAATCTAACTAGATTAAGTTATTTTCCATGTATAGATGTGGCTGATCCAAGAAGAGGGAAAATTTTCCATCTTCTCCGACTTTTGCTAAATATCGGAATATTGGTAGTATTCATATTGCCACCCGTTTCCAGTGATGTGGGCATTTAGTATTTCTAACTCGTGTAATTTGAATCAGTTTTGAGTTTTAGGAATTCATCTCAATTCATGTTTAATGTATCTCTTACTTTGTTGTACCAGTAGATTGCTGCAATTGGAGGTCCTTGAGACCATGGGCTGAATGAATTGTTCTTGATGGAGACATAATAAGAATAATTGCCAGAAAGAGTGTCTTCACTCACTCCATTGAAGAGGCCGTCCTTGGTGAATGACTTAAGCGTTGCGTTCATCGCCAACGATATGTTTTCTCTAATATCACTTTTTATTAGCCCTAGGGAGATAGCTTGTGCCCCTACTATTACAAAGAAGGGAGCTATTGACTTTTCTATGGGAGAACCTTCCTCGTCAATTACGGTGTTCCAGTTTCCGTCTTTATTCTGGAGACTGGAAACGGCTATGATGCACTTTTCAAAATTTGACACTAAAGTTTGCCTAATTGTGTATTTCTTAGGTAATAATTTAATTGTTTCTAAAAGGCCGACCAAAGCCCACCCCTGTCCCCTTCCCCAATGAACATTGTTTGATGTTTCTTTAATGATGTCGTAAGTATGTGAAAATAATCCGCTTTTATCCTGAAGCAACTCAACATAACCCATCGCAAGTCTTGAAGCGATATCATAAAATTCCTGCTTGTAAACGCCTAACCCAGCAATCATAGGCGGATGGATACTCATTGTGTCAACCCAGATAAGATCAGGATAATCATCGTCTGTCAAATAGACTCCCTTAAATTTTCTGTGCCCAATGATCCAATTAACGTGTTCTTCAATTGAACCAAGTAAGTCCATATCCGCGTGTTTCGTTGCAAGTCTTATTGCTTCAATCCCCGGCAGTGTTTGGTCATATTTTACCCTAGGGTATCTTCTGGCGTTCCAGCCTTTGAGCATTCCTAGTGCATAATTACTATACTCAGCTGTGTTAAGTAAATAATCTGCTGCTTCTAGTCCCATAAAACCAGCGTTGTCACCAAAGTACCAAACCCTCCAGTTTAATTTGAGAAGGAGGCTAGATGCTCTTGAAATTAATTCTTTTGATATTCTTGTAATAGGCACTACTTTGTCATCATAAAGGGCAATTTAACTGTTAATGTCACTGAAGACCTTTTTATAGGTAGTACAAGTTATTCAAAAACTAATAATTCTACAATTACATTATTACCAGATCATAATGGCTACTGAAATTCATGCACCTACTGGTGAAAAACTAAATACCAAAGGATGGGAACAAGAAGCCGCTTTAAGGTTGCTTATGAACAATCTTGACCCCATGGTTGCAAAGGATCCTTCAAATCTTATCGTTTATGGGGGGAAGGGGAAGGCCGCTAGAAACTGGGAAGCTTTCCATAAGATTGTCGATGCATTGAAAGGCCTGGAAGATGACGAAACCCTCCTGATCCAGTCTGGAAAACCTGTTGGAATTTTCAAGACGTTCAAGAACTCCCCTAGGGTATTGATTGTAAATGCACAGATTGTACCAAGGTGGGCAACGGACGACATATTTTGGGACCTAGAGGCTAGAGGACTGACTATGTTTGGGCAGATGACAGCAGGCTCCTGGATATATATAGGCACTCAGGGCGTTCTACAAGGTACATATGAGACCCTGTCGGCACTTGCGAGGAAGGAATTTCATACAGATTCCCTGAAGGGCAAATGGGTGTTATCAAGTGGACTCGGTGAAATGGGAGGCGCTCAGCCTCTTGCTATAAAGATGAACGGAGGTGTTGCCATCGTTGTAGAGGTAGATATGGAAAAGATCAACAGGAGGCTCAGGGACAAGTACCTAGACAGGTGGACCGACTCACTGGATGAAGCACTGAAGTGGAAGGACGAATTCATTTCCGCGGGTACTGATGAGTCCATAGGTTTGCTGGGAAATGCTGCAACAGTATATGATGACCTAGTCAAAAGAAGCGTAATTCCAGACATTGTGACAGACCAGACCGCAGCACACGACCTAAACGTTGGTTACATACCTGAGGGATATTCAGTAAAGTCTGCTGATGATTTCAGGAAGAAAAACCCCGAAGAGTATAAGGAGAGGGTTTATGAGAGCATAGTCAAAGAAGTGAAGGCAATTGTCTGGTTCAAGGAAAAAGGTGCAAAGACATTCGATTACGGAAATAACCTTAGAACAAGGGCAAAGGAACACGGCTACGACAGGGCATTCGAAATTCCAGGTTACGTACCTGCGTATTTGAGGGACCTATTTGCAATTGGCTCCGGTCCCTTTCGATGGGTTGCACTTTCTGGGGAACCTGACGACATATTTGCAATAGATGATGCGATAATTTCTAAATTCAAGGACGATGAACATCTTGTAAAGTGGATCAAACTGGCAAAAAACCAGGTTCATTTCCAGGGACTACCGGCAAGGATATGTTATGCAAAATATGGGCAGAGGGAAGAGATAGGGCTGTTAATAAACGACATGGTTAGGGAAGGCAGACTGACAGCCCCTGTAGCAATTGGGAGAGACCACCACGACACCGGTTCAGTTGCTTCCCCATTCAGGGAGACGGAGAGGATGAAGGATGGAAGCGATGCAATTGCTGACTGGCCGATTCTTAACGCACTATTGAATGCAGTCTCTGGCGCATCATGGGTAAGTGTTCATCATGGAGGCGGTGTTGGCATAGGTAATAGCATTCATTCTGGCTTGGTAATAGTGGCAGATGGGACAAGGGATGCAGAGGAGAGAATTAGAAGAGTGCTGAATGCAGACCCCGGTTCCGGTGTCATTAGGCATGCAGATGCTGGATATGAGGATTCCATTAAACTTATCAAGAAAGGAGTCAAGTTCAAGACTCCGTATTTCTGATATCAATTCCGTAGGTATTTGTAAATGTCACAGCATTTGAAGAACTGGAAATTCGAGAAAAGTAAATACATGGATATTTTCCGTGACCCTAACTCTTCTTATATCACTGAAATGGTCAATGACTCATTTAAGAGTCCAGATGTATCACTGTTAGGATTTCCTTATGACGGAGGAATACTGTCCCACAGGAGAGGTGCAAGATTAGCCCCAGATTTTATCAGGAAATCATTCTACAATTTTACAAACTACTGCTCGACTCATGAGACAGAATTATCAGGTCTAAAAGCTAAGGACTTTGGAAATCTGGATTTAAATGGTGAAGGCTCCCATATTTATGATCTAATCCAAAGTGATGTAGAAAGACTCTATAAATTCGGTAAAGTGGAAATAATACTGGGTGGAGACCATTCCATTACCCTACCTTCCTTTAAAGGTTTAAGAAGATCAGTAGGGAATGGTAATCGTAATGTAAACCTAGTGGTAATAGACCAGCACTACGACGTAAGAGATTACAATTTCGTAAATTCCGGGTCTTGGTTAAGGCATCTATTATTGGACAAGAATGACAAGCCAGATTCCACCGTGATTTTGGGGTCACACGGATTCAGGTATCCTGGATATTACGCAGAATTCCTCAAGGACAAGGGGGTAAAGACGGTAAGTGGACATTATATTCACACCTACGGAATCCGGGAAACTGTCAAGGAAGTAGCCAATATTCTAGGTGGTAAAGGTCATACATATCTTAGTGTTGATATCGATGCCGTCGACCAGGCGTTTGCTCCCGCCTGCAGCGGAAGCTCCCCGGGAGGGTTAATGCCATACGAACTCCTTGAATTAGTTAGGGAATTGGTCAAAAATTTGAATTTGGATGGGGTAGACATTACTGAATATTCTCCCCCATTCGATATCGGGGATATCACACAGAAACTCGCAGCCTCAGTGATAATGGAGGTCTTATGCGGTGTCAAGTCAAAAAATGGAGTTAAATAGAAGTCACTGGATTGGTTACTTGTTTTCCGCTCCAGGTTCAATGAGGGTCAATTCTTTCCTTTGGCAGTCCAGGTCCAATGAGCCACCTCTCTTTGTCAAAGACATAAATTCGTCACTTACACCTGTCACAATGGGTACGTCGCATATAATTGCAGCAGAAACGATTACGGGATCAGGATCCCTTACGACTATCATTGAAGGTTGATTGTCGTGTGTTAAGAGTTGGTAAAGACCATCGAGTTGTACGACTGAGCTGCCCTTTCCTGACGGAATTACAAGGGCCTTTCCCTTGACTTTAACACCTTTCAGCGGATGGTCGTCCTCTAGAATTTCTGAGGTAAGCGGATCCACTAAATAGAAATTAACAGACCTTTCCGAGAAAAGAACTTCTCCTTCAGTGTCTCTATTGCAAGCAGCTTTTACTTTTTGTATATAAGATTTGACGCTCATATGTAACCCCTCACAGCAGCTTCCACAAGATTTTCAATATTCGTAACCACAAATTCCTGATTCCTCCTCTTTCGGTAGTAAGCAGCCTTAAGGGAATTTGTAGCTCCAAGTCCACCTTCAGTGAACTTGAAGACCGGTTCATCAACACAGCTGTCCTGCATTACGTAAACCCCTTTAGACGCAAGTTTCTTCACGTTCTCTCCAAGAATCTTGATGTTTGTAGCCGACGTAAATATCAGGAATTTAACTTCATCATTCACCTTTCTTCCATCAAGCAAGCGGTTTACCTTCATCACTTCCGGTATTGTGGAATGCGGGCAGCCTATGTATACTGAATTTATCTTCCCCCTCTTGTCTGTAAATTTTTTTCTTACTTTTTCCACGTCTTCGGATGTCACTGTTATTCTTTCCCTGCTAGATACCCATGAAGACGTATCTGAAATTACTTTGACCTCTGGAGTGACACCTTCCAGGTGAAACAGGGAAACTGCACCTGATGTATTCATCATTGCACCGAAATCTCTGAGCCCTTCTTCTGTCATTTCTATCTTAAGTCCCTTTATTAAAGGTACATCATCAGGCTTCAATATCTCCCCAAGATGCCATCCGAGTAAACCCATGTCAAAATCATCCTTTATTTGGGCCGAAACATTAACAGTTATGTTTGGAATTCTGTTCTCGTCCAAATGAAGACCGTAATTTGGTGTTTTACCTATTACCCCAGCAGCAAGTGCACTCGATGAGCTTTCTCTGTTGGTTCTAGCACCATATACTGAATTAATATAGGGAGTGGCACTAGATTCAGAGAAGGCAGCGTGCTCTCCGAACGAAGGTACATCCTTGTAAAGATATGGAGTACAGTTGAAGCTCTTTATTACGCCGAGCTTGTCTGATACCTCAATAGTCCTGTCCAAGAGAGACCTTTCATAGTCATCTATATCCACGTGAAATAAGTTTGAGAGGGTCGAATCCCATGCGGGATTCGTCGTAGTAACTACAGATACTCGTGCACCGGAATTAGCCAACTTTTCCGCAAAAAATAAGTCTCCTTCCTGGCCGCTAACCGCCCAGTGAGCCCTCTTAATCGGGATGAGTTTATCCGCATCAAACATTTCCCCGAGCGAAACTAACAATTTCATCGCATTAGATTTGCCCATTCCATATTTTCCGTTCAGGACATTCTCTTCCTCAGTGGTCAGGTACATAGACAACTATACGAACAAGGTTCTTTATTTTTTAGTTACTGTTTGCTTAGGTCACTTAAGTCCTTATTTTTCCTGCTTATGCCTAGGTTGGCATTTTTGTCCAATTCAAATTTGAATACTCCAAACGTAATTTTCATTATCCATTCTTTACTTGTGAATCCTCTAGAACCTACTGGCAATTCACACAACCTTCTGGTTTTCCATTACTCAACATGCTGATAAGATTATTGGTTGCAAGATACTTCAAATCCATTATTGACTTATCTGAGATGTAGATTGAATGTGGGGTGACGAATACTCTATCCATGTTAAGCAAAGGATTGTCAATATTAAGTGGTTCTGATGAGAATACATCTAGAGCCGCACCCCTTAACTTCCCTTCTTTCAGAGCGCTGATTAAGGCACTCTCCTCAATGATTTTGCCTCTAGCAGCATTTATTATGTATGCAGTTTTTTTAATATAAGAAATGTTTTTCGAATTCAACAGGGAAAATGATGAATCGTTTAATGAAGCAGTAATTGCTATAAAATCGGCACGTTTAAGGCCATCTTCAAGGGTCACTTTACCTTCGACATTGCCAGTAGTAGGAATGTTTGGGTCATAATACAAAACCCTCATGCCGAGGGCAGTAGCCTTTCTGCCAACCAATTCTCCAATTCTTCCATATCCAATTATGAAAAGTGTCGATCCGTGGACCCGCTGTGGGAGTATGTCCATCTCTTCAACGGACCATTCATCTATTGGAATATTTGATATCGCCTTTGCTCCCCAATAGCCCTGCCTTGCGCGCTTGTTCAAGTACGTGAGCTTCTTTGCGAAGTTTAATATCATGGCTATTACATACTCCGCTACTTCGTGGTTACAGTAGTTTGGTGACCTTGAAATTTTTATTCCTAGAGCAGTTGCAGATTTTACGTCAATATTGTTATAACCTCCGCCATAAACGGAAATAGCCCTCAAAGCTGGAAACTGGTCCATGAACTTTTTATCGATTTGGAAATCGATTTGAACCAAAATTCCAATCACTCCTTCTCTGTGCTTTAAGATTTCTTCCATAGAATAATTTAATTCAATTATCTCGATATCCTCCAGTTCACGTTCTAAAATTTCTCTCTCAATTTTGTGTTGATTAAATTCTTCGTCGATTATCAGAATTTTCCTCATGAATATCTCACTCCGTGTACGGTCATTAGATGGGAAGTGTATAAGAACGTTTACCTAAGAATGAGAAAATTTTTTTGAGAGTCTATAAACTGATTCCTGAATTAAAAGATGAAAATATTTTAGAATCAAAAAAAGAAAAAATTGAAATTTTTATAGAGTGAAATCACCGATCTTCTTGAGTTTTTCTGGGTTTTTACTTTTGTAGTAGAAATATGTGACTATCACAAATAACGCGTATATCCCAGCAACCCATGCAGAATATCTCAGTGGAGCTGGAGGTGCTGGATAAACCACATAGATTATTGCAATGAAAATCATAATCGCAGTAACCCATGGTATGACTACGTGTCTAAATACCTTAAGGGTTTTATTCCTGTGGTGATATACAGACAGTTCTAGACCAGCTAGCGCATGGTTAAAAAAGCTAAAGACGGAGTTGCTTAATATTAGGAATATACTTGCAGTAAAAGGTCCCATTATTATTCCTGCAGCAATGGCTATGACCAGAGAAAATACACCCGTAAAAATAACAACATTCCCAGGGACTTTATGTTTGTTTATTTTCGTGAATGATTTAGGGAAAAATACTCCATCTCTGGCATATCCGTAAACAGTTCTAATGGTACTTGTTTCAAATGATACCCCAGAAGTGTTGAAGCTGTTTATTACGAAAATTATCAGGAGTACACCGCCTGCTAGGCCAAGATATTTAAGGTAGAGGGTTACCCCTGGATCAGGCAAGGTAGCATAATTAAACATGTTGTTTATACCAAATAAGATAGTTTGGGAGTATGAATTCAAAAGTAAAGTGAATCCTACTATCGAAGCTAAGGTGACCAGGGCTATAGGTATATTCCTTTTGGGATTCTTAGTTTCCTCAGCAACAGGCACTATACTATTTATTCCTCCAAAAGTTGCAATACCCAGCATCATAGCTACGAATATCAACGTAAAGTTGTTTCCAACAGGCAGCGCTGTGAATACAACCCCAGTGTTCTTTCCTCCTCCTAGAATTATCATTATAATTGACGTAATCACAAGGAATATTACTTCTGCCATCCCCGTATAAAGAATATATCTCATTGAGATTTTAATTCCAAAATATGCGAGGGCAGTTGTCTCCGCAATAACTACTGTAATTATCGGAATCCATAGCCAAGGATATTGAGAAGTTACGGAAGGAAAGAGTACGTAAAGGAATGACGACAGGCCAAGCATTGCGAATCCCGTGTATCCTAGCAGATAATAATACCAGTAGGTCAATCCACCAAAGTAAGAAAAGAAACCTCCCAGCCGTTTAAATCCCCTTTTGTGAAAGGCTGCCCAAGAATATGCTGATGCAACTTCCTTAGACCATTCATAGGTTATAAGAGTCATTCCGGCGTAAATCAAAAAGGCTAAAATGAGAACAAATGGAAGGCTGGCACCAACCAGTCCTGCTATGCTCACAAAGAAAAGAGCGGTAACAGCAGCAGGACCATTTGTTCCAAGACCTTGTGCAAAGGCTTCCCACATGCTTAAGGTTCCAACAGCCAATCCAGATTTTTTAGGTTCGTCAACTTTTTCATTGCCGTCAGCCATAAAAGAAGATATGTTGCTCAGGATATATAAGTATTACTAACTGAAACGAAGTAAAATCAATGCTCGGGAGGGCTTTAATCTATCTAAAATATTTTTATTTTAATAATAGGAATAATAGTCTTGCTGATTATTTTGGAAAAAATTCAATGAAGTGAAACTGATGTTCCTAGTTACGTTAAAGATTCACTTTATGATGGGATATTTATAAGTTAGAGATTGCTAATGAGTAATTTACGTACCGGCACTCCCATCTAATTCAACATTTGCAACTTGTATTGTTTTTACTTCTTATTTGCGACTATTTCTGGAACAAGTCATTTTATTGAGATCGACTTTGTAGCCTTTAGAAATCGTTTCACTTCTGCCAAAGAATTATAATGCAGGAAGGTCGCCCTTAGCATTGATGGGTTTGAGAAATAGTCGTGTGAGAGATTCCAGTGGCTACCGCCAACTGTAGTAATTCCAAATTTTTTCCAATAAATTTCCTCTGCTTTCTTATCGGTCACATTCTTGAAATTGAATGAGAAAGTAGTGCCCCTTTCGCTTAGCCGCTTAGAATCTGATATGCCGTAGAGGATAACATTCTTCATTGATGACAGTCCCTCTGTCTCTTCCGTC
>DAICVC010000025.1:0-2543 GCA_027372655.1 Thermoplasmatales archaeon | reverse complement strand
TCTTTATTCCTGTTGTGTGCTTCTGAAAGACAGAAGAATTTAGAAAGAGGTTAAAATTTACATTCCAAGGATACAGATGAAAGTCGATAAAGCAGAAATGAGAAAACTTCCTAGAAAGTTTGAATTTCCTTGGGGAAAGGGACGGATAACTGAAGAGGCATCAATAAGATGCACGATAACACCCAATGGTTTTAAGGAATCTTGGGAACCAACAATTCAGCTGCTTGAATTTGAAAATGGTGATAGGGCATTAAGATTCTGTGTTTACAGTAGAGGAAGGCTGAGAAGGATGCCAATGATAATAGACGATGAGCAGGCAAGAATGATGGCATCTGAAATTAAAGTCAATAGAAATCTAAAGGCAATCTTAATAGACCTATTGATGTAATTCGTTTGCCCCAACTGTCAGAACACGAAAGCAATATAGAAACTGACATGTGATGAAAACGATACTTTTAGTTTCTTCAATTGAGCGCATTTATTTTAGATGTTTTTCAAATACTCTTTGATAAATATAACATAATAACATTTTAGGCACCGTCCAATTTACATTATTTTTAGATTGAATCCATAATTGACTGTCTGCTTGCTCTTTTCACTTTGCCATTAGTTGTTGATTTTCGCTGAAACAGAAAGTTATTACGTTATACAATTGGTCCGGATTTCCCTGCATCTGTAAGTTGCCTTAGAATTTCAAATTTCAAGTGAGGTATGAAATCATAGGATTCTTTTTAGAAATAATCAATCTTCAATAACAGTTTAAAAAAATATAATGGATACTTTGTGTAGATATCCTTTCTCCATTGGGAGATGAATAGCCTACCAGTATCCTTTCCCCAAATTTTTCCCATATTCTAGGTAAACTTTTAGGGAAGAGAGCATAACGCTCCATCCTTCACAGTGGGAGTAGGAGTCTTGTAGCCCCTTATCATCCGGCTTATGTCCGAGTGTTTGATTGAAACCATTGTCTCGTTATCCCCTAATTTTTCAAACTTTATCAGAACATGAGTCTTAGATCCGTCATCTTTGAACCAGTCCAGTTCTACTTCCTTGTTCTTCTCCAATCTGACCACTTTCATCGCTTGAACACAAGAAACATCTGGAAAAGTCCAAGTTAGTTCAGCTCCTTCAACCATAGGACCGCTGACACCACCTGGTACAAAATAGCTACTTGTCAGGGTCAACAACGGCATCAAAAACTTTCTCAATGGGTTTTCTGATTCTAGTGCTCACCTGAAACTCCAATTTCAATACGGTTCACCCCGATGTCATATTTTGGTTAAATATAAATGTTATGAAAATATAACATGTTGGGATAACCATAACATGTCTGCTAAAAATGAAGACTCTAATGGAGATGGAAAAGTCTTTAAAGCACTTGCTGACAACAAGAGGAGACAAATTCTGGACCTCCTAAAATCAAGACCAAGAACAACTGGTGAATTGTGCGACCAATTCAAGGAAGTAGATAGATGCACCATCTTAATGCATCTAGAAATCCTCAGGAAATCAGGACTTGTAATATCAAAGAAGGAAGGCAGATTTGTATGGAATTACCTAGATTCACTTCCAATAAAGAGAATCCACGACAGATGGATAGAAGAGTATGCAATCTACGCAGTAGGTGTACTCGAAGGGCTAAAGAGGAGTCTTGAAACCCAAGAGCCTGCAGAAGATATGTAAGATCACAACATACTTTTGGCAGGAATTCCAACCGAAAAATCAACTAAAATACGCTTTTTGCCCAAATAACGAACAAAAGTAATTTCAATAAATTATTATTCAGTAACTGCTTCAATCATTATGGTACCTGCCGTGTCAAAAATAGTCTTGTCCAATGTTTGGAGAATTAGATTCCTCGTAATCCATGAAGAGCGTGAATATATATGAAACATATAGACGGGAGTAATGAAGGAAACATCCACTATTTTTGGGAAAACGGTAACCGTCCCATTGCCAGAATAAATCAAAATGAGGTGTTTACTTTAAGCATACCTGACTCTTCCACATTCCAGATAAATAGGAAATCGAACAAGGAAGACCTGAAGAGTATAAACTGGGAAAAGGTGGATGGTGCGGTTGGCCCAGTTTTCGTAGAAGGTGCTAAACCAGGGGATGCGCTGAAGATAGAGTTACTAGACGTCGAATCAGGAGACTGGGGCTGGACAGCCATTTTTGAAAATTTTGGTGTCCTGGCGAATGAATTCAAGGACGATATCGTGATATGGGATATCAAGCAAGGGACTGCGAGGTCGGTCAAGAAAGGTTTTCTAGAAGGCGTAGAAATTCCTGTTAGTCCATTTCTCGGCATAGTTGGCACCGCTCCTAAAAACGGGAGACACACGATGATTCCGCCACAATATTTTGGTGGCAATATGGACAACAAACTGCTGAAAGCAGGATCAATTCTCCATCTTCCTGTAAGCGTTGAGGGAGGATTGGTTTCATTTGCTGATCCACACGCAGCCCAAGGTGACGGGGAGGTCTGCGGCACAGCGATAGAAACTACAGCGAACATCAAGGTTAAAATAGAAGTTGAAAGT
>DAICVC010000071.1:0-63485 GCA_027372655.1 Thermoplasmatales archaeon | reverse complement strand
TGAAGTGATGTAAAATGAAAGGATATTCATTAAAGGAAACAGGAGAAAAAACAGCAAAGTCCCTAAGGAGGAATTGCAACATTTCACTGAAGGATGCAGTCAACATAGCACATAACCTGAAGGGAATGGAATTAGAAAAAGCAGAGAATTTGCTTAACGATGTAATGGAGAAGAAGAGGCCAATCAGATACTTCAGATATCTGGACTCAGTTTCACACAAAAAGGGGAGTGGACCTGGAAGATACCCAATTCGGGCTGTTAAGCAATTCCTTACTCTAATTGAAAACGTGAAGGCAAATGCGGAATTCAAGGGACTGGATACAGACTCTCTTAAAATCAGCTTAATAACTGCAAACAAGGGAGGAATGCTGAAGAGATATATGCCTAAAGCCTATGGAAGAGCAGGGGCAAACAACAGGGATATGGTTCATCTGGCAGTTGTGGTAGAAGAGGTGGCTCAGGAATGAAGGAAAGAAAATTCATCAATGAAAATATAAGAAGATTACTCGTTTCAGAATACGTAAGGAAGGAGACAGATTCTGCAGGTTTTGGTGGGATAGAGATGAAGAGGAATCTTCTTGATACATCCATCCAACTAATTGTAAACAAACCCGGGCTTGTCATTGGCAGGAGAGGATCTAAAGTTCAGGAAATAGAGGATACTCTGAGAACCAAGTACAAACTGGAAGGTCCAAGAATTGAGGTTAAAGAGGTAAAAAACCCAGACTTAAACGCTCAAATAGTTGCAAAAAAGATAGCAATGTCTCTGGAAAAGGGATGGGCATACAGGAAAGCTGGGAATACAGCGCTTAGGAGAATAATTGAAAATAATGCCAGGGGCGTTATGATCAAGATAGGGGGAAAAATTTCAGGAGAGAGAGCAAGAAGCCAGAAGTTTTTCTACGGTTCAATTAAATATTCAGGGGAACCTGCGAGAACAGGCATTGAATACGGATATTCAACAGCAAAATTGAAATTGGGCATAATTGGCGTATCTGTAAGGCTTTTAAACAATGAGTACAGACTTCCAGATGACATAGTAGTAAACAAGACAAATCTTCCAAAGGAGGTGAAAAATCCAAATGCCGGAGCTGAAAGCAAGGGAATTGAGAAAAATGAGTAAACAGGAGAGGGATGAAAGAGTAAAGGAACTCAAGGAAAACCTCCTAAGGCAGAGAGCCAGTGTGGCAATGGGAGGGTCACCTCTTAACCCAGGACTGATAAAATCAATCAGAAAGCAGTTAGCTAGGGTTAAGAAGGTGGAACACGAGGAGGAACTTAAAAAATGAAGGATAAGAACTTTACCGGAATTCCTAAGGAGTTGCAGCCATGGGATGGATTTACCAGAGATACAATGGCTGTCAGGATAACAGTCGATAAGAGGAGATACGGAAAGAATGTTACCATTATTGATGGAATAGATCCAAAGATGGAAAATCTTGACGAAATTGCAAAACAGCTCAAAAGGAAGGTTGCTTCTGGAGGCACGGTAAAGGACGGAAGAACCATCGAACTGCAGGGAGATCACAGGGATACGGTAAGAAAGTACTTGGAGAGCATTGGGTTCAAAACTGAGGTGCTGGGATGAATACAATGGAAATTTACGGAGAGGAATATCTCGGAAGGGAAATACGCGTAGAATCATCTACAAATCCAACATTAAAAGGTATTTCTGGAAAAGTTGTGAAGGAGACGAAAAACACCTTTTCAATTAAGAATGGAGAAAGGACCATTACGATCCCGAAATCCCAGTGCATTTTCAAATTGAAAATAAGGGAAGAAGAAGTGACAATCAACGGGAAAATTACCTGTTTCAAACCAGAAAACAGGCTAAAGGATATTAGAAAAATAAGCCGAAACATTAGGAGGATGGAATAAATGGCAAGGAACATTGGATTGGATATCAATCCGCCGGAAAAGGAATGTGAAGATAAGAAGTGCCCATATCACTCTGACTTGAGTGTGAGGGGAAGGACGACAACTGGGAGAGTAGTGTCCAAGGGAATGGTAAACAGTGTAGTGGTAGAGAAAGAGTTCAGAAAATTCAATAAGAAATACCAGAGGTACATCAAGACTGTATCCAGGTACCATGTACATTTACCGCCATGCATAGAAGTTGAAACGAACGATACAGTAATATTTACAGAATGCAGGAAACTTGCCAAAACGATATCTCACGTAGTAGTAGGGAAGGTGAATCAATGAAGGGGATTGGAGGCAGACAATCAAGAGGACTACCGCTTGGGGCCAGAATGGTATGTGCTGACAATAGCGGTGCAAAAATAGTAAGCTTAATTGACGTTAAAGCTTGGCACGGTGTCGCAAGGAGAGTTCCAGCCGCAGGAGTAGGGGACATGTTCATAGCAAGCGTCAAGAAGGGTGGACCTGATGTTAGAAGCAAGGTAGTTTATGCTGTTGTGATAAGGCAGAAAAGACCTTACAGAAGAGCTGATGGGTCTCTTATTTCCTTCGAGGAAAATGCTGCAGTTCTTGTGACTCCGGACGGAGAGGTTAGAGGTTCGGAAATAAAAGGGCCGGTTGCTCGGGAGGCTGCAGAAAGATGGCCAAGGATAGCAGCAATAGCCTCAACCATTGTTTAAGGTGAAAAGAATGAATCATAACAAGGTAAAGGTAACACTGGAAAAAGATCTGAGAAGAAAGTTGGGAATCAGGCAATTTCCCATAATAAAGGGTGACGTAGTCAAGGTTGTTAAGGGAACACGAAGAGGGGAAGGCGGTAAGATATCCAGTGTTGATCACAGGCACTCAACAGTTATCATAGAAGGATTGAACATAGCAAAGGCTGATGGCAAGGAAAAGGAATTCCCAATAAACCCAGAAAAAATTGAGATTACAAAACTGGATCTTTCAATGGAGGAGAGAGTAGAGAGAATAAGAAAAATGGCAGCACTAAAGCATGTGGAGGTAAATCAGGAGGAACTTGAGCAGTTCTCGGCAAAGACGGAGGAACCTGTGGAAAGCGAACCTACTGAAATTCAGCCCATAGATGAAGGATCAACGGAACCTGAAAGTGAAGAAGAACCGAAGGAAAGTGCAGATTCTCCGGAAGATGAGGCTGAGCCTGAATCCGATGAAAGTGATGAGGAAGAAGAGGAGGAAGAAGATGATAAACAAAACTAAGAGGCAAATGATTCCCAGGTCCGTCAAGATCCCAAGAAAATCCTATTTCTGGGGGGCAACATCAAACCCTGGCCCACATAAAAAGGATCAGTCTGTTCCCATGTTGCATATATTAAGGGACTACCTTAAGGTCGGGGGCAAGGAAAGAGAGATTGCAAGAATACTGATAAACAAGCATGTAAAAGTTGATGGGAAAGTAGTAAAGGAGAAAAAATACCCGGTGGGATTCATGGATCTGGTAACTGTAGATGGAATGAAAACTTCATACAGGATCCTTTACGATAAGTTGGGAAGGCTCGTACCGGTGGAAACTACAGAAGAAAACAATGAGATTAAGCCCAGAAAAGTGGTTGACAAGAAAACTGAGAAGGGCGGCAAAACAATGATAAGTTTCCATGATGGATATAATTTCATAACCGAAAACAAGAACCTTGAGACAGGAGACGTTGTACTGTTTAATGTAAAGAAAAACAGCATGGAAGGAACAATCAAACTGCAATCAGGTTCTAAGGTTTTTCTTACGGGGGGAAATCACGTAGGTTCATTTTCAACGATAAAGAGTGTGGAAGTGAGCAAATCGTCAAGATCGAACCTAGTTTCGATGGAAGAGGGATTTGCAACCATTGAGGAATATGTATTTCCAATTGGGCACCTGAAGTTCCATACAGAGCAGGCTCAGGGAGGTGAAAACCAATGAGTGCAGACAATCAGATGCATAACATCACCATAGACAAAGTTGTGGTAAATATTGGAGTAGGCCAGGCAGGGGACAGGCTAAACAAGGCTGCCCGAGTCATTGAAATGCTGACAAAACATAAGCCAGTTTTAACAGCATCAAGCAAAACAGTGAGAGAATTTAACATAAGAAAAGGACTGACAATCGGTGCAAAGGTAACCTTGCGAAAAGGCGATGCAGAAAAGTTCCTGAAAGAAGCACTATACGCAAGGGAATATAAGTTTCCGCACTACTCAGTCGACAAAAGCGGAAACGCCTACTTTGGGATTTCAGAGTACACGGACTTTAAGGGAATGAAATATGATCCAGAAATTGGAATTTTTGGAATGGATGTTGCCGTTGTGTTAAAAAGAAAAGGGGGAAAGAGAAACACCACCAGGAAGATAAAGAAAGAAAAATTATCATCCAAACTAAAAATCACAAAGGATGAAACATTGCAGTTCCTGAAGGATAAATTTGATGTGCAGGTGATTTACTAATGACAAATTTAACACTTAGGCCAAAAAAGAATTTCGGCAGAACAGAAGGATGCGTCAGATGCGGGAGAAAAAGAGGAATGGTCAGGCGTTACGGAATAAGAATGTGCAGGCAGTGCTTCAGGGAAACTGCCCCATCCATAGGGTTCAAGAAATTCAGTTGAGGTGAAAAAATGAGACACGATCCATTAAATGATATAATAAACACAATCAAGAATGCTTCCCTCATAGGGAAAAGGGAGATAGAAGTGGGACCTGCCGCGAGGATAATCGGAAGGGTCCTCAAGGTGATGCAGGAATACAACTACATTTCAAGTTTCGAGGTGGTTGAAGATGGTCAGGGGGGTAAATTCAAGATAAAACTCAACAGCACCATAAACAACTGTGGAATAATAAAGCCAAGGTATTCAGTTAAGAAAGTGAATATGGATACTTTCGAATCAAGATATCTTCCAGCGCAGGACTTTGGGATTCTCATAATAACCACAACGAAGGGAGTAATGAGCCATGTAGAGGCCAGGAAGTTCGGACTTGGAGGAAAGTTACTGGCTTATATATATTAGGTGAAAGGAAAATGATTAACTGGAAAGAAGGAGAAAAATTGAAAATTCCCAAGGGAATCAAAGCAACCTACGCCAACGGAGTACTTGAGGTTGAGGGAAAATTGGGAAAGGTTACAAGAAATCTTGCCAATAATTATCTTAGGGTTCTGATGGGAAAAGGTACAATAGACATAGAAAAGTCCAAGGAAAACAGATTCACAAATGCAATAGTGGGAACATGGGCATCAGAAATCAAGAATATGTTCAAAGGGGTAACCGACGGGTTCAGCTACACAATGAAAGTTGATTACACTCACTTCCCAATGAGGGTGTCCGTAAGGGGACAGGAACTTGTTGTGGAAAATTTCCTCGGGGAGAGAAGCCCAAGGATTGCCAAAATTCTGGGTGCAACAAAGGTATCCATTAAGGGAGACAGAATAACACTTACAGGAAACGACAAGAGGGAAATAGGAGAAACCTGCTCAAACATAGAAAGAGCCACAAAGATAAGAGGGTTTGATCTGAGAATTTTCCAGGACGGCATATTCCCCATTGAAGAGGAGGTTGAGTAATCATGTCATCACAAATCAAACCGAAAATGGATAAGGAAAAGAAAAAATTATTGAAGCAAAAATTGGAACTCGCAAGAACAAGGGTTGAGTTCAGAAGACAGGAATGGTTCAGATACAAAAAGTTTGGTGAAGAATACAGAAAACCAAGAGGATATCACTCAAAAATGAGGGAACATCTCGCAAGAAGACCACCCGTTGTGGACATTGGGTTCAGGGGTCCCAGGTCCGTGAGATATCTTCATCCTTCAGGGTTCACTGAAGTTTTGGTGCACAATTTAGCGGAACTTGAATCAATTAATGCTCAAAATGAAGCCTGCAGATTCTCTTCAACCATTGGTATGAAAAAACTCGAGATGCTTCAGGAAAGGGCAGATGAACTTGGCATAAGGGTTCTAAACAAGAGGGAGATGTGAAATGAGACTAGATACTGCTAAAAGAATCGCATCAGATGAATTTAAATCAGGTGTAACAAGGGTTTGGATTGATATGGATAGCATATCGCTTGTACAGGAGGCCGCAACAAGGGAAGATGTAAGGAACCTGATCCAAAAGCATGTTATACAGGCGAAACCCAAAAAGGGGAACTCAAACGCCAGATTTAAGAAGAGACTGAAACAGTTGGGGAAGGAAAGAAGGAGAGGACCCGGTTCAGTCAGGGGAACGAGGAATGCAAGATTTCCAAGAAAAAGAAGATGGATTAAAACAATAAGGGCACTCAGGGATGAACTTCGAACACTGAAGGCAGAAAAGAAGATTGATTCTGCAACTTACAGAAAATATTACAGGATCGTCAAGGGAGGAACCATTAAATCAAGGGCCCAGCTCAGATCACAGATTAAACTTGCAGGACTGATGGGTGAATGAAATGAAAACACCAACAATACTTAGAAGAAAGAGAACAGGACAGACAGATTACAGGAAGAGGCTAAGTCTACTGAAGTCAGAAACCCCAAGGCTTGTAGCCAGAATTTCAAGAAGCGGATTTATCGTCCAAATTACGGAATATGATCCGGACGGGGATCTGGTAAGGGCAACTGTTAATTCAAGGGTCATGGAGAAAAGTGTCGGAATTAAGGGAAACAACACACAGGTCTGTTATCTGGCAGGATACCTGCTCGGAAAGAAGGCTCAAACGATGGAACTCGAAAACGCGATACTGGACACAGGACGACAGGAACTGGTAAGAGGAGGAAGAGTTTCTGCCATGTTGAAGGGCGCAGTGGATTCCGGACTGGAAGTAGCCTGTTCAGAGGAAATTTTTCCCAAGAAAGACAGGATACAGGGAAAACACCTAAAGAACCCCCTGAAAGTTGAAGAGTTGAAGAAAAAGATAGATGAGATGGTGAAGTAAAATGGAAGGAGAACAGTGGGCTCCCAAGACGGAGCTTGGAAAGAAAGTGGCTTCTGGGGAAATAAAATCGATGTCCGAAGCACTGGCAACAAAACTTCCCCTTAGGGAATACCAGATAGTAGACATGTTAATGCCCGATATCAAGGATGAAATAATCTACATTGAAAGGGCTCAGAGAATGACCGACTCCGGAAGAAGGATGAACTATTCTATAACAGCAGTAATAGGAAACGAAGACGGTTTCGTTGGACTGGGAAGGGGAAAGGCAAAGGAGGCTGCACCAGCAATAAGAAAGGCCATCAATAATGCAAAACTGAACATCATAGAAATAAGAAGGGGATGCGGTTCATGGGAATGCGGTTGCGGTAGGGCACATACAGTGCCATTCCAGGTCTCAGGTCATGTGGGGTCTGTAACAGTAATTATAAAACCTTCACCCCAGGGCGTTGGAAGGGCAACTGGAGATGTGGCCAAGACAATTCTCAGAATGGCTGGAATAGAGGATGCCTGGGGTTTTGCAAAGGGACACACCAAAACAACTGTCAACTATGCAGAAGCAACCTTTGCGGCACTCAGGCAGACAATAGAAATCAGGATCAATCCAAGCATTGTCCTGAGTACACCTATATATAAGGGGAGTGTTTCAAGTGCTGGCGGTAATTAGGGTTAGAGGAACTACAGGAATGAATCCTGCAGCCAAGAAGGCAACAGAACTTATGGGCTTGCACCATATTAATCACATGGTGATTGTAAAGGAGTCAGAAACTTTCCAGGGAATGCTGCAGTCCGCAAAAGATTACATTACATGGGGGGAGATAGACAAAGAGACCCTGGTAGAGGTACTTAAAACAAGAGCCCTCCTGAAGGGAAGAAAGTCATTAACCGAGGAATATCTCAAGGAGAAAATGAATCTAGACGGATTTGCCGCACTGGCGCAGGAAATTATGGACGGAAAACTTAAATTCAGGGATATACCCGATATTATTCCTGTATTGAGAATGCATCCTCCTAAGGGCGGATATGAATACATAAGGATTCAATTCAACAAGAAGGGTACGCTGGGTTACAGGGGACCAAAAATAAACGAGCTTGTGCTCAAAATGTTATTGCCGGGGGTGAAAGTAAGTGGTGCGAACCAGAACTAAAAAGCAAAGAGGTGGAAGATACGGAAGAGGATTTAAATCCGGAAGGGGAAAAGGAAAGAGAGGTGGCTCAGGTCTTGCAGGCTTGGGAAAACACAGACAACTTCTGGTACTGAAGTACGACAGGGATCATTTCGGAGTTCACGGGTTTAAAAGTCATACGCATGCTGCATTGGAAATTCCAATAACATTAAGAGAACTGGCCGAGTCAATGGATTCCCTAAAAAACAAGGGATTTGTAAGGGAAGAACAGGGAGAAACCATTGTCGATCTGAAATCGGCAGGTTATACAAAACTTTTGGCAACGGGAGAATTCAGAGTAAAATCAAAGATAATTGTGCCAAAAACAACCGAAAGATGCATAAATAAGCTTATGGTTATGGGGATATCGGTAGAATCAGATGAGCAAGAAGATAGAAAGGAATAGGACAAGCGCGATTCCAACAATACTTCTATACCTCATGGTCATGGGAGTATTCTGGTATTTTAGCAAGTTGCCATTGCCCAAGCTGGCTATTGCAGGAATTCTTCTGGCTCCATTATTTGGCATTCTTTATCTGGTGCTGAGTTACAAGGGTCCAAAGAAATCAAAGCTGTACGGTCTGGAAAATCTAACGGCAAAGCTGCCTGCAGTTAAAAAGGCAAAGGGTCACGTCGCTTTCAAATATAAGTTGCTGTGGACATTTCTGGTGGTCGTACTATACTTTGTATTGACAAATATTTACGTGTATGGACTGGACCAGAGTAGGACAATAGACGTTTTTGCATCATTCAGGGCTATTTTTGCAGGTGCTGAAGGATCTTTGATGGACCTGGGAATCGGGCCAATAGTTACTGCCAGTATAGTAATGCAGCTATTTGCCGGAGCTAAAATCTTCAACATAGATCTTACAAATTCTGAAGATAAGGCAATATATCAGGGAACACAAAAACTCATAGTAATATTAATGATTTTTGTCGAAGCCATACCACAGGCTTTTGGATATCTCGTTCCAGATCCAGCACTGATCACAACACTTAACAATATGGCACCAGGCTACGGATATTTCATTTCTGAAAGTATCATAGTATCCCAGTTATTCTTTGGATCATATCTGGTCTTCCTGATGGACGAACTTGTTTCAAAATATGGAATAGGATCGGGTATATCTCTGTTCATAGCCGCAGGAGTATCTCAGCAGCTATTCACCGGAGCTTTTAACTGGGCCCCAGTAAACACGTCTCTGCCTTACTCGCTTTCCACGACCCCTTCACTGAACAACCCTCCAGTTGGGACTTTACCGAACATTCTGTACACCTCCATATACGGTTCAGCTTCATACCTTCAGAGTTCACTTGGAATTCCAAGGTTGTTATTTTCTCCACCCAATCCCATTATAGCGTTACTTGGAACATTGCTCATATTCTTCATAGTGGCATATTTCCAGAGCAGCAAGGTGGAACTGCCCATAGCTCATGAGAGGGTCAGGGGAGCCAGGGGAAGATATCCTCTGCAATTGTTCTACGCATCCAACATACCTGTCATCCTAGCGACCGCTTTGCTGGCCAATGTCTCCATGTGGACTCTTTTGTTTTGGAGTAGTCCAGCGCTTTCCCACATTCCCATACTGGGTCACAATCAAATGCTCGGGTCTTACTTAAGCGCATCCCAAGCCAGCGCAGTTGGAGTTTCATCATCCACACCAACCGGCGGATTGGCATTCTATCTTTCCACACCCAATGGTATAGCAGATTGGCTTTTCCCGATTCTTCAGCCAGCGGTGTATGGTCCAACGGTGTTATTCAACCACACAGCATGGGAAGAGGTCATCCACATTATCGTTTTCCTTGGGTTTATGACTGGTGCAAGTATCCTGTTTGCGAAGTTCTGGATTGAAACCACAAATATGGGACCCGCTTCAGTTGCAAAACAAATAATATCTTCAGGAATGCAAATTCCGGGCTTCAGGAGAGATCCTAAAGTGCTGGAGAGAGTGCTTAAGAAGTACATACCTGTGATAACGGTCTTCAGCGGGGCTGCTGTTGGTCTCCTTGCGGCGTCAGCAGATCTCATAGGAACCGTTGGACAGACTTCAGGGACAGGACTGCTGCTTGCTGTAGGGATTGTAATCCAATTCTACGAGGCAATGGGAAAAGAACAGATGATGGAAATGCATCCACTCATCAGGCAATTCTTCTCTGGAGGATGATGAATGAGAATTGTGATTGCTGGTGTCGCAGGTGTTGGCAAGTCCACAGTTTTACAGGTTGTGGAGAAATCCACAAGCTACGATATCATCAATTTTGGAACTCTAATGTACGAAATGGCAAGGGATATCAAAATTGTTGAAACAAGGGATGAAATCAGAAAATTAAACGTTGAGACGCAGATCAACCTTCAAAAGAAGGCTGCAACAGCAATCGGACAAATGGAAGATGTTATAATAGACACTCACATGGCAATAATGGGACCCAGAGGTTTCCTTCCAGGATTACCTGAGTGGGTTCTCAAAGAGCTGAAGGTTTCTGCCTTTTTCCTGCTGGAGGCCGATCCAAAGGAAATCAAAAAAAGAAGAAGTAATGACGGCACCAGATTAAGAGATGAGGAAAGTGTAGAAGATATAAAGCTGCATCAGGAAATTAACCGTTCCTTTGCAGTAGCCTATTCAGTTTACACTGGAGCCACTGTGTCATTCCTTACCAACCTGCCTGGAAAGGCGGAGGAAGTGGCAGCAAAGATATTAGAGAGGTTATCGAAATGATGAATAATAGACCGGGTCAACCAGCACCAAAGCCGGATGATCCCTCGTACGAGAAATATATGCGACAGAAAGAAATGCAAAAGAAAATGCTGAAATTCCAGGGAATGTACTTTGGAATGTTTATTTTCAGTATAGTTATAATCTATGTTACCCCCATCAGGAATGCCATTGGCAGTGCATTTCAGTTTGCTCTTTATCCACTAATTGGTTTTGGCTACAGATTCCCCGTATACACAATTGCATTCTCAGGAATTTTGACAGGAATAGTGAGTGGTATCCCCAGATACTTCTTTACAGACTGGCTGAAGGTTGGAAAGGCCCAGAATCGTCAGATGGCATACAGAAAAGCTTCAAATGAAGCCTTCAGGTCAAATGACAGAGACAAGATAAACAAGCTGAGAAAGATGCAGCAGGAAAGCATGATGGATCAGCAATTTGTCCAAATGAGCAGCACAACACCACTGATAATTCTATCAATGTTCACACTGCTTATATTCGTATGGCTGTACTTCTTCCTTGCTCACCTGACATTTTCTTACGTTTCTTTTCCATGGGCATCAAATGTAAATCTTAATGCAGTGATACTGTTCTTCCCAAGCTGGATTATAATATCGTTCCTCTCCAATATGATTGTCGGGTACCTAATTACAATGATAATCAAATACATCGATTTTTCATACCAGTTGAAGAAATATCAGAGTACTGAACTCTCTTCTGTTGTGCAATGAGAATCTCGATCAGTGGTCATATAGGAAGTGGGAAAACCACTGTTTCCAATATTTTAGGAAAACTTACGGGCTATAAGGTCTATTCCGGGGGTTATTTCTTCAGGAAGCTCGCAGATGAAATGGGTGTGTCCATCGAAGACCTAAACCTGCTTGCAGAAAAAGACGATACACTGGATTTTAAGCTCAATGAGATTATAGAACAGTTCATGAAGGAGAACGATTGCATAATAGTCGAGTCAAGGCTGTCAGGATGGATATCGTACCGGGCAGGAATAGAGACCTTCAGGATTTTTTTAGATGCGTCCCTTGACACTCGTGTTTCCAGAGTATCGAAGAGGGAGGACCTGGAAGATGTTAGAAATCTGGTGAAGCTGAGAGAAGATTCTGAAAATTTAAGATTTCTCAAATTTTTCAACTTTCGCATGGAAGATAAAAGCATATATGATACAGTAATCAATACTGAAACAGGAAGTGCTGAGGAAATTGCAAATAAAATCTACAAACTGGTCTTTCCCAATCCAAGATGAAGGATGCTTTATCTGCATAGACAAGCCAAAGGGCCCAACAAGCCATCAAATCGATTATTGGGTCAGAACCCTGACGGGAATAGAGAGGGTTGGGCACATTGGGACACTTGACCCGCAAGCCACTGGCCTTTTGGTTGTAGCACTAGGGAAGGCGGTGAGACTGGTTGATATTGCCCATGAATATCCAAAGGAATATGTTGGATCCATGAAACTTCACGGCGATTGTGATGAAGAAAAGATCAGGGATGCATTCAGGTCATTTGTTGGAGAATTATATCAACTGCCCCCAATCAAGAGTGCTGTATCAAGGAAGCTCAGGTCGAGACGGATTTATGATCTGCAGATATTGGAAATAAGGGCAAGGGACATACTTTTCAAGGTTCGTTGCCAGTCAGGCACATACATAAGAACACTGTGTCTCGACATAGGATATTATCTTGGGACCAAGGCAAATATGACAGATCTGAGGAGAGTTTCAACCGGGCCGTTCAAAGAGGGGATGGCAATCACACTTCAGCAGTTGAGTGATAAGCTACAGGTTGCCAAAAATGGAAATGAACATCCGATTAAGGAATCCCTTTATCAGACGAATTTTCTACTATCGGAATTCAGCAAAGTTGTGGTAAAAAGTTCGGCGCTTAAGAATATCGCCCATGGGTCGGACATATTTCCAGGAGGCGTAAAAGCCATAATCGGTGAACCACTTTTAGGAGACCGGGTTGCGGTGATTTCTGAAACTGGAATGCTTGTTGGAACGGGTAAGATGCTTGCCTCATTCAACCAGATATCCGATACTAAATTAGTTGATCTTGACCGGGTTCTAATCGATCCAGAAAAATCAAGTTCCCCCAGGCAAGACATCCTTCAGGAGAATCCCAAAATAAAGAGTAAAAGGGTAAATATAAACAGGAACGAGTCAATACGCAGAGAAAAATTACATACAACTTCCAAGAATAAAAATTACAGCAACAATAGAAACGGCAACAGGAGAAGCTCCAACAAATTCCAAAATCCTCAAAGGAGGGGAAATAGGAATGGTAAGAGATAACTGGTACGGAAAAAGAATTAATGGGAAGTTGGAAGTTTACAACATGCTCCAAACCGATCCGGTCGGTCTATTTCAGAAGATTTCGAAGGGAGAAGCTAAAAATGAACTGACCCATCCAGAAGAAAAAATACCGGACTTAAGAGAACTTTTACTGCTTTATGCAAATTTCAAATTAAAATTATCTCTCGGCAGGGACTGGCAACTGATCAAGATATTTGGGGTGTACAGTTCAATGGAAGAGCATATTAATCTGCTTTACGAAAAATCCTCTTCACTTGGACTGCCTGAAAGAGAAACTCTTGAACCCCCATCATTTTTCAAAAAGCTATCAGAATCAGAAAATCCCAATCATAAGCTTATAGGCGAACTTGGGATTAAGCTCATCAGGTCTAGGGAAGATATGGGGAGAGAGATAGAAAGTGAATCCAAAATTCTATTCCCAAACTCCACCAGAGTTATAGATCCATTGCTATGTGTTGAACTGCTCGCACATTTTACAGGAATGGAGAGACTGGCAATTGCCTCTGCGTCTGCAATTCAGATTGCCGGTTCCGAAAGAGCCCTGTTTATGAGCAAGACCAAGCAGGTACGGGGGCCAAAGCATGGCATTATATTCAAGTCTTCTCTCGTCTCAGGGGTAAGTCAGGACAAAAGAGGAAAAGCTGCTAGAAAGCTTGCAGGCAAACTCGCAATCTGCTTTAGGGCAGACCTATTGCACGATGAATTTTCGCAATCCCAAATTGACTCATTTTTGGCAAGCATTAAAAATTTAAGCTGACAGTTTCGTTCTGTCTAATTTTCTCCAGCTTCAAGAGTAGTTTGAAACTCTTCCTTTTCTCCTTCTATTTTTGTTGGGTACTCTCCTGTTAAGCATCCCAGGCATAACTCTCTCCTCTCAATTCCAATACTCTTGACTAACCCTTCTATGGTTAAGTAAGCAAGCGAATCTGCTCCAACTTCCTTTGAAATTTCATTATCGCTCTTGCCAATTGCGATGAACTGGTCTCTTGTTTTCATATCAACCCCATAATAACACGGAGCTATGATCTTCGGGGATGCTATTCTGACGTGGACTTCCTTGGCACCAAATTCCCTCAGAAGGGTAACTATCCTTTTCATGGTTGTCCCCCTAACCACACTGTCATCAACAAGTACCATCCTCTTTCCACTAATCACTGATTTTATTGGATTTAATTTCAGTTTAACGGCTAGTTCCCTATTGGCATCTCCGGGCATTATGAACGTTCTTTCAGAATATCTATTCTTGAATAATCCTTCGCTGTATTCTATTCCACTTGCTTTTGCAAAACTCAAAGCTTGAGTTCTTCCTGAATCTGGAACTGGTACCACAACATCTGCCTCTACTGGTGCCTCTCTTGCCAGCTCTTCTCCCATTTTGTACCTTGAGTTGTAGACTTCTATATTATCTATCACACTGTCTGGTCTGGCGAAATATACGTACTCAAACATGCAGTGGGAAATCCTTTGAGATCTGATACGAAATAGGGTTGAAAATTCTCCATTCTTAATTTCTATTACCTCTCCAGGTTCGACATCCCTGATAACCTTTCCCCCCAGAACATCAATAGCAGAACTTTCCGAAGCAACAACAATCTCCCTGCCTGTTTTTCCTATAATCAGGGGCCTGAAGCCTTTTGGATCCCTAATGGCATACATTGTATCCTGTATCATAAATACGCAGGAGTATGAACCTTGGAGAGTTTCCATTGCATGCCTTATTCCATTTTTAACTCCCCATTGTCTGATACTTTTTGCAAGGAAATTTAAAAGGACTTCAGAATCCGTCTTGGTGACAAAGGGTACTCCCTGTTCCTTTAGTTCACTCCTTAAGATCTCATAGTTCACTATCTCGCCGTTATGGGAAAGGGCCATATCGCCCATAAAAGTTGAAATGAGGAATGGACCTGCACCGGTGATGTTCTTCATTCCGGCCGTGGAATATCTGTTATGTCCTATTCCTATGGATCCACTTGGGACTGCCCCTCTTTCAATGTAGGGCTTAAATCCTTCGTGCGCTAAGCCATCAACCTTAAGGGATGAAATACGAGAGTTGTCAAAAATAGCAACTCCGGACGCTTCTTGTCCCCTGTGCTGCAACGTTCTCAGGGAGGTATAAATTTTGAAGAAAACATCGTCTATGCCGTAGATACCCACTACGGCACAGTTCTCACTTAACTTTGGCCCATTTATAGGATCGCAATCTTGGGGCTGGAAAACCACAGTGAGCGCACCTCTTTTCTCTTATATGATAAGCATGCTGTCCACATCTTCTGCATCTTATGTGAACTTTTTTCTTGTTCATTTTTCCCATTACTGCTGTTCCGTTGCTCACTTTTAATCACCTGAAGCAGGAGAAACGAAAATCACGTTATCCCCTCTCACTAATATTCTTTCATGATTGCCCTTTATTTCACCGTTTATTATCTCGTTTGCATTTCTGAGCACGAGATTCATGTATATATCGTATCCCTCCAGAATCCCAGAGTAACTCCTGTTCCCTTTTACTTCCACAAGGACATTTTTCTCCGTGGAATTTTTAAGAGCATCAAGAGGCTTGGTACCTGTGTTAGAGTATGTAGCCATATTAATTGCCTCGTCATCGTATAACCATATAAAAAAATATCTTATTTTCACAGTTTTCCTTTAAGAGCGCATAAAAAAGGGAGAATGCCTCATAATTTGATGTCGCATTTAAATTGAAAATACGATTTGCAGAATTTTTTTGTTCCTATAATACCTTAAATGTGAAATACATTCACGATGAAAAGTGCCCTGTATTCAACAATCCCGATCATTTATCTTAATTGTTTTTTTCAATTAAATACTTATATGGCTGTGAGTTATCCTTGAGAATACATTGCTTTGATGTATATCACTGTCACTGGGTGAAAGTATTGAAAGTTCCAAAGAATATGAACAAATATTGCAAATTCTGCAAAGAACACACCAAACATGAAGTTGAGAGGGTTAGGAAAAAGAAGGCAAGCGAACTAAATCTTGGTCAAAGAAGATTCAGAAGAGCAACATCTGGTTTTGGTGGTTTCCCAAGGCCAAAGCCAGAGGGGAGAGAAAAACCAACAAAGAGAGTAAGCATAAGATTCAGATGCACCAAATGCAAAAAGGCCAGTACACCTCCAACCCAGAGGGCAAAGAAATTTGAGATAGTGGAGGCAAGATAATGGAAGAGAAGGTAATGAAAAAATTAAAAGGGAAAGGAAACAGATTCCTCAAGATTAAATGTTCAGAATGTGGGAATGAGCAAATAACCTATTCTAAAGGCTCAAGTGATGTTACCTGCAATATATGCGGATCACATCTAGTTTCTCCGACAGGAGGAAGCATAAAAACAAATTCAGAAATTACACAAGAATTCTGATATAAATGGAAAAATTAAATGAAGTACCTGAAGTAGGAGACCTTGTCGTAGTAAGCATACTGAAGGTTGAAAAATTCGGGGCCGAGGTCAGGCTGGATGAATATCCATCGGTGAACGGATTTATTCACATCGCAGAGGTCGCAAATGGATGGGTAAGATACATTCGTGACCATCTTAGAGAGGGTCAGAAAACTGTTTGTAAAGTTCTTCAGGTCGATAACAAAAAGAAGACGGCGGATCTTTCTTTAAAGAGGGTTAATGAACACCAAAAGAGAGAAAAAATTTCAGAATGGAAAAATCAGCAGAAAGCGGAAAAATTAATGGAGCTCGTAGCCACATCTCTAAAGAAATCTCCAGACCAATGTATGCAAGAGTTTGGCATCGAATTGATACAAAAGTATGGGACTCTTTACGATGCATTTGAAGAGGCTTCAGGAGAGGATGAAGATTTCATGCCGGAATCAAAGGCAAAATGGAAGTCAACCTTTGTCAAGATAGCAAGACAAAATGTCACCTCACCATTTGTTAAGATTGGAGGCATAATGGAAATGTACTCCCTGGATTCAAGAGGAATGGAAAAAATAAGAGAAAGTTTGGAAATTGGGAATGTGATGGATGTTACAATCAATTATGCTGGAGCTCCAAGATATCTCTTGAAGGTCAGGGACAGGGATTACAAGCAGGCAGAAGAAAAACTCAAAACAGTTATTCAAACAGTTTCGGACAACTGCAAGAAGAACGGAATTCCCTTTGAGTTCACGAGGGAAAGCAGGGAAAAATGAAGGGTATAATAAGAATTTGTGATTCCTGCAGTAATTACACTATGGAAGTTACATGCCCTAAGTGCAATACGTCAACGAGACTTGCAGGCCCGCTTAAATACTCAACATCTGATAAGTTCCAGAGGTTTAGGTTGGAGGAAATGGAGGAGGAATATGGAAAAGATAGTGATTAAACGATATAGGGACGTGTTCCCAGAAGGGGAAAGCATAATGATTTGTGGTCTTCCTGGAATTGGAAATGTTGGTAGAATTAGTGTAGATTACATGGTTGACAAACTCAAAATGGAAAAGATCTTGGACATTTTCTCATCTCATTTTCCAGCGCAAGTATTTGTTGACAGGGAAGGAAAAGCTCACATTAACAGGAATAGCATGTTCTACAAGAAACTCTCAAAGAACAAGCATGTATTCGTGTTCACAGGTGATTTTCAGGGCAATACGCCAGAGGGTCAATACGAACTTTCGTGGCAATTACTTGAACTCGCAAGGGAAGTAAATGTTAATAAAATATACACGCTGGGCGGATACGGAATAGGCAAATTGGTAAATGATCCAAGAGTGCTCGGAGCTTTTACAAACAAAGCAATGAAGGATAGATTGACCAAGGCAGGTGTCAAATTTCCAGAGGGTGAGCCGGGAGGCGGAATTGTTGGGTCTAACGGTCTCATCGTTGGTCTTGCATACAAATTCTTCCATATTGAGGCGGCTTGCCTAATGGGGGAAACATCGGGATACTTCCCTGATCCTAAAGCATCTCTCGAAATACTGAAAATACTGGCTAAACTGGCCAGTCTGAAAATCTCCTATGCCGATTTGGAAGAAAGATGCAAGAATCTCTCTGATATCACAGGCAAAATGCAAAACGAAATGGTAGAGAAGGAAAAGAAGGATGACTTAGGTTATTTCCAGTAATCCTTTCATTCACATGCAACAGGCTTTCGGTAAGCAACTATGCTCAGTTTGAGATTTCTTATATTAAGAGTACAGGACAAACTGTGCAGATACAGGTAAAAATTATATTCTATCAGACATTCGCAAGACATGGTTTCCAAAGGAAAACAGCAATTCAAGCAGGTTTCCATTTCAGAATTTTTTGAAAAAAACAGGCATATACTGGGGTTTGACTCACTTCAAAGAGCATTGTTTATAATGGTAAAGGAAGCGGTGGACAATTCACTTGACGCATGCGAAGAACACAGCATTATTCCGGAAATATCTGTGAGAATGGAAAAAATTTCTGCTGAATCTTTTTCAATCACCGTAAGGGACAATGGTCCTGGGATAGAAAGGGAACAGGTGCCGAAAGCATTCGGTCAACTGCTTTATGGGTCACGTTTCCACGTGATGAGGCAGACAAGAGGGCAGCAAGGTCTGGGCATCACAGCGTCAATTCTTTATGGACAGATAACGACTGGTGAATACTCCAGAATCAAGACCAAGAGAAATGAGGATCCGGTTGCGTACTTCTTCGAACTTGGAATCGATGTTAAAAATAACAAGGCTGACGTCAAAAAAGAAGAACCCATAATCTGGGATCAGGATCACGGTACTGAAATAACAATCAAAGCAAAGGGCAAATATGTTACAGGAAGGCAATCCGTGGTTGAATATCTCAAAGAGGTTGCTGTGGTGAATCCAAATGCGAAAATACTGTTCATTGATCCAGATGGAAAAGAGACCGAGTTTAAGAGGACTCTGGAGGAACCTGCTAAGCCCTCAAAACCAGTCAAACCACATCCTTACGGACTTGAGATAGGTGAGCTCCTTTCCCTTTGTTCTGAAGGGATTTACGATACAATGGTTTCATTGCTGACTCAGGAATTTGCGAAGGTTTCAACCAATTCCGCAAATGAAATACTTGAAAAAGCAGGCATTAAGGAAGATATGGCACCAGACCAGCTTTCAAGAAATGAGGCTGAAAGGATGATTGATGCGATCAGGCAAACTAAACTGATGCCGCCCTCTGCGGAATGTCTTTCTCCTATCTCTGAACAATTCATAAGAATGGGGATGCTTGCAGTGTATGGACAGGAGAGACCAGGATTTTATGGAAGGCCCCTTTCAGGTTCGGTAAAGATCCACAACGGAAATCCGTTTTCAGTGGAGATTGGAATGGTTTATGGAGGCGAACTCCCTGTGGACCAAGCAGTCAGGATTCTCAGATTCGCGAATAAGGTCCCGCTCCTTTTCCAAGCGGGATCATGTGCAATCACGGAGGCAATTTCAGGACTTGACTGGAGACAGTATGGTATGGAGCAAAAGCAGGGAAAGGGGGTACCCTACGGACCTGCAATTATACTGATTCATGTTTTCGGACCAAAGATACCCTATGTTTCAGAATCCAAGGAGGCTATTGCTCCCATTTCTGAAATTGTTGAAGAAATTCAAAAGGTTCTAAAGTCAGAAATGAGACAATTAAGAAGATTCAATAGCAGAATTGAAAGAAACAAGAAGATGGGAGAAAAATTTAGATTGGTGAGCATGATTATTCCAAAAATAGCGGAAAAAAGTTCATCTATTTTACAGTTGGAGGTTCCTTCATACAGTAAGACTATAAGCAAGATAGCAAATGTCGTTTTCATCAGGGAAGATGTAGAGAAAAGAGATAATTCGAAATTCTCTGTAACCAGGGTGGTTAATTTTACAATGTCCCCTGTCAGCTTCCAATTGAAAATTGTATTGCAGAATAAGGAAATAGACGTTAAAATACAGGATTTAAATCAGGCAGAACAACTGGTACATGAGGAGGAGATAAATGGAAATGAAGAATTTTCAGGTTCAGATTATTTCTTTACGGGCATAAATCCAGTTTATGTCCAGGGTGCGGAGGAACTTCCAGCAGATTGGGATTTAAGAAACGAGGATCAATATGGAACACAATGATAATGTTGATAAGAAACTGAAGGAATTTACGCAGGCTATTTACAATGCAATAAAGAACGAAGAGATACCGGAGATAAGCATTAAATCGAGAACAAGGGACAACATCGTACTTGACAGTATCTTTGGGGTTTGGAAGTATGGAGATCAGGAGGTAAAGAGAAGCGCGAGAAAGTTGGACGGGGCCGAATTTATAGCAAAGTCACTCTACACAGTGGAATTTATCCTGGATATGCTCAAGGATGCAAAATCATCGACCTTGAGGGAAATGTACTATATATCTGAAGGTTGGAAGGACTTTAAGTTCCATTCTCAGGATGAATCCAACATTTTGGCTGAAGATTTGGAAGTCATGACTGAATTGATGAGAGAAGACTTTCATCTGAGGCCGGAAGAGAATGGAGCAAGTATAATTGGAAACATTACGATTGAGGAGAAAAACAGGAAGAATGAGTTCAAGAGCATTAATTGCAGGGACGACGTCGGCGATGCTGGATACACAATTCCCTATAATGTGGAGAAAGAGAAGGTTCGGCTGATCAGTCATGATGCTGATATGATCATTGGGCTGGAAACCGGTGGTATGTTCGACAGACTGGTTGAAAATAAATTTGATGAAGAATATAGGGCTATACTGGTTCATCTCAAGGGACAGCCCGCAAGAAGCACCAGAAGGATTCTTAAGAGAATGAATCAGGAAATGGGCCTGCCAGTGTATATCTTTACCGACGGTGATCCCTGGTCCTTCAGGATATACGCATCGGTTGCTTACGGGGCAATTAAAACTGCGCACATATCCAACTGGCTGGCAGTTCCCACTGCTGAGTTCGTTGGAATCAGCGCATCTGACATAATGACCTACGAACTGCCAACCGATAAACTAAACGACAAGGATACTGCGGCTCTTAATGCGGAACTCCAGGATCCAAGGTTCCAGAATGAATTTTGGAAGTCAGAAATTGAGACAATGCTCAAGATTGGGCAGAAGGCTGAACAACAGGCGCTGGCAAAATATGGACTTAACTTTGTAACTGATACTTACCTGCCTGAGAAACTGAATCTAAAGAGATAGTTCAAGCAGGCGGATTGAAAAAACCTATTATATTGTCTCAACATGAAGAATCATGGGTGGAACGGAATTATGGCCAGACAGAATGACACCTCAATAACTCTTGTCCAGTTCAACTCCTCTGGGGACACCGGAAAAAACCTTGAACTAATTGTTTCAAAAATACGTGAATATTCATCAAAATCTGATCTCATAATATTTCCTGAGTATTCCATGATAAAGCCAGATTATGGGAACAGGGAGCTAATGGTTAGTATAGCACAGGAAGAAGATGGAAATTTTATCAATACTATCAAGGATGAAGCAAAGAAAAACAAAGTATACGTTCTTGCCAACTATGTTGAAAGAAATGGTTCCAATGGTAAACCATACAACACGTCCTTGCTCATTGACAGCCTTGGGATTATTGTAGGTAAATACCAGAAACTACATCTGTTTGACTCCTATGGAATGAGGGAGTCAAATGTTTATAATTTTGGAAGGCTTGAACCGGAAGTTCATTCAATGAATGGTGTAAATATCGGAATGGAAATCTGCTACGATATCAGGTTTCCCGAGCTTTCAAGGCTTTACGCACTCTCAGGTTCGAAAATTATAACAGTTCAGGCAGGATTCTTTAAGGGAGATTTCAAAGTGGAAACATGGAGGACACTTTTGCAGAGCATTGCAATGTGCAATGGTTCCTTTATAGCGGCCTGCGGTCAGTCTGGCCCGGAATTTATCGGGCACTCAATGCTTGTTTCACCCTATGGCAAAATCTTATACGAAGCCGGAGAAAAGAGCGAAGATATTACATTCAATATAGACCTGAATGAAACGACTAGATACCTTGATTCCGTCCCGGTACTGGAAGCCAGAAGAAGGGATATTTATGATGTACGCGGTCTATAGGCAAGATAATCAAGTATCATCCTAAATTCTGTTATGTCCCTGAGCTTGAATTTTGCCAGGCTTGATCCATCGCCAATATGAATAGATATGCACTCCCTGCACTCGCGAAACGCATCTTCATCCGTTTCCTCATCTCCTGCTATCATGCATTCTTTCTCATTTCTCAGTTTTCTTATGGCTTTACCCTTATTGATATTCATTATCTTCACTTCCACCAAATTCTTTCCGTAGTATAATCCAAGATCATTTTCCCTGGCTATAATTTCAACTTTTTCAATTATTTCATCGTGGAGCTTTTTTGGAACAAGTCCAAGATGAAAAACAACACCGAATCCCTTATCGTAAACCCTTAACCCTTCGAATTCGTCGGAAAGTATTGCATTTTTGACTCTCTGGAATTTTTCTATGTATGTCTGAATATTATCGATAAGTGATATATCCTTCCCTCTCACTTTTGCTCCAAGTCCGTGTAAATAGATAAAATTCAAGGGCATTGATAGGAATTTTTCGAGATCCTCCAGTGTTCTTCCTGATACTATATACAGTTCATATCGATCGTTCAGAATCTTCAGCAACTGCTTTAACTCGTCTGGTGCATAACAGTTTTCAGGGTCGATGACTATTGGGACAAGTGTTCCATCATAATCCAGAAAAATCTGATTACCGTCCCTGAAATTCAGCAATGACTTCTTAACATTTTCAATCATAATTTCAGCGTTCCCAGTACTTTGTTCGTCCACCACACATCATCGTGTTTCCTAAGGAAATCTTTCATCAATTTCAGCCTGTCGTCCCGTTCATGTTCACTCATTGTCAGTGCCTGCCATATCTTTGATGCCATGTCATCTACCGAGTTGGGATTTGTCCTTATGGCACCCCTAAGGTACTCTGAAATGCCCGCAAATTCTGAAATCACAAGAACCCCGTGTTTTGTAGTTGCAAGAAATTCCATGGAAACAAGATTCAAACCGTCCTTCATTGGCGTTATAAGGGCAATATCCCCCCAACTGTAATAGGTTTTAAGTATTTCCTGGGTGATTTTCCTGTACATATAAACTACGGGTACCCATGTCAGGTTTCCGTATTGTCCATTAATTCTCCCGACGGTCATCTCCAGTTTTTCCTTAAGCCTGTCATATTCTTCAACTCCTGATCTGCTGGGTGTAACCATCATTAAAAACACAAACTTTTCCTTCATTTCCGGGTATTTGACCATGAATCTCTCTATGGAATTGACACGTTCTACCAGCCCCTTCGTATAATCAAGCCTATCAATGGAGAATATTATTTTTTGATCTGCAAAGGGTCTCTTCCTTGCAACATTTTCATCCACAGAGAACGATCCATAATCAATTCCAAGAGGGTAAGCAAACGTCTTCTTTTCCATGTTTTTGTCATTTCCGAATATCCTTTCGTATGAGTGCCTGAAGTTTGTTCTGTATTTCTGTGTGTGAAATGTTATGCTGTCGCTTTTGGCGATACTGGAGACTATATCTTCTCTTTCAGGTAAAATAGTGTAAAATTCGCTGGAAACCCATGGAATGTGCCAGCTGAAAATAATTTTATTCCTGATCCCAAGTTCCCTCAGGTACCCGGGAACTAAGGCAAGTTGATAATCGTGTATCCAGATAATATCATTACTGTTCTTCAGGCTCCTTATCTTCTGTGCAAATTTCTTATTGACGTTTCTGTAAATTTCATATGCATTTTCATCGTGTTCAATATTTTCCCTAAAGTAGTGAAAAAGGGGCCACAAAGTACTGTTAGAGTACTTATCATAATACCCAATCCTTTCTTTCTGTGAAAGTATTATCCTGTGGACCGAGTATCCGTCAATTTTTTCATTTTCATGTAAGTGATCGGCAGTTCCATCTCCCCAACAAATCCATTTTCCTTCATATCGCTCAACTATTCTTTTCAGTCCTGTGGCCACTCCACCAACATTATCGCTTCTCACCTCCTTTCCATTTTTTCTGCCATATGAAAAAGGCCCCCTGCTGGTTACCATCACTATTGACATATATGTAATATCCCTTCCAGTTTTATAAAGCTAAACCTTTTCCCAATGAACTCTCTCTCATGCCCTAAGTTTCTATAGTTTTCTTTCACTTCATAATCCTGGCCTTTTGAGTGAAACACAACACTTTATATCGTTAAATCGTTATTCTTAATGATTTTGTTCTAATGAATGAATTAAAATTTATTAATTAATATAACAATTCCTTTTTATGAAAATTGGTAAGATAGTAGACAGAAAATACATGTCAATTACTGAAGATTCATCAGTTTTAAGTGCAGCTTCCGTAATGAACAATAATCATGTTTATGGTTTGATTGTTAAGGACAGTTCGGGTAAAAGTGTCGGTATGATTTCTGAAAGGACCTTGCTTAGAAGATTTATAGCTAGAAACGAACCCGCTGAAAAAGTAATGGTGAAATCTGTAATGAGGCGGCCACTCCCACATGTAAAGGAAGATATGGACATTAAGGATGTCGCAAAATACCTGTCAGATAATGCATTAACCAGGTGTGCAGTTGTGGATAATAACGGTAAGATAATCGGGATTACGACGATTACTGACCTGGCAAGATACCTGTCAAGGGAAACGATACATGAAGTTCTGCTTTCGCACAGGAACAAGGAATTTAGATATATTTGCCCTAGGTGTAATACTGGGACTATGGAGCCTGTGTATAACCATAAGGGTGAAATATCCGTATTCAAATGCTCCGAGGCTGAATGTGACTACAGGGAATAGAAAGAAAGCAATCAAGGCATTTACAATAATGTTAAAATAGCTTTTAGAAATATGGCAGTGTGACGGTCATAGTGACGGGGTAACACCCGGTCTCATTCCGAACCCGAAGGTAAAGCCCGTTACGTATCACGTGCGTACTATGTTCCGCGAGGGCATGGAAAGCGTGGTTCACTGTCACACTTTTGTTTTCTGTTCTTGAGAATTTTGATTATTGATTCTTATTTCAAGCTGGTTATCTGTTTCAAAAGCAATATGATTTAACAAAATGAATTCCACAATGGAGACTATCACGGCTGAAAAACCAAATATGAATATGGTTAGCCACTCGCTAAAGTAATCCAACAGGTATCCGATTAAGGGAAATACAATAACCATAGGTATTGTGAGAATCAGATCCTTTATGTTGATTATTTTTGCTCTCTTATCTTTTGGAATTAATTGCTGATACCAAACTCTCAAAGGAATATTTATTAATTCAGAAAAAACACCATTAACTAGAAGAAGTATAACCATTACAATAACTATTATGCCTTCGTCGCGAAGAGAAATGCCCATTGTTAACATGACCAATCCTTCCCCAATTGAGCCAATGAGAAGGTAGGTAAGTAATTTCCTACTTCTCTTTATAATTATTATAGAACCGCCAAGAAGCATACCTAAAAGCTCACAAATATAGAATATGCTGAGGGAAATTGAACCTATCGAGGTGTTTTCTACAGCTATCATTGGTACAATTATTGCCATTCCAGATGTCAGGAAATTAAATGCAAAGCCAAAAATGATGGTGTAAAGAATAATTTTCTTAGACTTCAGGAAAAAGATTACTTCCCGTGTTTCTTTCCACATTTGTATCTTTTCTTTCGTTTCTATGATACTATATTTCTTCAAGCCAAAGTGTGATATTACAGCGGAGATCAGGAAGGATGCTGAGTCAACAGCTAACAAAAACCCCCAGGAAATAGCAAAGAATCCGAATCCCACTATTACGTAGCCTACTATCAAGGAGGCATTCATACCCATTGACAAAAGCGCATTGCGCTTATCAAGGTTTTTGTGAACAATATCGGGAAGTAGTGAAAAACTTGAAGGATTGAAGAAAGTTTCACCTATGCTTGTGCCTATTACTGCAATCAAGATAAAAAGGATAAAATAGGTATAAGCAAAAAAATAAGACAAGGAAACCGTTAACATCAAGAAAAACATAATAAAATTGGAAAAGAATAGGTTACTAACTCTATTTGTCCTATCTATGATATATCCGCTAATTCCAGAAGACACAATCCAAACCAGAAACTCTGTAGAGTAAATCAAACCAAATAGAAAGATAGAACCCGTTACATATAGAATAACAAGCGGTATCACCAGCGTTCTTATGCCGTCTCCAATTGCAGAAACAGAGGATGATAAAAAGAGTGAGTAAAAACCACGGCTTTCATCATCCATTTAGGCCACATGCTTTAATTAAAACTCTTTCATTCATTTCATTCAAAAGAGTATCCAGGGTCTCTGAACTTAATGATAAAATTGACATATAAAAACAATTTAATGCGCGGATATTCAAATATGGTTCCTTAAAGCATAAGCCATATATGCGTTTGCCAAATATATTCATCCAATCAGATATCGCATTAGAAAAATGTAATCTCATTTTGCAAATAATGTGATTTCTAAGTTGATGCTTTGGAAAAATATTACTGGTCGATTGCATTAAAATTCGTTTTTTAAAGTCAAAATGGGAAGAAAATCGGTTCCTTCCAAACGTTTGTTCGTTAAGATTTCCATAAGGTTTACAGTTCATCGATATATTTTTTCCGATAAAGCAATTCTTGATACTCCTCAACCACCCAATAATCTGCCTAAGAAATCCAAATTTAGAATTGCATAGGTGGTTTATCTTTTCATTGTTTTCGCGGAAGTAGTTTGATATACATTCATTAGTTGAGAATAACTTATAAATGTTATTTTTGTCCATTTCATCAAGAAACTGCATAACAACCAAACTCGACTTTAAGTTTATCTTTCACCTATCCATAAAGTTGTCATACCATGTTCCCCGGAATTCAATATCAAGATATCAGTCGGTTATTAGTTGAATTATTGAGAAATCATTCTAACAATGACTCCGGATCCATTGAAATCCGCAATCTGGGTATTTAAGAATTTTGAAATTCAGTCACGAGAAATTATCATTTGAATTTCATCCTTTTGTTAATGTAAATAAAAGTCTTTTTTTTAAAAAATGACCCACAACACGACATGCTAAAAAACCTTTATATTGCTAGATAAAATTGTTATTTTATTCTATCAAAAGACCTTACATGTTAGGTCTATCGTTTATTATTTCCATATTAATCGTTGTATTTGAGGAGGTCATGAAAATGGATGAAAACAGGATATCTATCGTAATATCCACAGGAACGGAAGAAAAGATGATCATGCTTGGAGTCCTAGCCCAGACAGCGGCAAACCTTGGAATGGGTATGTCGATATTTGTGACTGGAACAGCCTTGAAGATGTTCTTAAAGAACGGATTCATGGAAAAGTCAGTAGTACCCGCTGGCTTTGAGAGTTTTATGGGTGGGCTCAGGGAGGGGCTTGCGAAGGTTAAATTTCCAGGATGGCACAGCCTGCTGGAAACCGCAAAGGAAACAGGGTCATTAAAAATAATGGCATGTTCCCTGATGTCTTCCGCATTAAACCTGAAGATGGCAGACCTTGATCCGCTCGTTGACGGCATTGTAGGTGCAACAGATTTCATGATAAACAGCGGTGGAGGACAGATAATCGCATTGTGAGGTGATATGAAATGACGACATTTAATGTGGACAGTAGAGGTACAGCATGCCCCGGTCCAATAACAGATCTCATAAGGGCTTACAAAAAGTCAGTCAATGGGGATACAATAGTTCTCATGGCAAACGATGTTGGAGTAGTGCCAGACTCAAAAGCTTGGTGCGAGAGAACCAAGAATCAGTTTGTGGGTTCAGTTGATCAGGATGGTGCACTTGTGGTTACCATTAAAGTTACGGGGAAGAAGGGATGATGTATGTCCCCAATTGCGTTGATAGCTTACGCACCCATAATTGCTATCATTTTTTATGCAGTACTTGGCTTCCTTTTTGGCGGTTATGCTGAAAAGAAGACATTTTGCATGGTAGTGGCCACCCATCAGGTCATGGGTGTCAGGAGGAGCAGCATATATGAAATGATTCTTGTTAGTATTGCTGTGGCTTCCTTAGGTACTGGTATTCTTGTCGGAATCGGAGCAGTTCCCGTTGTCGATGCATATGCCTTTTTGCCCGGAGCAGGTTGGTACACGCTTCTAGGGTCGTTCATATTTGGATTTGGAATGATGCTGGGTCAGGGATGCATGGTCGGAATGCTGTGGAAATCAGGTTCTGGATATGTAGTAAATTGGGTCGAAATTCTCGGTCTTGCACTGGGTTCAATAATTTTTGCGTTTCCAGTGTTTAACTGGCTTAATCTCAGTTACTGGTGGAAAGCCAGTGTAACTGCAAACGTTCCAAACTCCAGTCCGGTTAATTACATACCAAATCTTTTAGCTGGAATACCGGCAACATATGGTGCGTTGATTGTGGGGGTTGTGTTTTTCGCTGCAGTGATGTGGATTGCAATGATACTCAGAAAGCGTAGAATAAGGGACAATCCTAAAAACGACAAAGGATGGAAATCAATCATAAGATCACCATATTTCAGCGGATTTCTCTTTTCAATGGCCATGATAGCTTCTTTCATATTCGCCGCAGGTCATTCATTCAATTATCTTGGAGTAACCACTCCAGTTGCTCTCTTTTCTCAATATATCCTTTCTCCCGCAGGCATATTTCTTGGAAGTAAGTCGGTGCCAACTAATTGGTATCAGAGCATTCCCATAATCGGCAGTTTTTCATTTTTCATACTAATGATAATTGCAGGTTCTTCTATTTTCTCAATGGCAAGAGGAACTTTCAGAATCAGGTTACCTTCCGGTTCAGCAAGCAAGCTGGGTGACCTCACCATAGGGTTTACAGGCGGGATAATCATAGCAATAGGTGCCAGAATTGCGCAGGGATGCAGTGTTGGCGGTTTCTGGAGTGGACTGGCAGGTCTGTCCCTTTTCGGTTTGGTATTTACTGTGGGAATAATTCTCGGAAGTGTTGCAGGCTATTATGCTTACATATTTCTCAGTTCCAAAATGTCCAGCAAATCTTCAAGAAAGAGCATTGCCAAGGAACCCAGTTCATGGAGAATCGCACTGACTCAGTACACATTCTCTGTAATTTTTGGTCTGATCCTGATATCAATTGGGATTGAAAGCAAGATAGCAAATGGGCAATACAATACTAAAATTCCATCCGCACTGATGGCACAGGAAAGTGAAACCATGGTGATACTTGGGATAGTGGTGATGATGTTAGGTATAATAATTACGACAGCACAACATTTTAAGTTAGCTGCAAAAAATAAAATGACAACAACATTAGAGGCAAGGTGAAGAAATGAAAAAAATTGGAATAATCGGTGGCGGAGCGGGAGGATTGATAACGTCTTCTAAGCTCGCAAAGGATCTGTCGGATGAAATTAAGAAAGGAAATGTTTCAATAACTATCTTTGATAGGAAGAAGGAACAGGAATTCCAGCCAGGATATCTGGAAGTTGCATTCAGGGGAGAGAAGCCTGAAAAAATAAGGAGGGAAACATCTAAGCTGATTGCCCCAGGGGTCAACCACGTCGTAAGTGACTGCAAGAAGGTGGATCTTGATAATGGTCATCTGGAAACAGTAGATGAGAAAAAATGGGATTTTGACTATCTCGTAATTTCTACTGGATCATCGCCAGATTACGGTCAGATACCAGGACTGGACAAAGCAAACATGGACTTCCACACAAATGCATCAAAATCAAGTCTCATCTACAATAAAATAAGCGGCATGAGTTCCGGGAACATAGTAGTTGGTATTGGGGGTCTACCATATAAGTGTCCACCTTCACCGAATGAATCTGCTTTTATGCTGGACGAATTCTTCACCAGGAAAAAGATAAGGGAAAAGATCAATATCACCTATATTACACCCTTTACAAGGGTTTATTCTGCTGAATCAATAAATAAGGTCATTGAACCGCTTTATAAGAGCAGAAATATTGAAAGTATCACAGCATTCACTACAGACTCCGTGGATCCGGAAAAAAAGGAAATCATCTCACTGGAAGGTGAAGCAATAAAGTATGATCAACTTTTTCTGACTCCACCGCATAAGACGGCCGACTTCATTCACGGGACAGAAATGGCGGACGAAGACGGATGGATAAAGACAAACAAGAAAGACCTGCATATAACCGACCATGAAAACGCCTTCGCAATTGGCGACACAACAAACATTCCCATATCGAAGGCTGGAGTCGAGGCTCACCTGGAGGGAGTCATTGTGGCAAACAACATAATCTCAGAAATTTCAGGAACGAATGAAAGGTATGAGTTCACCGGAAGAACGCAGTGTTCCATGGAGACTGGATATCACCAGGCCACATTCGTGATCGGGACATTCGATACTCCTGTAGAGGAAATCAATCCCTCCGTGAAAAACTACATGGAAAAGAAGGTGATGGAAAAGATATACTGGTCTTCCCTGAGCGGTCATTATGAATGGTTATTCAAGTACCATTTCAAGAAAGATTACTTCTCAAAGGTCAGTTAATTCTCCTGTATTTTTTTTTAATTATAATACAGAAATTTTTTAAAATTTCTGAATATCCATTAATTTTCATATTTCGCTTTTCGCCTTGATCAATTGAGAATATTATTTCCATTTTCGTGTCACGAAGATATTTCTCGCAATCATAATGTTTAAGTCCAATTACAATTTTAAATTCGCAAAACAGGTAAATTAGGCACTCAGGGGAATTGCTAATAAAGTTCCCTGCATAATGATAACATTTAAGTAAATGGATGCCTTAATTTCTCTCAATGAATAAATATCTGAAATTTGTTTTGCTAGTTCTACCCTATGCATTCATGACATTTGGGTTTGGAATATATGACAGAATAAATCCAGAACTGGGTGGCTGGCCATTCTTTTATTGGTACCAGTTCATGTGGATTTTTATAGCTGCGTTTCTAACATCGACCGTTTACCTGATAGAAAGATCAGAAGTTAAAAATAAGGGGGCCAGTTCACAATGAGTTCATATTTTAATGATCTTGACTACGCTATATTTCTCATAGTGGTTATAGTTGCCCTTTTCACAGGATTCATAGCTTATCTTTGGAGAAAACCCAAGGATATGAGTGACATTGAGGAATGGGGTCTCGGTGGCAGAAGATTTGGTACAGTAGTTGTATGGTTTTTGCTTGGTGGAGATCTTTACACTGCATACACTTTGATTGCAGTGCCCGGAGTAGCAGCAAGCAGTGGATCACTTGCTATGTTCGCCATAACGTACGGTATAATGATCTACCCAATCGTATATGCAACAATGCCGAAGCTATATGCAGTATCAAAGAAAAGGCATTACATTACCTCATCTGATTACGTAAGAGACAGGTTTGACTCCAAATTGCTAGCAATGCTAATAGGTATCACCGGAGTTGTTGCAGAAATGCCCTACATAGCTCTTCAGGAAGTAAGTATAGGGTATATATTCAGGGCAATGGCAGTTCCAGTATCAGTTGCGCTGATTGCAGCTTTTGCGGTTGTTGCTATTTTTACCTTTGTCAGCGGATTAAGGGGGCCATCCTTAACTGCAATTCTAAAGGATGCAATAATCTGGGTTGCCGTTCTTGCGGTAATCATCTACATACCCTACAAACTTGGCGGTTTTGGACCAATTTTCAGCGGGGCCAAATCTATATTTGGCGCTGACACTCCACTAATGGTATCTCCCACACTCAGCCTGGGATACACAACACTTGCCCTTGGTTCAGCCCTTGCCCTATTCCTTTATCCGCACGGGGTAACAGGAACACTTTCTGCTAAGGACGGGAGAACAATAAAGAGAAATGCATCGCTTCTTCCACTTTACAATGTGCTTTTGCTGATTGTGGCAATACTTGGGATAGCAGCAGTTACTGTACAGGGAGTGGTCTTTAATGGTAAGGGAACCAACCCGGTATCATCTTTCGCCATACCATACCTGGTCAAGGATATGTTCCCATCAGCATTTACATCCTTTGTTTACGCAGCAATAGTGGTTGGAAGTGTAGTGCCAGCTTCAATAATGGCAATAGCATCAGCAAACCTCTTAACAAGAAATGTCTATAAGGAATATATCAACAAAGATGCCTCAGCTAAGACGCAAGCCCTTCTCTCAAGAGTCCTGGTTCTGTTCATAATCGGTGGTTCTTTGACATTTGCTCTTTTACCTGTCGCTTCAGGGAATATAGTATACCTTCAAACACTCGGAGGTGCTTTCGTATTACAAACGCTCCCTGCGATTTACATCTCGCTGTTCACTCGTAAGTTAAGTAAGTGGTCAGTGGGTGCAGGATGGTTGATTGGAGTATCCGCCGCTATTTATGGTGAATACCTGGACAGTTTCAGCGGTTCAACCCTATTGCCAAAGAGCTTTGACTTCATATATCTCGGTATATTCGCATTGGCGCTAAATGTGGTCACTGTCTTCATAGTGCACGGAATAATGGCTGGACTACATAAGGTAAAAGACGAGGGAATCATAGACAATGAAGAACTGATTCCAGAAGTCTAATTTTTTAAAATATTATTTTTTTTAAAAGGTCAGTCTCGCATAAAGAGATCTGCCTGAATAGATTTTTTAATTTCTCCAATCTTTGAAGGTTCGAAAAGACCATATTCCGTTATGAAAGCCGTTACGTATTTGGAAGGGGTGACATCAAAGGCTGGATTCCTTGCTTTGCTGGTATTTGGCCCAATATTTTTCTCATTCACGATCAGGACTTCCTCCTCACCTCTTTCTTCAATTGGTATTTCCTCCCCATTTTTAATATTAAAATCGAACGTTGTTCCTGGTGCTGCAACATAAAATGGAACTTTGTTTTCCTTTGCTAAAACTGCCTTTTCATATGTTCCGATCTTGTTTGCAAAGTCTCCATTGGCGCATATTCTGTCAGCTCCAACTATCACCAGGTCTACCTCCCCTTTTTTCATAAAATATCCTGCAGCATTGTCTGCTATAATTGCGTGATCAATCCCCTCCTGTCCAAGTTCCCAAGCAGTGAGTCTTGCTCCCTGGAGCCTTGGTCTCGTTTCATCAACAAAAACAAATATATCCTTTCCCTCTTCTTTTGCAACTCTCATTGGAGCCAGGGCAGTTCCCCAGTCAACAACGGCCAGTGCACCAGCATTGCAATGGGTTAGTATTCTTGAATTGTTTCCAATCAAAGAATTTCCGTATTCACCTATCTTTTTGCATCTGCCACTTACCTCTTGGCTATACCTTTCTGCTGCATTGAGATCAAAATTGTTTTTTTTCATAAATTCAATTGCCTTGAAAAGATCGTACGCAGTCGGTCTAGTGGATTTTATCTTTTCAACAGCCTTATCCATGTCCTCTCCATTTTTCTTAGCCATTGCCAATCCCAGGGCAGCGGTAACCCCAATTGCAGGAGCTCCTCTCACGACCATCTGTTTTATGGAATATGCAATATCATCTGAATTCTTTGCCTTGTAAAATTCCACTTTATCCGGGAGACTCCTTTGTTCAATCAGCGTAACTGCTCCGTCTTCAAACCATACTGCTTTAAATTTACGCTCCTGCCCCTCGTAGTTTATTTTCATCCTGATCGGTTGTTATTGTTTCTCAATATTAAATTTCTACTGATTTTTGGATAATATAACTGCAAGTTTAGATAACTTACATTCTTAAACTATTCTTTGATTCTGGCATTCTTGTTTATGCCCCTAAATACTGTAACTTCAAAATTGTTTACTTATACCTTGTTTTAGTAAGAACGTTTCCTAGTCTGTTCTTGGTATCCTTGCATGTATGCATGCTTCATATTGAAAGAAGTCCAGATGTCTCGATCTTATCTCTAAGGAATCGTAATCTATACACGGTTTTCTACATACTGGACATGACAATAGTTCCAAGATCCTTCCCATATAAACGTCAAGTCTTTTTCCAGATCAATCAAATTTAACTTCCCTGACACCCCATGATTTTTCAAGATCCACTGCAATAGCGAATAATTCATTAACTAACATAATAATAGAATGAAATAATTCCTTATATATCAGTCAAATGCTAAAGAGATCTTTTTTTCTTATAGCTATAAATTAAAATTAAGGTAACGGAAACTAGACTTACAATAAAGATACCAAATCCGTAAACATAGGGATTGAACAAATTGTTTACAGGCGATATTTCCGATTTAATGGAAAAATTGAGTTGTTTTGTAATATTGCCCCCTCTAACAACAATGGTGTTGTTTAATGCTGATACCGTATAATTTGAGTCATTTCCCAGGACAAAAGTATAGGTTCCGTTCGGAAGCATGAAAGAAATGTCGCTAGAGGTAGAATTTTCTTTCTTTCCGTTCATTGTTACTGACCACAGAGTTCCTAGCTGCAATCCTTCCTCCGTGAATGTAACCAAGTAACGGAAATTTATCTTCGTTTTGTTGGTTTTCTCCAAAGTGAAATTTAAATAAAGTTTGATGCTTTTATTTACTAGTAAAACACCAGAGATATTGTTATATTTGTTTGAGTAGGCACTGTAATTGTAGGTACCATTGTCAAGGTATATCCTAACAGACCCATTAGACGTACTGAAAACCTGGTTCTTTATTCTAAAGGAAAAATTAGCTAGATTTGCCTCGACAGAAAGTGAATAGTTTAATATTGTGGGATTTGATATTAATATAGTTCTGTTTTGGTTCAAATTCACGCTCCCATTCAGTGACCTATTCAAATATCGCACAGTATAATTGTAATCAAACCCATAAACACGCATAATAATGCTTCCGTTGTTTGTGGTGCTTGTTGTATTATTAATATTTACACTAAATTGTTTAATTCCATTTCCCTTAAAAAATAACACAAATTTTGATGTATTGAACCAAATTGTGCTGTTTTGATAGATTAGAATCTCACGAGATACTATATATTTGCCATAATACTTAAGGCTAAAGTTATATGATCCCCACTGCAGACTAGTTTTAAATTCATTTTTGATTGATGAATTAAGTATTTTAAAATTGCAACCAGAAATATTTATGCTGTAATTATCAATATTTGAAATAACCGAAACGTTGAAATTGCCATCAAGGTTTGTTTGATTCCTCAGAAATAGAATGATCATCTTGTGTTGCAGAATGTCAGGCATACACAATTCAGACATGTTAGTAAAATTATAAGAGAATGAGGAAATACCCTGATGTATATCATTGCCTGAATAACCAACTAGGTCTTTCAATAGTTCAGTTGCATTTTGATCCTGGTTAGATGAATTTATATAAGTGCTATCAAAAATATTATAGAAAAGTGAATTAGGGGAGGAATATCCTCCTGGCAATAATGGCAAAAAACCATTGTGCGTGATAATTGGGATATAGTCATTAGGTGGGTTGAAGTTAACAGATGGCAAATTGCCAGAATTATAATTTGAACTTAAAATGGAAAAAGTCCGGTTAGATTTCGAAAAGTTAAGAATGACATTTGAATACCCCGTTCCCCGTGGTCCCTGTGCCTGAAAATACAACTCAGTCCCATAAATCACTATGTCGGGGACACCACCAACCTCTAATGTTCCGGAGGGTAGATAATTTAATTGCTGAATTAAATGAACTGTATCTTCATTGAAAGAATATATGTAAACATCGTCTTTATTCGAATTTGTAGCCTGAATGTTCACAAATATCTTCCATTGTGAGATATAATAAATGTTATTCGCTTCAAAAAAAGGTAGTAGATATGAACCTACTAAACTGTTATCCACAATATTAAAAATGAGCATTTTATCATTGCAAAATATTACAGAGGATGTGTTATTTCCTAGGTAATTCAATTGTAGGTTGGAAGAATAGGTTATGTAATCTTTTTCGGTATCCACGAATGATTTATGAGTATGCAAGTTGTAATAAAATGATTCTAAGTATCCATTAGAATTTGCTCCATAACTTACGATTTCGGAAAGGATTCCTTTGGAGTTATAATATGGCATTAAAATGTAATAAACTCCTTTATAATCCATATACTGATAATTGAGATAAGGGACATTAGCGAGCCACCTATACCTTTGGTTTTTTACTTGGAAACAAGCCAATGAATTATTGTTAGTTAGATAATATCCACCAGTGAAATTATCTGATTTTATGAAGAAACTTGCATCAAAATTCGATTTATTTGTAATGTTAAAATTCATATGAGGATAAGACAAACCAAATTCGGTAAAGTTGTAAATTACATTATTTTGTTTGTTAGTTTTGTTAGAAAGATTAAAATGCTGAGAATTCACCTTATAGCTGTGAGCCGTGACTAAGGGGGCGGCGTTGAATGATAGAACTAGGATCAATGCAATGCTGAATTGAAGGATCATTAGTCCAGTTTTATTTTTCAATCAAGTTCGGCCCTCCTAAATCTATCACAAGTAATATTTAGTCAATGTTTATTTAATTACCTATCTTTCAAATTAGTTTCATTCACTACGACCTTAAAACCCGATATTTGTTCATCCTATCGAAACATGTATACGCTTTGTAGTGCTTATTTAATTAGGAGAATTTCCAGAACCCCCTCTTAAATATCGTAACTTTTATTCATGAAACACTCATGTTGGTCTATGAGTGACCTTCAATGAAAAAAGTCCTTAGGCAGTCCCCTTTTCCGATTCTCCATTATTATCCTTATTTTATCCTTAATACTTTTCGCCTTTGATTCATTCTTTGCTCTTATTCGCATTGATTTGATTTTACTTTCTGTAAGATCATCTATCCGACCCAGCAAAAGCTGGAACACTTTTCCGCTTCATAAGATCCCAATTTCTTCCACCTCCATCTTTTGTGTTTTTTTCATTCTTAAGAATCCCCTTTTTTCATGCTTTCGATGTGCTCCCTGTATTTCGACCGGAATTCGGGATCTGAAATCAATTTCTTACTGAAATCACTGGGCACATACTGAGGACCCTTGTCTACCCTCAATACCAGACCTTCTGGAGCAATTCCGTTGAATGCACATGTCACTGCATTTCATTTTTCACATGTGATGGTTACAGCAGGAAGAAGAATCGGGGTTAAGTTCATGTTTGCATGCTTCGCACAAAACATACATGCAATGAAAATCATATAGGTATAGCGTGGGCTATCAATCTTGTACAAAAATTAGTAAATAATTGAGTAAATAGTGGGGTAAATCGCGAATTATTTACATATAATGGCATAAATTGCTGTGTTTTTTATCAGGTTGTCATGGAATTATCGTTTATGAGATGGAAAATAGAAAATTTCTCTAATCTTAAAGACTTTAAATATTGCAAAATGGCAAAAATTTACCATATCAGTATTCTGGGTACCTCACACTTACCGCTATTTGAAAATTCCCTGAAAGCCTCCTCAAAATCATCACAGACCATGCAGGGAAGATCTGCCCTGATGTTGTCTGGGGAATGCGGATCCCTTGATACCTGCATTTTTACATATTCATCCGTAGAATTAGTCCTCCAGCCCTGAGCCCATCCTAAAAAGAATCTTTGAATTGGTGTTAACCCATTGATCCTCTTATTCATTTCCGGGTTCTTCTTGAGTCTCATTTTTAAAGCTTCAAGAGCAATTGTTATGCCACCAAGGTCGGCGATATTCTCTCCAAGGGTTAGTTTTCCATTTATCTTAACACCGGGAATTGCATCGTAAGATGAGTAAAGTTTGACAACACTGTTTGCCTTTTCTTCAAATTTTACCTTGTCTTCCTCTGTCCACCAATCTCCAAGGTTACCGTCTTTGTCAAATTTCCTACCCTCATCGTCAAACCCGTGGGTTATTTCATGTGCTATTGTTCCGCCTGTTGCTCCATAGTTGACAGCGTCATCCATATCGGGATCAAAAAATGGAGGCTGAAGGATTCCTGCAGGAAACACGATTTCATTGTCAGTCGGTGAGAAATATGCGTTAACTGTCGGTGGTGTCATTTCCCACAGTTCCCTGTCCACATCCTTCCCAACTCTTGACAGATTTCTGTTAATTTCAAATTCTGCCGCACGCATTACATTTCCAAAGAAATCATCATCTTTAACTTCAACCTGAGAATAATCGATGAATTTGGAAGGATATCCTATTTTAGCCCTAAATCTGCTAAATTTTTCAAGTGCCTTCTCCTTGGTTTCCTGTCCCATCCAATCCAGATTTTCTATTCTAGCCTTAAAAACCTCCTTTAAGTCATCAACCATCTGTTCCATTCTCGCCTTGGACTCTTCCCCGAAATACTTATCCACGTACAGCTTTCCTAGTGCCTCTCCAAAAAGATGATCTGTCAACTTGGTTATTTTCTTCCACTTTCTTTCCATTTCTTTCTGTCCGAGCAATGCTTTCTGGTAGAATTCAAAATTCTCCCTTTCAATTTCACCCGTGAGGTAAGGAGAACAGGCGTGAATAACCCTCCATTTTATGTAAATTTTCCAATCATTAACTGGAACTTCCCTCAGCATATCCACTAAGTTTTTGAAAAATTCCGGCTGACCAACTATTAGGTAATCCATTTTCCCCAAGCCCATTTCTTTCAAATAATCCGCAAATCTTTTGCTTCCAGTAAATTCATCTATTGAACTGACCGTGGTTTTATTGTAATTTCTTTCAGGGTCTCTAAGTTCTTCGGGATATCTGCTGTTTTTTGCAATCGCTGTTTCCAGTTTCAAGACCCGCTTTCCCAAGTCATTGTGTTCCCCTCCCGATTCTCCAAATAATTTGAACATCCTATCCACGTGATTGGTGAACTTGGTTCTAATTTCATTAAATTCCTCTTTTTCATAGTAATCCCTACTGGGCATTGATATACCCCCTTGCGAGAGATAAAATGCATATTTTGAGCTATTCTTGAGATCTCCAAATGTTTCCTGGGAAAATAGCGTCATAATCCCCTTTTTGTGGAAAGCAGGAATTAAGTTATACACACTATCCTGGTCTTCGATGCTGTCGACCAAAGTCATTAATTGTTTTATTGGGTGAGTTCCTAACTCTTCATGTTTTTCTAAATTCATGGCCGAAATGTAGAATCTTCCCAACTGTCCTTTTATAGAATTCTCCTGAAAATGATCACTGGCTTCCTCGAGAATCTTACCCAGCAGATAGAGGTTCCTGGCATCAAGTTCATCTGAAGCTGACCATCTGTACTTATCTCCCGGAATCGGATTGTTCTTCAGCCAGTTTCCGTAGGCGAATTCATGAAAATTTATAAGTGGGTCAACATTTTTTTGCATATAGTTTACTGAGAATACCGATTTCTTCTGTTCTTCTTTCCCGGTAATCAATAGATCAGTTCTTATTTTTCCATTCATTCGAGGAGATTATGGTCTTTATAATATATTCATGGACATTTCATGTTTATTGCGCCAAATTTTTATCCGTCTTAATCAGATAAACTTTTATTCTTTGGAACTATACCTAAGACTGTTTAAAAGGTTTAAAGGTGCAGATGTTAAACTTATCCGAGTTTTCCGTGGTCCCCCAGCGTCTTGTTTTGGCTAACATAAAGAATGTTTATATTGCAAGAAACTATTTCCATCCCCTGCGATTAAGGGGGCCCATAGCTCAGCTAGGTAGAGCATCTGGCTTTTAACCAGAGGGTCAGGGGTTCGAATCCCCTTGGGCCCGTTTAGGAGGGATAAAATGAGTAAGTTTAACGTGTTGCACCACGAATTAGTACCGGAACATTATTTAGTAGAAAAAAAGGATGAGGCCCAAATTCTTAAATCACTTAAAACTGAGAAAAATATGCTGCCAAAAATAAATCTTACTGACCCAGCGGTAAAAGCCCTCATGGAAATTCATGGCGAAATAGGGGCAAATAGAATTATAAGAATTGTGAGGAAAAACCCAACTGTGGGAATGACTGAATATTTTAGGGTAACAACAAATGAGGTTTTTAAATGAAGGAAATTATTGAATCGTTTTTTAAAAATGAAAGTATTGTAAATCACCAAATTGAGTCTATGAATGTCTTTGTGGCCTCCCCGGATAATACAGATAGCCTGATGCAAAGGATAGTTGACGAAACTCGACTATCAGATGAGGAAGAACCAGGGGTTATTGTTTTAGATAAGACCAAGACTGCGGGCAGGGAAATCAAGATTTATTTCGGAAGGCAGAAAGAGAGGGGCAAATACGTTGGCGACATGACAATAAGAGTGGAGCAGCCAGAAATAAAGGAAGCCTCAGGGGCAGTGAATCAAATCACGCCACAGGAGGCTAGAATAAGAGACCTAAACTATACCGCTCCAATTTATCTCAAGCTAAGAGTCGTGGAAGATGGAATTGAAAGGGAACCGGACACTATCAAAATAGGGGAAATGCCAGTCATGGTTAGAACTAAGGTATGCACGCTTTATGGTTCTAATCTTGACAGGTATATCGAGAAGACAAACGGGGAAAAAAACAATGCACCAATAAATGGAACAAGAAAGGAAAAACTGCAGTATGTTGGGGAAGACCCAACTGACTCTGGGGGATACTTCATCATCGGGGGAAGCGAAAGAGTAATAGTTTCATTGGAAGATCTAGCCCCAAATAAAATTCTTGTGGAGAAAGAGGAGAAGTACGAAACTCAGGTGGAAATAGCTAAAGTTTTCTCACAGGCTGGTGGCTACAGGGCAATGACCGCTCTGGAAAAGAGCAGGGACGGAGATATAAACGTAACAATTCCTAGCGTTCCGGGATCCATTCCACTGGTAATTCTGATGAAAGCCCTAGGGATGCCAAAGGACAATGAAATACATGATGCAATAGTTTCTGACATCAGGATGAACCCAATTGTGTATTTTAACATCGAATCAGCGAGGGATCCGAAAATACACCCAAACAACGGAGTAATAACTACAGAAGATGCAATTAACTACCTTGAGAAAAGATTCGCAGCTGGTCAGGCGAAGGACTTCAGGGAAAAGAAAATTTCACAGATCATAGATCATTCCCTTTTACCACATCTAGGGGATAAATTGGATGATAGATTCAAAAAAGCACTTTATTTAGGGAGAATGGCCAGATCACTACTTGAACTGAATTTAGGAATAAGAAAGGAAGATGACAAAGACCATCTTTCAAACAAGAGGGTGAAACTAGCAGGTGACCTAATGGATGAACTGTTCAGAAACGCATTTCAGTCTGTTGTCAAGGATCTCAAATACCAGCTAGAAAAAACATATAACAGAAGAAAGGGTTTAAGAATTAAAGCCGCAGTGAGGCAGGATCTTTTAACCCAGAAGATTCTGCATGCAATGTCAACAGGAAACTGGATAGGTGGAAAGACTGGGGTATCCCAGTTGCTAGACAGGGTTTCAAATGTCAGTACTCTCAGCCATCTTAGAAGAATTATTTCACCACTTACCAGATCTCAACCACATTTTGAAGCAAGAGATCTGCATCCAACACAGTGGGGAAGAATCTGCCCCAACGAGACTCCTGAGGGTCAAAATTGTGGATTGGTCAAGAATGCTGCCCTCCTGATGAACATATCTGAGGGTGTTGATGATATCGATGTTATTGAATTTTTAAATTTAAACGGAATAATTGAACCCACAACGGAAGAAGAAGACAAGGGGAGAGTATACGTCAACGGAGATTTGATAGGTTACCATAAGGAATCAGAAAAACTAGTCAGAGACATAAGAAATGCGAGAAGAAAGGGAGAAGTTTCTTCAGAGGTAAATGTTAGATTTGACGACTCAACAAATGAAGTCATCATCAACTGCGACAGGGGGCGAATAAGAAGACCTCTGCTAGTGGTTGAAGATGGAAAGGTAAAGGTAACTAGAGAACAGCTTGAAAAACTTAGGCTGGGTGATATGGAATTAAGCGACCTCTCGGTCAATGGGTCACTGGAATGGATTGACGCAGAGGAGGAAGAGAATCTGTACATTTCACTTTACCCATATGACTTTCCGGAAAGGTGCCCAAGATGTTCCACCCTTCTATACAGGGGAATAGTTGACTGGGTAAATCAGGGAGACGATTACATACGATTAATGTGCCAGAGATGTGGGAAAGAATTTGATGGAGAATCATTATTATCAAAGGATCACACTCATCTTGAAATCGATCCTTCTATGATTCTCGGTGTTACTGCATCAATGATACCGTATCCTGAGCACAACTCTTCACCAAGGGTAACAATGGCATCAGCCATGACGAAACAGTCACTGGGATTATCTGCAACCAATTTCAGGCTTCGAACAGATACAAGAGGTCACTTCATGCATTATCCACAAAAACCTCTGGTGAAAACCCAGGTAATGGACTATGTGCATTATGACAAGAGACCTGCAGGTCAAAATTTTGTAGTTGCCATTGTATCATACCAGGGATATAACATACACGACGCAATAGTCTTTAATAAATCCTCAGTAGAAAGAGGATTAGGAAGAAGCAATTTCTTCAGGACTTATACTGCAGAAGAGAGAAGATACCCGGGTGGCCAGGAAGATAGATTTGAAATCCCAACTCACGATGTAATGGGCGCCAGGATGGAAAATTTCTATATGAATCTGGATCAGGACGGAATAATCAATCCAGAATCATTTGTTGATGGATCTGACGTGCTTGTGGGCAAAACTTCACCGCCCAGATTCTTGGAAGAAGGCAACGAGAGGCTTGGACCTCAAAAGAGAAGAGAGTCATCTATCACAATGAGACCCAATGAAAAAGGGTATGTAGACAACGTAATCCTGACTGTTTCAGAGAGCAACAGCAAGATCGTAAAAATCAGGGTGAGAAGCGACAGGATTCCAGAACTTGGCGACAAATTCGCATCTAGGCATGGGCAGAAGGGAGTTATTGGAGCTTTAATGTCTCAAGAAGACCTTCCTTTTACCGAGTCTGGAATTATACCTGATATTATAATCAATCCACATGCAATTCCTTCAAGAATGACCATTGGGCACATACTTGAAATGATAGGGGGAAAAGTTGGATCAATGAGAGGAAATGAGGTAGACGGAACAATCTTCAAGGGTGAGTCCGAACAGTCCCTCAGGGAAGAACTGCTAAAGTTTGGTTTCAGCTACGACTCCACAGAAACAATGTATGACGGTGTTACGGGAAAGAAACTTGAGGCTCAGATTTTTACGGGAGTTATATATTACCAGAAACTGCATCATATGGTTGCAGGTAAATTTCACGCAAGATCAAGGGGTCCTGTGCAGATACTCACTAGGCAGCCAACCGAAGGAAGATCAAGGCAGGGTGGTCTCAGATTTGGTGAAATGGAAAGAGACACTCTTATTGCACATGGTGCAGCAATGGTGATCAAAGACAGGTTGCTTGATCAGAGTGATGGTACTATTTTGTATGTCTGCGGAAACCAGTCCTGTGGTCATATTGCGATTATGGACAGGCGAAAAAATAGTTTAAGGTGCCCTGTATGCGGCAACACAGGAAACATACATCCGGTGGAGACAAGTTACGCATTTAAGCTCATGAGGGATGAATTGATGTCAATGGGTGTTATGATGAGATTAATTTTAGGTGATCTAAAATGAACAGTTTTATTTCTAAGAGAATTAACAACATTCAGTTTGCAATACTATCTCCAGATGAAATCAGGAAGATGTCTCAGGTTAGAGTCATAACCGCGGACACTTATGACGATGACGGATATCCAATTGAGAGAGGTTTGATGGACCTTCACATGGGTGTCATTGAACCTGGTCTCAAGTGTGCAACATGTTCAGGAAAAGTGGACGAATGTCCCGGGCACTTTGGTCATATTGATTTAGCAATGCCGGTTGTTCAAGTGGGATTCGTAAAAGAAATCAAAATGTTCTTGGATGGAACATGCAAGAGCTGCAGCCGTATAAAGTTAACAGACGACGAAATGGTTGCCTATCACAAGAAGCTAACAGAAAAGAAGCTGGAGGACTTTGATCCGGAAGTTTTAACTATTATTATAAAGAAAAACCTGGATCAAGCAATAAAGAGAGAAGTATGTCCACACTGCGGATTCAAGAACTTTAGTGTGATTCTTGACAAGCCTACAACATTCAGGGAGGGTTCCAAATCAGGTGGAGCTGCGGAAAGAAAGATCACTCCAAAGGAAATAAGAGAAAGATTGGAAAAAATACCTAATGATGATCTTATATTTTTTGGCTTAAACAAAGACTTTGTAAGACCTGAATGGATGATATTAACTGCACTGCCTGTGCCCCCTATCAATGTGAGACCATCCATTACACTTGAGACAGGAGAAAGAAGTGAGGATGATCTTACACACAAACTTGTTGATATAATAAGAATCTCACAGAGACTCAGGGAAAGCAGAGATAACGGTTCTCCACAATTGATCATTGAGGATTTATGGGATTTGCTCCAATTTCACGTGACCACATATTTTGACAACCAGACTGCTGGAATCCCTCCTGCAAGACACAGGTCAGGAAGACCGCTGAAAACCCTTGTGCAAAGGATGAAGGGAAAAGAGGGCAGATTCAGGTCAAATCTCTCGGGTAAAAGGGTTAACTTCTCAGCAAGGACAGTCATCTCTCCAGAGCCATTCTTGTCAATAAACGAGGTCGGTATTCCAGAAAAAGCTGCAAGGGAGCTGACCGTGCCAGTCACAATTAACCAATTCAATATTGATGTTATGAGAGAATGGGTAAAGAGAGGTCCAAATCCAAAGAAGGAGAATGGAAATTATGAATCCGGGGTTAACTATATCCTCAGACCGGACGCACGTAGAATAAAAATTACGGATATGAACGCAGAGGATAACAGTACCAAGATTGATATTGGATGGACAGTGGAAAGGCAATTATCTGAAGGAGATATTGTCTTGTTCAACAGGCAGCCATCTTTGCATAGGATGTCAATGATGGGTCATACAGTGAGAATATTAAATGGACAGACCTTCAGATTCAATCTTGCAGTATGCACACCATACAATGCAGATTTTGATGGTGACGAAATGAACCTGCATGTGTTGCAAAAGGAAGAAAGCAGGGCAGAAGCAAGAATAATCATGAAAGTTCAGGAACAGATTATGTCCCCGAGATACGGCGGTCCAATTATCGGAGGTATTCACGACCACGTCACCTCTCTATTTCTTCTGACCCACGGCAATCCCATGTTTAGCGAAAAATTGGCCCTTCATGTTATGAGCTACCTTCCTCTGGATATTACGATTCAACCAACCAAGGTTGTGAATGGTGAGAAATTGTACAGTGGAAGGGATGTTTTCTCCGCAATACTTCCAAAAGGGTTGAATTTAAAATTCAGGAGCAAACTCTCGTCAGGTGCAAAGAAAAAGGAAGATGGAAAATTCTACAGTGAATATGAGACTGATCAGGAAGATGTTGATGTCGTGATCGTGGACGGAAAAATGATTCACGGAACAATTGACGAGACTGCTATCTCCCCATTCGCAGGGAAAATAATCGACAAAGTATACAGGAAATTCGGTCCAAAGGAGGCCTCAAACTTCATAGATAGAATGACAAGGCTTGCAGTTGCCTTCATCAGCTATCGCGGATTCTCCACTGGGATAGCAGATTATGATATCCCTGAATCTGCTATCGGGGAAATCAAGGATATAACAAAGAAAACAGAGAAAGATGTCGATGATTACGTGCTTCAATACAAGGAAGAACGATTGTCACCGAGGGAAGGAAAATCAGTGGAAGAAACTCTTGAGGAAGAAATAATGAGGGTAACTGGTTTCGCAAGGGATCAATCTGGAAAGATAGCATCCCAATATCTTGGTCTTGACAATCCATCTGTAACAATGGCCAGATCAGGTGCAAGGGCTAAGATGCTTAACATATCTGAGGTTGCAGGTATGGTCGGGCAGCAGTCTGTGAGAGGTCAAAGGCTTAACAGGGGTTATGATAAAAGGACACTCACGCACTTTAAGAAGGATGATCTGGGGGCAGACTCCAGAGGGTTCGTTAAATCATCCTATAAGACGGGTCTCAACCCATTGGAATACTTCCTCCACAGTGTAGGAGGAAGAGAGGGGTTAGTGGATACAGCAGTAAGGACATCCAGAAGCGGTTATATGCAGAGGAGGCTTATCAACGCATTTGAAGACCTTAAGGTCAACGAAAACAGACAGGTAACAGACACAATTGGAGAAATTGTTCAATTCAAATATGGAGATGATGGCGTGGATCCCACAAGAAGTGAAGGAGGCGAATCACTGGATCTTGACTACATCATTTTTGATGTGGAGAATGGTGGTAACTGATGAAATCTTTAGTTTGGAAAGACCAGAAAGCTAAAATGCAGTCAATTGCTGGAAAGGAGAATTTCTATTATGTTGTAGATTTTCCAGTATCAAGTGATGTTAACGAAGCATATATCAGTGTGGACAAAAAGAAGGTTTTATATTATTCAAAAATAAAGGCAATAGTTCATCTGGAGGAAGAAACTGTTCCAAAAAAGAAGGGAAAAAAGAAGGCACCAGAAGAAAATATAGAGGAAGTTCTGAAGAAAAAAACAGGATTGAAGACCAAACTGCTATTGGAATCTTTAAAGGAGCTACCTGTTCCAATTCATTCCACTGATTTTAAGTTTGGAAGGAAAAAATTAGATTCAATTGATGGTCCATACGAAGCAATACTTGAAAAAGTCAAAATTACTCAAAAAGATCAATATTCAAGTGCAATTGATCCAGATGTCATGGAACTCGTAATTTCTGAGAAGGAAAAAGGGATCATCCTTCCACTGAATGTTTCTGAATCTCTTGTAAGAGTGAAAAAGGAAAGGGGAAATGACTTCTTCAAAAAAATTCTCTCAAGGGTTGAGGAAGAACTTAAGGAAAGGCAAATAGATCCTTTTGAGGCGGTTGGTATTATTGCAGCACAGAGTATTGGTGAACCGGGAACGCAAATGACAATGAGAACATTCCACTACGCAGGGGTGAAAGAAGTGGATGTTACGCTTGGTCTGCCAAGGATTATTGAAATTGTGGACGCAAGAAGAACGCCATCAACGCCGTCTATGGATATTTACCTGAAGGATGAATTTGCAAAGGACGAGGATGCGGTAAGCAGAGTAATCAAGGATATTGAAAATACAAGTATTCTTGATGTGGCGGATATTGCAACCGACACAGACGAAATGAAGGTAACCATTCGTCCAAGCCAGAAATTGATGGAACGGAGAAGAATCAAGGAAGAGGACATTTTGAATGCGTTAAATGCAATAAAGGGAATAACCATCAATCAGAAGCCATCTACAGCCGAACAAGCAAGTGGCATAGAAGTTAAGGCTCAACAGGATTCATTCAAGAGGTTATACCAGCTACAGGAATCTTTAAAAGTTGTCAATATAAAGGGTCTGTCTGGAATCAAAAGGGCAGTGGCGGTTAAGGAAAGAGACGGCACCTTTAAGTTACAAACTCAGGGTTCTAATCTGAGACAGGTACTGGAGATTGATGAAGTCGATTCAGTGAGAACCACAACCAACGATATAGTGGAAATTGCGAATGTACTTGGAATTGAAGCAGCCAGAAATGCCATTCTAAGAGAATCAAGAGACACATTGAAGGAACAGTCTCTGGAAGTAGATGAGAGGCACCTTATGGTTGTAGCCGATATGATGACATTTGAGGGTGGAGTAAGAGCTGTTGGCAGGCAGGGAATTTCAGGAAGAAAGAGTAGCGTACTTGCAAGAGCTGCATTTGAAATAACAGTCAAACACCTGATGAGAGCAGGAATTGTCGGAGAAACTGACACTCTTACCGGGGTTGCTGAAAATATTATTGTGGGACAGCCAATAACACTTGGAACGGGAGCAGTTAATTTAGTGTATAAGGGAAACAGACCAGCCAGGAGCGATTAAGATGGCATCAAAAGGGGTGGTTATCGATAATAGAATTATGGAGTACAGAAACCTTTTTGAAAAGGTTGGTCGTGTCGAAATCAAAGAATGCATGGAAAATGAGGACATGGTAATATTCATTGTTCCAGAACGAAAGTTATCAGAGATGTTCCAGAGAAACCCAAATGTCATAGCAACATTAAAGGAAAAAATAAACAAGCACATTCTTGTCGCAGAATTTTCCAAAGATATCCTAGTATTCATTCGAAACCTTTATTTCAGGTATGGGGTAAAGGAGATTGACATATATTGGAAACAAGGTCCTATGGACATTCAGGTAGGTGTCGATCCCAATGAAGTTGGTAAAGCCATAGGAAAGGAAGGAAGAAATGTCAAATTGATGAAGGAAGTAGTATCAAGATTCTACGAAATCAGAAACTTTGGCATCAAGCAGCCACAGTAGAATTATTTTGATTGTGAAAATCGAATAAGAACTCAAATTTTTGTTCAGATCGTGTACAGTTAATTGTTATTAAATTATCAATGAAATAGAAACTCCCAATCACTTAAGGATACAGATTATTCCAGTGCAAAGTAAATATATCGAATAACAATGGGATATCATCAAACAATGTGAGGTATAAATGCCGGAAACTAATGAAGAAGAGGAAAATATTACAAGGGTTATAGTCCCAAATAAGAGGAAAGGGGAACTGTACGGTATAGTGGAGAAGCTATCTGGGGGATCGCATCTTTCAGTGATGTGCGAAGACGGATATACCAGGACCACGAGGATTCCAGGAAAGATGAAGAAAAGAATGTGGATAAGAGAGAATGATCTGGTTATTGTGAAACCATGGCAGTTCCAGACAGAAAAGGCAGATATTGTATACAGATACACCAAAACACAGGCAAACTACCTGAGCAGAAATTCAGCCCTTCCAGAGCTTATTAATATTTTTAAGTAACCAATATGGATGAAAAAAGTGCTTTAAAGCAACTGATCGAAAGTAATGAGTTTGCGTTCTCCGATTTTCTCTCGAGGAAGACAGAAGGTTTAGTTTTTGACAAGAGAACCCTTGATAACATTTACAACATTTTTAAACAGTTTGACATTAAAATGATGGACTTTCCCATATCATCAGGGAAAGAATCCGTGGTTTTCAGAGTTCAGGGCAAAAAGGGACTCCTGGTTCTAAAAGTTTTTAAGACATCAACTTTAAGATTTCAAAGAATTGGTGAATACATTGACGGCGATCCGCGTTTTGCAAATCAAAGAAAATCCAGGGGAAGTTTAGTGAATTTGTGGGTAAGAAAGGAGTATGCAAATCTCACACAATCCAAGGAGGTGGGAGTAAGGGTCCCAGAACCCTTTGGCGTACTAAATAATCTGTTACTGATGAAATACATAGGAACAAAATCGAAATCCGGTCTTAAGTTAAAGGATGTTGAATCATCCGAACTCGAGCATTATCTATTGGATGCAATGGAGCAGTACAAGAGAATGGTAGAGAAAGCCAAACTTGTCCATTCCGATCTTAGCGAATACAATATTTTATGCTACCGGAAAAAAGCTTACCTCATAGACATGGGTCAGGCAGTATCATGCGAGCATCCAATGGCCAAGGAGTTTCTAAAAAGGGACATGAATAATATTCTAAATTTCGCAAAAAGGAATCAGGTGGATATTCCTGAAAACCTTAAACCAATAATGCCAGGTGAAAGTAATGAGTGATGAAGAGGAAATGATAGCAAATATAAGAATTCCAAAAGAAAGGATAGGAGTGCTGGTTGGAAAGGATGGTACAACTAAATCTTCAATCGAAAATATTTCAGGATGTAATCTGGAAGTAGACTCTGACGAGGGTGACGTAACAGTAATTGGAGACACCATTACTGATGCACTAAAGTTTGCTATAACCCAGGAAGTGGTAAAGGCGATTGGCAGGGGGTTTAATCCAGAAAAAGCACTTTTTCTCTATAATGAGGGATTTCAATTGAACGTGCTCTCACTGAGGGAAGTGGCAAAAAAAGGTTCCAGTAGGATTAACCAGATCAAGGGAAGGATAATTGGAACACAGGGAAAAACGAGGACTCTAATAGAGGAAATTACTGAGTGCTTTATTTCTGTATATGGAGACACAGTATCAATAATTGGAGACTTCGTGTCTATGAAATACGCTCTTGAAGCTGTAGAAATGCTTATTTCCGGGAAGAAGCAAAGATCGGTCTATTCTTTCCTCGAGAAAAATGCAAGGGAAATGAAAAGTGAAAAATTGTCTGAGTCTTTCAGATAAAAAATTTTTATTTTTCCCTCCCAAAATCACGCACAAGCTACATTAGCTCCGCCGAGAGCCTTTAGGAGAGGACTTTCCGCATTGATGATTATACCACCATCATATGTTCTATACTGCTGGAAGACAGTTAAGGGGGAAACTGTAGACCCAAAGGAAGGGTACATGAACCAAAAATGCACATAAGTGCCGTCTGGTCCGGTTAATATGACCATGGTCACCAGATGCCCCGAAAGTTCTGCTATTGATTTGGTTTGGTTTTTCTCCGGAATTACAGTCTGATACTCCTTTGCCAAATTATAGACACTTGCTGGAAGGTTTGATTTTAGAACAGCAAGTCCTGCATTTATTTTGTCGCTACTGTTGCTACCTATGCTTTGATTGTAGACGGTACCTTTCAAAGTTTGATTGTACATATAGATTGAAGTGAATAAAAATGGGACTCCTGCGCATTTGAATGAAATATTCTCCATCAGATTATCATATGAGCTACCTTTCAAAAATAGAAGTCCTGGTGTATGCGCAATGGATTCATGGAGAATGACATCTTTACTTGCATTTCCATTTGTTGTCTGGTTAAGCAAACTATACAGAACCCATGAATTGTCGGCACCTACCGGGCAACCAATCCAAGAAATAAAATAGACGTGATTCTGGCTATTATTTAAAAGGTCAGTGCTGGAAGCTTTCTCATAGGTGGCTAGAACCAGTTCCTTCTTGGGCTTCTCAAACATGGGCACCACAAACACAATTGAAACTATCAGGACAATCACAATTATGACGGCCGCACTTCCATAAACTAGTTTTCTATCCATATGCTAGCATAATCGGTAACGTCATATTTTAATATTTGTAAAATTGAAATTCATGTTTATGACATGATGTTTCGTGCCTAAAAATTCCTTGCCTGAACTTAACATTCTGTAACTGCATAACTCTCCAGTCGGTTACAATTTTTATGAGACAAAAAATTGGATCAATAACCCAAGGGATATGGTGATCCTTTGGATTTCACGGAACATATATATTGCACGATTCCATATCCCAGAAAAGCGGGGTGGGGTAGTTAGGAAATCCCGACGGGCTCATAACCCGTAGATCGATGGTTCAAATCCATTCCCCGCTATGTTCATCTATTTTTCTAATTAAGTTTTCAAAGTCCCCATTTCCAACTCCTAAAATATTACTAAAACCATTAGTCTCGAGGGTTTTTTTCGTTGTTGGGCCGATTGCGAAAACTTTAGCCTTACTATAGGCGTTTCCTGTTAAATTCTTAAAAATATTCACCTCCAATGACGATGTAAACACAAATATTGATCCATCCTTTTTCATCTCTCTTGTTCCTAAAAATTTTTGCCCTTCACCCTTTTCATAGGAATAGACAGTCATTTCAATTGCTTTTATGGAATATTTTCCAAGGGTCTCTTCAAATCTACTATCATGGATTTCACCTCTCGGCACGAGAATATTCCTGCATCCCGCATTAGCTATTACTGCACAGAGTCCATCTGAATCATGAATTCTTGGTTCTATAATTTTCTGAAATCTACTTCTTAAAATTTCAGATGTTTTGTTTCCAATTGAGAAGATCTTCATTCTTTCTGATTCACTCCCGTCAAAAATAGCCAGGAAGTATTTTGCGGCTGAAGAACTTAAAAAAGCAATTCCGTCAAATTGGTCCAGATCTGGAAAATTTCTTGGAGTGATTGGAACAGTTTTGGTGAGAGGTATATTGATCAGTTTGTAGTTGGTCAGTTCAAGATTTTGAAATTTTTCATCCGGTCTGAACGAATATATTATCATCTTTGCATCTTTTGCTTTGCTCCCAGCGCTATGATTTTCACATCCGCTATATTCCTGGCCGATGCCTTAACAGAAACGTGTTTTCTCCCGTTACTAATATCCAGATACAAAATATTGCTCTGTGGGTCGAAAAATATTCCTGTAGGTTCTGAGCATCCAACATTCAATTCCATTGATGCCGCCCGTTCCATCTCCATTCTTCTAGAAGCCACCGGATCACTTAATGACTTTAATTCCTTCAAATATTTGCTGTCTCTTCTTGTTACAACAGCAATAATTCCCTGATTTGCAGATGGAACGAACTGTTCTGCTGGCAGAATCTGCATTCTTATATCTGGATATAATCGAATCAGGCCGGCCTCTGACATAATCAAGCAGTCATATTCACCCTCATTCATTTTTCTAATTCTTGTGTCGACATTACCCCTGATATTCTTTATAGTTGCATCAGGATAAGCTCTCATAATTTGTTCTCTTCTTCTGGGAGAAGATGTTCCAACAATGCCTTTCCCATTGAATGGGGTATTGTTCCTGCATAACATTACATCATGATAGTTCTCCCACTCAAACACACAGGCGATTTCAAGGTCCCCATCTATCCGGGTTGGCAGGTCCTTTGCACTGTGTACTGCACAATCAACGTTTCCCTTAAGAACTTCCTTATTCAGGACATCAACAAAAAGTCCACTTCCTCCTATCTCCTCCAGAGAACTACTTTTATCAATGTCGCCTGCACTACTGATTCCAATAAGAGTGTTTCTACCCCCAACCCTTTCTGAGAACAGCTCACTTTGCTTTAATGCTAGTTTACTTCGCCTTGTTCCTATCCTCATTCATATCAAACTCCAACACATACTCCATTTTGAAAACAGCGTTTTCAACCTCTTCCGGGGTGTGGGCCATCCCTACAAAGCTCGCCTCAAATTGCCCTGGAGACAGATATATTCCATGATTTAAACAACTTCTGAAGAACCTCATAAATGCCTCTTTGTCTGATCTCATCGCGGATTTATAGTCTCTAACCTCCCCAATATTGAAGAACACTGTAAACATATTATATGCCTTGTTTACATGAAGTCCAAATTCCTTATAGGGCGTAAGTTTGTCCTCTATCCAGTTTGTCAGTCTGAAGGTATATTCATAATCTTTTTCCTTTAGAAATCTTAAGGTTGCGAGTCCTGCAGCCATGGTATAGGGATTTGCGTTGAAAGTTCCAGACTGGTACACATTTCCGGATGGGCTGATCTTTTTCATTATTTCGCTTGTTCCTCCGAACAGGCCAACCGGCAGGCCCCCTCCTATAATCTTACCCATGGTGGTTATGTCTGGTTTAATATTTATCATGTCCTGATATGCCCCAAAATGAAATCTGAATCCTGTGATCACTTCGTCAAAGATCAAGAGAGAACCGTATCTGGTGGTTATTTCCCTCAAAAATTCCAAGAATCCCTTCTTTGGCTGTATCACTCCCAAATTTCCCATAATCGGTTCAATTATCACCGCTGCTATCTCGTTCCCGTGCATGCGAAAAAGTTCCTCTATATTTTCTTCGTGGTTAAATTCCCCAATAAGAACTGTGCCTGAAACCTCCTCAGGTATGCCTGGACTGGATGGAGTTCCAAAATTTAGTGCCCCGCTACCCGCTTCCACAAGAGCATAATCGTGGGCGCCGTGAAACCCCGCATTCATTTTAACAATGAGTTTTCTGTTTGTGTATGCCCTTGCCAGCCTGATAGCATGCATTGTGGCTTCTGTTCCAGAGTTAGTGAACCTAAGCATCTCAACTGACTTGACCGCTTTGGTAATTGTTTCCCCAAGTTCTACTTCAGTCTCACTTGGAACACCTTCCGGAACACCATTTCCTAACAGGTACATCAACTCTTCAGTAATTGAAGCGTTGGAATAGCCCGCAAAATTTACTCCGAAACCCATGCAAAAATCCAGATACTCTTTTCCTTCCACATCAAAGATTCTGGATCCTGAAGCTTTAGAGAAAAATACCGGGTTTGGAAGAAAAAACCTTACGGGTGAGTTTACTCCACCGGGAAATAGTTTTTCAGCCCTTTTGAAAAGTTTATCCGATGACACATCTCCTAATCTGTAACTGTGTTTTATTCTTTCCTAAAAAATTGAGAAGTTAAATAACGAATCTCATTATCACCGTCCTGTGAGAGTTCCCTGTGCTGTGGTCCCGAAATTAGAAGCACCAAAGTTCATCAATTTTGGACTGAAGAGGGACTATATCGATAAGACTTTGAAGATTGTCCCAAAGGGAGTGGAGATTATAGTCCCGCTCAAATATGTTCCAGAGAATATAATTCTCAAAACTATGGAGGTCAGAATCGAGGAATATGATATGCCATCAAGAAAGGCAAATATTGGCATCAGGGAGATCTTGAATAGAAACGGAATTAACAATAGAAGGATTGGATGGGAAAGATTGGGAAACGCAATTGTTTTTAACCGGTATTTTGATGGAATCGAAATTGTTGCAAAGGAAATAGTAATAAATCACCTGGGGCAGCAGGTATATCTTGTCTCAGACAAGATTTCCAATCAAGAAAGGAAGCCAAGGATGACTCTAGTTTATGGAAAATCTGGGGAGATACGGATGCGGGAAAATGGGGCAATATTTCTATTTGACCCCTCATCAATAATGTTCAGTAAAGGGAATGTTGTTGAAAGAGGCTTAAACAATTTGAAAAATCTTAGGATATCGGATGCAGTTGATATGTTTGCAGGAATTGGTTATTTTTCGCTTCCTTTAGCCAAGATGGAGAATATCAATAAGATTACTAGTATAGACATTAACCCAGCTTCAATATCGTACCTTAAAAAGAGTGCTGAAGTAAACGGGGTGAGCCACAAGATACAAGCGGTATGTATGGACTGCAGGAACTTTTATTCGCCTGACAGGGCAGATCTTGTGCTAATGGGTAATTTCAAATCGAAGGAATACCTTGTACATGGTCTTCGCAGGACCAGAAATAATGGGTATATATTATTACATCACCTTGAAGAGACTTCAAGCATAGAATCCGGCATCTACCAGATAAGTTCAATGGGAAAAGCAATGGGCTATACCCTTTCACTGATTGAAAGCCATCCAGTCAAATCATATGCCCCGCACACATGGCATCTAAGTTCCATATTCAGGGTAACATTTTAATCCAATTTCCAGGGGTCTTTTTCCTTTCTATTCATAACAAGGTTTAAAACAATGGCTTACATTCAATATCGAAAAAAATAATGGCTGCAAGAAAAAGATTTACAAATAAAAGGCCAGTTGGCAGAGGCAACTGGAATAATAACAGAAACGATTTGAAGGCAAATTCTTATAGTAAGAGAATTAAAAAATTAGATATGCGAAAAACAGAGGAATTTACATTTATGCTTTCCAAGGCGGTAGAGAAATTGCCAGACAGTATAAGGGGATCAATTGCAGGAGGAATTTACGCGATCGCATCAAGACAGGGCATAAGCGAGGCAAGGGATTTCATAATGAAAAAGAAAGAAGAAGGTGTGCTTGATGAGGGAACACAGAAGCAAATCTGGAATCTTCTTAACGACTACTCCACATATCGGTGATGAACTGAGTAACCTAAATGAGGAATTGCTTGAAAGGGTGAATAAATACCTAGAAGTGGAGAAAATAGCCCTAGAAAACCTTAAGATATGTATTCCAGAAAATTCCTCGTTATGGGAATACGCAAACAGTTCCATGGATATGATTAAATCATACTACAGTGATGCAAAGTTCTTTCAAAGTAAGGGAGATCTTATAAACGCAATATCAGCATTGAACTATTCATATGGCTGGATAGATAGCGGAGTCAGACTCGGGATCTTTGAAACGGATGGAGATTATAGAAAATTCACTTTTTTTAAGTGAAACAATTACAAAAAGAATATATATTTTTTAAAGATGACGTTGAGCTATTAATAGCGCTTAAAGTTAAATTTAAGGATTGGTGAATTGATGCCTGAGCAAAAGGAAAAAGATGACTTTCAATATATTGTTCGAATTGCAGGAATGGACTTGAAGGGTGAAAGAGACGTAGTGTTAGCCCTGTCTGATTTAAAGGGAATAGGAATCAGACTTGCAGAAACCCTTACTAAAAAATTAGAAATCGACGAATCCATGAGACTCGGAGATCTTAGTGAGGAAAAAATTCAGGAGATACGGGATTACATCGAATCAGAAGATTTCGAGGGCCTTCCCGGATGGATGCTTAACAACAGGTTAGATCCAGTAACTGGAAAAAATGCAAATCTTGTGGGACAGGACTTGCAGATACAGATTCAGGATAATATTAACCTCATGAAGAAAATAAGATCATACAGGGGAATTAGGCACGAGACTCACCATAAGGTTAGGGGTCAGAGAACCAGAAGCAATGGCAGGAAAGGACTAACGGTGGGAGTTCAAAGGAAAAAGGAGTGATAAAAATTGGGAGATCCAAAGTTTCAGAAAAAGTTATATTCAACGCCAAGACATCCTTGGGAAAAGAGCAGAATTGACGACGAGAGGAAAATTATCAATCAGTACGGTTTAAAGAATAAGAGAGAATTGTGGAGAAGTCAATCAACTCTTGATAATATACGATCTCAGGCAAGAAATCTTCAGGCCAGGACAAGAAGAAATGATCCACTTGCAATTAAGCAGCTAAACTTGCTTTTAGCAAGGCTGAGCAGATATAAAATAGCCCCCGGCAACGCATCTCTTGATGATATTCTTTCATTAAATATAGAAAGTGTTTTGGAAAGAAGATTACAAACCATCGTTTATAGAAGAAATTTAGCAAAAACTGTCAAACAGGCAAGACAGATGATATCTCACGGTCATATACTGTTAAACGGAAAAAGGGTTACTGTACCCGGGCTTTCGGTTGAAGCATATGAAGAAGAGTCAATAGAGTATTCTGAGCATTCACCCTTCATGGATGAGCATCACCCAATTAGAATGGTCATCGCGGGAAACGCGGAAGAACCAGAAGAAGCAGAGTCCCCTGAAGAGGAGGCAAAGAGCGAGGGCGAAGAAAAACCAAAGGAGGGAAAACAATGAACAAAACTGGAATTGCACATATATATTCATCGGCAAACAACACAATTATACTTGTAACAGATCAGACTGGAGCCGAAACACTTGCAAAGGCAACTGGAGGGATGGTCGTCAAGAACGACAGGGACGAATCCAGCCCCTATGCTGCAATGAAAGCGGCGGACTTGGTTTCAGAAAAATTAAGAGAAAAGGAGGTAACAGACCTCATAATCAAAGTAAGGGCACCAGGTGGAAACAGATCAAAAATACCCGGCCCTGGGGCGCAATCAGCAATAAGGGCGCTTTCAAGAGCCGGATTTAAAATTGTCAGAATAGAAGAAGTCACACCAGTGCCCCATGATGGCACAAAGAAGAAAGGCGGAAAAAGAGGAAGGAGGGTTTAATGCCAGCAGCAAAAGACCCCAAAATAACTATTTACAATAAATCCAACAATTTTATAAGATTTGAGATCGCAGGAATAACAGAAGGAATGGCCAATTCATTGAGAAGGACGCTGATCAATGATATACCTAAAATGGCAATCGACAAGGTTGTATTCAGGCATGGTCAGATAAGGGATTCCTTAGGAAATGTTTTTGACTCTTCCCTTCCGCTATTTGATGAAATGGTAGCCCAAAGACTTGGAATGATACCAATCCTAACTGATCCTAAAATGAATTTCAGGGATGAATGTTCTTGTGGCGGAAGAGGGTGCTCTTTATGCACGGTATCCTACAGCATTGATAAGACTGGACCGGGAGAGGTTTACAGCGGAGATCTGGTTGCATTTACCGGAAACACTGACTTAAAACCAACTGATCTGTATATTCCTATCGTAAAACTTGGCCCAAAACAGGCTTTGTTAGTAACTGCGGAAGCAACAATGGGAACTGCGAGGGAGCATGCGAAATGGCAGGTCACCTCAGGTGTCTCTTACAAATACCATAGGGAATTCACAATTAACAAGCAGGACTACAAGGGATGGGAAGAAATCAAACAAAAATTCAAGCAATCGATCATTTCCGAATCCCAATCAAAAATCACAATAACAGATGACTTTCAGCAAAAAGAGTTAATGAGTTTTATAAACACATGCATACGACAATCTAAGGTGAACGAGTTATCTCAAATTGAGGTCAAAGAATTCACCGACAGATTTGTTTTTAAATTTGAAACAGACGGGTCCCTTTCAGCGTCGAAAACTTTGGAAGTGGCTTTGCAGAGACTACCGGAAAGATTGATTATTCTACACGAAAGTCTGATCACTCCAGATTAATTATATAGTCTCATTCAATAACAAACTATGCATTTCCTCAAAAATTTTATTGAGACAGGGGTGGAAGTAAAGGAGATTTTCTCAAATATGGAGAGAAAAGAGGAAAGAGTAGGATATATGGGCATGGGAGCTGATGGCACTGAAACCTCGAGACTAGACAAATTGGCAGAGGATGCCCTTATTGCAAGAATTGAGGAACTGGATCTGCCATTTAACATAGTCAGCGAGGAAATAGGGTTCGTTGACAGGGGATACAGAAAAAGCATAGTCATGGATCCTCTTGACGGCACCTATAATGCAGAAAACCAAATTCCATTCTATTCCATGTCCCTTGCTATAATGACTGAAGAGTTCAGTGATATGGAAGAGGCATTGGTAATCAACCTTGCCACTGGGAATTATTTCTGGGCAGCGAAGGATGAGGGGGCTTACAGAAACGGAGTTAAATTGGAAACATCAGATAAGAGAAGCGGAGCATCCGTAGTCTACTCACTTAGTGATGAAATAGTCCACAACTTTTTGAGGGAAGGAATTACAAGAAAGAGAATTTTAGGCTGCGCTTCTCTGGAAATGGCCTTACTGGCTAATGGATCGTTAGATAACGTGGCTTACCTTGGAATAGAAAAACAGTTGAGAAACGTGGATGTGGCGGCTGGGTATCTACTTATAAAGGAAACTGGGGGATTTATACTTGACGGTTCTTATCATGAATTGAATATGGGCAAGGATGTCAGGGAAAGAGTGAATATGATCGCCCTATCCTCCTCATATGGTAATAAAATCCAGGAGATAATGAAAGGATGAAGATAGCATATATAATCCGAAAGGATTGTTCCAGATGCGCAAAGATTGTTGAAAGAATTGATTACATAATCCCGTCTGAATGGGAACGTGTTTATGAAACTGGGCTGTCAGATTTCATAAAGGGGAAGGAGTACAGGCCGATGGATGAAATTGAGGCAGATATTATTTTCACTATTGGTGGTGACGGAACTGTGCTACTGGCAGCACAAAAGGCAAAGGGTGCAATTCTTGGCATCAACATGGGGTCACTTGGGTTTCTGAGTGAAGTGGAAATAGGAAAAGTTGAAGAGACAGTTTACAGGATCGTCAGGGGAGAACACAGATACATGGAATTCATGAAACTGGAGATTATGCTTAACGGTGAACCAGTAGGCTATGCCATGAACGAAGTGGTAATTCACAGTAACCGGGTATCGAAAATCAGAAATTTCAAACTCTATCTCGATAACAATTTTGTGGAAAGAACTAAGGCAGATGGGATTATAGTTGCTACACCGGTAGGATCGACTTCTTACTCCCTAAGTGCCGGAGGACCAATAGTCATGCCCGCTACACAGGCAATGGTTATATCATACCTTGCACCAGTTACATTGAGAATTCGCCCAATGGTAGTGCCGTCCTCCTCCCTTTTGGAAATATCTGTTTCTGGAAATGAACATGATTGCATAATAATTCTGGACGGGCAGAGAGAAATAAATTTCAATTCTTCAGACAGGTTAACAATTACGAGGGCATCAAAATCCTTCAAGTTTATTACACTAAGGAGAGATTTCTACTCAAAATTAAGGGAGAAACTGCTTAAAGATGTGGTCAATTAGATCTAGATTAATCTCTATGATAATGGAGGCATCCAAGGACTCATACCCCATGGAATTTGGAGCAATGCTGAAGGCAGAACATGAAGTAATTTACGAAATAGCAATGTTGCCTGGAACAGTTCAGGGTGATCATCACACAATAATGTGGATGTGGAACAAGCCCATAGACTTTACAATCATTGGATCTGTACATTCGCACCCCTCAGGTGTCATAAGGCCCTCGGATGCAGACCTTAATATGTTTTCCAACACAGGACCTATCCACATGATCGTGGGTTATCCTTACAGGCCATCAGACTATAAGTTTTTCAATAGAAAAGGAGAACAAATCAATGTGGCAGTTTTAGGAGGAAGAAAATTTTAGAAGTTAACATGTTTTCAGAGCATATTTTTTCACAAGATCAGTTAAAATCTGGAATGGCAATCCTAATTCTCAGCGTAATTATTTTTGCATCAGGTGGCAGGGTTCCAAGCGGTCAAGTTGTAAAGTGTTCAAGTGGAGAACTAAATTGTTTATTCCAAAAAATATAATGGAACATTCTAATCTTATGTTGAAAACAAAACAGATTGAAGTGGTCGTCATTCAACCTAGAACAAGGAAATATACAGCAAAAGCCATTCTGATTAGTGATTATGTAAAATTTCAAATGGCTATTTTTTCAACCAAGAATAAAGCCAAACAAACGTTCATTGGGTATAAATAAAGGTTCATCAATCATTTATTTTTTCTCGATGAAAGACTGTAATCCTCATTCTCATACTCATCATATCCAATTACTTCGTAGTATGACTTTCTATCCATAATCTCATCTATAAAGTTTCTCTGGGTTCCATCTTTCAGCAGCTTTTTATATATCTCCTCAGTCTTCTTTAGTATTCCCCTGAAGGCAGTTAGTGGAAATATTACCATGTTGTATCCAATTTTCTCAAGCTCTTCAACGGTAAGAAGTGGGGTTTTTCCGAACTCTGTCATGTTTGCCATTAGATATCCCGGAAGTTTTCTCCTCATTTCAATGAACTCTTCTTCGCTTTCTAAAGCTTCAGTGAATATGGCGTCTGCGCCAGCTTTTATATACTCCCTAGATCTTGAAATTGCTTCATCCAGTCCGTCAGTTGATCTGGAATCAGTTCTTGCAATAATCACCAGTTCTTCCTTTGAGCTCTCCTTGGCGGCCCTTATCTTTAGTTTGAAATCTTCAACTGGAACTATTTTCTTTCCATTCAGATGGCCGCATTTTTTTGGCAATTCCTGATCTTCTATATGTATACCTGCAACACCTGCACGTTCCATTAACCTTACAGTTCTAATTACATTTAATGGCTCCCCGAATCCTGTATCGCAGTCTACGATAAGGGGTAATGGCGTAACCGAAGTAATTTTTTCAGCCTCTCCTACAACTTCATTTATGGTAGTGATTGCCAGATCGGGTAAACCCATCATACCTGCAATCCCTGATCCGGAAAGATATGCTGCCTTAAATCCGCATCTTTCTGCAATTATGGCAGAAATACCACTGTAAACCCCTGGCATAAAAACAAATCCATCGTTGAGCAGTTCTCTAAATTTTGCCGGGCTGGAACATGTATTATTTTTCAATCTTGACATTTCTTAAAACCTCCAGGTACTCTGATACGTCTCTATTCTCGAAGGACTTTGCGAAGTCTATGATTGTCTTTCCTTTCTCCTCCCCCATCATCCTGGCAGCCTTTGCCTTAAGATCATCCCATGTATACGGCTTCTTGTTGTGCCCTTTGGGAGCCTCAAGTTCCTTCTCGTAAGTTCCACTATTCGTTTTTATTGTTATCTTCACTGGAAGATATTCAGGATATTTTGAATTGAATCTCTCAGTAACTTTGAAAGACATTCTGTCGATAAGAGACAGTATTCTTTTGTTTGAAAGAAGTTCATTATCATACGAATGTGGATTCGGATCACCTTCTGTTAGCGTGTATGCAATAATGTAAGGCATGCTGTGATCTGCGGTCTCCCTGGTTTTTGGTCTCCTTTTCTCCGGATCCTTAATTATTATGGTGTTAGCAACCTCAAATGTCTCAACATCCACTTTTTGTATTTCTCCTTTAATTGTCTCTCTCATTTCAGATGCAACCTCCGCGGCACTCATTGCATGATACTCAACCGGATAGTTTTTTATCATCGTTTTAAGTATTCTGCTTTTGCTGAAGTCAAGATTAAATTTTCCTGAAACCTGTTTGAAAAATCCCATTTCTCCCTCGAATATTGGAGCTGGGCCTGTATAACCATTCTCAGCAAGAAGTGAAGCAAATACGCTATTTCTACAGGCATTAGCAGCTGTGGCACCTTTCCACATGCTCAATTCACCAGCCCGTGTCTGCCTTAGGCTTATGTTATTATTGATAGCAAGATTCAGGGTGTGGGAAAAACGTTCCTCATCCAAATCAAGCAGGCGACCTATACCTGAAGCGGAAGATACACTAATATACGTCACATGATCCCATCCCCTGTCCCTGATTGAAATCTCATCTGATAGTGCACAGACAGTTTCGTATGCAACGGCAGAAGCCTCCATTACCTCAATTCCTTTCATTCCCTCAGACTCGCCAAGCGCGATCAGTGGGGGAATATTATCAGACGGATGAAGTGCTTCCTTTGAAAGATAAGTGTCATTATAATCCAGATATCTGGTTGTTGTTCCATTGATTAATGTGGCAATATCAACTGAAGCTTTTTGATCTGTAAAAAATAACGTTGAATTTTTGCTTCCTGAAGATGGCAAGAGGGATTTTCTCATTATTTGTATCGGAGTGGCATCAAATGCACCGTAGGAGGTTATGGCAATGTCGGCAACTCTTTTTTTCAGCTCTTCCTTCTCAGCAGACCCTATATCCCTACCTAAATTCGATTTGGACATTTCCCAAATGTCTGTAACTATTTTATCCATTTTCGCAAATTGCCTCTGCTTAAATAAAATATTCTTACCTTTAATTAATCTTCAATATTCTTTTAATCTGGTAGAGTCACTTATTCATGGGCAAAAGATTATCTCTTTAACCCCGCTCTGCTATTTTCTTCAAGAAAGAGAGAAGTCAAAAATACTTTTAAAATAGAATTCCATCCATTTTAAAAACATAATTCTCAAAGTTTACTGGGGTGCATCGGAAAATAACTATCTATTTTGTGAAAGTTAAATTCGGTGATTTTGTTTTTATGAGGTTTAATCTTTCTCAGTTTCAAGTGCATTGTGGTCGATAGGAATTGAAACAGTGATAAAATCTGGACCTTGAGAAACTATACTGACTTTTGGATATCCAGGATTATTCTGAATCCACTGTAATACTGTTTCAACGTTCGCTCGAGAAAGTGCATGAACATAAAGCTGTTCTGAAATCATCGCGAACCCATACTTCTTAGATTCTTCTATTTTTCCCGCTATTTGTGAGACGAGTTTGTTTTCTGTCATATGATAATTAACGAAGACCGCCAAAAGTCCATTTCGCACTATTAGTTCAAAGATTTCATTGAATTTTTGATTCGCTTCATTTTTACTAGCTATGGATTTATGAATTGTGTCCCAAAGAGGCCTAATGAAATTTTCAAAGTATTCTGCACTACAAAGGTTTGCTATGTTCTTTCCCCTGTCACCGAATCGCTTGATGATATCTGATTTTATGCGCGATACGTTTTCTTTCAATCTGTATCGAGTTCTTAGGAAAAGAGATACTTTCAATATTTCAAAATCTTCTTTTGTAAGCTTTTCTTT
>DAICVC010000021.1:0-20635 GCA_027372655.1 Thermoplasmatales archaeon | reverse complement strand
TGCAGTAGTCATATGCTGCTTTTACTACGGCTATATTTTCATCGGCAATGCTCTCTTTCCCTGCAAATACAAGCCTTATGCTTTCTTCCATGTATTCTATTGAGACTCCAGCAATTGCAAGAGTCAGCGCTGCACCAAGTGTGTTAAAATATCTTGAAGGTACCCCACCTGAAATCGCTTCCTGCACAACACTGTTAAACGGCACTGCAATAGGCACTGCACCTCTCTTTCGCATCCACTGAACTGCACCTGTTATGGTGTTTGGAAAATTTTCCTCTGAAAGTGTTTCTTTGATTTTTATAGCAGTATCTCTCATTATCATTCTTGCTGCCGAGAGTTCTGCCTTTTCGATTGCGCTATCATAAATTACTCTGGTTCCATTCCCTACATCTTCCAGATGCTCAAAAATGCTGTCTGGATCTAGAGCCACGAGGAAATCGATAGGATATTTTAGTGACCGTGGTCTAGTGTCTTTTATTCTAAGGTGGGTATAACTGTGCCTTCCCTTGATATTGGAATGATATTCACGAACACCAAAAACATAATAACCTGACTGTGCGAAGGCCCTACTTATCATATTGGAGGATGTGTCTATTCCACCACCCTGAGGGCCACCAACTGTAATGTTGATGTCAACCTGTGTCATCGGTTTCAGGTATGGATTCTTTGTTAAAATAGTTTTCAAATATTAAGTGAATAGGTGAATCAACGCTTGTTTTGCTTTTAAATAATACGAGGATTATTAAAAAAAATATTAACCGATCCTTTCATGGAGGTTTCATGCTTATTGTCACAGGTATGCCTGGAGCAGGAAAAGATGAATTTATAAAGGTTGCAAAGTCTATGGGTTGGAAAGACTTCCATATGGGCGATACGGTACGCAAATTTGCCCGCTTAAATAAGATAGAGAACACCGACAGGGAAATCGGACTTTTTGCAAATCATGAAAGAGAAATGTTTGGAAAGGATATTTGGGCCAAAAGACTCTCTGAGGATATAGAAACCGAAAAGGGGGTAATAGTTGACGGACTCAGAAATATGGAAGAATTTGAGTATTTTAAATTGAAATTCCCTGACCTCATTCTTATCGCAATTCACACAGACAGGGATGAAAGACTCAGAAGAATAAAGAAAAGACACAGAGTTGACGATGTTAAGGACTTCACAGGACTGGTCAAAAGGGATGAGAGAGAGCTCTCATGGGGAATTGGAAATGCTATATCCCTGGCAGAATATATGATTGTAAATGATAGTACGCTTGAAGAATTTAAAGAGAGATCGAAAGAATTGTTGCTTAGACTGAAGAAACACGAGTTGGATCTGCCCTGATGGACTTTAATTCTTTCTCGCGTAATCAACTATTAAGTCATAAAATATTTTTCCAATTGGTTGAACACCCTTAACCCTTTGTAGATTCGAGAGATGATATGGGTAGTATATGCGCTCTGGATGCGGCATCATCCCAAACACATTTTCCATTTCTCCGCTGATTCCTGCTATGGAACCGGCAGATCCGTTTGGATTCCACGGGTACTCGTCTAATTCTCCGGAAGGATTGGTGTAGGTGAATAGCACTCTCCCGGAAGATTTCAACAGAGAAACCGAATCGGGATTGGAGAATCTTAGTCTTCCCTCTCTGTGAGCAATTGGTATTTCCATTGGAATTTTTACATCTTTTAGGGAGTTAAGCACCTTATTTTTGCCCGTGTATTTTACATATATTGTCCTGCATTCAAACCTTCCCGATTCATTGACATCAAGGATTGTGTCTCTTTTGTCCTTTTCCATTGAAATAAGATTTAGTTCTGTCAAAACCTGAAAGCCATTGCAGTGCCCAAGAATAGGAACTCCTCTTTCTGCTAAGTTTAACAGGAGTTTTCCAGCACTTGCCTTGAGACGGATAGCAAAAATAACCCCAGCTCTTACGTAATCACCGGCAGAAAAACCACCAGGTATAAAAACTCCCTGATAGTCGTTGAGATCAACTTTTTTTAATTCCAGATCCCTTATATGTACTAATTCAGGTTGAGCCCCAGATTCCTGAAATGATCGGAAGGATTCTGTCTCATTGTTAGTTCCCTCCATCATTAGAATTGCAATTCTTGGAGCATTACTGTCCAATTTCCTACTGGCCTCCTCTTCTCTCCTTTGCTTTCATTCTAAGGCCGGTATATCCACATTTTCTGCATTTTAATGCTTTAACTGAATTTCTGGCATCACATCTCATGCAAATTTTCTTGTTAAGTCTTCTTTCAATTGATTCGGCAAACGGCATTTATATTACCTTGAACTGAACCAGAATATTATCAGTGCTATAAATCCTTTCCATTAAAATTGTATAAAGAATTGGGTGGAGTTGGTACTATTTTTTACTAAATTATTCTTGGCACAATTATCTCTATCATCAGCATTAGAAGTATTAGGGTTGTAGCAAGAGAAAGAACTCCTGCGATATTTTTTTCCTCCCTGAAATATTTGAATTTCTCCCTTCTTGACGCTATCATAAGTGTGTCTCTTAAAAATTGAGCTCCGTCAAATATTGAAAGTGGAAGTGCATTGGTTATGGAAAGAAGAAAGTTGACCCAGAATAGCCAGTAAACAGTGTTAGCGAGAAAATAAAAATCAGTGAATCCCATGGGGACTTTAAAAAGATGAGCAAATTGCGCTGGAATTGGTGAATACCCCCCAAACGGAAGTGCTATGGTTTCCAGCGCACCATTAAATGATCCTGAATAAGCAGTATCTGCAAAAACAATTTGCTTTAGAAGTGATATAGATTCAAGTCCCAATCCGCCATAAGCAATTCCAACTCCCACGAAACTCTCGTTCTTCATTGCCGGCGTTAAGGCTGAAGGATCATACTTGGAATAAAACGTGTATGCAGAAGGCGCTGTAAAATTAAAATACTTTTCACTTAGTGAGAGCCCATTTGATGATGGTGTCCCAAGTACCATAATGATCTCTTTTCCGGGTAATATTCCATCCAGCGTGCTTGAGAGCACAGTTTCGTTATATATTTTCTTGTTATTAATTGAAAGAATATAGTCTCCTGCTGTAATGTTTTGATATGCCGGAAATCCTTTATAAGTACAGGCAACCGAAATTCCCGCAATTATATCACTTGTGGTTGTAGAATTACCATTATAGAATGCCGCTTTTACAGTGCTACCGGGTGTTAGATTTGAATACACTGCAAGGTTGGTCAGATTGTTTCCAGAGTAGGGCCCAAAGGAAATTAATTCCTTATCAATAATATTTGAAGAATTCGTTAGGCTTGAAGATGCTACATAGGCTCCTGGAACTGCCTGAACAGCAGCATGAGAAAAAACTAACGAGAAAAGAAGAAACATAACAATTGCAATAACGAAGTTGATTGCAATTCCAGCACCAACAACTCTCCTTCTGACAACTGGGTCTGCACTTGTTATTTCCTGCTCATCTGGTTCAACGAAAGCCCCAATTGGAACTACAAATAACATTAATCCTACCGAGTTTACTTTTATTCCGTGCTTTCTGGCTACAATACCGTGGAACATTTCATGGATGGCGAGTGAAAGGGCAAGCGCAATTATTCCATATACAACTGGAACGTCCGGATTGATTCCAGGGATCAATAGATATTCAGTTACTGGAATATTTTCTTTAACGTGAAATGAGAGAATTGTGCCATATAACAGTACCGCCACACCGGTTGCAAAAAGGATATAAACCAGCCCTATAGATAATCTTGAGTAGAATTTTGAATCCGATATTGCAGCAACTTTATCCAAGATACCTCTATTTTTTCTTACTTTAATTAGTAATAATACCCCACCCATAGTTTGGAAGTGCTTTGATTTGTTAATCTGCGGTCGAAGTGAAAGAATGCCAAATATCCATGCAAGAATTATAAGGATTCCAATTTCCAAGTAAGACATAAACTCTCTTTTAGGGGATATAAATCATTTCTAAATAACTTTCTTAAATTCCATTCTGTTTTGCATTAATTATTGCTTCAGTGTCTAAATTTGATATACTTAAAAACAGCAAATGTTTTTAATAGAATTTTCCATAGATGACCTGCATGAAAGTTACTCTTTCCCATATTAAGGCCGACATAGGAAGCCTGCCAGGACATACCACAGTTCACGAAAAAGTATTGAAGGAAGTAGAAAAATTCGTAAATGAACATTCCAAGGGCGTCCTTTGGGATAGTAGGATAGGGTATGTTGGGGACGATATTCAAATCACCATGGTGCATGATCACGGCACTAATGCCAGTGATGTCCATAAATTGGCATGGGATGCTTTCAAAGCAGGAACAGAAGTAGCTAAAGAACTCGGACTTTATGGTGCAGGGCAGGATCTGCTAAAAGATTCTTTTTCGGGAAATATTAAAGGTATGGGACCGGGAGTAGCTGAAATGGAAATAACACCAAGGAAGAGTGAGCCATTCATTGTATACATGATGGACAAAACCGAGCCGGGTGCATTCAATTACCCAATATTCAAAATGTTTGCCGATCCATTCAATACACCCGGACTTGTAATTGATAACAATATGCATGATGGTTTTAGATTCGAAATCTGGGACATACAGGAAGCCAAGGCAATAATGCTTGATTCCCCTGAGGAGATGTATGATATTATTTCCCTCATTGGAACGAAGGGAAGGTATGTGATTAAAAGAGTTTTCACGAAGCCGAAGCATGAAAAGCTTCCAGATGAAAATGTAGCTGTCATAACCACAGACAAGCTTTCATTTATAGCCGGGGAGTACGTAGGAAAGGATGATCCGGCCGCAATAGTCAGAATACAGTCTGGACTGCCTGCTTCTGGTGAAGCTATGGAGGCTTTCTCGCATCCCTACCTTGTCTCTGGATGGATGAGAGGTTCATTCAACGGTCCACTTATGCCTGTGGCAATGAAAGATTCTAAAATGACGAGATTTGATGGTCCACCAAGAGTTGTTGCGTCCGGCTTTGTTTACAAGGACAAGAGGCTCAGCGGACCTGTTGATATGTTTGATGACCCTGCGTATGACAATGCCAGAAATCTTGCCACCAGCATAGCAGATTATATAAGGAGAATGGGACCATTTGAGCCCCACAGGCTGCCAGAAGAAGATATGGAGTATACAACTCTGCCAAAAGTTATGGCAAAACTGAAGGACAGGTTCGAACATGTAGATACAATGGAAAAGAAAAAGAGTAAGCATTCAACAGAAAGGGACGTGGACTGAGGGGAAAATTTCAAATGATGAAACGTCCAACCTGGGATCAATATTTTATGGAGATGGCGTACATGGCAGCTTCCAGGGCAAACTGTGTTAGAAGGCAGGTCGGTGCAGTTATCGTTAGAGATAACAATATTCTGGCTACAGGTTACAATGGCCCGCCAACAGGTGCTCAACACTGCGACACAGTAGGCTGTATCAGAATTGATATGGAAATACCCTCCGGAGAAAGACATGAACTCTGCAGGGGACTGCACGCAGAACAAAACGCAATCATTCAGGCGGCTGTAAATGGAACAAGCATTAAGGATTCTGTAATTTACACAACGACTCATCCCTGCGTTGTTTGTGCAAAAATGATTATAAATGCAAGAATAAAGGAGATAATTTTTGCAGAGGGATATCCAGATGAATTATCTGAGTTAATGCTGCTGGAAAGCGAGGTTAAAACTAGAAGATATAATAAAACATGAGTTTAATAATAAGTGTTTCTTACCATGAAAAATGACATCCGTAATCACAGGGTTGATAGAATATCTTGTTAATTTAGTAATATTTGTGATTAAGGATGCGAATTACCCTGGAATTTTCTTTCTGATGTTGCTTGAGGGGGCACTGCTTCCGATTCCATCAGAAGTTGTTATGGCTTTTGGAGGATATTTAGCTTTTTCGAATCAACTGCCAGTATACTTGGGCATACCTTCATTTGTCCTTGTCTTAATTGCCGGCACAGTCGGAAATGCTGTAGGTGCTTCTCTCGCATATGCCCTCGGCTATTACGGAGGAAGACCCGCTGTATTGAGATATGGAAAGTATGTAAAACTGAATACTGATACTCTCGAGAAAACGGAGAAATGGTTTTCCAAATATGGTAATCTTTCAGTTTTCCTCACCAGAATGACTCCGATCTTTAGAACGTTTATCTCAATACCTGCTGGTCTTGCAGAGATGAAATTTAAGAAGTTTCTTGCTCTGACTCTTGCAGGGACTATTATCTGGGATTCTATACTGGAATATCTTGGATACTTGTTCGGCAGCAGTTGGAAAGATATCCTGGGACTTTTTAATGATTACACTTACCTAGCAGTTGCATTGGCTTTTCTAGTTCTAGTTTACGTGTACCTAAAACTTAGATCTAATGGGAAAACAAACAAAAATGGATCTCTTTAACATTTGATGGACATATAAACATGGATTTTATTCCATTATCATGTCAGATGATGAATTATTCACTAATGCACTAGATTATCATTCTCTTAAGACACGGGCTATATTTATATCTTCATTTAGGTTATAGTTGCTGTTAGAGATAACTATGTATGATAAGTGTTTATTAGGTTAATAACCATGAAAGCAAATGATGTCCTTAATCTCCCCCCATCTCCAGAAAGACACTTCATGTGACATATAAAGACAGATTGAGCAGGGTTGAATTTGAATTATTCAAATATCTTTTCCAGAAATTTGGGACAGAGATGGTTGTGATTTCAGAAATAGGAGATCAGAAGATGGATTCCGAAGAGATCTTCAATGAAATACTATCCACGCTTCATTGTTACTCAATGAAACTCTATTCAAGAAGGAAAAACCATTCAATAGAGGTGGGATATGAAGACAACACGAACTGAGCAAATATATTTGTAAATGTCGATTTATAATTCCCCATTTTCGCCGGAATAGAAATACCCAAAAACGCGGAAAGAACCACTTATACAGACTCACAAGCGTCGGGTTTTATACCGCTATATTTTTTTACATATTTAATATCGTATGTTTGTTGTATTTTGCAAGAAAAAGAGTTATCGATGCTTAAATGTATCCGGTGCGGTGCTGAATACGGAATATCCCGTAGTAATTATATATGTCCAAAGTGTAGAGGTCTGTTTGAAATTGTTCACTTAGATGAGGAATTTTCAATTGATAAAAATTTACGGGGAGTCTGGAGATACAAGTCATCGGTTCATCCATCAATTTCATGGAAAAAGGTGGTTACCAGGGGTGAGGGAGACACCGAAACATATTCAAACGAAAAGATATCTCAATGGGCAGGAATAAAAAACCTGTGGTTGAAACACGAAGGTGAGAACCCAACCGGTAGCTTTAAAGATAGAGGCATAACAGTTGCAATTTCTGAAGCAAAGCGCCTTGGGTTTGAAGCTACAATCTGTGCATCGACAGGAAATACTTCTGCTTCAGTTTCATCATACAGTGCAATAGCAGGTATGAAAAGTTATGTGCTAATACCTTTCGGGAACATATCAGAGTCTAAATTATCACAGGCAGTTTCATACGGAGCCAAAATAATAGATGTTTCAGGAGATTTTGATTCTGCCATGTCATACGTATCAGATCTGGCTGAAACTACCAGGAAATATTACGTCATGAATTCTATAAATCCCTGGAGAATTGAAGGCCAGAAAACAATAACATTTGAAATCTTGGAAAGGATAAATGATTGCGATTTTATATCCATGCCCGCCGGAAATCTTGGGAATACTTCTGCTGCAGGAAAGGCGCTGAAAGAGCTCAAGAGTATGAGCATAATTGATAAGGTTCCAAAAATAGTGGCAGTCCAAGCAGAGGGAGCCAGTCCATTTTACAATATGTGGAAAAACAAATCCAACCATCTTACTCCGGTTAAGGCAGATACTATAGCCAGCGCAATAAAAATTGGAAATCCAGTAAACTGGGAAAAGGCTTTGAACGCAATAAATTATACCTCTGGAATAGTTACAAAGGTAAGCGATCTGGAGATCATTCAAGCAAAGCATGAAATAGACAGATCAGGAATAGGGTGCGAACCAGCTTCAGCCGCTTCTCTGGCAGGGATCAGGAAACTTCTAGACGACGGGACAATTGATAGGTCTGATAGGGTTGCATGCGTTCTAACGGGACACATTCTCAAAGACCTTATGTCGATACCAAACAATGTTAAACACGAAACGGTAGACTCTTTCCTGAGCGAAATCAGAAAAAAATGATCATATATCACGATAAAATTCTGGGATCAAAGGTGAAGGATTTTTCATGGAAAATATTTTTAATTTAACTTCTGGCCTTTCCGGGCCCATGGAAGATCAATGAACTTCTTTCCATGTTCATTGCATTTTATCCTTGGATTCCTTGTGTGTACATATGTGGGATACTGGAAGATGTTCAGGTGTCTCCATGTCCGTTCATCTGTGTCGTGGACACCGTATAATTGTCCACATACAGGACATGGGAACTTTGATCCTCTTGTGAAATCTATGAAAATATCAACTCTTTTTTCCTGATGATCAAACTTTATTTCCTTGATGTGCCATGGTTCCTCGAGGCCAAGAAGTTTCCTGAACAATTCCTCTGAATTCACATAATGTAATAATCTGGGGATATATTATTTACCCCCTGTGATCCAAAGAGATCCTTTTCTTTTAAGGAAGTTAGTGCACTGTGTGGCTCAAACAATGGAAACCAGTCGCTGTTTATAAGGGATTTAAACACTTCAGCGCTTAAGCCCATAGACTGCTATCTGTATAACGGAGCTTATTACTGCGTACTTCAGCTATATAATCAGTATAGAGTCTGCAATAATGTAAACAACACATTCAACAGACTTTACTGCGTGAATAGCACTGAGGTTTCTCCTGGAGCCTTGATTTCAGAAATTTGAGAAATTTCATTTTATATAAATTCCATTCCAAAATGAAGTTCACATAGGAAGGTTTGACAATGAACGAATGCTCATGGCTTTTCACGGGTACAAAGTCTACACATTGAGAGATTATGAAATTATATTACATAACGCATCCCAATTTCCATAATAGTTGTACCGAGGGTAGATTAAGTTAGAAAAGGAAAACCATGGAAAATCGTCCTTTGGACTGACAGATCATTCTCTGGAGGTGTAGTCTAGATAAATTTAAATAGATAAAAGTAATACATAGTTGTCAACTGATGGTTGACAAGAGATGATGTATATGGTAGGAAGCAGAAAGAAAAGAGATGATGAATGGGATGACGACTTCTTTGACGACATGTTCGAGGATTTCGGATTTAACTTCGAGAGAGTGAATGAGAGAATGAAGAAGATGATGGAAAATCTAATGAGAAACGGTGATGAGAGTGTGATAGGGCCATTTGTCTATGGATTTTCATACAAGGTTGGACCAGATGGAAAGCCGAGTTTCCAGGAATTTGGGAATTTACCAAACAAGCCTTCACTGAATTCTAGACCTCCGGATGTAGAAACTAGAGAGCCACTTACCGATATTAACTATGACAAGGAGAATGTTTACGTTACATTTGAGCTTCCAGGGATTTCCAAAGAAGATATAGATCTAAAGGTATCAGAGAATGAAGTTACAATCAAAGTATCCCAGGGTTCCAGGAAATACTACAAAAATGTGGAACTGCAGGTACCAGTTGTTCCTGAATCAGCCAAGGCAAAGTTTACGAATGGAATACTAGACGTGACTCTCAAGTTGGAAAAAGCAAAGAGCGATTCGGGAAAATCTGTAAACATTGAGTGAATATGGACGACATAGACACTCTTTTATCCATCCTTGAAAACTCTACTAGAAGATCAATTTTAAGACAGTTACTGATTGAAGATTCTTATGGCCTAGAATTAAGCAAAAGTTTAGGTATTTCCCAGCAGGCAATAAACAAGCAACTGGAAATTCTTGAAAAGGCTAACATGATTCTGTCTATGGGGACTGTGCCAAGTAGCTTTGGTCCGCCAAGAAAAGTGTACAGACCAACCGGATTTCTAAGTGTGGTGATTGACTATACGCCAAGTTTCATTCAAGTAGCCAAGTATACTTTAGAAGCCCCTAAGGAGAGAGAATCCGGGTTAGATAATTCACTGAAAAGGATCAGGTCAATAAATTCTGACATGGAAAAGTTAATTCTAAAAAGACAGGAATTACTTGAAGAAAAAAACCAGATTGTACAAAATATGAGGAACAGAATAAATAGCGAAGTAAAACAGCAATTTGCCAGAAGGATTTTATTGGATTACATTGACTCCATGGATGAAGCACGGGTTGCAGAGGAACTTGATGTGCCAATCGAAATCGTTCAGGGTATAATCGATACTTTTTTTGAAGAATAAGTTTTTATTTTCTAATCAACCTTGAGTAGTACCGGGTAAGGGATTTATGAACCCTTACTGGAAACACTTTATCCAGAAAAAATTCTTCTTTAAAAAATTCTAGATTTTCAATATTATTGGTAACAATGCATGCTCTGGCACCCTTGGTGATATTCCTATACATCGCCAAGGAAGTGTTTTTTAAAAAATTATTCGTTCTGTCCGGCAAATGTGAGTTCCTACCGTAAGGAAGGTCTGTAGCAATTCCATCGAATTTAAAATCACTGTTAAAATTTAAAAAATCTGCCCTCTGGATATTGAAATCCCTTGATCCGTAGTATTTTAGGTTTGTTCTGGCGCCCACTACCATTTCTTGAAGAATATCTAGACCGTATACTTTTAAACCTTTTTTATGCGCCTCTATCAGTATTCCCCCACCTCCACAGAATGGATCCAGAATCGCATCGCCCTTTCGGAATCCACCCAGATTCAGCACAAAAGATGCGAATAAAGGATCCATTGAAATCGGGGAGAAGAACGGTCTCAATGGAGCTCTTCGTTGACTATTTTCCTTGGTGTTTCTCTCAAAAACTTGGATAGTGATGTACCACTTCTTTAGATGAAAAGCTAGAACTACGAAATCTGGATTTGAAAAAGAGATTCTCCCCTTACCACCCAGATTTTCACCAATAATCTTCTCGCTTGATGTATCGTGGCAATTGTTTGAATCTATGACTCTAACAAAGAAATTCCCTTCTGGGAGGTTTATTTTTTTAAATTCTTCTATACTTTCGGCCGTTTCTATAACCAGCCCAATCTTCTTCACAAAAGCTAACTCCGTAAATTCATCGAAATATTCGCACAATGTAAGATTTATGCCATCCTCTTCCAAAACACTTGAACCGCTGATGGAGGATAAGGATCTTATTTCTTCCCGCGCAAGTTCTGCCCTTCCCTTTTCAGTTTGTAAAACTAGAGTTTTTTGTTTAGGGTTTTTTAAAACATCAGTTATCAGTTGGCTTGCCCTTTTTGCTCATCTCAGGAAGTTCCACACCAGGTTCGTCATTTTTCTTGAGTTCTTTGTTTAGCTCATTAGAAAGATTTTCGAATACCTTACTTAGTCTTTTTATTGATCTCTTTACCGCAGCCTGAGGTTTTCCAGATTTAACCCTTACATAGACCCTAGGATTATCTATCACTGGGTGTTTTATGTAATACCTTGACTCTGTAACCTGTTCATCCTTCTGAATTTCCTCTACCAAAGGTCTAAGAAGAGTATTGTCGTAATTCATTATTTCAAATGTTATGGAGTCCTTCTGTTTTTCAACAATACTTATTTTACTTTCCATCGTCATGTAATTAAAAACGGTATATTAAAAATTAGCATTTTCATAGCCCATCAAGTTAATTAACTTTTTGGTTTATTTTTGATTTTCCAGTAACTTTCCTCTACCATTCTATTAGCATAGTCAATGTAGCGGTTTAGTTGCAACACATCTCGAAGTGTGAATATAAAGTTTATGCTATTTGTTGTGCCGTTCTTAGAACCTAAGAAATACTTTAATTCCACAAGGTCCAAATCCCTTATAAATTGCTCTTTTTTTGTGTCCATGTCTGACAGAATCTCATTCGCATTAGCGTCGGCTGGAAACGTAGAGGTTAAATTGTATTTAACTTTATTACCTTCGTTCAGTCTTGTAAATATTGCCTGTCCAAAAAGAATATTGTTTGGTATGAGGATGCTGGTGCCATTTGGAAGTTTTACTCGTGTGTGTAAAGTCTTCACATCCTCCACTTTACCGGTAATTGTTTCGGGAAACATCCATGAAAAAATAGATATTGACTCTTCAGGTTGCAAGAATCCTCCTGCGGTAACAAGAACACCGGACAGTATGCTTGAAGCAGCAGATTGCACTGCCAGACCAAGTACTACTCCACCTATGGCACCCCCTACTATCGCACCCTGCAAATTTACTCCGATAAATCCCAAAAAAATGCCTATGGCAATTGCATAAACAGTGATTCTGATAAGGATGTATACCCCGTTTAAATTTTTGTTACTTTTACTTCTCGCCATCAATTGATTGATAAATGTCCTCACAACCCTTAAAAGAATAAAGGTGATAGATGCAATGATTACTCCAATTACTGCATATTGAATATATCTGTTAATGTCAGAGTTTGTAGTCGGTGAAGATGAAATATCAATATAGGGTTCAATGCCCGGTAGAAAATATTCAAAAACCATTGCTATGATTATACCAAAAGCTATTGTAGCAACTGATTTAATGGCAGATTTTTCTCCTGCTGATTCTGGCATAATACTCTATTAGCGCATAAAGTATAAAATTTATGACATGAAATTCCCCATTGAAAAGGCCAAAAAAATTTCCAATAAATTCATAAAATCTGTTACGGATATTCTTCAGGGATTCCTCAATCTCCTTCTATTTTTTTCACTTATAGAATGGAATGGCTTGAAAATCTTCTTTTTCACAGGAAAACACCTTGACATTAACCCTTTGCGTATGTAACGAACAAGAAATGCCTATGGAAATAGATAAACCCGAATTGATCTAACTATCAATGGCACCATAAAGGAACTAAATAGAAGGAAATAAAAATTCGATTAAGAAATTTAATCCCAATTTTAAACGTTCAAATTTGAATTGGACCAGTCTAAAACATAAAGATAATTGTAAAAATTATAATACAAAGAAATAATTTCAGAGATATTCAGTCATTTAGTGACGGGTGAATTTATGAAGGTTCCTGATAGGGTTGTGATACTTGGAGATAATGAGACTGCAGTAATGGCGGCAAACAAATTGTTGCAGAGGTCAAACAGAAAGGAAATAGAAATCATCATGGTGGGAAAATCCAACTATCTTGAATTCAAAGATGCCAATATTTTTATTCCAACCTCCTTGGTGGATCATCACATGCTCAGGAGAAGTATTGATTCCCAACTAAACAATGGAGTTCAGTATATTAATGATGAGGTTGTTCGCCTAAATCCTAAGGACAAGAGCTTAAACACCAGAAATGGAAAACTAATCAGGTATGACTATCTTCTAATCACTAATGCATTCAATTTAAATAATGACAAAATTGTAGGCTTTTCTGAAGAAATGAGAACTGTTGAAACTATTCAGGAATCACTCAAGTTGAGACAGGATGTGGTAAAGATCAAAAAGGGAGAAGTTGTAGTGTATCAGGATAAGAATAGCCTTCAAAGCACAGTGGGAGGTGTAAATCTAAGCGTTCTACTTGCGAATTACTTTAAGGAAAAAGACCTGGATAAGGATGTTAAAGTTACGTATGTTACCTCAAATGAAAAATTACTAGACAATGAAAATTTACAGGAAAAAATTGTAAGTACTCTGGAAAATAACGGGATAAACCAAGTTTTTGGATTTAGTTTATCGCAGATTAATGTGAAGAATAGAGAATTTACATCTACAGATGGTAAAACCATAAAATATGATATACCAATTGTGATAGGTACATCAGAATTGACAAACTTCATGAAGGAGGCAAATTTCCAGAAATCTGATATATCACCCGTAGAAGTGGATTTTAAGACTCTCAGCATAAAGGGATTTCCTGAAATCTTTATCACTTGCTTCGGGCCAAAGTTCAAATCTTCTTTCTGGGAAATGAATTATGAACAGGTTGATTTTATAACTGCCAAAATTGCCCATAACATCAGTGGCTATCCTGAACCGGATTCGCACAGTGGGATTTACATGGATTACTTACTGGAAGCAGAAGAGAGAGCAACAAGCTTCTCTGTTGATCTAACGGGTGAATATAGTCAGGGAAGGTCAAGCAGAAGCGATTATCTGCTAAAATTATATTCCTACCATTCATATTTTGGGGGGTATTCTCAGGGGTATCTTTGAGGTGAATTAAGATGGAAAATGAAAAAAATCAAAATGATAAAGTGGAACTTTTGATCTCCGAGTTAATGGATGATGAAGACTCACTTCTAGGTGTCCTGAACATGATTAGAGTTCTGAAGGACTCAGGCAACATTGAGCTGCTAGAAAAATTACTGACAGAAAATATGCCCAGTAATCCAAAGGCAATCGCGTCACTTCTGGACAAGAGGGAAATACATGTTGGTGGTATTACAATGGCCAATATGCTTCTGGCCCTGATGGCATCACTCTCTGGGAAAACCACTCAACAGGCAATAAATGTAATGATGTATAACAGCGATGAAATTTGGTCTTCAATGGTGGACGGTGCTAAACAACCAGAAAATTTTTCACTGCTGAGGCTCATGGGAATGATGAAGGACCCAGATGTAGCTGCAGGACTGAGCGCTGTTCTCAATGCACTGAAAACAATAGGGATCCTTCTAAAGAAAGTGGATAGTGAATGAGTCTTTCAGTTTCGTTCAGTTATTTGAAAGATAAGGGGTTAACTTCATCGGATCCGCACAAATCCAATGTCACGATAAGGGAGCCACTCTCAGCCCGTGAGGATCTATATTCTCCGACAGAAATGCTCTTAATGGCCATGGGTGGATGTTCGACTTCAGATATTCTAGTAATATTAAACAAGATGCACAAAACAATTGATGGCCTGGATGTGAGAGTAGAAGGAGAACGGGTAGATATTGAACCCAAGGTTCTCAAGAAGGCCCATTTTATATACTCAATTAACACAAATGCAACCGAAGAGCAGGTTTTAAGGGCAATCAACCTCTCTCTGGAAAGATACTGTAGTGTAACCATATTGGCACGAAAAGGCGGCACTGAAGTTTTCTATTCCCTTGAACTAAATGGAAAAATGATAAAACAAAATCAATCCCCTTCTATTGATTGATATTCTTAATGCCGTGCCCAGTAAGAATCAGCAAAGTATCATTAGGAAGATTAAACTTTTTGAGCGCAGCAAAAGTGATGGCGGAACTGTATTCACAGTCTATCCCTTGTTTTTCCAATGACAATTTTGCCTGAACGATTTCACTTTCTGTTATTGTTTCACATCTTCCAGTTGAATTAATTATGGATTCTATGTATTCAAATCTTAAGGGCAGGACTCCAGTTAGCGCATCTGCAATTGATCTTTTCTGATCCTTTTTAATATTGTTAAGGTGGTCATACATTCCACTTGCAATTTCAGGTTGAATCGCCCATAAAGTTGGAATTTTATCCAGTTTTCCATCCATCAGTAAATGGTTAAAGCCTTCAAATATACCCAGATAAAGGGTTCCGGTTGAAAATGGAATTACAATATTTTCGGGAATTTCCTTCATCTGGTTCCTTATTTCATATGATATGGTTCTGAAGGCATCGTAAAACTCGGGCCAGTATTGGTGACCCAGATATGTCTCCCCACCGAACATAGCTGCTTTTTCAACTGACTTTCTGTCCCCCTGCACTGTCGCTATTTCCCCCTGATATGACCTTATCTGGTCTAATTTGTTCTTATTGGCGTTTTGGGATACGTAAATTTTACCCCTTAGTGCCAGAACGTTACACATGAAAGCGAAAGAAGCTCCTGCATTGCCTGAGGAATCTTCTGAGAAACCATTGGATTTTCGTAAAAGACCTTGTTCCCTCAAGTAAGAGAATAGAACATTCATACCCCTGTCTTTGTATGAAAGTGTTGGTGAATAATACTCTAATTTAGCATTAAATGAACCAGCATTAACCAATGGGGTTGGGTTTGTTGAGTCCAGGATTGTATTCGAGAAATAATCATAATTATCATATGGATTTTTTTCAACTGGCCCCGAGACCCTAATCAGAAAAGGGGAATTGCATTTCGAGCATAAAACATTCATTCCTTCTCTTGTGCTTCCACATTTATAACAATAGACTTTAGTCAAAACCATAATAGTAAATTAAATTAAAAATAAATAGTGTTACATTACAACGAGGAGTAATAGTCCTCATTGTAAGGTTCTGGTTTAAGGCCCTTTCGAGTTCTGATTTTTGATACAACATCCTTTTGAACTTCAGGAGGAACTTTCTGATAACCAGAATTTTCCGAGCTCCATAACACTTTTCCGCCAGTTGCACTCCTAATTGCCGATGCGAATCCGAACATGCCTGCCACTGGGACTCGTGAAACTATGACTATATCATCTCCCTCAATGTTCATTTCATCGACAACTCCCCTTCTCTGCTGTATTTCATTTGTTACAGAACCCATTATTTCCTGTGGAACGTTGATGAAAACCTTCTGTATGGGTTCCATAAGGACTCTTCTTGCTTGGCAAATTGCTCCGTATAGGGAGTTTCTTCCAGCTGGTATCACCTGTGCAGGACCTCTGTGGATGCTGTCCTCGTGTAGTTTAGCATCCATGAGCATCGCCTTTATGTGAGTCATTCCCTCGTTCGCCAACGGTCCTCTTTCAATGACCTCTTTGAATGACTCTATAAGAAGTTCCATCGTTTCGTCAAGATATTGAATACCCTTAGTACAATCAAACAGGATGTTTTCTCCCAGTACATTGACGATACCCCTTGCGGTATCCCTTTCAATCCCCGCGTTTTGTATTTGTTCAATTATGGTACGTTTGTCCTTGAACTTGGATCCCTGTGGAATTACTCCGTCTTTGATTAATTGAACAACAGACTCCTCCAGAGGTTCTATTTTGAAATAAAACCGATTGTGTTTGTTAGGTGATTTGCCTTCAAAGGGACCGCCTGTTCTTTCTACTGTTTCCCTGTATACTACTATTGGGTCGGAGGTTGTAACTTCTATCTTATAGTCATTTTTTATTCTGTACAGTGTAACCTCAAGATGCAACTCTCCCATTCCTGAGATGAGATGCTCGCCCGTTTCCTGATTTATATTTACCTGGATGGAAGGGTCTGCTTTCGATACTGTTTTCAAAACATCAATCAGTTTTGGTAAGTCTGAAGTATGCTTTGCCTCAATTGCAAGTGTTACAACTGGGTCTGTGTAATGGGTCATTGGTTCAAATGGTTCCATGTCAGGACTCTGGGAGACTGTTGACCCGGCAATTGCACTCTTTAGTCCAATTACTGCAGCAATATTGCCTGAAGCTATGGATTCAACTTGTATCCTATCTGGGCCTACCATCATCGCAAGTGTTTGAACCTTGAATTTTCCACTTGCACCGTTGATATAAAGTTCATGACCCTTCGCAAGAGTACCGCTAAATACTCTTCCCACAGCAATTTCTCCTGCGTGGGGATCCACGATGATCTTTGTAATCATCATAGACACTTGTCCGGTACCATCACACGTGGTCATGGATTTTCCAATTTGAGACTCAAGGTCTCCCCTCCAAATGTTAGGGATCCTATATTGTTGAGCAACTTTTGGGTTTGGAAGATGTTTCACTACCATGTTTAGAATGATCTTATGAAGCGGTGCTTTTTTGGCTAATTCCTTCTGCTTCCCCTCCCTGACAAGGGTTACTATATCGTTAAAATTGACATTGTAAATTTTCATTGCAGGCACAGATATGGCCCAATTGTTATATGCTGAACCAAACGCTACCTTGCCGTCCTGTACGTTTAAAAGCCATTCCTTTTGGAATTTTTGGGGGGCATATTTACCTATTAACTTATTGACATCGTTTATAATCTTTACAAATTTTTTCTGCATCTCATCGGCATTCAACTTTAACTCATTTATAAGTCGATCAACTTTATTTATGAACATTGTCGGCTTAACGTATTCCCTGAGTGCCTGTCTTATCACTGTCTCTGTTTGTGGCATAACGCCCTCAACAGAATCAACTACAATGATGCATCCATCAACTGCTCTCATAGCCCTTGTTACGTCTCCTCCAAAATCAACGTGACCTGGAGTGTCGATAAGGTTGATCAAATAATCTTTTCCATCAACCGAATGAACCATCGACGCGTTAGCGGCGTTTATGGTTATTCCTCTTGCCTGTTCCTGTTCATCATAATCAAGCATTAACTGTTTTCCGGCGAGTTCTTCACTCATCATCCCTGCTCCAGCAATTAGATTGTCGCTGAGAGTCGTTTTGCCATGATCTATATGAGCTGCAATATCAATATTTCTGATACTCTCAGCCTTGTTAACCAATGTAGAAGCTTTCGCAATATTGTCCTCTTTTCGCCCCATAAATTCACCCTTTATTTAAAAAAAATTAATTTTTCATCTGGATTTCTATCTGAACCCCGTCTGGAATTGAGATCTTCATAACCTGCTTTAATGTTCTTTCGTCTCCATCTATATCTATAAGCCTTTTGTGTACTCTCATTTCCCAGCGGTCCCAAGTAGGTGATCCTTCACCATCCGGACTCTTTCTGACTGGCACCACAAGTCTTTTAGTTGGAAGTGGAACTGGACCATGAATATCCACACCAGTTCTTTGAGCAATGCCCTTAATTTCTCGACATACCTCGTCTACAATTTTATGATTAGTCCCACTTAGGGAAATCCTAGCTCTGTACGATACCATGTTCTGTCACTTACTTTGAGGCTTCAACGTCCATACAGAGACCAGCGGCCACTGTTTGACCCATATCCCTAATTGCAAATCTTCCTAACTGTGGGAACTCCGCTACCTTTTCAATTACAAGTGGTTTGTCTGGTATAACCTTAACAACGGCTATATCTCCTGTCTTGATAAATTGTGGGTGCTCTTCCTTTGTTGTTCCATCCTTTGGATTTATTGTCTTTAATAATTCCTCAAACCTGCAAGCTACTTGTGATGTATGCACGTGGAATACTGGCTTGTATCCAGCTGCAATAACACTGGGATGGTTTAGAACAACTATCTGTGCAGTGAATGACTTTACAACTGTTGGTGGAGCACTTACAGGTCCACAAACATCTCCTCTCTTTACATCATTCTTTGCGATGCCTCTGACGTTAAATCCAACATTGTCTCCTGGTTCTGCCTGGGGCAGTGATTCATGATGCATTTCCACTGATTTGACTTCCCCCTGCTTGTTTGCTGGCATAAATATAACTTTGTCTCCAGGTTTAATTAACCCGGTTTCAACCCTTCCCACTGGTACGGTTCCTATTCCAGTTATTGAATATACATCCTGAATAGGAAGTCTGAGTGGTTTATTTGTGGGTTTCTCTGGAACTTTAAGGGTTTCAAGAGCTTCTAGAAGAGTTAGACCGCTGTACCACTTCATATTCTCAGATTTCTTTATGATGTTGTCTCCCTTGTATCCACTTATAGGAATGATTGGGAAATTTCTGTATCCTACAGATGCCATAAATTTTTCTATTTCTCCCTTTACTTCCTGAAATCTCTTTTCTGAATAGGGTGGCTGAACTGAATCCATCTTGTTTGCAAGAACTATGATCTGTTGCACACCGAGGGTTTTTGCGAGAAATGCGTGTTCTCTTGTTTGGGCCATTATTCCTTCTCCTTCCCTTGCAGATACAACTAACATTGCAGCGTCAGCCTGACTAGTGCCGGTTATCATATTTTTAACAAAGTCTCTATGTCCTGGAGCATCAATTATAGTGAAATAATATTTGTCTGTCTCAAATTTTCTGTGTGAAAGATCAATTGTAACTCCTCTTTCTCTCTCTTCTTTGTACCTATCCATGACCCATGCAAACTCGAAAGTTGCCTTACCCTTCTCTTCTGCCTGCTTTCTGTAGTCATCGATAATGTGCTGTGGAATTTCTCCATGCTCAAATAGGAGTCTCCCTACCAGAGTTGATTTTCCATGATCTACGTGCCCTATGGTTACCAAATTTATATGTGGTTTTTGTCCTGCCATTTTTTCACCTATTACATTTTCTGAGTTTTACCGTTAAAGGTTCTTTTTTATTAAACTCTTCGACAGGGTAATTTGATAAGGTTATAATAGGTTTGCCGTCAACTACTTCGCCCTAAGGGATTTGGGCCTGCTGATGGTCTCCCTCGTCTACGTACAGATATCTTAATCGAATAGCTACGATTGACAGGTGGACTGGAACCCAATTCTAGATGTTGAGGGAAGCAATAAAGCCTGATTCGCCTCTAATACTACCATATATCATTTGAAAAGAGTAAGTGTGACTCTGTTCCTTTTGTTCATGATATGGAATATAGTGCATTCTTCTCAGATAATTCCTAGGTTAATAGCTATCCTTTGAGAGACAGATTTTTTAGCTTGATATTCAGTGAATGCCCTGAGTGGGCGGAATGTTCTATGTTTGTATATTTACCTGATTTATTTTTTATAGAATGTCCGAATCCTGACGAACTCCGAACTTTCAATGAGCATGATGAAATGGGTTCCTTTAGCATTGCTTAAGATCTGCTTCAATATTTTAGCGAAACCTTTAATTTCAATTCGGTTATTTCGGAGGGCTTAAAAGTATAACCTTTAGAGGGATTTAATGGCAGGAGAGAGAACTCAGAAAAG
>DAICVC010000055.1:0-17545 GCA_027372655.1 Thermoplasmatales archaeon | reverse complement strand
GTCATATTTCCATAAAGAGAACTGAGTCGGGAACAGAAGTTATTGGGCAAATGCCAGAGTTTCTCGCCAGATCAGCGGGTTTCGATCCAGAATCCAAGGATGCAGACTTCATTATTGAGGTTCAGGAAAAACTTATAGTCTTGATTGACCGCCTGGCTGGAATGTGAGTTTTCAGGCTGATAATTATATTTAATCAAAACTGAATAGTCAGTTCGGTCCGGAATTTTAAGGTTCACTGAATATTCAGACACTGCCCAAACTGAAACTCGTAAATTATAATGAAATAATTTTGTCCAAATTCCTTTATGCGATGATACTATCCCGATTCATGAAGCTAACTGTTGCGCATACACCAGATCCCGATGACGCTTTCATGTTTTATGGTATGATCAGTGGAAAGAGTCCTACGTCAATGGAATATGAACAGGTAATAAAGGATATAGAAACATTAAATCACGATGCTGAAACTGGTCTTTATGATGTGACTGCAATATCTGCAAATGCATATGCAAATGTTCATGAAACGTACGCATTAACTAGATCTGGAGCAAGTTTTGGAATTAATTATGGTCCGCTTGTTGTTGCAAAAAGCGAAGTGGATTTTAAAAAGGCAGTAATAGGATCACCTGGTCCCGGAACTTCGTCTCACCTACTTTTTAGAATGCTCGTTGAAAAGGACGCAAATCTTGAAGCAATGAGATTTGACTTGATTCCTGATGCTGTGGTTAAGGGTGAGATTCAGGCGGGAATCCTAATACATGATGAGCAGCTTACTTTTCAGAATAAGGGACTAATGACAGTTGCAGCAATTTATGACAGATGGAAAGAGTATGCCGGAAATCTCCCCATACCACTTGGATTTAATGCAATAAGGAAATCCCTGGGCGAGGAAGTTATCAGAAATTACATTGCAGATTTCGAAAAGTCCATAAAATTCGCTTTGGAGCATGTTGAGGAGGCAGCGACTTACGCGATGCAGTATGCGAGATACAAAGATTTAGAACTTGAAACGAAGTTTATAAAAATGTATGTGAATGAATTATCGATTGACTTTGGAGAAAAGGGAAGAAAATCTCTCGATCTGTATTACAAAAAAGCTTTCCAGATGGGGCTTCTTGATAAATTTGAGGTCGAAATTGTTTAAGAATTCTATAATTTGAATTTGACAGACAAGAATTCCAGTTCTGGAAAAATAAATTTTGAAATGTGTCTATGGTTTCAGATCCTCTACATTTGCTGATTTTGGAAGTGCGTCTGCAGCTTGAGATGAGGAATCCGGTTCTTTCATTACAATGCTATTTGTTTCATCATATATAACCCTCTTTCCTCTGAGGGCGGATAGGAGTGCCCCCGCCAAGAATATTACAAACCCTGCAATAAATGCCATTCTCAGTGATGTCATGAAAGAAGGAGCAAGTGTGGTTGGGAACCAAATTTTACCGGTAAGCGTTGCCTTTGTCCCTGCAGGTAGCAAACTTGCAAGAGGTCCAACTTCCGCCAGTATGGTACCCACAGGATTGATTCCAAGGAATGCTGAAAACAGGGCAGAGGTTGGGGGAATTTTATCGAATATTGGGATTAAAACTGGTGCACCCGCACTGGAAAGAGCAGGACCAAATGATCCTGGTAAAAGTTTTGTTAGATATACCAGCACAATTGTGAAGAATATTGCCATGCTTGCCGTTTGACCCGTATTTTGGAGGGTTGCCCTCATTCCCGATGCAACTCCTCTCATCTGGGGAGAAACGGAATTCATAACTGCAGTTATGTTTGGAGCTGCAAACATTCCCATTCCCGAACCCATCATGAAGAGCATCAGTGCAAAAGGTGTATAAGAGAAGTTATATGAAAGTGAAGCCAGTAAAAGAAATGCAACTGCGCTGATGCATAATCCAACTGTGGATATCACTCTGGCTCCTATCTTGTCTGATAGTGCACCGCTTACTGGACCGAATACCACGAATCCAAGCATCATTGGTATTGTGTAAATGCCTGCCCAAAATGGAACTGAAGAATAACTGTATCCGTGAAGTGGCAGCCAGATTCCCTGCAGTAGTATAATTATCATGAACATCAATCCGCCCATGCCCATTGACTGCAACATGCTTGCAAAACTTCCAGTAGTAAAAGCCCTGTTTTTGAATAACTTCAAATTGAACATCGGCTGTTCTACTACTTTCTCTATGAATACAAACCCTACAAGCAATACGACTCCAATGCTCAACGAAAGCAATACAAATGGATTCCCCCATCCCATGTTTGAGCCTCCATAGGGCATTAGGCCGTATGTCACAGCCAGAAGAATTAAAGTTAAACCGCCTGCAAATGAAAGATTTCCAGGTATATCCAGCTTCTGATTTGAGTGCCTTGACGAGGTTTCCTTTAACTTGAGATATGACCATAGTGTTCCTATAACGCCAACAGGAACACTTACAAGAAATATCAGTCTCCAGTCTATCACTGCAAGTATCCCTCCAAGTATTAAACCGACAAGGGATCCTGCAAGTGCTGCTATTTGGTTTAGACCCATTGCTTTTCCTCTTTCGTTAGCAGGAAAAGCATCCGTAATTATTGCTGCCGAATTTGCAAACAGGAAAGAAGCGCCTACAGCCTGAATCATCCTGAAGATAATCAGTTCCAATCCTGCAGTATCTCCTGTTCCCGGTGTTAAAAACAGAAGTATGGAACCAATTGTAAAGATCAAGAACCCGAGGTTAAATAATCTCACTCTACCGAAAATATCCGACAGCCTGCCGAACGTGACAAGAAGAACGGCTGTGATCATCATATAACCCATAAGGATCCATAGGAGATATTGGAATGAAGATCCTGCGAATGGATTCATCTTGATTCCCTTGAAAATGGCTGGAAGAGAAATAAGAACAATAGTTCCGTTTATGGATGCCATCAATACTCCCAGTGTAGTGTTGGATAGTGCTACCCATTTGTACTGTACCATAACGTATCAGTGAGATATTCAGCAACTATATAAATAGTTAATTAGTAATTGATTCAGTTATAAACTATTAACAACTATTTTATACAAAAATGTAATCTGATATTCTATGTTAGGCAAAAAAGCTAACCTAGCCATAACTGCTGTCGTCCTGATCGTGTTCGCGGGCATGACATACACCACGATCTTTGATAGCAGTACCCATCTGAATGTAAGTGCTGGTTATCTGAACGCAACAGCAACATCAGACAAGCCTCTCATAATAATCAGTTCTCCTGGTATAATTCAATTCAATGTTACTGTAAAAACAGACGCTTCGTCAGTTTTTATATTCAGTATTGGAAATGTAACCGTTGGTACCTCACAGATCACAACCAATGGTGTAACTCACATGGTGAATGATACTACCAATATTACAACCTTTGTTCACACTAAAACAATTTACAACGGAATCAATTGCAATTCCACTAACAACTATAACTACGTGGAGATTTCAAATTTCAAAAATGACACTGAAATCAAACTATTCCTAAATGTTACATCACTGGCATTTGAACATATGCAAACGTTTAGTCCAAACAATATCAAAACAGTATACAGGGTGGGAATTTTGGTAATGGGATCGAATAACGGTGAACAGTTTTTAGGATTTGGAATTGGAAAAATCTAAATGGGGTCCAGATGATGTTTGACATAAGGATAGGGTTGAAAAATGAAGTGTGCACAAGTGGAAAAACCATATATACTGCTGGTGGAAAATTCATAATATTTATGAATGATAAGCATTTTACTGAATGAGGGAATCGTATGACTAAAATTGTATTAATTTCCGACAGCACATTAAGCTACGAGTACAGAAACTTCCCTTTACTGGACTTTTTACCCTGCGCTCCCGGAAAGGCCGTTCCGGAGAGAATTTACAAATTCTTAAAGGGTCCAGCTCCTCCAGCTAAACCCAGCGGTGAGGTGATCTTTGCACCATATGCCCTGAGAAAACTTGAGGCCAGTTTACTTAAAAAATACAGAAGGGAAGACATCGTAATCGCTCATGAAGATTATCTTGAAAATTTCATAAAGGACGATACTGAAATAATAGGACTTACTACTATGGATCCACTTGGTATCGGACCTACGACGATGTCCTATTATGCACTATTTGGCGGTCAACTTGATGCATGGGTGAAGAGGGACTGGGATATTCTCATGCAGAAAGTTAACGCAGCAAGAAGGGGAAAAAAAGCCAAGTTGATAGTAGGCGGACCAGGAGTATGGGAGTTCACAATACTAAGGGATGAAATAGAAGACTATCATTTTGATTATGTCTTTCAGGGAGAAGCTGATGATATAGCTCCAATGCTGTTTGAGCAGATCTCAAATGGGGATATAGATACAAAAATGTTCCAGGTAGGCTATTCCTCCTACGATGAAAATTTTAAAAAGGTGACAAAAAAAGATGAACTTTTCCTTTCAAGGGGATTTTCTAAGGCGGCCTATCCAAAACTGGATGAGATTCCAATAATAGTTGGACCATCAATGAAGGGAATGGTGGAAGTGATGAGGGGATGTGGAGTTGGATGTGATTTTTGCGAAGTCACACTCAGGCCATTGAGATATGAACCCACAGAGATAGTTAAGAAGGAGGTGGAGATAAATGCAGCTGCCGGTGTTCCAAACGCCTGGCTCCATTCCGATGAGTTCTTTGGTTATAAACACGGGAATATGTTCGAACCAAACGAAGATGCGCTAAGCGAGTTACTGGAAGGGGTCATGTCAGTAAAAGGGATTAAAACATCAAACCCTACCCACGGAAGAATTTCTATTCCTGCCGGTTATCCGGAACTGATGGAGAAAATATCCAAAATAATGAAAACCGGACCGAGGAATTGGATTGGGATACAGACCGGGATTGAGACTGGAAGCGACGACCTTGCCAGGAAACACATGCCAAACAAGACACTTCCCCTTAAGATAGGTCCGGACGGAAGTTGGTTGGATATTGTGTGGCAGGGTGTATATGTGGAAACAAAGAATTATTGGAGACCGGCATTCACTTTCCAGGTAGGACAGCAGGAGGAAACTGAGGGTGATAACTGGCAAACTATAGAAATGATCAACAGATTGAGCAATTCTTATTCGGAGGGAGGAAGACCTTTCGAATTTACTGCAACACCCCTGGTTAACGTACCACTGGGCAGAATAAAATCAAGATCACTGAACACGAATATGTTAACCAAAGATATGATGGCTGTGTACTATGCATCCTACAGGCATCTTGCAAAGATGTCGAGAAGGGATGGATACAGGGATTCCAGGGGTAACTTCCTGTCGAGACTTGGTACGGGAACAATTATTTCTGGAGGCGGGTATCTTATGATGAAGTTCATAGAAAAAAGAGCCACAAAAATGGGTGTTGATATAGAGAAAGTTAAGCACTACGGTATAGAAAGGGCGACTGAAATAACTTCTCTGTCTGCACTTGCCAGAGCGTAATGGGAAAGATTGTAAAAATTCCAGAACCACTGGAATCTTCCTTTGTTCCATCACGTCTGTTCAGCAGGGAAAGCCAGATTAATTCCCTGATGGAAAGTGTTGTATTTCCTGCCAGGGAAAGAATATCCAGTACCTTTTTTGTTTTTGGACAGTCTGGAACTGGTAAAACTGTTACCCTGAAATATATTAAATCCACACTTTCGGATTTCCATGTATCTTACCAGAATGCCATTGGAATCAGCTCTTTCAGAACAATTGCTGGAAGGGTTATGCAAAGTGGGGTTGCCGGCAGTGTGGACAAGAGTTCATATGAACTTATATTCAAGAACATCTCGAGAACATTTGAAAAGCCAATTTTGCTTATTGTGGATGAGTGCCTGAATCTTGTGAGGACCGACCCCGAAGGATTATATCAGCTTACGAGATCTTCAGAACTTTATGGTATACATATGGGTATAATACTCGTCTCCGTTGACAACCCTGCTCTTCATATGTCTTCAGGTGAGATCAGAAGACTTGGTTTGTTCAATGAAATCAGATTTCCCAAGTATTCAGTGGAAGAACTCCATGGAATACTGGAGGATAGAGTTTCAATGTCCCTGTTTCCTGGGACAATATCTGATTCCCTCTTATGGAATATATCAGAGATCAGTTCAAATTCTGGAAGCGCGAGGATGGCCATTGAGATTCTCCAGAAGTCGGCTTTTATGGCCGAATACGCGCAATCTCCAAGCATACTTCCAGAAAATATTAGATCCGCAGCCTCCCTGATAAATCCATATATCACGGAGAGTAAACTGATGGAATTGGATAGGAGGGAGCTCATTGTTCTTCTTTCACTCTGCCAGCTGCTGGATAAGATCAGTAGTGTTCCGGTGGATGATCTTGAGGAGCAGTCAAAAATTAATTTTGAGAACTACAATTTATTTCCCCCCGATCAGTCCTTTATTTACCGCTCTGTTAAGCATCTTGAAACACTTGACATAATAACTTCAACTAAAAAGGGACAGGGAAAGGGATCTGGGGTGAAAAAATTCCTTGGGATTAACGATACTCCTGTATCCACACTGATGCAAAAAATCTACGAAATACTTGACTGAAGTTTTTTAGACCACCATATTAGATCATGATTTTTTTCCTCAATGATCTGCTTGAACATGAAATCAAATGGTTCAAGGTTTCTTTCTATTAACGTTCTGTAGAATTTTCTGTCCGGAGGCAATTCCGGGTCATTGAGTATCTTGCCACTGAAACTGTTAACCACAACTTTCACGGATTCACCAGGCATTACATCCCTTCCCTGTTCCTGCAACTTCAGTATTGCGGCTTTCTGCAAATTCCTTACACCATAATCCTGAGCATATTTTGAAGGTCTTATTTTTAACCCGTACATTTGCGCAGGAAAAGAACCTGAATGATTGACATATCTATCCCTGATACTGCAATACTCTTTCCAGATATGATCCTCATTCTCATCAAAATTTAGATTCGACAGGAGATCAAGAATTTCTTCCTGCATTTTTAGAATTATCTGTGGTGAGTCTGAGCGCCTTAATCCTATACCTCTCACCTTATACTCTCCACCATACTTGAGCCCAAAATATCTATTTAGTGCTCCCAGCCCTGACCTGGCCGGCAGGAATACCATCCACTTATAATATCCATCCATGACAATGTTTATGGATGTTTCCTTTCTGATTTCCCTCAATACTGCATTCATATTCCCTGAACCCGAAAGGAATAGGGAATCGACTATACCATGAATTATTTTGAAACCATGTCGCTCGCTTATCCTCATAGCGCTTTGGAGAGCCCATCTTCCCACTGAGGTTATAGCCTCGTGCATTTCTATCTTCCCGAATCTGGCGTTCTTGAATCCCGTATATCCAAATGATGTCAGCAGAAGCCATTTTAGGACCTTATCCCTCTGACGAAAATCTTCCCTGAATTTCTTGTTATATTTGTATATCAGTCGTCTCTTCAATAGCTTGTCCAGTGATGATGGTATAAACCCCTCAAGTGCCATGGTAAAATATGGATTGTCACCCGGTAACTTCTGGAAACCATGTGTACCAATGGTTTCTGGAGACATGTTAAAATGATGCATTATGGATGGATACATAGATGAAAAATCCAGTTCGTATATGTTCCTGTATAGACCGGGATATGGTTGCATTACATACCCGCCTTTATCAGTATCCATGAAGACCTCAACAGGTTTTTCCATTTCATGATCGTCCTTATCTGTTAAAACCAGAATATTAGAATCCAGAGCATCATAGTTTTCCATTGATGAAACTGCCGTTCCAGGCGTTACACGACAGACCGTCTCCAGTGGTAGGCCTGTGAGCATGCTGATCTCCATTAGTCCAGAAATCCCGCCTTCAGAATACATGAAAGATCTGGAATTAATTGCTACCTTTCCCCTTATATGTATTGTGGAATCAGAGTGGTTTACCCTGCCGTATGACATGAATGATCTCTCCTTTCCCAACCTGAATTTTATGTATGTATCAGCCTGAACTCCCATTCTCAGTAAAAAATGGGCCATCTGATTTGCGTTGTTGTATATTATAAAGGGACAATGCGGGAAATTTTCAAGGAAAGCGTCAATAGCCTTCGATTCGCTTTGAAATGAAGTGCCGTTTATGGATGCATGGTCAAAATTACCGTTGATGTATGATATGCTGCACTCCATGGATGGAATGGGTGATGAATAATCAAGAGCAGATCCAGAGTTAAATAACCTCAGATGGGATGTTGCCATTATCTTCAAATCTGGATCCATTAGACCGTTGAATATTCTGTATTTTCTCCCACCTCCAATTGAGTGTATTATCTCTATTATTCTCCTTTCAGCAGAAAATGAAACATATACCTTGAGACCATAATTTTCTCCATGGATATCTTTCTCGTGTGCATGTTCATATGAAATGTTCCTAGCAATGTCAAGCTGCGATTCAAGAAACTCCAGGTCAAATCTGTCTCCAGTTACGAATATCCAGTTTTTTGTCTTCAATTTTTTGTATTCTACCCTTTTTCCGTCGTAAATCCATATTACAGGATCCGGCCTATGACTCACATTAATTATAGTTTCTTCCTTCATCGGGAGTCTTCACTGAATTTTTTCAATATTTCTATCAGTATTGATAAAATGAACGCAGATTCTGTGGAAATTGTTGATAGATCGAATTGCGATGCATGTATTCTTCCAGAAATAAGCATTTCCTGAAATATTTTCATGTCTTCCTGGGGCATGGAATTCGCAAACTTGCCTATTGCTTGTGCAAAAGATTCCATAACTTGCCTTGAGGTTGACGTGTTTCTCCCCATTTTTTTACCTCCTTTACACCATCTTGATAATATGCCCTTTTCATAATATGGTTCGTTCTAACTTTAAGTGGTGGCACTCCAATAAACTGGACCATTGCGGTAAGACCCCTGGATATTGGCCATATGGCCATCGCATCAAGCATGAAATTCACTGCACCTGAATCCCAATCTGAAATTACACTGCTGTTCAGAACTGCAACACAGAATTCCATGTCCTGTTCTCCCATTATCCTTATGAACTGATGTGATGTTAGAAGCCGTTGAATGGATACATTTCCATCCCTTAAGCGTGACAGAAACCCCGTAGATAGCATTATACCATCTGTTATGAGCAGATTTAATTTGCCTACATCCTCAAGCCTCTGTATGATCGCATTCATTGCATCATCTGAAAAGTTTTCGTATACGACTATTGATAGCGAACCTCTATACATAAGTAACAAATCTATTAAATCCTTTAAGAAACTTTGGCATGAGAAAAAAAATGAAAAACAGTTAGTAATTTACTGGCTGCGCTTTAAAAAAATGGTGTAAAAAATGTCGGATGCTTTAATAAAGCAAACCATCAATATTGGTGAGCACAGGATCGATTATATATGTGGACCGGGAGCAATAGAAGGATATGGATTTCCAGGAAATGATCCTGTATTCATAAGTAAGGTTATTGATGAACTGTTTCCGGAAAAAATAGAAAGGATCGAAAGAACCAGAAGGATAGTGATGGATGACGGAGAGTCGATAAAATCCCTTGGAAAATACGAAGAAGTTTGTGAAATACTGATGAAGAAGAATATTGGAAGGGATAATATTCTTTCATATGTGGGAGGAGGGACACTTGGAGATCTTATTGGGTTTGTCGCATCCACATTTAAGAGAGGCACCGGGCTTATAGCATATCCCACAACCTTTTTGTCACAGATAGACAGTTCAATAGGTGGAAAGAATGGTATAAACCTGAACAATGCAAAGAATATGCTTGGATCATTCAGAAACCCAGACACTATAATAGCAGATACTGAATTTATAATGGGAAATTCAAGCCTGATCCTTGATGGATTGCCGGAGGCCATTAAACACGGTTTTTCACTGGATTATGAAATCATAAATATCCTTGAGAAAACTGATCCGGAGGAACTAATATCTGGAGCAAAACTTCCAGAATTCATAATAAGAAATGCTCTTGCCAAGGCAGAAATATGCAATCTTGACCCGGAAGAAACAGGCACATATAGGTTTAAGCTAAACTTTGGCCATACAGTGGCCCACGGACTGGAAGCAGCTACTGAAAATAAAATCAGTCACGGAATGGCGGTGTTGTACGGAATGCAGGTCGAGATGCTGATGGCAGAAATCATGGGGAAAATAGATTCAACCCTGAGAGAGAAATTGAACAATATTATGAAAAAATATGAAATGAATTTACCGGGTATAGGAGAAACGACATTGGATGACGCATGGAAATATATTGAAAATGACAAGAAAATACGTAATAAAATGCTGCAACTCCCAATGATCACTGGTAATGGAAAATCTGAGATAATCTCAATTGAAATATCTAAACTGAAAGACATATACATGAAAACTGTGGAAAACATGTTTCACTGAAGTATGCGAAAAGTGGAAAGTTGCATTTGGTCCAATAATCTGGAATAGCACGATAATAAGTACTAGGAAAAACAACATTCCGAAAAAGTTAGTAAGGAGAGGACTACGCTACATCCTTTGTTTCCCTGGCAGCTTTTAATACAGAGTCCAACAATCCTGGAAACCTTTCATCAAGTTCTTCTCTTCTCAGGGAAATGTAGTGGTTTCTTCCTTCTATTCTGGTTCTTGTTATTCCTGCTTCCCTTAAAATTCTGAAGTGGTATGCAAGAGTTGGTGGTTTACAGATCGACTTAAATTCAAATGCTCCATTCTCTATATCATCAGCTAGTTTCGTTACTATTTGTAATCGAATTGTGTCACTCAGCGCGTACATGATTCCAGTTAACGTTATTGCTTCTTTCTCCGGGTACGGAAAATATCTCATATCTACAATAAGTAATAGACTAAACGAATATTTAAGTATTTCATAGTTATATAGTTTTAAAAATATTGAACTATTGGTGACATGATGAAATCAGAATTTTTATTTTTGACCGTTGGAACTCTTGCAATAGGGACGGATTTGTTCATTATTGGAGGAATATTGCCGTACATAGCAATTGCATTTTCCATTTCAGCTAATATTGCAGGTTATCTTGTTGCTGTTTTTGCGATTAGTTATGCAATAATAGGGCCTGTTGCAGCATTAAAAACCAATTTAGTAAGCAGGCATCGTCTGCTCCTTTTTTCTATGAGTATTTTCATTGCAGGTGAATTGCTCTCTGCAATATCATTCAGTTATGGAATGTTGTTGATTGCAAGGGTAATTACAGCTATTGGAGCTTCCATATACACACCTGTGGCTTTTGCAGTTGCCGTAATGCTTGTGCCAAATGAGAAAAAAGGACGAGCATTGTCCCTTGTCTCAAGTGGTTTAATTATATCCATGGCTATTGCAGTTCCAGTAGGGACATGGATAAGTCTTCTATTTAGTTGGAGATTTACTTATCTATTTGTTGCGGTGATTGGAATCGTTGCAGAAGCAGGTTTATTGTTCGCGCTGGAAACAATTCCTGAAAATAGATCTCTTTCTGTGTCAAGAAGTGCTTTTGCTTCTCTATTTCATCCCAGGTTCTTGGCCGCAACATTGTCGTATGCATTCTGGGGCATGACAATTTTCTCAATTTTTCCTTTCATATCTCTCATTATAACCGGAAATTTGCAATTACCCCCTGCCGATGTTGGTTACCTGTTAATGTTTTTCGGAGTGGGTTCATTCATCGGAGTTGTATTTGGAGGGCGTTCCACAGATCGATTTGGTCACGTCAAAACAGCAAAGATTTCAGTTCTGATATCTATAATAGCTGTAACCTCCTCATCAATTCTTTTGCTGAACAATTCTCTCTGGTTCATTGCTTCTTATTTCGTGTTCGGAGCCGCAATGCAGGCTTACATGCCTTCACAACTAAGAAGGATAGTCCTGATATCTGAAGAAAATGTGCACCAAATAGCACTCTCAATCAATAATTCTATGCTTTATGTAGGAATGGCTCTGGGAGCTGTTATTGGTGGAGTGATCGTGCAGTATTTTTCTGTATCTCAACTTCCAGTGATGTCTATAATTTTTATATCGATGACGTTTATTCTTTCGGCGCTTTCTTGGGGATCTAGAAATTATCCACGAAATAATTATACTGCTTAAATAATTCACTGATCCCGCAATCAAGCTGTCAGGATGATTAATACATCAGATTGTCTCGTCCTTCCAATTTGATTTCACAGTTTCACGAGTAGGATGGCCAATGAACATGAACATTGGATTTATAGCGAACAGTCATAAATGATCAAAGTGTGAGTTTTGCCACTCAACTCAAAATGCTTTTTTTATTCATAGAACTGTTTTTATCGGCAGAATACATAGACTGCTATGCTATTTGGACTGCTTGGAAATCCCATAGGCAGATCGTGGAGCGAGGTTCTCTTCAATAAACTATTCAAAATGGAAGAAAATGAGCATGTTTACACTGCAATAAATATTAGCAGATCATCGATTGCACACTTTATGCAAAATGCTCCTAAATATTTCGACGGACTCAATGTAACTATTCCATACAAAGAAGATGTCCTGATGTACGTGAGAGATAAAGATCCACTGGTCTGGAAGGCTGAAGTTTCCAATGTCATCAAAAGAGAAGGTGAGGGATTCACTGCCTTTAACACGGATTACTTTGGTTTGGAACAACTCTTCAAGTCAAATTCCATCAACCTGAATGGTAAGAGAATTGCAGTTGCAGGTAGCGGAGGAGTTTCTAAAATCCTCATTTTCTTTATAATCACAAATTACAGTCCTGAGATTCTTCACGTATTTACAAGAAATCAAAATGATACGGAAAAAAGGATTGTTGGTACATGGCAGTATGATAACTTGAAGATTAGATCTTATGATAAAGTTCAACAATATGATATCCTGATAAACTGCACCCCCCTGGGAATGAACTCAAAAGATGAGAGCCCATTCCACTCTGGTTTTTTTTCCACTGGATCAAGGGCAATTGATTTGACTTACCAGAACAATGAGACTAATTTTATGAAGATCGCAATTGACAAAGGAGGGAGGGGGATTAACGGTAGAGACATGTTCTTTTCACAGGCAAAAGAAAGCTACAGGATATTCTTTGACAGGAACCCTGAGGAGAAATTGTTCAAAAGGGCATGTGAGGAGGTAATCCAATGGAGCATAGAAAACTTGAGATAAGATTGAATTCAGGACTGTCCATAATAAGCGCATTCGCAAACTGGAAAGGCGCTGCTCTGGCACTTGATCATCAGATGATAATGAATATCCATGAGGAGAAAGAGCCAAAAAATACATGGAACATCAGAATGGTTCTGAGGGAACTTTCGAGAATTTACAAAAAAGAGGCCAACATAAAGGTGGAAATTACACAAAAAATTCCAGCTGGAATGGGCATGAAGAGCAGCAGCGCCTTGGTAGCAGGGATAGTCAAGGCGTTTTCCCTTTTTAATGATATAGAGATGAGTACGGAAAAAATAGTTTCTATTTCCAGTAAGATCTCAAGAGATACAAAGACATCAGCGACAGGTGCAGCTGACGACCTCTATGCATCCCTTCTGGGAGGCTTATGCGTTACTGATAACAGAAAGAATGTGCTGTCAAGAAGATATATAGTTCCATCACGTCAATATGTGATCATCACATCAAAAAGGAAAATATCAAGTTATGAAATGAGGAATCTGGAGATAGAACACATGAGGAAGTTGTATGATAACATGTGGAAAAGGGTTAACTCCCATAATTATGAGGATATAGCAGTCATGAATGGTTTCTATCTTTCCCAGGCTTCTGGACAGAGTATGGAACTACCAGACATAAAAGAATTGGGATTCAGTTCCATGGGACTGAATGGAAAGGGGGCCTCATTATTTCTTAAATATGAAAATGTCGAGATTATGAAAAAGGATTTGGAATTGCTTGATAAACGGAAATTAAGGTATATCATTGGAAAAAGTACAAACACGGGATCGAGTTACAAGTGGGTAAATGATTGAAATACTTAAAGTAAATAAACTGAAAGGGAGGGTTGAGGCACCGTCAAGCAAGAGCATAAGCCAGAGGGTGTTACTCTTATCCGCATTCCTTCCAGGGCACAAAAAGATAGGCCCCATTAGCGGATGCGACGATGAAAAAGTAGCTCTGGCAATTTGTTCAGGTACCGGTATGAGAGTACTTAAAGATGGCCGATTCTACAACATATTCGGTGATCCTGTTATGCCAAAAGTGTTGAATGCTGGAGAATCAGGAACCACACTCCGCTTACTTCTTGGACTTCTTGCAGCGAAGAAATGGGAGTGTGAAATTCAGACCGAAGGAAGATTAATAGACAGACCGTTGAAACCATTGATTAAAACATTTGAAAATATAGGATGCAAGATAACCATTGATAATTCCACGATATACTTTAATGGAACGAAATCAGATTACCCGTCAGAAATCGAAGTGGACTCCACTGAAAGTTCCCAATTCACGAGTTCACTTTTATTTTACATGGCCCTTAACCCCATTGAACACAAGATAATTAGAATCAATGGAAAAATAGCTTCAATGGGATATATAGAAATGACAACATCCATTTTAAATGAAATGGGATTAAATATTAAAATGGAAGGTAATTTAATTCATGTAAGTGGAACTCTAGAAAAATTGGATTTCAGAAAGAATGTGGAAGGTGATTATTCAGGAGCTTCATTTATAATGGCTGCAGGTATTCTTCTTTCCAAGGATAAAATAGAGATCCTGAATCTAAACAAGAACAGTTTGCAGCCTGACAGAGAAATACTAAATTTACTGGATGAAAATGTCTACTGGAACGGAAATAACTTAATATGCAAAAGGGGTGAAGTGAATAAGGAGTTAGTGATTGATGCAAACAAAACTCCAGATCTCGCACCGGTTATTGCTCTAATAGGAATGTTCTCAAAAAATGGCTGTAAAATCAAAAATTCTTCCAGACTGAAAGGAAAAGAGAGTGACAGGGAAACTGCGATAATTGAAATAGCGGAATCAGTGGGTTGCCATGTGGAAAGAGAAGATGATACCATGGAGATACTCAGTGGAGAAATTACGGGAACGCCTATAATTCCAGTGTATAGGGATCATAGAATCATAATGGAGACAGTTATAACTCTGGCCATGATCTCACAGAAATTCATAGTATCCGGAACTGAGTACCTTTCCAAGAGTTTTCCTGAATTCGTTGAGTGCCTTATACAGTTAGGTTTTGAGAGAACTAATGAGTCAACTACCAACCCCTGAAGAGGTTGGCTTGCTGCTGGTCTCCCCCATGCCCGTAGGCATGGATTCATTGAGTCGCAACGATTGGCTGGTTGACAGCAGCCTGAAGTACTCAGATTTACCGAGTACCTCAATGTTTCTTGAGGCATTCAGATCAGAATGAAGTTCAAAGTTGCATTACTTGCATCGAAATACTGATCCATGCCTGTTGTTTTTATCTCTGTATCCACATTTCGAGCATGTCTGTGATGTGTATTTCGGATTAACATATATTACAGACTTATTTCCATCATCTGCTTTGTATTCAATGAATTGCTGTAACTGAAAAGAAGACCACGAACCAAGTTTGTGATTAAATTTCCTTCCATTCCTATTTTCCCTGATCTTAGAAGCCTCAAGTTCTTCTAATGCAAAAACGTCATAGGGAAGTTTCAGTTTAATAGTCCTAAACACTATTTATTAAACTACAAAACGATATATTAATTTTGAAGTTCGCTCTCATCCCACCCCTGAAGGGTGTGGGTTTTCACGCTCACAGTGATAAGGATTAATAGGAACCGATTGATCTCAAAGACAATGCTTCTCTTTCAGGATATTCTTGAACTAATTTCGGCAGAAATAAGAAAACATTTCAACGCTCTTGGAGATAAGGATGTTATATTCGACCCAACCGAGCATACCCATGTAACAGTAAGACTGATGAGATATCAGGGAGAAGATGGATTCCCCAAAATATTAGATGCAATTCAAAATGACCTGAAAAAACTGGAATTTGTAGGAAATACAAATTTTCAGAACGGTTATCTGAACATTGAGATAAATCCAGAATACCTTTTGCTTGCCATAGAGGAATCCGTAGAAACCACAGGATCTTTTCCAGATTCCTTTCAGGATCCAGAAAGAATATCTGTCGAGCATACTAGCACGAATCCAACCGGCCCAATACATATGGGAAGAATAAGGAATTCCATAATTGGGGACTCGATAGCAAGGCTTCTCACAAGGTATGGATACAGGGTGGTCACACAGTACTACGTCAATGATTCCGGAAAGCAGATGATTTCACTATATCTAGGCTATGAGAAATTCCACAGTGGAGAAAAGATGACTGAACAAATTCTCCTAGATGGATATAGGAAAATATATGAATACTTTGAAAAGAATGGAAGCGAAGGCGAAGTTGAAGGACTCATGGAGAGGTATGAAAGGGGCGATGAGGATTTAATAAACAAAGTTAAGTCCATTGCCTCGGTAATGCTGAATTCTATTGTTGACGACATGGAGAAACTCAATATACGCATGGATGAATTTACGTGGGAATCAGAATTTATAACTACAGGAGAAACGAAAGAGGTACTCGAACGGCTTAAGGGACATCTTAAGGATGATGGTGAAGCTAAGTACATAGATGTTCCAGGTGTGAGAAAAATATACTTAATGCGTAAAAACGGAACCAGCCTTTACCTCACCAGGGACATAGCGTATCACATGTATAAGTTTTCCCAGTATGACAGATGTATTGTAATTTTAGGTGAAGATCAGAAAGAACACGGAAAGGTTATGGGTTACATAATGAGCCAATTGCTTGAGTATCAAAATACACTGGATTACGTTTACTACGGTATGGTTGGACTTGAAAACGGGAAGATGTCAACCAGAAAGGGTACAAGTGTAAATGTTAAGGAAGTTTACAAGGAATTACTGGATAAGGCTGTGGAAGAAATCAAAAAAAGGAATCCCGATAAGATAGATGCAAATGAGATCGGAAGAAAAATAGCAATTTCTTCCTTGAGATATTATATGCTTAAGATAAGCATGTCAAAACCAATCACATTCAAATGGCAGGATGCCCTGGACTTCAATGGCGATACTGCACCCTTCATTATGTATTCGCGCACAAGGGCGAACAGTATTTTACGCAAGGTGAAAGAACAGAGCCAAAAGGATCTTAAAAACATGAATAAGGAAGAAACTGATCTGCTTGTTGAAATGTACAAATATCCATATAAGTTGAAAGATGCTTTCAAAAATCTGAAACCTGAAACTCTGACATCTTATTTATTTTCCCTGTCCAAGAAATTCATGCACTTTTATGAGAATTGTAAGATCATAGGTGAACAAGAGGGAATACAGGGAAGGAGACTATCCATTGTGAAAAACTTTTTAAGAATTATGGATGACGCCTGCCAGATTGTCGGGATCGAGCAGGTAGATAGGATGTGAACCTCTGGAAAAACCAATCTTTTATTAATATTAATGGATACTGCATTGAGTATAATGCTATTTCATGTTAAATGTCCAAATTGTGCGAATGAATTTAATGTAAACTATTCTTCGTGGAACTCCCTATCAGACCCGACTCTTGGCAT
>DAICVC010000048.1:0-11173 GCA_027372655.1 Thermoplasmatales archaeon | reverse complement strand
TCTCTAACAGCAAAGGATGGTGAGAAGATGAAGTTTTTACTGATCAGAATCCGGGAACATTCCCTAGTTTTAATTTCTCCCTTGAGTAATCCACGTAAACATTCTTTATCTTTAGGTAGTCGGATATTCCATACTTACTTCCTTCACCTGCCTGCCCCGTTAGCCTGAAACCTGTGTGATATCCCTGGGAGGATTCAGGACCCGGCATATTCACGTACAGCTCTCCGAATCTGACTGCCTCTGCTGCCTGGAAAATCCTCTTGTTGTCTTCCGTGAAAAGATACGAAGCAAGACCAAATTTAGAGTCGTTTGCGAGCTTTAGCGTTTCATCCCAGTCGGATACCTTTTTAATGCCAATTACAGGTCCAAAAACCTCCTCCTGGAAAAGATTTGATTTTTGGGGTGCATCTGAGATCAATGTCGGGGAATAAAAGAAACCTGATGAGAATTTTCCGGAAAGTTTTGGTTGGGAACCTCCAGCAAGAACCTCCATTCCCTCTTCCTTAGCCATGTCAACGACCCTGACCATGTTTTCAACTGCAGACCTATTTATTAGTGGTCCCATCTGTGCCGATTCCGGGTCACCCACCTTAATATTTCTGGTTAATTCAGCGAACTTTTTAACAAATTTATCTGCTATTTCCTCGTGAAGGTAAATTCTTTCGGCAGCAATGCAGGACTGCCCCGCATTCCAGAATTTTGCCCATACTAGGGTTGTTAATGCCTTTTCAATATCCGCATCATTCCAGACTATAAATGGGGCCTTTCCTCCCAATTCAAGAATCAGTTTTGACATATTTGCAGAGGCTTTCTCCATAATTCTCTGCCCAACCTCTGTGGATCCCGTCATGGTAACCAGTGATACTTTCTTATGTGAAACGATGTAGTCTCCTATCTCTGAACCTTTTCCTGTAACCATGTTAAGAACCCCATTGGGAACCCCTGCCTCTTGAAATTTCTTAACTATCCACTCTGCTATCAGAGGTGTATCACTGCTCGGTTTCATAACTACTGAGTTACCTGTCATTAACGCAGGGGCCAATTTCCTTGCAACCATTGCAGCTGGAAAATTCCACGGTGTTAATGCTACCACCACACCGTGCGGTACCTTGTACTGGAAAATTTTCCTGTATTTTGTATCCCCTTCTACGACATCTCCTGTGATTTTCCTCTCGAAATTACTGTAGTAATAAATTTGATCAAGAACGCCATTGACTTCCTCCTCAGCCTGAACTCTTATCTTTCCACATTCAGTAACGAGCAGGTCTTCCAGTTCCTTTCTTGATGCTTGAATGCGATCTCCCACGTTTCTTATAATTTTTCCTCTTTCCTTTGACCCAAGTTCATTCCACTTTTCGAACGTTGATTCAGCCGCATCCATTGCCCTGTCCACGTCTTCTCTTGTTGCCGCAGGAAAAGTGTCTATCTTTTCTCCCGTTGATGGATTGAAATCGTTCAGAGTATTGCCATTTGATGAATTTACCCACTTGCCTTCGATCAAATTTTTCATATTCGGATATGTCTTGAATCTAATTTAGTATTTTCCTTCTCTTTGACTCAAATTTTCAGTATCCTTATATTTGAGGGAACGCTTTCAATTCATGAATCACACAGTTTGCCCGATGTGCGCATCAGAAAACATTTTCGCTGACTCTGGCCTCATAACGGGAAAGTACAGATGTAATGACTGCGGATTTGTTTCTTCCCTTATTTATGAATTTGACGACAAGGACTACGAGCTTTTTAAGAGACAGTTAGAGAGAAGCAAGGAAAGAGAAAAAGAGCATTGATCTATCGTAATTTTATGTCCAGCAGGCTGGCTATTTGTGAACCTGTTTTATTGCAGAGTTTAAGCTTCTCCCTTAATCCCACAAGATTAAAATTGTTGCTTTCTGGATCAGATGACTCCTTTAAATTATGGATAAATTGCTTTATCTTTTCTTTTCTCATTCCTATAAGCCTTTTTGCAAAATCCCTGAATTCTGTGGGACCTATAAGGTCAACTCCATCCATTGTCAATGAAACGAGTTTGGATTTGCTTATTTCCAGTTCCTTCAGGGAACCATAAATCCTATCCAGCATTGGCTGTATCTTATCCATTTCCAAATTACTGTGCAGCATTGGGTTTGATGACACGTCAATTTTGCTTTCTCCCCTAGACAACTCTACTGACAGAAACGGAGATTCATTCCCTCTAGACATCACAAACTCCGCCTTTGACTTATCATCTGGATCTGCAAATGTTGCAAACATGCTGCCTTTATTTATGGATGCATATTCAAGATGAAACCTGTCTATTTTTTCGCTTTCTATCTGTGACTCTTTGTTGGGTGCGTTTGGATTGAAGCGAAATGGGATTTTTACATTTTTTTCCAGTGAATAGAGTTTAAGTGTTTCCTTAAAAATATCAACAGCATTAGAGTTCAATAGAAAGTCATATTTTATCCCTCCTTCACTACTGTATGAGGCTTTGGACTCATATATTCCATCAATCAGTCTGGTAGATATGCTGTAATCAACAATCCTCAGGAAATCGGTGGATAAAGTTGCCTGAATGTTTTTGATAGAATTTGTTTTGGCAGAATTAAAAATCACCTCAAGGTTTGAAAGTTTACGCTTACTTTCTTCCTGAATTCTTTTAGCGTATTTGTCCATTGATATTTCAAGTAGGCTTGTGACTTCCTTGCTGATTTCCTCGAATGGTATTATATCATGACGCTTTGAGAACATCTCCAATTTGTCACCAATCTGAACCTTTAGCTGCTCGATGTCCCAGACCGTGTTTTCGGTCTGTTCCAGAAATTTTTTCTGAGTGTCACGTATTTCATCCATCTCATTATTGCTAATAATGGCATCCAGTAGGTATAGATAAAAAATCTTGTATGAAAACTCCGATTCTTTATTTTTCTTGTCAGCCATTTGATTCCGATCCGATATTGCATTTTTAGTTTTAAGATTTTTTGCGAACCTGTTTGAACAAAGGTGATACAAATCCCCTTTTGAGAAATTTTATTAAGATTCATGAGGGTACAAAGGTGTAGAAAAATGCAGAAGGCAATGGTGGAATAAAATATTCCAGCAAGAGCAACGACACCTGAATAATAATTGCCAGATAAATGGATTTGGAGAAACCGTAGCATGCAACGTAAATGGATGAAATACCAAAAATATCCAATATAAAATACGGAGCAAACACACCCTGGTAAGCAGAAAGTGAATTTAGCAAAATCATCAGATAATAGGAGAAATAAAATAGTACACTTATCATTAAGGAAGTGCCCCTCCTGAAATAAAGACCAAGACCTTCAGTGCCAAGCATCGAGAATGTTACCTGTTCAACAAAACCGGGATAATAGATTATTTGCATTTCGTAATATATCGATTGTCTCCCCTGAAGATCTATCAAAAGGATAAATTCCCAGATGGTTGTTACTGAGAATAACAGTACCAGACCTTTCCACGAAAGGAGAGATGAAACTATCCCATTCCTCAAGGAGGTGAATTTTATAAGGATGAAGAGTTCCAAAATTGGCATAATCATCATTATATAACCGAACACTTGGGCATCGTTAGGGAACTTAAATATACCGAAATTGAGCACAATGGCTGAGCACATAAACGAAATAACTACCATTAATGTTTGACGCTTGCCCAGCATATCAAATATGGATTGTAAATGTGGATATTATAATTAGGATTAATCCGACGGTCAAATAGCCATTCGTGTAAGAAAATAATTTTCTGTATTCCTTAGGTCCGCCATCCTTCAAGAAGTAAATTATTGATGGTATCAGAATCCAGAGAGCCAGTGGAATTGCAAGTACAAGATAAATTATACTCAGTCCCATATGAGGGTGTATGAGAGGAAATACTGTTACGGTAGCAAGAAAGATTGAATTTATTAAAATATACTCTCTTGTTATGGGAATGCCCCTCACCGCAGGTAGCATTGGTATTCCTGCCTCTTTGTAGTCATCCTTGTATTTGATTGCAAGTGACCAGAAATGAGTTGGAGTCCATACAAATACGAGAACCGCAATGAAAATGGAAGCGGGAGTAATTATTCCAAGAATTGCAGATGATCCTGCCAGTGCGGGAAAACTTCCAGCGATACCCCCGATTACTATGTTTAAGTCAGTTCTTCTTTTGAGCAGCATAGTATACAGTATAGCATAACTGAAGAACCCCATCAGAATAAAGAACGCGGATATGAGAGGGAGATAGAACAGCCCAATTGTCAACGATGAAATAGACAATACTGAAAATAGAATGATCATGTATCCCAGCCTCATTCTGACCACCTCTCTTCTTTTGGAAACGCGATTCATTTTTATGTCTATATCCCTATCAAAAATGTTGTTTAATACGCCAGATGACATGCTTGCAAGGGATCCTGAAATAAGCAATGGGATAATTAAATAAATATGGCTGAGAGCTTCAGGGTTTGTGAAAAAACCTGCAATTGCAACCAGATCTATAAGGAACGTAATCTCCAATTTAAGAATGTTATTTAAAAAGAAAAAATTTGTTTTGTTTCCCAAAAATTGCACCTAAATTACTTTAGAAAATGTTGTTTCATATCCTTTGATCACTGCTTGATTTGCAACCATTTCAAAGTGGTTAAGTGATTGAACTGGTACAGTCTGTTGGATTCCAAAATTATTATTTCCATGAACGATTGGCATTGAAACAATATTGCTTGCGACCGCAGAGGAGGCCGTTGCATTTACCTGAATTATCGCGGCCATTGTGGTTGGATGAACTTCGCACCAATAGACATAGTATCCCGTTTGGAAGAAAATATATGACTGTTTTATGTGGGCTCCTGGAGTGGTGGGAATTGTTGGGATTACATTATATGCTGTGGCTGTACTCTCATATGATGATGGAGCAGATCCGGGTGTGTACGATTTGATATAGTTTAAGGTCAGAGTGTGAGGCAAGTTATCCTCTTCAATCACACAGAAACAGATTTTGTAATCTAAGGGGAAATATAAAGTTGGATTATTTGTCCCATGGGAATAGTTCCATCCTGTGGCATCAGCATATATGGTTTGGTCTATGGTACCTAAAACCTTAATCCCGGAAGGATCCTGCAATCCTCCTCCTGATGTTGTTGGTGCAGACAGCACAAACGCTAATGACAAAGCTACTAACATAATTATAATCACTCCGTATAAAACTCCTAATTTTGCACTATTCATATTATTCACCTCCCACCGCTGAGGGTGTTTTCAATGGTTCTTTCTCAAATTCTTCTTCAGTGACAATGCCTTCATCATAGGCATCTTCAAATGCGTTGTTGGTGGATGTTGAGGGACTATCTGCCATTGACTTAAGCAAATTGGCAAGGAAGAAAAGTTGCCCAATTCCTATTATAACTCCCCCAAGGATTGCAGTATCTTGATAAACCTGGAACCTGGCAAAGTAGCCTGATACAAATCTTGGCATACCGAGGAAACCGCCTATCGTCCATCCCATAGACATTACAAATGAGCCGATTGCAGTCAGGGCGAAATGCCATGTTGCAAGTCTCTGACTGTATTTTCTACCTCTCGTTATTGTTGGCCATAACATGTATATTGAGGCAAAGACTACTCCTGTAGTTATACCCATGAAAATAAAGTGGAAGTGTCCAGTTACCCAGTATGTTCCGTGAACCTGTTCATTAACCACCAGCATTGATTGCATTACGCCAGTTATTCCACCCACAATGAAATCAAATATTCCGTTGATCACAAAAAGCATTGGAGTGGTTAACCTGATTTTATCGGCACTCCATAAACTTGCTATATAATTAAAGACTGTAATAGCAGACGGTATAACTACCAAAAATGAAGCGGTCGAGAAGAACAGTCCCCATTGAAGTCCAAAACCTGAATTTAAAAGGTGATGCCCCCAGACAAGTTCAGACAGTGGCAGTAGTAAAGCCAGACCAAATACTCCTGAGGTATAACTGAATATCTTTTTTCCCGTAAATTTTGGTATAATTTCATACATTAGCCCAAATTCGGGTAATATTGCTATATAAACAATAGGATGTCCCCATATCCAGAAAAGTTCAGTGAAGGTTAACGGGGAGCTACCTGCTACTCCTGTAAAGAAGATTGGGTTGAAGAAGTCATAGAATAAAAGCACCAGGGCAGACATCAGAAATGGCGCAGATGCAAGGAACATTATCATAGTAAAAAGAACGGCCCACGCGAATAATGGCATTTTTGTGAGAGGGACTTTGTCACTTCTGTCCATTATGATCATTCTGACTACGACGATGCCGACAATAGTTACACCGATGAAGATCATCTCCAGGCCAATAACCGCTAACCAGTCATAGGCACCAGCGCCATATGGATTCAATTGAAGGGCAAGTGGAGGATAGAAGTACCATCTTGTTGATGTTCTTGACAGAAGTATTAGTACTGCCCCGATAACATAGATCCAGTATGCTGTTGAAGAAATGGAACCATATCTATCTGACTTTACCTTAAGAAAAGATGGGAGTAAATAGTATGCCAGACCTATTGCTCCTCCCAGTGCCCACACGTAAATCATAAGAACTGCGTGTTCTGTTGTCAGGACGTCATACAAAACTTCATTGTTGTTGAATATTGTTGGATTCGGTTCTATTAAACTTACCCTCATCAGTAATCCAAATGAACCTGCAATAAAGAAAAAAGCTATTGCAGTCATTATGTACCTCATCCCAATGCTTTTGGCGTCATTTAAAACAAAGTTGTTTGGAGAGATGAATCCGCCCCTCTTGTTATTTTCCCTTAAATACGACCCATAATCATAATAGTCATCGTGAGTGGCAGCGTAGTCAGCCTCAGTTTTCCCAGTCAGGTACTTATAATACATGAAGAAAAGGATTGCCATAACAATAGACATTATTACTGAAAGTTCAATCAAAAAAGTTGTTGTTCCCATCTAGGCCACCACGTGGACATACCCTCTCATTAAATAGTGATCATAGCCACAGTATTCTACACACTCAAAGATAAATGTTCCCGTATGGAGTGGGGTAAATGTTATTGAATTATTCTGCCCAGGTACTGCATAAATTTGAATGCCGAATTGCGGGATAGCCAGGTCATGGATAACTGCGAACTGGTGTGATCCTTTACAGGAATCCACAATTAGAGTATACGTTGTGTTGACAGTCAAATAAAAAGTATCAGTGGTAGTCAGTCCTGTGTTGTTTGTAAATAACCATGCCCACTGCTCCCCTGTAGCGTGTATTATATTTGAACTTGCATTTAAATTGGAGTTTGAGTTTATATTTGTGGCTACTGAAAAGCCGGGTAAGGTGGTACTGTAAATATTTAAACCCGCGGCCATCCCCAAAACCAGGAGTACTCCAACTATCCACATTGTCTCAATTTTAAGCTTTTTGTTCATCTAAAATCCTCCCATTGATGGCTTTTGTCTCCCTTAACATGGACAGGATAAAATAGTAACATAGAGGTAAACATTCCAGAACCTATGCCTGCTCCATAGACGGGGGATGCATAGACAGCCTCAATTTGTCCCTGGGTAGTCACAAGATATCCAGTCAGGAACCATTCAAGCAAAATAGTGCTCACAATTCCTCCGATTATAGAAATTATAAGAAATATGGTAACTATGTTAGTCCCATGGCTCATATTTGCCCATTGCAGAATTTTATTAATAGTTTGTGTTTGAGTTAGTATTTTTCGATAAGTTTTATCCTTAGGAAGTTTTCAATTTTCCTGGCGGTTTTGATATCGGGCTTTAAGCTACCTCTTTCAATACCTGCGATAAGAGTCCTTTTTTCCTTAATTTTTGAAGCGAAGTCCTCCTGAGAAATTCCCAATTTTTCTCTGCCTAGCCTGATGATCTCAGCATATTCCGGGATTATTTCCACTTCATCCACATTTTTTATAACATTTTTTCTTGTCCCTCTGTTCTTCTTATATGGTAGAGGTTTAAGATTTGCCTTTGGTAGATTGATGACAATTTTAGGTGCTGGTTCTGATTTAGATTTTGTTGAATATACCGGAACATTCCTATAGTTTTCAAGTGGTGTGCCGAAATGCTCACAAGAAGGACATACTGCCATTATTGCCTTATCGACCCTGACTTTCTTAAGATGATCATAATTTTTTCCACACATTTCGCATTCCATATGAGTCGAACCTATGATTTATTATAGACTTATTTACTTTTCCAGAATTATTTTTTGAACTTTGGTATTTAGAAAATTCCACGACCAAACACTAGAATTATCGTGATTTCCAATATAAGAATCAGTGCAAAGTATATGGTATTATTTCTCATTAATGTGGCACCAATCATAGGCGGAATTGGAATGCTCTGAATAAAGACAGTGATCATATTAATGGAACCGATTGTAAAGAGTATGACTGCAAAACCATTGCTCAGGTAGTTTGAAAGCAAAAGGAATAAGGCTCCAGTGATCATTGTGACGAACAATATGGCCGTGAATATCCTGGCCCTGATCTCCAGTATTCCGCTATCAATTGACAAGTAATACGGGACAAATATAATGAATCCGAAGATTGAGGTGAAGATTGAGATTATAATGCTCACAAAAAAGGTTCTGAAACTGAAATGCACTCCGAATTTGTAACTCAAACGGGAGGTGACAAAGTGCAAAATAGCAAATACTTCAAATGAGGATAGAATTCCGGCAGGTAAGTAAAGATAAAGAAATTCCAGACCATTTTTGGCGAGAGGATAATCTCTCCACATCAGGAATGAAAAGACAACTCCCCAGAGTAAGAGTACCGTCATTAGAAATGATCTGCTATTATTTCCCTGGAATATTCTTAAATCGATTGTGTTCAATATCAAAACCCGTTATCTATGCTCCTGATGGCTTCTCTCAGCCTCATAGCTTCCCTGATTCCTATATTAAAAGAGATGCAAAACAAAATTGGGTTGTGGGAGTTAAGGTTGATTGCCTGTGAAAGGTATTTCATTGTTACGTTATCTCTGGGAACTCTTCTTATTTTGTAGTTGTAATAAGAATCGTCGACATAGGTTTTTATGATCCTTGCCAATTCAATATCTTTCATACCCACTCCTAAAAAGAAATCAGGAAGGGTGAGTTCCTCAATTGTTTCTATACCTGTTTTCTTGAAAATGTTTCTCAGGGACTTTGAGGATTGAGATTCTAGATAGTCAGGGTCAAAAGCCGAATAGTCTACTGGTGAAAGCAAATATTCATAGATTTCATCAATTTTTGAGATATCGATGTTGGTTCTTGTTATTGCCTCTCGCTTATCAAAAAATCTACCTTCCTTGACGCAGGCCTTCATTAATTTTTCAGCCATTTTTATTATATTGGAATTGTTTTCAGATCTCTTGAGAACCTTTGTCAGTTTTTCAAAATCTTCCTGGTCAATCAGCTTTAAGTGATATTTTGACAGTAACTTACCTGCGTCCATATAATCCTCCAACTTAATCAATGTCAGGATTACTGTTTCCATCGATTCTGGAGTTGATAGTGCTTCATATGAATTGTATAGCTTCAAGATCTCATTGAAGAGATTGTTGTTAAATTGAATTCTGGTCAACTTGGAGAACAATTCTCTCTTCTTTTGTTCTTCTGCCCTGGACTTGAAGAATGCTACCCCGGTTGATGTCATTTCTTCAAATTTAGCTGAAAGGCTAAGTTTATCTAAAAGGGCTGAAGCGAGCTGGTACTCCCATTCTTTTTGATGAAATACAAGTTTAAGAAGTTGTAGACTTTCCTCACTCTTTCCCTCGGACTGAAGACGGGAACTTATATCCAGGCATAAATTCACATTTCCGGTTTTCCTTGAGAGTTGTATTAATGAATTCCTGAGTATCCGGTTCTCCCAGAATTTGTCCATTATATCTTCTATAACTAATTCTGCCATTTCATCAATGCTTTCCATTGATTTTAGCTGCAGATTGAGCTTATCGGTCATTCCTGCCGATAGAAAGATCCTAAGTTTCAGATCTACAGGAGTGGTACTTTCATTAATTGATTTCAAGGCCTCATCTATTCTGTCCTGAGCAAGTAATGAGTTTATAATTCCCCTTGTGGATTGATCAATAATTTGCTTATTGGTTACCTTTTTGAAGTATTTTTCCGCTCTTCCAGGGTTTCCCTCTTCCAAAAATAATGTCCCGAGTCTTTGGATTAATGAATCGTGAATGTTGATTTTTTGAAAATCGTTTTCAAGATCCAAAATTTTGTCAATGTCCCTATTATCGATCAGGGCGCTTAGGTAGGACTCCATATCTGATTGATTCTTCCACGGGCTTCTAAAAATCCTTCCCCAGAATTCCTCACTCACATCTTTTTTTCCGTGAATATTTGCAAACAGGGCTTTTAAGCGCAAAATTTCAAGGTTGTCAGTATTGCAATATTCCACCAAGTCCTGGAAATTCGCAAGAACATTTCCGTGTTTTGATTTAATTTCAGCATAGATTTCTTTCCATGGAACAAAAATGGATGCACCACTTTTAATCCCCATTTCGATTTTCTTGAGAGTTTCCTTATCATCTTCCTCATTCATATTGTGAAGAATCAAAGATCCAAAAATTGCCATTGATCCTGTCTCCGCAAATAACGATTCCAGGGCCTTTGATAATTTTGGACTCCCCCCTTTCTTATTGAGTGTCAGTTCTAAAAATTTGAAATAGGGATCATCACCTCTCTCACTGTTTTTCAATAATTCATATGCATCTTCGTATCTTTCCTGTTGAATGTATGCTGTCGTTAATGGATAATTGAGAAAATTGATGTCCCTATCCTTTTCTGAATTTACAATAGAAGCTATTTCCTCAAAGGTTTTTTCAGTCTCTGTTTTTGTAAGCCACGCTGAGCCTATAATAAAATTTGCTGTTTTACTGATCACTTCAAGTCTGTTCAAATTATTTGGTAATGTTTTACCAGCTTTTTCAATCCCCCCGACAAAGAACTCCCTCAAGTTGGAAATATAATCGTATTCTAATTTCCATTCTTCAATAGAGAATTCTTCTGGCCATTGCCAGTTTTTAGCTGTTCTAAAATTCTTTAGGAAGCATATGGTTATGTTCGCTTCGATTTTCTCAATCCCAATTTTCTTAATCAATTCAATAGAGCCTTTAATATCCATTTCTTCAATATGAGAGATAAGGATTTTACTCAAGTAAGATTGATCTGTGACTAATTGAT
>DAICVC010000029.1:0-10757 GCA_027372655.1 Thermoplasmatales archaeon | reverse complement strand
AAAGACTGCGTTCTGGGTACAGAGTTCATCTAAAGGATGAGAAATCGGGCTTTGAATGGGATTCCCTGGTAGACCTGAAGAAGGAACAGAGGGAAATCATGGATGTAGTGATCAAAAAGACCTAAAAATATAGGTAATTAGCAAATCAAATTCCGATGCAGCAATGTCATCATTTTTCCCAAGGGTAGTTATTTCTTCTTCCCCTGGTCTTTCAGTTTCTCTTCCACGTACAGCTTCAGTGCAACCGCATTATTGGTTTCCTCTGTCTTTGTTGAATACAGGAAAATCACATCTCTATTTCTGCAAATTTTTAGAAGTTCCTTGGTCTTTGGATTCTTATCAAGTTCCTTGAAGTATCTAATTTTGAAATCATTCCATTTCTTTGGATCGTGGGAAAACCATTTTCTTAGTTCATCTGAAGGGGCAATGTCTTTCATCCAGGCATCAAGTTTGAGTTTCTCCTTTGATATCCCCCTGGGCCACAGCCTGTCTACCAATACCCGATATCCCTTATCCGGAATCGGTTGGTCGTAGACCCTAGAAACTGTTATCACCATTATATAAAGAAGAGTTAAAATAAAAGACTTTCTTGGCTCGACCCGAGACAAAATTCTATCTTTTTTAGCATGGAAAAGATTATTAAGTTCACTTGAACTCATAAATAGTGGACTCTTATCCCCTCGTAAGCGTGGTTACCGCAACCCTGAATGAGAGCGGGAACTTACGCACGTTCATCGAAAGGGTTCGCAAGGCATTGGGGGGAGTCACATACGAAGTTGTTGTAGTTGATGACAATAGCAGCGACGGTACTATAGAACTCCTGGAGAAGGTTCAGAACAGTAATACCTCGCTCAGAATTATCGTCAATCCGCACAGGCTCGGGCTGCTAGCCTCAAATTTAACGGGTTTGATGAACTCGACCGGAGAGATGAAGATAGTTATGGATGCAGACCTTCAGCATCCCCCAGAGAAGATAGGGGAAATGATCAAAGCGCTTTCTGAAGGAAACGACTTGGTTGTAATGAGCAGATTTGTAGATGGGAGCCAGGTAGGAAGGAGAAATGCCTACAGGAACTCAATAACGTCCACTGCCATAGCCCTTTGCCACATGATGGTCCCTCAGACTAGGGGCATCCGTGACCCAATATCCGGTTTCTTCGGCATCGGACGCAATGCAGTGATTCCTTATGAGAAATTATTCGGCGCGCTTGGGAACAGAAGGGGGTACAAGATTCTGGTTCCGGTGTTAGCATGCAATTCCGGAAAACGAATAGTGGAAATACCTTACGAGTTCGGTGAAAGACTCTGGGGTGAATCTAAGATTGGGAAGGAAAATTTTCTGATCCCCAGGTACCTTTCTGAGCTCGGGAGATACAGGTCACTGTTTAGGGAGAATGCATCTTAGATGGAATCTGCAAGAGAAAGAAAGATAAGGGAGGCAAAAGAGTTCTTTTCCAGGATAAGGATAGAGAACGCCCTATTCATAGGAATAAGCGGTTCAGTATCCTATGAACCGAGGGAAGAAGATGACATAGATATTTTCCTGATAGCAAAGAACAACAGGTTGTGGACATCAATAATGGAGATACTCATATTCAGGAGGATATACAGGTTTGAACCCCTCTGTCTCTCTCTCTGCATGGACGATTCATATGCGCTTCCATTCTTTCTTAAGCTTAAGGAAGGGCTGGCTGCGAAGGACTCTAAGATGGTCGTTCCTATTTTTGGAGGCAATTATTTCAGGAAACTTTTGAAAGCATCCCCAGTGATATCGGGAGGCGTTGAAGGAGAGAATATCCAATTTGACCTGAAGCCTTCTAAATCCAGCGCTTTTCAGAAGATAGCAGATTGCATTCCATTCCTTATAGTAGCGTCGTGGGTGAACATAAAGGCAATATACTCTAACCACAAGAATAGAAAAGAAGGAAAGGGTGGATTCAAAACTGTCTTTTCACTCCACAACTTCTATTTTGATACGGATAAGTACCATCGCCTGAACGACAAGTACCTTAGGGGTGAGGTTCTGAATGAAGAAAACTGCAGTGATATTTAGTTACAACGACGGGAAGATGCTCCTCCAGCCGCTAAGGGCCACGCTTAAGAGTAAGGTTGATGAGATTTTCCTCCTCTACGGGGGGGAGAATGTCCCGGAGGAGGTAGAGGAGATAGTTGATGATCGCCTCATAAGGGTAAAGGAGACAGAAAGAAAGGGGAAGGTGAATGCATTGAACTCAATAATCCCCAAAATAAACGGAGAACTACTATTCCTGATATCAGGGGATGTGTCGTTTGATCCAATCATATTTGAGAAATGTGAAGAGAAGTTCACTGAAGAAGTTGGTGCAATCTCAGTGAAGGTCAGACCAAGAGTGCATAGCAATCTCACGGAAGGAATCGGTACGCTTATGTGGGAAATGCATGATTTCCAGCTCTCATACCTTTCTGGGAGAGGCATTAACGTTCATGGCGGTGAGTTCCTATGCATCAGGACTTCCCTAGGATGGAAAATGCCGGAGGTCGTGAATGAGGATGAGTACCTCTGCCTTAGAGCTGCCTCAATGGGCCTGAAGGTATTATATCTTGAAAGTGTAGAGGTGGAAAACACTGTACCGTCAAACCCGTTCGACCTGTTTCAGCAGAGAAGAAGAGTTAATTACGGCCATCTGGAGATAGTGAAGGAAGGGAAGGACCCTCGCGTAATGGACACCCTGCTCGTGAGCGACACGACGCTTTTCCTGGACATATTTGCCAAGTTCATTAGAAGTAGAAGGGTGAATTTCTTCCATCTTGCGGGTGCAATACTGATTGAATTTCTGGCGATTGCATCATCAAGGCTTGACTACGCTGCAGGTAAGGACCACCGGAAATGGGCTATGGTGAAAAAAGAGGCGTCTTCTTGAAGATTATTCTTCTTCCTAGGATAAGTTCGACGGAAGTAACTATAAGGGAGGCCGTGAATAAAATGATCAACGGGATCATGAAAACGAACGAGCCTGTGAACCATATTCTTGCGGATTCCACCTGCCCAACTGCCGAGGAGAAATAGTTGTACGAAAGCGAAGGCACTATCCAGTAGGGGAATGTGTAGTTCAGAAATATGAAAACTAAGGGATATATTGAATAGGCTATGTAGTTCCTCAGGTCACCGTTCAGAAGGAAGAGGGGCACAAGAATCACGAAGTACTGTGGGTTCACGAAGTTATACGTAAGGAAATAGAAGATGAACTCAGCTATCACGTAGTTGACAATATTTCCTCTCCTGTAATAGTATACCAGAGAAATTGCGATGAGAAAAGGTATGATCGAGAATGTGAACAATGGAGGGAAATGAGTGATGCCAAGGTCTCTCAGGATTAGTTGCCAGGTGAGCCCCTGGGCATCGAAAACTCCCCTAAAGGTGGGTACGGACCTAGAGTATATTAACGTCCCGATATCCCCTAGAAAATTACCAGATAGGTAATAAAATAGGAGGGCTGGAATCGAGGCTACAACAATTATCCCAAGGTCCCTCAACCTGTTTCTGCTCTCAATCAACACGAAAGGTATGATAAATGCCGGGAATATCTTAACCCAGAATCCCAGGGTAGCGGAGAGTATTGAGAGGTCTGTCCTCTTCTCCTTTAATAGGAGTATTGACAGGAGAAGGGAGAGGGATGCTATAACATCGAGCTGCCCCCAGACTATCCCAACGATGATCACCAACGGGCTCAGCAGCCAAATCTTCTTAAGGTTGTATTTCAACACGAACTTCCTCTCTAAGACATAGTAAATGGCAAAAACTGAGGCAAACATCGGGACCTTGGATAGAGTGTAGTAAACAGGAAGGGATGGTGGTACGAAGGCCAACCAGGCGTCGTAAATATTGCCGAGAAGCACCCCGGGATAGATCAGAGACACGGAATTTGGAATTGGCGTATGGGTGGCAAGTCCTGAAATCCAATCAGATACCAAGGACCAGAGCAGGTAGTAGGGGGGGTATGCCCACTTAAGCGCACCATTCAGAACAGCGGAGCTAGTGAATGGGTTAACTCCAGAAAGAACGTGAAACCCCCCTGAAATCATGAAGAACATGTCATACCTCTGGCCGAAAAATGGAATTAGGAAAAGATATCCAACCGCTATGGGAATGGGCCAGTACTTGGACTTGAATGGGGCGAGGAACACCCCCAATATGAAGAGGGAGAAAGAGAGCACCAAGGATGTCTCCCCTATTAGCGGAAGGGAGGAATTCTTGACCATAATTGAAAAGTTTATGATTTGACCGTTCACGTTCAATGAATAGTTCTCAAATCTAACGTGATTAGAGAAATGCGTCTGGAAATAGAAATAGAAGAATGAAACATTGTGAAACACATTCCTATAGGCAACATCACTGCTATTGCCCTGTTCGAAAACAGTAACTGAGATATTGCTCAACGGGTGATGGAGTATCACCTTGACAAGAACAGATGGCGTGTATGACAATTCGTGAGGAACGAATATAACAGAGGGGGAGATCGTTACCGTTGTGCCGGCTTGTGAAAATTGGGTCTGTTCTTGAGAGGGCATATTGACTGAAAGGGAGAAGGAAATAACAAAGAGTGTAATAGCCGCAACTACCAGAATATAAAAAAACCTTTTATTTCCTTCTTTCAAGATTCTAAATCCTGTCATTTTACCTTCTAATTTCTATCCGTCACTTTTCTGTTATGGGCGCTCTGAAAAGCTAGGGTCGTCAAAGCTTGCTGCAGATCCCAACAAGACAGAGATTTTTGGTACAAGCTCTATTAACACCAGGGGTGGAGTTGCTGGAAATTCAAATTTAACCATACTAAATTATCACTTAAATGCAGTTAATAACCTTTGTTGAATTTCTGGCCTTCAAATTCAGGGAAAATTTTGCCAGTCTTGCGGCAGACAAAGAGGATATAATCTGAGCCTGACCATAGTATGGGAAAGGAACCAAGGTGGGAATCCAATGACTTCAGGAGTTCTGTGAATCCGATTCTCTCAAAAGCATCGACTAGTCGGCTATAATTGTAAGGCGGAATGACAAAGCAAATACCCCTTCTTTCCTCTATTTTTAATCCCTCTAAACTAGCTAAATAATTTGGGCTCCTCGGAAAAGATAAAGCATTGAATCTACTGGAGCCAGCTGGTAGATGGCCTCTGGTTCTTTCTTTGACATAATTCCAGCGTCTCTGCAGAAGACTAACTAACAGGTCTAGCAGTCCGTACCTATTCATGAAGGAACCAATAAAGTATCCGCCTAACTTCAGATTATTATTCAATAGTCTGATGACATTTGCGGGACTTTCAATGTTCAGATATCCGTAGCTGGAAAAAATTATATCGTATTCTCCAAGAATATCATTATCCTTCCTCAGAAGAATCCATTTGATATTAGCCATGCCTGGAGTGTGAGCTTCCCGTGATATATCGAGGGCAACTTTAGAAACATCTACCTCAGTTATTTCCAATCTCTTATCCAGTTTTATTACTTCGGAACTTGGGCCGCATCCTAGGTCTAGAATCGCATTGCCATCCTGTACGAACCTATCCAAAACTCCAAAGCTCTGCTCCCTCATATATCTCTGAACCCAGTTCGAGAGGATTTCTTTACTGTACTGAGCCGTAATACGGTCGAATAGCGACCCGAGAGTCTCATAGCTGTAACCTGGTTCTCTGTCGCACGGTTCAAGAACTATTACATCTTCCGACCTGCTAAAATACCTGCTGAAGTGATTCTCACCATATTTTTCTTTGAAAATTTCGATGTAGCTGTCAGCGCTATCAAAGGTGGCTTTCATCGTCTTTGTATTGACTCTCGCAAATGGATAGACCCGAAGATCGTCCGCCCAACTTCCTGTTGGTATCACAATCATTTTCCCGTCCTTCTGTACAAAATTTACCTCAACTTTTCTTTCGAATGGTCCACCGATAGTTAGCCACGTGCTGTAGTCGTCAGTTCTTCTTAAAGACAAATAGCGTCTCATCTCCAAAATGATTGAACACAGGAAAGTCAACGAAAGCCTTCTCCAATCGACTTAGCAGATTTCTAGCTCCTTCAGTTACAATCTTCTCGTGAAAGGAAGGAATCATAAATATGCCAAGACCCCGCATCTGTGTCAGCTTAAATGAAGATGGCACTTGCTTAAGAAACTCAGAATTGTAGAAATAGTGTGATTTTACCCCATTGCCTGCCACTTCTACACTCATCTCCCCGCTTATTCTTTTGAAAAAGGAGTCAGGGTTTAGTCGCAAAAGGTCCACTAATATTTCTCCTAGAGAAAGTCGATTTCTAACGCTAACGATGAAATATCCTCCAGTCTCAACGACTTCATCAAGAGCTTGGAAAAATTTGGATAGAAGGGGTTCGTTGTTGAGGGCACCATTGAATGAGTAGACTATTCCAAATTTCCCGCCGACGGAACCCAAAGAAGAGGCTGGTAGTTTTAGCCCCTTGAATTTATTTGACAGACCAAATTTTACCATTTTGTTGGAGGCAAATTCAATCATACCCTTTGCAACATCTATGCAGGTTAGCTCACAACCGGTTGCATCAATAACCTTCCTCGCCTCCTCTCCTGTTCCGCAGCCTATTTCCAGTACCCTCCATCCTGGAACGTAGCGTTTTACGACCGTTTCTATCTCCTTATCCCTGATGTTGACATTGATGAAATTGGCTTGGATCCTTTCATCATAAATTGAAGCAGCCTTTGAAAAGATTCTATCGAGGTTGTCGTAATATTCACCTGGGTCCAGGTCCACAGTTATTCGAAACAAAAGGTCCTAATAAACGTTAGGTAATGTAATGATTTTTAACCAAAGTCTGGTTGATGTTGACGTGGATGATAGACTGATCCCAGATTATGAATCCGTATACTTCACTATAAACGAAAAACACGAAGACCTGCTGGAGCGGAAGCTAATATCAATGAACATTAGGGATGGGCAGATAGCAGTTGACTTGGGAGGTGGATATGGAAGGTTGACAGATTTGCTGTTAGGTCATTTCAAGTTTGTCATACTTATAGACTATTCAGAACGCAATATTGAAAGAGCTGTTAAAAACCTAAATAGTGACAGGATAATATTCATTCTTGCGGATGTTAGGAATCCCCCACTGATGGAAGGGTCTGTAGACTTCATTATGTCAATAAGAGTCATGCATCACTACCGAGACCTCGATTTTTTAGGGTCTATAGTTAGCAAACTAAGGGGAGGGGGGTCCTTCTTGTTTAATTTTAACAATATAAGCTCGCCAGTATTTGCTCTTCATATGATGAAAAGTCTAACCATGAACGGTAAAGTTGTGCTCAACTATTTCAATCCCTATCCACAAGGTATCAGCGACCCAGTATCCAATAGAAATGTTTATTTTATTAAGTATAGAAATTTGCTAGACTCAATACCAAGGACGTGCCGAGTTGAGAGGGCAATCGGCACAGGTTTGTTCCATAATAGCACGGTAGAATCCCTTTCAGATTACCTAAATATCGAAAGATTGACCAAATTTGAACTCCGCCTAGCAAATATAATCAAGACAGCAAGCCTATATCCTGACGTCTTCTTGTTACTAAATAAAGAAGTAGAAGGCATAACTCAGTCCTTTAAGAATCCTTTGGAGATTATAAGGTGCATAGTTTGCGGGAGTAAACTTAGGAATGAGGACAGCATAGCCGTTTGCGAAAGATGCGGAAAGGTATATGCACTTAAAGGTCGAATGCTGGATATGAGAAATTCCAGTGGGGATTTCGTGTGAAGGTATAACTGTTAAATCCTCTCACTTTACAATTCAGTAAGGACCAGTCTCTAGACGGCAGGCGATTTTAAGGAATAAATAGCTTAGTTAATAAGAAAAAACTCAAAAGTAATATTAAAGTAAATTTTGGTGGAAAGAGGGAATCTGCCTAAGTTCAGTATAGTCATCCCTACCCATAACAGGTACCGGAAACTGCGAAATCTTATTTATTTTATAGAGAAATAGAAGCCAGATAACTTAGCAGAGGTAATAGTTGTAGATGACTCAGAAGTAAAGGAGAACGTATCATCTTGGTCGAGCTCGCTAAACATTAGAAAAATACAAATTGACAAAAGAATATTCATAAGTAAAGCTAAGAATATCGGGATTTCTGAAGCTAGCCATGAGATAATCTTCTTTATCGATGATGACAACCAAGTAGATGAATCAACATTCTACTTGCCTATAAAGACATTAAAGGAGGACGATACTGTAGGGGCGGTTTTTCCGTCTGTATTGTATAGTGAAGATAAGAAAATGGTTTGGGTTTATGCTACCCCCTTCAGAAAAGATAAGTGGAGGCACGAACTTATAGGGAGAAACAAACCTAGGAATCCACATCTTGAGAATAGATTGTTAGATATAGACGCCCTCCCAAATGCTTTTGTAGCAAGGAAGAAGGCGCTATTACAGGTTGGAGGATTTAATGAAAATTTACCTATCTTTAACAGTGCTTATCTAGCCCTTTCCCTAAAGGAGAATAAGTGGAAGGTGATCGCTCATACTGGGTCATTCATATTTCACGATGTAGAATTGCCATCCAGATTTGGCTACTGGACAGAACACGAGATCGCAGATGCGGAAAGAGTTAGTATAGAGATAAAAGATTGTATAACATTCATGAGAATTGTTCATGCAAATGAATCTCTATTCGCTATTCGTGCAATCTTAAAGTCTTCTTCCTTTATAATACCAAATTCGATTGTATACCTGTTAAAGGGAAGAAAAAGGGGTTCACCCTTATAAAAAAGGAAATTTCAGGGCTAATAGATGGACTAAGAACAAACAAGAAAACCCCGGAATGGGTAATTCCAAAAGTTTGAATCAGGGCAGTCTTGATAAAGAACATCTTTGTCGGCAATTTTTAATGGTATGCGATTAAGGTAGTTGTCAATTTGTGGTCATTTTATTAAAGAGAATTTGAATTAGGTTAAGTTTAAAATGTTAAGAAACTATAAATATCTACATTCTAATGAGAATATGTGTCAGAAGAGCAAAAAAGATCGTACAACTTGAAGGCTGAAGGTGTATTGTTCATTTTAGCATTCATCGTAGCACTGACGATTCTGTTTACAGATAAGAATTTGCAGACAGATTTTGGTATTCAATCTCCGTACTTCATTCACTGGTACGGAATGCTCGTAATAGCCGTAGTCTCGCTTATTGGAGGGGGAATACTTCTTGTATCTAGGAGCAGGAAGCTGGGGCTTGTTGGCAGCATTGGCGCGATATTCATAGCGCTATTCCTGATCGGTGATATAGAACTTTATTCCCAAGTTGGATTCAAAACGCCGTCCCAGTTCGCTACCTACCTTTTTGGCATATCAAAGTACCCAGGGTCGCTACCCTATATACCAGGTCTATACGACCTGTTATTTGCCTTGTTTGTTATTACTTTTATCGTTGGAATAATTTCAACGCGCAAAGGTGATACTATCCCTTCTGAAAAGCAGTAAAATCTAGATGGCGCAATATATCCGAACTGGAAGCCTCCTGACGATCAGTATTATCTCCTGGGCTTTCACTCAGGGCAAGCCAAGACAGTTGACAAGGCGGAGGCAAGCCTTCTTCCTCCTTCACTGATTGCTTTATCATTTTACAGAACTTCTGGAAAGAATTAAGTTAATAGTGTTATTTGTATAATATGATAATAATTGAGCAGGTCACAGATAGAGAGTATCCTCCAAATTTTATTAGGTTGGATATTGCGTGGAAGTTATTTCTTCCGTCAAGTATAGGTGATGTACCCAAAGGTCATGGTAGAAATGCAATACCTATTGCTAATTGGCTATGGGATACTTTGGCTAGGAGGTGCGGGAAGCTTAAGGCAGATTCTGAGGATGAGGTTCACATTGTTGTGCCAGCAATTACTGCAGAAGGTCTCGATTTCGTAGTTAGGTTGTGTTCTTTATGGTCACCTGAAATTTATCTTGACAATGACAGAAGCAAAAATCTCTACACTCCGCCGATTATTAATCTTTTTGAGAAGCCGAGAGGCGCTGAGGTGAACCTCAGCAGGAACGACAGAGGAATGTCGGAGAGGTTTTTGACTCCACTTCTAGGGCCTTCGAGGGTGTTTGCCAGAGTAGAAGAGATACCTCCGGGGGGTGTATCGGCCAGGCTTCATTCCCATTCGGCCATAGACGAATATTACTTGGTACTAAATGGGAAAGGGCATCTGAGGTTCAACAACAGTATGATAGAAATAAATGCTGGAGACCTCATAGGTAAGGTCAGGGGACCTGACAATTCTACCCAGATTCTGGCAGACCTTGAAGAAACAGTTACAATTTTGGACATGGAGGTCAGGTCAGACCCAAGGTATAATGAAAAGGATGTCGTGGCGTATCCGGACCATAAAGAAATCTATTTGAGCGGCCCAGGTTGGTCATCCATATTGCCCATGGATTCAATGATTAGTGGCAAGGATATCGCAGATGTAGATACCTATTTCAAGAAGTACAAGCGTACTAAGGATGGTACTAGGACTGATAAATGAAACTGCCCCGTTGCATTCATTATTGTTTAGTAAAGCTACAGTTGCTAAGCTATCATGTACCAATATTTGCTTGTTTCAGCATCGTCTGGTATTCATCTTCATATGCTTCAATCATTTAATTACCTATATTTTTAGGTCTTTTTGATCACTACATCCATGATTTCCCTCTGTTCCTTCTTCAGGTCTACCAGGGAATCCCATTCAAAGCCCGATTTCTCATCCTTTAGATGAACTCTGTACCCAGAACGCAGTCTT
>DAICVC010000018.1:0-9936 GCA_027372655.1 Thermoplasmatales archaeon | reverse complement strand
AGTTCAATTGAATTTACTGTACAATAAAAAGTAATTTTTTAGGATCATAAGCCATAACCATCTTATGCACAATCATGGTGAAAGAAAACAGGACTCGATCAACATTAAGTATGTATTGAGATTCATTGCAATCAGTTTTCTTTATTTATTAGCAGGGCTCATTGCCCTTATCTCCAGCATTGCTCAAATAATACAGATCACTCGTGATTCCATATTTATTCTCTGGTTTTTTGGATTCGTAACCATGATAATCTTCGGGCTTTCATACATGTTTGTATCAGGTCTTTCCAGGTCAAAAGCATTTGTTGGCAAAAGTATTAATTTCGAATTTTTCGCATTGAATACAGGAGTAATACTGTTTTTCTTAAGTTTCAACTTGCAAAGTTTTTACAGTTCACTTAAGCCATTGATACTTTTAGGATTATTCCTCATTCTCATTTCTGTGCTTGCGCACGTTTTTAACATAATTTACATGGTAAAAGGAAAAGAAAAAATTGCAAAGAATAAAAGCAGTCAATCCGATGATTATTGACATTTCAAAAAATGGTGCAAAATATCCTGCTGCCTTCATTATATTGAAGAAACAGATGAGAACAAGCGGGTTGAATAATGCAATATCAACGATTCCTGAAAGAGAAAAAGAAATGAAAAGAAATGGGTTCAATCATTTGATCAGCGATCCCATTATGTCCTGAAAGAACACTTCGATTCCTTGCTTTCTGACACTTTCCCTACCCACAAAATATGAATAGTCACCAACAAAATCAAACGTATATTCAAGGTCCCCTTCCAAAAATCTCTTAGGTCCACGGAATGGTATTTTTACATCTGATGCTCTGAGGGCATTTTTCAGGAATGAATATATTGAGGTGACCTCCTCCTCTCCCATAATGCTTGAAACTTTACCCTGATATGACGTGCACCACACTGGCATATTTTTGTAGAAAATAACTTCTTTTCCGGGAGGCCATGTCCTACCTGCATACGCATCGTGATATCTCCAATCGCCTTCAACAAATCTATACTCAACAAATCCTTGCAGCATCGGAGTCTTATTTCTATAAAGATTCCTTAGATCTGCAGGTGCTGCATAAGTATTCTGGTGTGCCTTCCAGATAAATTCCAGCAATGTATTAATATCAAAGTTAACCTCTATCAATTTACATTTCGAATGAACTGTCAATATTTAGGTTTATCCTCGTCTCGTCAAAGAGCTAGTTATCAGGTATTATTTTGATTTAATATTTATTGCTGTAAATTTTAAAGTCAAACTGGAACTAACCGGTAATTTGCACATTTCATCCAAAAAACTGTATCATGCTATCTGTCTTGAAGTTCTCCGCTTAAGTATTCCACACAAACTCTAAGCAAATCCCGTCCGATTCATTGTAGCACTTACAATGATTTCGAAAGTCAGGATCGTTTGCAAAACCTCTGAAAACGTTATTAGAGATGATACTTATAATAGAATGGAGAGCCAGATGACCAAGCTGGATAATATTATAGAAGAAGCATGGAAACACAGAGAGATCCCAGATAAAATGAGAAAGGCATTTCAGGATTCATTCGAGACCTACAAAGAAAATCCAGTATATCTTTTCGAATATGCAAACGCCCTGGACTTCCTCGGGAAAGAGAGTGAGGCGATTCCCTTATACCAAAATGCGTTGGCGAAAGGGATTTCAGGCAAATTGATGAGGCAGGCTAAAATTCAGTTAGGGAGTTCTCTTAGTGTCATCGGTGAGAATGAAAAAGCCATATCAATTCTAGAAGAAGTGATGAAGGATACTGGAGATCCAGCTGCACTAGTTTTTTTGTGTATTGCTTTATTTAGATCAGGAGAAACTATAAAATCTCTGAGAAAGTCAATGGAATTCATCCTTTCAGAAAATCGTGGTCTACTGCCTGATTACAAAATGACACTTGAACATTACCTCAGTGAAATATCATAATTACTTTCAGAAGATGCTGAAGCCTTTAAACACACTGAAAGCAGAATCACTTTATAAAATTGGTACAGTCTTACATAGGTCGCTCCTGCTGCGGTCTTTATACTTGTAGTAACTGTCTGTTGGAGATTAGAGGCAGGGCCAAGTTTCTTATGGACCTCGAAAGAATATGGAACAAAGAGGAGTATGAACCTCTTAACAGGATTTAGTGTTCTCTCCTTTCAACTACAGTCATCACGAAATTCAAAACTTTACGGAGAAAAGAGCAGGAAAGAGTAAAAGCAAAATTGAAAGAGTAAGCTGAGGATCCATACTTATTAGGTTGTGGATAAAATGTGTATCACAGTCAAGTAGGCTAACGCTGTTGGGAATTTGCCAGATATCTCAAAAGACGTTCAATATGGAAAAAACGGCTTATTTTTATGGCTTATAATTTAAATATGATGCCAGTGATAAGTAATGGGATTAAGATGGATGGAAAGTGAGTGCTTGAGTTGAAATATCAAATAGAAAGTACAGGCTGGCAAATAGTTAGAGTGGAGGAATATGATCCTGCGCATTAACGTAATTCGGAAACAGTTTGGGGTTGAATTATGTTTTGCAAAATCATTTCCCTTCAGCTGGAATCAAGTGAATCAAATTGGCATTAGTCGAAATCAAAGATGTGCATAAAAGATATTCTTTGGGCAAGATTGCTCTTAATGGCATTTCCTTAGATATAAATAGATCAGAATTTGTCGTGATTGCAGGTCCAAACGGAGCCGGGAAGACAACACTTATGAAAATGCTTTATGGAGAATTGAATCCTGACCGGGGGAAAATAAAACTTGACGTACCAGTTGAGAGAATTGGTGTGATGCCTCAGGAATTTACACTTTTCGAAGAACTCACTCTTCAAGAACACATCAATTATCTCACACTACTCAAGGGGATATCGAAGAAGAGATCTCTGGAAATAACTAGAGAAATCGTTAAAAAACTTGGCTTAGAACAGGAAAGAGATACAATTATCCGGCATTTATCAGGAGGGCAAAAAAAGTTAGTCTGTTTCGGGCAGGCTCTGGCAGGGAACAATGAAATTCTAATTCTGGATGAACCCACTGCTGGTATCGACATAGAAAACAGAAATGCACTTCACACTTATCTTGGTGAACTCCGGAAATTGGGCACCACCATATTGTACACAACACATTTTCTTGATGAGATAGAAGGTTTGGCCAGTAGACTGGTGATGTTAAACAAAGGTAGCATTATTTATGACGGCTCTCCAACTTCAATGGTGGAGAACCTCTATCATTCAAAGGTCGAAATTCCACATACTTTGAGGACTCTGAAATTCATCAAGAATTCTGGCTTCCAGTATACTGTTTTGGATGGCGAAATAAATGTATTCATTGGAAAAAATGAAATTTCCAGGATAAAAGAGCTTATAGATTGTGGGATTCCAGAGATCCAGCAAGGATTAAAGATCACCAGGCCTACACTGGAGGAAGGATATCTCAGTTTCATGAAGAAGATAGATACATGAGATTTACGAACATCATAATAATTGGAAAAATATACGCAAAATGGTTTTTCAGACGACCTCTCACATACATGTTCATTACTATATTCATGCCACTTTCAATAATAACTCCAATGTTGCTTCTTTCAAACCATTCTGAATGGCCCAGGGTTATTATTGGGGCTGCGATTTTTTCCGTAATAGGGGGTGGCATTGCAGATATTACCATGAATGTATCTTTCGACAGGAGGGAGGGAAGATTGCCTTTCTTTTTTACGAGACCAGTAACATCAATTGAATACATGTTAGGTATATTGGTCGGTGGTGGAGCATACACACTCGTGAGTGCGGGGATAATTCTAGCAGTGGGAGACGTCATTCTCGGGTTCACTTTTAATATATTTGATCTTCTCTTGTTTATTGGAATCGTTCTGTTCGCGTGGTTTATATCTTCAAACCTTGGCTTTGTGATTGCTTTGTATGGACCGAAAGACTACCGTTTGGCAAGTACACTTTCAGATTTCCTTCTATTTTCAATCACGTTTATCGCTCCAGTGTTTTATTCTATACAGGTCCTTCCCATTTTTTGGCAAAATATTTCTCAATATCTTTACACCACAGATCTTTCTCTTATCGCAAATAACGCCATCAATAACGGTCCCCTCCCGAATCCTTTACTTACCATCTCCCTTCCGGCTGCCTTTGGCGTTACTCTTTTTTTCATTTCAGTCAGGAAATGGAAATGGAAAACAATGTAAATAATATGGAAAAAGAAGTAGGAGAACTGGTTAAAATGAACAATGTGAAGAAAGCGGTTGGTATTGGAAATCTATAGGTCTCTCCTATCTGAGACGAATCGCACATAATTCTGAGTAAAGATAAGGGATCACAAGGTTATAAGATTCTAAAATAGAAAACTGTTAGAATGGTAATACTTTCTGATTCGCACTCATTGATCAACCAAACTTTGAAAATAAATCATTAGTTGGTTTCGCTTAAATCATTAATCAAGGCAGAATAAATCAATTCGATCTTAATGTCCTGCGTTCAGGAAAAGAATACAGAAACACAATTCTAATATTTTTCCACATTGACTTTATAGGAAAATTGTTTAATAATATATTTCATTTAGTCACTATGACAAATTTCTGTCAGCAATGCGGATTTAGAAATGAAGCAAATGCAAGCATGTGTGCAAATTGTGGGTCCTCACTAACAACCCCATCATCATCTCCATTTGGAAATTATAAGAATGATAAAGTTTTCCTGGAGGGAATAATAAACCTGAGATATTACACATTAATTGGGCTTCTTTCCATAGTATCTGGAATAACTTTGGATTTCCTCACACTTAGGAAATTTTCTTACACCTATCTAATTGGTCCTGTTGGTTCAACCTTTAGTGGTATATCTATAAATAGATACAGTTCAAGCAGTTTATTTGCTTATTCAGAAATTGTTCTGGTAGTCTCGGTTATCCTCTCGCTGTTTGGATTATACATGCTTTATAAAGGATTCAATATAATAGAAAAAGTAGAATCTCGGGTTTCCCTGGGAAAGAAAGGTGCGATTATTGAATTTATCGGATTAATGCTGGTTATTCCATTAATAATTGCATTAATCTCACTACTTATTCCTGCATTATCTTCCAGCAGTGCTTCCACTCCCGGCAGTTTCCCCGGATTGAACTTAAGCACCATTATTGGAATTGCATTTATGTTGATAATAGCAGCAATAATCATCATAATAGGAGCTATAGCAATTCTAATTGGTTTATTCAGGGTTGGAGAAGTATTTGGTAGTACTCTGGTGGAGGTTGGCGCAATTCTTACATTATTCCTCGGAGCTATTGGAACAATTTTATTGTTTATAGGATTCACCAATATCATTAACAATCTGAAGAAAAATGAGCAAAATGGCAAAAGTGAAACTTCCATAAATTAGTCAAAGGTCGTATCATCAATATTTTTCAAATTCTCTGCGCTTTTGTGTATTAAATTGATTTCTCTGATTCTGGTTAATTCCTCGCTTCATTACATTGATGCACAGAAATCTATTAATTCTGTTGCTAGTTCATTTGGTATTTGTCAGATGTGAACTGACGATAATACACCATATTCCTGCATGCATCAACGACCTGCACTCTTTCCATTATCTCGTTGATCAGAGCAAGTTTCTCCTCTGCCTTCCACAGTCTCCGCTCTGTCAGTGTTCCCCCAAAATCTCCTTCAATATTACATTTAATATATTAATTTCACTATTAGTCAATCTACTCCAATAATTAAAGGGTCCAGCACATTAATTGGAATGTAATAAATTAAAAAATCCGGTTTTAAACTTGTGAATGGATTGAAAAAAGAAATGTTTAAGTAAGGACTGAAGTTGTTATCAAGTGGAAAGTTCATATCTGTTAAAGACCCAATCATTTAATTCTACACCTTTGGAATTAATAGTAAAGGATCTAAACTCCAATTTTTCTAAATTTTTTAAAAAGAGTCCCGAAATTGAACTTAGAAATTCATGGACAAAGAGTTCTGGAAAAGAAAATGATGATGTCAGGATAGAGAATCCTGAAATCAGATGGTGAATGAATCCAAAAACAGAATATCCTCAATACTGGCTCAATCAAAAAAATTCACTAACAAAATGCGCTTCAGTATATGGAGCACAGGGGTTTGAGTCAGATTACACCGGGGTTATATGGGGAGAGGATCTTGTCTGGAGGAATGGCTGGGAGGTCAATCAAAGGGAAATCATGGACAATACTGGAGGAAATTTTTCACTGAAGAAAATAGCATCAAAGGGAAATCTGCAACTTGCAAGAAAACTTCTCTTCAACAGGTACAAGATACTTCTCACCAGAGGGATAAGAGGAACAGGCATTTATTTCGAGGATCTGAAAACTTATGAATACATTTCAAGTTTAGTTGAATGATTTTTTGGCATTCACCGATTCCTTATTGAGGCATTTGATTCATGAAGAGGTTATAAACTGAATACCGCTGCATAGAATCTATATAAGCATCTGAAGCATCGGCTCGCGTGGAAATTCAAGTTGTCACCGATCCCAACGAAATGAAGAATGTTATGCCAGTTGTCAGGTCTGCATGGGGAATGAACAATTCTGACCAGCTGATCAAGGATATACTCTGTGCATTCAGATTCCATGGTGGACTGGTAATGCTCGCAAAGGACAACAATGAAACAATTGGGATACAGTTTAGCTTTCCAGGATACAAAAATGGAAGGAGGTATCTCTATTCACACATGACCGGCGTTCTTGAAGGAAAGAAATATGGGGGAGTTGGAAGGCAATTAAAGGAAAAACAGAGGCAGTGGGCAATGGAAAATGATTACGACCTCATTGCATGGACTTTTGATCCGTTGATGAACCTGAATGCAACGTTCAACATTCACAAACTTGGGGCAATATCAAGGACATATCTTAGGGATTTTTACGGAGAAATGGAGGACACTTTGAATTTCGGAATGCCCACTGATCGTTTCGTCGCAGAATGGTACGTGAACAAAAAGGAACAGGCAAGACCAAAGGTTTCCGCAGGCACATTCTCTTTTGAGGAGGTGGGAAATCTAGATGAATCTGCGATCCCAGATGATCTGTATCTTAAAATTCCTGATAATTACCTGGAAATGAAGAAAAGAGATCCTGAAAAGGCGATGGATCAGAGATTAAAAAGTAGGAATATCTTTGAGAATCTATTCAGCAAAGGATACATAGTTTCAGATTTCTCAAAGGAACTCAATGCATATTTTCTTGAGAAAAAACCAGAATTAGGACTATCCTTAGGTCCAAACATTTTCAATCATTAATAAACTCGACTTAACAGGTTTAAAAACATATTTATCCCTTACTTATCTTAGCGAAATAATGAATTTGAATTATAGAAGATTGAAGATGCCGATGAAGTCTCCATTCACAACAAGCTTTGGCACATCGTGGATTAAGGATGTTCTTGTGTTTCACTTAGAGAATGATGGGATAAACGCGTATTCAGAATGCATCACCAATGAAAGTCCCTTCTACGGTCCGGAGGACAATTTCACATCATTGCACATCATAAAGGAATTCATTTCAGAACCGGTTAAAAAACTTCCCAGGCCCTGTGAATACAATGAAGCCATTGGATTTGTGAAGGGAAACAACATGGCAAAGGCGGCAATGGAAATGCTTCTTTTCGACTATCACTCCAAAGTCGAAAATATTGCACTGGATAGGTATCTTGATAAAGAGTCAAAAAACAGGGCAGATGTAGGGATATCCATAGGTATGAATCAAATAGATGTCACACTGAAAAAGATTGAAGAGTCGGTCAAAGAGGGATACAAAAGAATCAAGGTAAAGATAAAGAAGGGAGAAGAACGTAACATTCTTTCTTCCGTCAGGGACAGCTTTCCAGAAATTAAATTAAGTGCGGACGCAAACTGTGACTTCACCGAGAAAGATTTTGAATTGTTGACTTCACTGGACCGATACGAATTGGAGTACCTGGAGCAGCCATTATATCATGATGATTTACTATTTCATTCAAAACTTTCAAAGAAGATGGAAACGCCAATCTGCCTGGACGAATCCATAGTCTCACCGAAACTCGCAGAAAATGCCTTGGAAATGGAAGCGTGCAATATCATCAACATTAAACCTGGAAGGGTGGGAGGACTGTTCAATTCAATGGAGATTGCCAGAATAACAAGAGAATTCGGTGGTCACTGTTGGGTTGGAGGCATGCTAGAAACTGGAATAGGAAGATCCTTCAATATAGCTTTTGCTTCTTCAAGTAGAGTGGATTTCCCAGGCGATAGTTCTCCAAATGACAGGTATTTCCAAAAGGACATAGTGACAAATCCATTCATAATGGAAAATGGCACAATCGTACCGAACAAGCAGGATGGAATAGGTGTCACCATTGATAGAACTGCGCTTGAGAAGTATACAGTTGAAAAAGGAGTGATATTCTGATCATACCCGAGTTCCTCAAGGAAAGCGAAAATGAAATGCTTGAATTGACTGAGGAACTCGTTATGTTAGAGAGCCCGTCCAGGCACAAAGTTCTTCTCGACAAATTTGCCGAACATCTCATTTCAACATTGGAGAAGAGATTTAATTTTCTCCCGGAAAAAGTATTCAATGGTCCAGAGGGTAATGTTTTGAGATATATCTTTAACAAAGAAGGAAAGGATCAGGTTCTGATTGTGTGTCATTATGACACTGTTTTTCCAGAAGGAACTATTCATGAAATTCCATTCAGGGTTGATGGAGACAGGGCATTTGGACCCGGAGTATTTGACATGAAAGCCGGGATTGTTCAGGTACTCTATGCACTACACTACAAATTAAGTAAGGGAGAGTTAAAGAGCAGAGTATGTCTGCTGCTTACACCAGACGAGGAAGTGGGATCCAAATTCTCAAAGAAGATAATAGAGGAAGCGGCAGCTAGATCAAAATTCGCCATTATTACTGAACCGCCACTGGAAGGAAAGCTTAAAACTTCGAGGAAGGGAATATGTGACCTCAAAATCCATGTTAAGGGGAAGTCTGTACATGCAGCCCTGGATCCAGAAAAAGGAATTAATGCAATAACAGAGGCTGTGGATTACTTGAACCTTATAGACGAACAGAGTGAAATTTTCAAGAACAAGCTGATTGTAAACCCTGGGGTGATAAGAGGGGGAACAAGACCTAATGTGGTTCCAGATCAATGCGATCTGGAGATTGATATAAGGTACACAGAGGAAAAGGATTTAGAGAATCTAATTGAAACATTGAGAAAGAAAAAACACGTAAAAGAGGGAACCAAAGTAGAATTCAATATGGATGTAAGACCACCAATGAAAAGAGATGAAAAAACAATTAAAATCTTTTCAGAATTGAAAAAAAATGCAACAAATCAGGGACTGATACTGGAAGAAACGGAAGCTTCCGGTGCAAGCGATGGAAATCTCTGCTCTCTTTTTTGTCCCGTTCTCGATGGAATGGGTGCCATAGGTGAGGGTGCACATTCAAAAGAAGAATTTGTTTTAATTAAAAAAATGCCAGAAAGAGCAACTCTTATCTCTCTGGCTCTGGATCTTTAAAAATTTAAGATTTTGGAGTTTTCGGTTTTCTCATTACAAGCACAACTGCTCCAACAACCAACGCTGCAGCAACAACTCCTAACACTACGTAAAGATAGGTGTTACTACTGGATGCAGGCACAGGTTTACCCTTTTCCGTAACTGTGAAATTCACCGTTACAGTATAGGAAGCTACTGAACTGCTTGATTCACTTGCCTTTGCAACAAGAGACTCATTTTGCAATGTGGTTGTTCCAGACGAGGCATTTCCAACTTTAAATGAAAACACTGCCATTCCAGAGGAGTTTGTTGTCATTGAGACTGCGCTGCTTGAGTAGTTCAAACCAACAAGGACAGCTGAAGTTATATCCACACTTGCGCCACTGACCGCACTTCCATTTTCCGTAACTG
>DAICVC010000076.1:0-3109 GCA_027372655.1 Thermoplasmatales archaeon | reverse complement strand
CGCCCGGGAACGAATAAGATTTTTTAATCCCTATGAGGAAAGCTATCGGGGCGCGGAAACCTCAGAGATTTAATGACCCAATTCTCCGACAGTCTACTTATTCCTAAATCGTTCTAGTTTCAATTCACTTTTGTTTACCGTTATTTGACAAAAGACCCGATATTGTCAAAGGAAATACAACCCTATTTTTAATTCCAAATACTGAAAATCGACGAGGTCCTTCAGGTAACAGGTGTTACTAAGTAACAGGTTCAACTATTTGTTAATCAGGGAATTGTTCTATTAGACCCCGCCCCTCCTTTGGTTATAGGAGGTGGCCAAGTGACGACGAGGCTATGGGATACTACACTTTTGATTAAGAGATTTCCTTTTCGGCTAGGTGTTAAACCTGGATGAGTCGATAATTTATGTTTCTATAATATCACCGCCCTGTGTCCGCATCTGCCTTTAACTTGGTGATTTTATTATGGATCATTTGAGAACCTTTTTTCAACTATTTCCTGCTTATCACCCGTGTATTCAACCAAGAAATCAGGGGTGCAATGTGCAATTCTGCTATCAAAATTAAATCCACATAGTTCTGGGAGAGCTACTTATCCTCCGTGGAATTAAGGAATGCCCTCGCTTAAAAGGTCTCTCCTAAATCCTTTGGGTACGGGCCTAAATATACCTTCAATTTACATAGATTCTTTTCTCTTTTAAACCAGAAATCAAAATAGGTCGTTGAAAAATTAACGTGCTGCGTTATGAGCCTAAGTCAGAATACGTGAATTCCCGAAACTGTATTACGCGTATTCCTATCTTCTTCTATTTCTCTAAGAAGTTCTCTTATTAGTTTCATAGAAACTCCCGCACCGATGAGAAGAATATTTATCACGGGAATAAGCAGTGTAAAGAATGAGATAACTGATCGCCAAAACGCGTTTACCAGTGATTTGAAGGCTTTTATTGCATTAGAGGCTAAATCTTTGAGAAATTCTATAAACTTACCAAGCGCGTCTGAAACTGCTTCTCTTCTTTTCTTATCAATCAAAATATATACTAGCACAATTGCACCAACTGCAATTATTACAGTCCAGGCCCATGTAGGTATCTTATTCAGAATGTCAACGCTTCCTTTCAGGATGGCGCTTGCTATGATTGCAACAATCTTTCCTACCTCCGTAAGAATATCGCTGATTGCTAGAAGCAAATTTTGGGAAACACCAAGGGCAATCTTCAGCGACCCCGAAGCCACAAAAAGCGAAACATACCCTCCCTCTCTAACCAAAACCAGATCTGCAAGCCTTCCAATATGCCACAGCTCAGGCAAGTCACCGGCTGAGAATGCTTTCGTATCATTGCTAATAATGGCTCCCGCTCCGATCTCAAACGAAACCCCCAAAAAAAGATAATCTTTTCCGAACCTAACGGGGTCGAGCTTCTGTTTCGCCTTTCTTATAGCCCCAAGGCCTATATCATCGAGTAATCTTATCTTCCCGAGAAGTTTAGTTGCCCAGGAGACAGCTAGATCTAACGAGCAACCAGATGGGAGGTCTTTGCGAACCTGTTCCAGAACTTCGTCTTTTATGATTCTTGGAGCATATAGTTCTACTAACGGAGAATCAAAAATCCTCAGCGTAGTCGATGGCTTCCCCTTCCCCACTCTGAACGCTTCTGAAACTATCACGTTGGAATCCACAACTACCTTCATTTTAGGCGGTGCTTCTTTGTCACTTTCAAGAACGAATCTTAAGAGCAGTTCCCTCAGTTTGCTGTAGGCTTCCTGGGGGATATACCTTAGAGCTTGCTTTACTAACTCTTCGCCACTCTTAACATATTCCTGAAACCTAGCGAAATCAGATACTATGAAGTCATTAACAAGAAGTTCCGAATTCCTTTCAGAAATGTCCACTGGGGCCAAACTAATCGGTAAGTAATTTCCTCAAATATTAAAACCCATTCGCACCAAATCTTTAATTTTAAGGATTCTATTCATCATCTTTCTTTTGCAATCAGTGATTTCCTCTTTGATGGATTGTTTCCATATATGAATTACAGTCCATCATTCATCTTTGAACTTGCGATCCGTCCCTCTCACACGTTCAACAGTTTTCTCATGTTTTGGGATCCAGTAGCTGGTATTGCTTTATGGAACTGATGTGTGTAAAGGGCAGGAATGCTAGAAACATCCGCCCACGAACATGGCTAGCTTCTTTTTAGGGAATGCCACATCAATATTCTCTTTCCAGAAATTTATCCTATACTTGAACCCATCAACGTAAAACTTCTTTCTCAAGGCAAGCTAGGGACTGGTGTCTCTAGCCCTTATCCTTACAGTCTTCCGAAATCTCACTTCTTTGGCCACCCCCCTTTTCACTTGCTCCACTTCTAGCTTTGTCCTGGGTTTCCAGATGAATGCAAATTACTATCTTCATTGTTTGGTACAAGCTCTGAAACGGCTTGATACCTCTTGTTTTTGCAACAATGAGCAATGGCGAAATAGCCTCTCCAATCTGCACTCTTACTTCTGATACATTCCCAGTAAATAGAAAGACTCGGGAAAACTAAGTAGCCTTACTCTCTCTGTTTGCCTGAGCTGTCCTAGTACGTTCAAATGTTTTTCTGGGGTTCCTACCGCCCTAGATTTATTGGAACATGGGTAAGTCTAGAAAGGTACTGACCCGAAAAATACTTCTAACGTTACCCCATATTTAGTAGATGGAAAATAGCGGATCCAGCGAACTGGGCATAGAGAAGGAGCTATGGAGGGCAGCAGACAAACTGAGAAGCAATATGGATGCTGCAGAGTACAAGCACGTTGTTCTAGGCCTGATATTCTTGAAGTACATATCAGATTCATTTGAAGAAGTTCACAGGGAACTGGAGAATGACAAGGACCATCTCTCAGATCCGGAGGACAGGGACGAGTACATTGCAAGGAATGTTTTCTGGGTTCCACCTGAGGCAAGGTGGGAGTATTTACAGAAGAATGCAAAGCAGCCAACAATTGGAAGGATGATAGACGATGCTATGGAAGTCATAGAGAGGGACAACCCATCCCTAAAGGGAGTGTTGCCGACAAATTACTCTAGAGCTTCACTTGATAAACAGAGACTAGGCGAACTGA
>DAICVC010000010.1:0-7621 GCA_027372655.1 Thermoplasmatales archaeon | reverse complement strand
CAAAATGGAAAACCGTTTATTCTGAGCGGCAAAAACTCGTACTATATTGGAAACTCAAATTTGAAGCCACAGGGATTCGGTAACCACATAAAGGGAGAAATGAATGGTCTCTGGTTCCCTCCTTTAAGAATTCTTAAATGGATAACCGTCAAAAATAATGTGGAATATCTGGCTCCTGAGTCAGTGTTAACCAATTATACTTCCGGGACATTTAAATTTAAGGAATTCAAACTGAGTCTTTTATCTTCCGGAGGAAAGTATTTTCAAATCGCTCTGGAAAAGTTGTTTCAAACAATGAAGCCAGTGCAATTAGTTCTTGAGATTGGAATTCTTCCAGTGTGGTTCAGTGAAAGGGTTGTCGATTACAGCATATCTTCTGATAGAAAGGCAATAGTCATAAGGGAAAAGAATTATGACCTCTAGGTAGTCATCACCTCCAACAACGATGAAAGGTTTGTTTTCAATAAAGACAGAATCACATTCAACGTTTCCAATTCAACAATAATTAATGTCACAGTGATGAGAAGTGATGAAATCTTTGTGTCCGAAAGAAATTCAGGACAGGAAATAAGTGAATAAAAAAATGAATCCGAACATAGATCAAGTGGGGCTGATCGGATTTGAACCAATGACCACCTGGTTATGAGCCAGGCGCTCTACCTAGCTAAGCTACAACCCCGTATCAGTGCGAATAGTAAATTTCACTTAAACTTTTCCAATAGTGTAAGCTACGATGATTTTTTACTGCCTTTGTACGACCTCTGATTATGAAGTGTAAATAAAGCTAAGAGTGTTATGAAGAAGAATGACCAAATGGAGAAAAAAATCACATTGTCAACTCTATCATAGTGTGTTACAGAATACAGTAGCATTGATGCCAGAAGCACGCCACAGCAGATGCTAAAAATCTGAGTTGAATTGTTTTGTCCCACAGTACTCAATTTCATCTGTATATAAAAAAACTATTACGCCGTCGGTCAGGCTCGAACTGACGACCGCACGCTTAACAGGCGAGTGCTCTACCTACTGAGCTACGACGGCTGATAAAACGGCTATCAAAAACTTGCAATTAACTTTTTCGAATCAACTCGCCCTAAATCTCAAGAGAATCCAAGTCTAACTTGGAAATTTCTTCTATTTCTTTAAAAAGTAATTCCATCCTTTCTGCTGCCTCAACGAGACCTTTTTCCCTATATCTCCTGAGTTGGTCTTCAATGGATATTCTCTCATTCCCTAATATGAGATTGTCTGCAGTTGAAACTATTTTCTCTTCTATTGTCCTGGGCATAAAATCTAAATCTGGAAGGCCCAATTTTCTCGCTTCATCTCCAGTTATGCCCGCACCAGTGTGCTTTAGCACACAATTACTTATTTCAGTTCCAATATTTTCTTTCTTGCATATCTCGAATCCTTCGTAGGCGTGTTGTATTCCCCCTGTAACCGTTCTCCCTATATCGTGGAGAAGGGATCCTGCATCCACAATCTCTCTGTTGCATTCAATTTTATTGGCTATAACCATTGCCAGTTGGTTAGACGCCGTGGAGTGTTCAATAAGCCATTCATTTGCTTTATATTTTAGGAGAAGTTCCATACAATCCTTTTTGTCAGGGTAGAAAGTCACGCTTTTGCCTCTTGCATTTCCTGATATCCTTATTCTACCGTGAGTCTCATTTTTTAGTTCATCCCCCTCGAAATATCGGTCTAGGAACAGTGCCAGTGCCGATACTTCACTTATTGGCTGATTTGTCACACTTACATTGAAGTCACTTCTCAAATAAGCAATTCCTGGTACCTTTTCGGCACCAACGAAAACGAACATTTTCTCAGACGTCTTCGATCTGTCCCTTATTTCCTGTATTCTTTCATCAAGAGGTGATCCATACATGGTCAGGTGAACAAGCAAATTTCTTTCATCGATTAAATTCATGAACTGTCCAATTCCAATACCGGAACTAACTTGAAATTCAGTGCCAAAATTCCTGTTTACACTTTTAATATTTTCTTCAATACCCTGGTCGGGCACATCTATTATTATTCCTGAGCAACCCAGTGCCCTTGCAGTTAAGGCAACATGAGTTGTTATTCGCTTATCTCTGGCTGGCCTGTGCCCATACCTGTAAATAATGATTTTGGGCGTCAGTCTGGAATCACTTTCTCAATTTTGAATCCCTTTATTTGTAAAATTGTGGATCTCTTTACAATCCCTCTCAGGAAGGTTTGGGATATTCCCAGTTTCTCAGATGCTTCACCCAGGAACACACCCTCGCTCTGCGTCATCATCTGTATCAGTTGCTCTTCGTATTCCTCAAGTTTATCATCAGATAGATTTGTCGCATAAATGATGTCTGCAAGTTCATTCATAGTTCCCATCAGGTTGATTTGGACATTGTTGTAGAAAGTATGATATGCCTTTTCAGGGCCATTCTCGGCTGTAATCCACTGACTCTCCAGCATCTTTATCTTATCGAGATACAATAGTGCTCTTCTTCCTTCTTGTCCGTATTTTTCCTGTATTGTTGGCAAGGTTATCCAACTGGTTGAAAGATCAATGAGTAACTTCCTCTTCACGTCAGTGTCTGAAGCATGAAATATGGATACCAGCTCTCCAGGATCATTTACAACTTTAATTCTGCCCGCCATCTATACAGTATGTCTTTAACGTATATTTCATGTATGTTTTATTATATGACAAAATTTGAAAGGGAAAGTACCTATTTTAAGGGATTTTTTCAGATTTACAAGTAAAAAATTATTTATTATTAACAATTGCGGATTTTTGTATCATTCTAATCTCAATTTTTCCGGGAACTTCTTCTTGAGTTTCTTGATCTTTGGTGAAATAACTATCTGGCAGTATGGCTCGTAGGAATTGTTTTTGTAATAATTTTTATGATAATCTTCAGCTTCATAGAAATTAGTGAGCGGTTCAACGGTTGTAACAATCGGTTCTTTGTAAATTTTTTCATCTATTAGTTCCTTTATTTTTCTGTTAGCTCCTTCCTTTTGCTTCTCGTTCATGTAAAATATTACCGATCTATATTGGGTACCAACATCTGCTCCCTGTTTGTTTAAACTGGTAGGATCATGAATGGAAAAGAAAACATCAAGTACTTCACTGTACGAAAGGTCCTCAGAATCAAAGATTATTCTTGCAACTTCAGCATGACCCGTGTTTCCTGAGCAAACCTGTCTGTATGTGGGGCTCTCAACATGACCTCCCGCATATCCCGGCTCTACTTTTCTGACTCCGTCGATCTCCTGAAACGCAGCTTCTGTGCACCAGACGCATCCGGCTCCCAGAATAGCTATCTCATCACTCAGTGGAATCACCTTGGGGTATAAACTTCATCGAGATGGAATTTACACAGTGCCTTGTGTTTGTCTTAGTGAAACCCTCCCCTTGGAACACATGTCCAAGATGTCCACCACATCCCGCACATTGGATTTCAGTTCTAAAGCCATCCCTGTCTGGAATCCTTTTTACAGATCCCTCTATTTCTGAATCAAAAGCAGGCCATCCGCATCCAGCATCAAATTTTGCGTTGGACTTGTAAAGAGGGGAACCACATCGTTTGCAAACGTATGTGCCATTTTTAAAAAAATTGTCATACTCGCCTGTGAACGGATACTCTGTGCCCTTGTTTAGAATTACTCTTTCTTCATCTTTTGATAAATTTGCAAACTCCATGAATAATTATTACTATTCCCTATTTAAGCAGTGGTCAATTTGTTTTTTATATCACATCGAGTTTTGAAATTCTATAACTTCTCTCAGAGTTATCACTCAGTCTGTTTTCCTTAATCGGATGGAAACGTTAAACCTCAAAATAATAAATAGTTACCATATTTGCCATGCTGCACAGGAAAAAATTAATATTCTATAATGATTCAATAAGGATGAACGCTCATTCAGGCCCTAAACCTATTGTAAAATGGGCTGGTGGGAAAAGGCAGCTAATGAATGAACTTTTAAATTGCATGCCTGAAAATTTTAACACTTATTTCGAACCATTTGCCGGAGGAGTTGCATTACTGACTGAAATCCATAAGATAGGAAAACTTCAACACGGAGTTATATCAGACATCAATCCTGATATTTACAACCTTTATACCATAATTCAAAAAAATCCAGGGGAATTAATTGACTCTATTGGAAAAATAATATACATCAACGACAGTGTGGATTACTACAATGCAAGATCCAAATTCAACGCCATAAAAAGTGAAGGAATAGAGAGAGCAACATTATTTCTCTACCTAAACAGGCACTGCTACAACGGTCTGTATCGTGTCAATGCACAGGGAAAATTCAATGTCCCCTTTGGAAAATACTCAAACCCTTCCATACCGAGTAAAGAAGATATACTCGCTCTTTCTGAAGTTTTGCAAAAGTGTACAATTTTGAATCTTGATTTTGAGATTGCTGTAGAAGGCGCAAGAAAGAAGGATTTTGTCTATTTTGATCCACCATATATTCCAGCAAACAAAACATCCTGCTTTACCGATTACAATGCAAATGGTTTTTCATTTGAGGATCAGCACAGGTTAAGTGCAGTTGCAAAGAAATTGAAGGACAGGGATGTCTACGTTATGTCAAGTAATTCTGGATTTCAGAAAATAAAAGGTCTGTATCCATCGTTCAATATCAATGTAACAGAGGGAAGGAGAAATATAAATTCCAAGGGTGAAAAAAGAGGAAAGGCGGAAGAAATTGTAATCACATCATACCATCACAACGTCAAATATGGAAATAAACTTTGAATGCGAGAACCGGGATTTGAACCCGGGTTAAGGGCTTGGGAAGCCCCTGTGATAACCACTACACTATTCCCGCTCTGAATGCGATATTAACAAGAAATAAAAAAATTTGGATTGATACTTTTAGTACCAGCCCCTTGCCTTCATTGCGTCTGCCACTCTCTTTATTGAGATGATATACGCACCAGTCCTCGGGTCTACTTTGTATTTTTCTGCTGTTTCCAGAACTGCCTCTGCTGCAACAGTCATCTTCTTGTCCAGCTTTTCGTATACCTCTTCCCTTGTCCAGTAGTATCCGTATACGTTTTGTACCCATTCGAAGTAGGAAACAGTCACTCCTCCTGCATTGGCTAGAAAGTCAGGCAAGACCAGAACTCCTTTCTTGTGAAGTATTTCGTCAGCTTCTGGCGTGGTTGGCCCGTTTGCCAATTCTAGCACAATTTTTGCCTTGATCTTGTCTGCATTTTTCGATGTCAACTGATTCTCGATCGCTGCTGGTATCAGCACATCCACTGGAAGTTCAAGAAGCTCTTCATTTGAAATATTCTTGGTACCTGGCAGGTTCTGAACTGATCCTGTTTTCTGCTTATGTTCCAAAACAGTTTGGAAGTCCAGACCTTTTTCAGAGTATACTCCGCCTTTTGTATCGGAGATTGCAACTACTTTTGATCCGAAGTGTTCCTTTACAAGTGTCATTGCGAACTGGCCCGCATTTCCAAATCCCTGTACTGCTACAGTTGCCTTTTTAAGGTCTACATTCTTTTTCTTTGCTCCTACCTTAAGAACATACATCCCTCCCTTTGCGGTTGCGTCACCTCTTCCTTCTGATCCACCAACAGTTAGCGGTTTTCCGGTTATGACACCAGGTGCAGATCTTCTTGTTATTGTCTCGTACTCATCCATCATCCACGCCATTATCTGTGGTGTTGTATAAACATCAGGCGCTGGAACATCAATTTCTGGACCTATGAAATCTGCAAATGCTCTAACATATGCCCTGCTTAGCCTCTCCAGTTCTCCAGCACTCATTTCCTTTGGATTGCATATTATTCCACCTTTGGCTCCTCCCAAGGGTATGTCAACGACTGCCGTCTTCCATGTCATCCAAGCAGAAAGTGCCTTTACTGTTGACAGGGTCTCATCGGGATGAAATCTTATCCCACCTTTTGTAGGACCCCTTGCATTATTGTAATGAACTCTGAATCCTTTGAAAACTTTTACTTTTCCATTATCCATCCTTACAGGCAAGCTGACCTGCATGATTTGCTGTGGTTCTCTCAAAATTTCAAGTGCTTCCTTGTCCAGTTTCATAACCTTTGCAGATTTTTCCAATTGCTTTATAGCAATGTCAAAAGAATCTAAGTCTTCTACCATTTAATCACCATACGGTAAATACGGTATTATAAGCACGGATTAAACATTTTAGTCTTTTATAAACTCAATAAAAAATTTATGTGACATAGTGTGTCACGCATGCAGTCTTAATTCAAGTCATAAAAAAGACAATTCATTCCCTTATTCGTTGAGTGCAGTAACTTCCAGCTCAACGAGTGCATCATTATTTGGCATAGAACATATAACAGTAGTTCTCGCAGGCATTACTTCATGAAATGACTCTTTGAACAATTCATTCATCTTTGCAAAGTCTTCAGTTCTCTTTAAGTATACAACCACTCTAGTTATGTGATTCATTGATAATTTTACCCCTTTCAGAATTTTATCTACGTTGGAAAGAGCCTTTCTGAATTGAGATTCGAAGTTATCATGATTTTCTGCTGTAACCCCTAACTGACCTGATAGGAAAGCCAAATTTCCTGCTAAAACACAGTGTGCATAGGGTCCTGCTCTTCCAAGTTCATCTACAATAACACTCTTTTTCTCCATGGAATTGAATAGAACATTTCCTTATAAGTCTGTATATCATTAATATTGAGTTCAGATTAAAAGTGTTATTTCGCAAGTCATTTTTTTTTGCCAAATTCCATAAAAATACAGTTTTGCCTGAAGAAGAAATTTATAACGCCCTTAGGAGTTTGAGGTAAGCAGCAAGACTCTCACACTTTGGCATGGAGACACACGAATATCCCTCAACCGAATATCAATATATAGTGAGTGAATCCAATAAATAATCTCCAGGGCTATTAAGCCATGACTGCCTTACATTCTATTGCTTCTTGAAACGGGAGGATAGTTCATGCCTCGTCAGATAATTCCTGACTATTGTTCTTCAGAAAAAACTTTCAACAGAAACAAGCTGAAAATAAGAACATAAATGGAAGTAAGGCAAAGAATAATACACTCCCACAGGCACTTGTGCAGTTCTTAAGAGATAGGTCATCAGAGCCATTAAAATATACATGACTGGCAAAGAAAATAAAAGAAGATCTTACACAATCAAATATGATAGGAGCACCTCTTACAGAATTGATTGGGTAAGTTCCTTTCCAAATATTATTCGTATAGGTCCACAAAATGACAATTTGCATGCTAATTTCCGAGGGTTGCACTAAAGATTGTATTCGCGTACCCCTGGCCAGATATTGGCGCACATCTGATTAGAAATAATATTCAAGATCAATGACACATCCCAATTGCATGTAGACATGGATACATGCAGGAGAAGGACTGATACCCCTAAAGAGGGCAACCATCCAGATCCTGAGACATGAATTCAAGAGAGAAGAAAAAGTGAGAATTTCGAATCTTTCAGGATGGAGAGTATGTCAGTGACAATCACTTAAATGCAGTAGGGAACTATACCAAATCCTGAATCCCGACTTCCGGATTCGAACCAGAGACCTGCGGATTACGGCGGTTTGAACTTGCCGTTTTCCCCTCTACAGTCCGCCGCTCTACCAGCTGA
>DAICVC010000036.1:0-5029 GCA_027372655.1 Thermoplasmatales archaeon | reverse complement strand
AGTGCGATGATACCCTTCGCCATAATTTTGGCTGTCATATACAGAAGGTGGCTTCTTATCGGTCTATTGTGGGCGGCCTCTGTTCTCAGCCTGATAGTCATGCAGACAATCAACCACATAGGCTTCCTGATATACTTCTCCAACGTGGACCTGAAACTGCTTAACATCAACATCTCCTATCCCTCATGGCTAAACTATGCCGCTGGCTTCCTCTACTCCCTCTGCCTTCTTGCATTCATACCGATAGGTCTCAGGATCAAGGCTGGAAAGGTTACGCATTTCAGGAAGACTGTTGCTTCCCAGCTATCCACTATCGTCGCAATTTCAGTCGTGGCAATCGTCGTTATCGCTCCAGTTGCATCAAGCTTACCCGGAGACATGTTCCTTGCTCCATCGCTTGACCAGTTCTATGCTCAGCCTGTTTACGAATCGCTCTCTGGGAGCTCGCTCGTCGTTGATTACGTAGTTTCTACCCCCGGACTTGTGGGTGGCAGCTACTCAGATGATTTCATTGGTTACATAGAAACGCCATCATCCTCCAACATTATTCTTAACACCTCAGGGAATAGGACAGTTCCCCCAGGCGATTATGAAGAGAACATATCACTTCCATATCCGCTGCACAATGCCACCATTGAGCTCTTTGGTAATGGGAGCGGAACGCCTACTGTTGTGCTGGCCAATAGAACTGCAACAATCCTGCCTAGCTCCCAAAGCGTATTACAGGAAAGCTCCAAATTCAGGTATGCGTTCAACACTACCCTGAGCGGTACCTATTCCCTTGATATAAAGTCAGGCACATCCCTAAGATCTCAGAATCAGTCCCAGCCTTCTATCGTACTGACAGGTTATCCGTCCATGGGACAAGCATCTACCGGAAAGTATTACCTATCAGGAGGGTTCATTCCTGGAAATCTCCTCAAATCAAGGATGACCGTCGAGTATTCAGGCCCCTTCAGGACAATCCCTCCGTCGGTACCGCTCATACTTATCTACTTGGCCAAGAAGCTAGTCAGCCCTGTTTTCAGTTCCTTGGTTGAAGGCGGGATACTGTTCGTTCTCCTTATAGCGTTACCCTCTGCCTTAACGCTTTTCCTAATGTTGCGTAGGCTTCATCCCAACAGGTCATAGTCCATATGTTAAGGTATGCTAAGAGAAATTCACAAAAGTTCTGCCCTCGGAAGTATGTGTAATTCAGGGGAGATTTATACAATGAGAGGAACCCGAAACCGAGAAGAATTAATATTGAGTTAACTATAGAGCAGCCAGCGGCTCAAGCTCAAGATAATGGCCATTGCCTTGGGACTCACTTATCAGTACCTGAGTGGGGTTACGTTTGTGACAGCAGGGGGATATTCTATGTTGTTGTAGCCAAGTTCCTTTCAACATCAGCGCTTGGAGCCATATCCCTTCTTCTGGCCATTGCGAGCCTGATGAACGTTGCCTGTCATTTACAAGATGGACAGTGCTATTTTGAAAATGGACTGCGAAGGATGTGAGTATAATATTATCAAGGAGGAGAGGAACATTCTAAGAAAATTTAAGCGAATTCAAATTGAATTCCATTGTGGTCCAGAGAAATAGGTTGATAAACTAGAGGATTGAGGCTTTGATGTTAAGTTTAAGAGACTAGAAAGATTCATAACCAAGAATTAAACATCACAATGGTTGTAGGATTTATTTTCACAAAGCTTCTCTGAAATCTGCGGCGCAATTCTGCTAAATGAATCAATAGCTCGTTCTTCGACCTGATGCCAATCATTGTAATACTGTTTTTCGGAGAATCGCTTTCATGATTGGCACATCAGTTCAACACAACCTTGATGATAAAGGTTAACACCTTATGGCGGTCATTTCTTAACAGATTCTCAAACACAGGAAAGATAAAATAAAATTAGCCAGGATGGGAACTTGTAAGGCCATTCGAATCGATTTTCTTACGCAGGCTTTACTCCATTTGATTATAAAAGAAAGCACTATTGTTTGTTTTTTTAACCATAACTCGCTAAGATTTAGGTAATATGTCTAGCGCCTCTATGATGTTCTCCACCTTCCTCGGTATATCTAGGAATCCTGTTGTTCCGTTCGCATACTTCACCGGGTATACCCTGGATAGCTGCAGCAGTACCTCGTTCACCGACAGTCTTCCCACAAGGTCCTTCGACCTTATCAGCGAGAGCACCCTATAGTGCTGGTAAAGGGAGAGAAAAGTTACGAAGAAGTAACCCCATATGACTCATCATCCTGAAGGTACGCCTTGTCCTCCTCCAGTTCGTTATTCATTGCATCGAACGACTGCTCAACATCCTCCCTGTGTACTGGTCCCCGTTATATTTGTACCACTTGATAGTTGAGAGTTATTTATATACAGTACAACAAGTTAGAAATTCAGAGGATTTCCAAAAACCCCATATGTTACCATATCTTGTCACAATAATCCTTTTTCATGAGCACGATATTATTGTCTATGGCCCTGATAAACTATAAGATCAGGGAGAGATATGAGCAGCTCAAGAAGCGTGGTGACAGGCTTGATGACATAAAGAGGATAATAGACTGGGAGGGCCTGAGACCCTTGTTGAAAGACCTGTTCACCAACACGCAGTTCCCCGCCAGGGAGATCCTGAAGATATACGGGGAGAAGGACGTGGTCGAGAAGGCTTTCTCACATGTGAAACCTCACCTGGAACCATTCTTCTCTAGAGCTGAAGAAGGAACAAGGGCTAGACTGTTTCTCACAATACTTGGCTACACGATGATAGCAATCATGGCAGCCAAGTGCAACGTCACATACAATCGGGTACTGGAGACGATATCAGGCATTAGGGAAGTTGTTTACGCTGATGGTTACCATGCACACGTGGAATACACCAAGGAGGAGAGAGAGTTGATGGAGAAGCTGAAGATTGAGCGGTAGTACTAAAAAGGGCGAAGATAGGTTTAGTTGCCCGGCCAAATATTCTAAGTCGAGGTTATTGTATACCCCTAGGTATCTTTTTCCTGTTATTCTTCGATGATTCAATTATTCCTTCCTTTAGAGCTAGCTTTATCGAATGCCTACACAAGAACATGGTTAGGCATACAATAGCGTTATCTGCGCCTCTTCTTGCATTTATATAAAGAGCTAATTGCTCCAGTACCTACCGATATCACGCGATGTACATTTATACGAAATTATCGGTAGTTTTATTAAGCTATATTTGTCCCATTCGCCTCATAGCACGTGTTAAAACACAATCGAGCTCCTTTCATTATCTACTCTTTTTCCTGTTCGAGATTGGAATTGCTCATCCCCTCTGAGCTCATTATGCTTGTTATAGTAGTAATATTCGCGTTCCAAAAATTCTTCCCTTTTCTCGATAGCGCGCTTTTCGTCTGCAGCTTGGGTCACGAAATTGTAAAAATCAGAAAATATATAATGATACTCTTGGTCCATTTCAAGTCCTTTAGGTATCTGCCACTTTATAGTTCTTATAAGATTAGAATAAAACACAAAGAATTTTTCAATTTCGCCTTCCCTTCCATCACTTATAAGTTTATTCACATAGAGAAAAACTGAGACTGCTGTGGCCCTGTTGTATATCATGTTCAGGTTTTCCCTGAAATAGCGCATTATTTTGTCCAGTACTAAATTTATTTCTTCAATTCTTTTTCGATCTGTATCATCCATCCTAGTTTTCTCCTTGAAGAACTGCTGAAGGTCGATATACCTAGATCGATGATATTCATTTGTATTCTTCTTGCTGAAATAATTCAGTATAATCTGTGCGTAGACTTGTTGTTTTGCAAATCTCCTATAGGGGATCCTTATTACTTCGAAAATAGGATGAAGGGAAGAAAGGAACACTGTATCTCTCATGTCACCAACCATTGCGTGAAGTTTTTCTCCACTATTCAAGATCTGACCAAGTTGCAGTCGGAGAAAGAATAAGTTGAGTTCAAGCTCGGACTCTACCTCCTCTATTACGACAATACTTATCTTATAATTGAAGAATATTGAACGATAGGATTCTGGAATAAATGTAAATCTCTTATCGTTTAGCTCTTTGAATTCTGGTTTGTCATCATATATTTCGTTTTGAATACTTAAATGGAAATTATTGTCTTCTTCATCAATTTCGTTTTGTCCTACGAAAGACAAAATAGAGTTAAGTCTCTGACGGCCATCAATGCAGTCGAAGCTAGAATCTCCGGTTTTGAACAAATAAATTGACGATATGTCAATTCCTCTAAGCATGGAGTCTATTAATCTTCGCTTTTTATCCAATTTCCAAACATTAGGTTCTCGCTGATACTCCGGATAGTTGATTTCCCCCTTCTTTTGAAGAAATTCTTCTACTGTCCAACTCTCATTTGTTTTTTTCATTAGTCTTCACCGCCCTGCTCTCTCTTGATGAATTCCCCAAACATACCTTTTTTACTTTTCAAGTCGCTTCCTCTCTCTATGAGTTGCTCCCCCTTGACTCTTAGCCAAACTTCAAACACGTTAAATTTAGTTAAGCCCTTTATTATCTCGTCAACTTTATCTTGAGATACAGGTTGATCTGGTGGCAGAAAATCACTGACAAAATATTTCTTGAGATCGCCTACTTCAAACCACGCCTTCACGTCCAGATAACTGTGAGTTTTCTTAATTTCCTCTATACGATCAGGAAAGTCGATTACTTCTACGTTAAAGGGCACTTTATCATCTGACCTTAAATTTCTTGCAATCGATATCAATGCTATCAAGTCCCAATCGTTCAAACTTAAAGACGATCCGATGACTCTAAGAACGTCACAGTTCAATGATTCTCTTGCCTTGCCCCAAATGATATTAAATGGATAAGACTCCTTTCGCTTCACGAAACCAGGGGGGATCCATAGACCTTCATCTTCTAAGGACGAAGTTAACGATATTGGAAACTCGCTCTTCCAGTTGAATGAACCGTGCAGCTTAAAAAGTATTGGTGCGCTATCATTTGACCTAAAATTGGAACCCTCCATTTTGATTTCAGTGGGAAAACTGATACCGCCAAAGACTTCTTGA
>DAICVC010000034.1:0-9298 GCA_027372655.1 Thermoplasmatales archaeon | reverse complement strand
TGTTAAGGGAAGAGGTGAGTTCAGACCCTATTCCCAGTCCTTCAAATTTCATCTAATTATACCTGCACGATATGTCGACTTGGTTATTGAGCTTACTGCTTATTGAATAATCGCGAAAATGCTAGTAAATTTTCCTCCACTTTGAATTCATATACCGTCAAAAAGGAGATCAAAGTGAGCGAGTACGTGCGCCTCACTGGTGAAGGATTTGAAAGGAAGTAGTAAAGGTTAAAACAAGACCGAAGGAGGGAAAAATGGAGTCATGAATCCGAAGGACTATGGAACATCCGTAATGGACTGGCGGGGATTTAGACCTTCAGGTTCACTTTTTGGAGAGATTCACCTATGCTTGAGGGGATCTCCTCCAGGAACAAGGCCTAATATAACATCCGGAAGAGGTACGGAGCAACAGAAGCAAGAAGGATAATCAATTATTGGCTGCACTTTCACATTGATCCACCGGCAGAACCGGAGGAAACGCTTCTTTATTTTCTGGGAGTTGGGTCATGATGGGAGTACTGATTCAAGAAATTGAGGCCTGTCAAAGATGCGGGTCTTCCGATCTTTCAATTGAAGATTTAGACTTTGGGAAGAGTTCCTTTGGTCGGATTTTAAGATGCAAGACCTGTGGACTTGACGTTCTGATTTCCAGAAGGGAAGCTCCGAAGAGAACAGAATCTTCCCAAGCAATTCATGAAACACCGACTAAGAAAGATTGGAGAGTGCTTATGGAGTGAGAACAAGAGTTACGCACTTCTATTTACTTCTAAGGACTTTATGGCCATTCACCTTCTTACACTTCAATGACCATAGATTTCCGGGGGGCTGGAAAATCCAATGGCAGAGAATCATTAAAAAAATTAATGGACAGACAGTACAGCTATTCTGGCCTATATTCTATTCTAAGAAGAAGGAGAGGAGGGGGTTATGGTCGACAGGATAAAGCGACCGGGAAAGGCGACTCTTCACCTGACGGTTGATCCGGAGGTAAAGGCAGCCATGGGAAAAGACTTCTCTCCAGTGGTAAACCAATATCTTAGGGTAAGATTCCTCTGAGGAATTCAGGGAGACATCAGAAAGATAGACGAAGAAATAGAAAGGTTGAGCTTAGTAGCGGACCAGGCGAAAGGGAAAATCGAACTTCTTAAGGGGCAGAAAGAAGCCATACAGATCGAGAAGGAGAGGATCGAGCAGGCCAGAGGCCAAGGCGAAACAAAACAGGAAATATGCAAAATACGTTTACCTCAAGCAGATTTTGCGAAGTGAAGGATATCTCGCAGGAAGACAGACTGCCATCAGACTGGCATATGGGGTCCTGGTAAGGGGAGAGGCAGCCGTATGTGCTCTCACTCACTGGAAGAAATACTTTGCAAAGGAGGATGGATTCGATTCTCTAACGTTGCCAGATCCATTCCTTGATGGGCTTGGCAAGTGGTTTGAAGAAGCTGCAGGCCACGTTTAGTATGTATGCGGAGGAAAGGGAATATCAAGAATTCATAGACGTCTCAAATCAGTCAAAGAGGTTGTGCTTCAGGGGCCATACTTACTCAGCCTTGGAAAAGTTCTGTCCAAACTGCTCATCAACAAGAGACATATATCTGACATTCAGGGACGGAGAGTTTTCCGGCTACTACGACACGATAAAGGAGAGGGATACTTATCACGAACTCATTAGACTCGGAGTTCCGCAGACGCAAAAAGAGCTTGAGGAAGAAAATCTGAAAAGAATAGACCACGAAAGGCGTATGCTCGAGATCCAAAAGAAACAGGATGAAAGGATGAAGAAGGCCCTAACAGATGGGGAGCAGAGGAAATGACCCAATCTACCCTTGAACCATATTTTAAGACTCCGGATGAAATCAGATTAGAAAATGAATCCAGGAAGTTGGAAGAAAGGTACTCGATTACGACCAACGAAAGGCCTACTGACCTATTAGCAATGACAAAAGCTTTCTTGACCGATAGCAAGAAATCCGACAACAATCGCATTAGAGGTATAGGTATCCTAGAAGACCTGATAGAAAATGGAACTGTCTACGACAGAAGGAACGGTGCAAGTAGGGGGAGAGAGAAAATCAGGTTACCACCAATGAACTGGAATCTCATGAGGACTCTGGCGTTGATTATGAGGAATATGAAATGATTTCTAAAGAGGATGTTGAAAAGACGAAAGAGGCTTTGTTGCTTTCCCAACTGGGCCAAGCTCACGTCGAAAGGGCGGTATTCCAGTATCCCTTCAAGTGCTTTTATGCAAAGAGCATCAGGGTTCAACTTCAGAAGATGTTCGATCTGATCATTGACGAAGATGGAGATTTGGACAGGATAATGGGAAGAAGAATAGGATCTGCATTGGTCGCATTGGAGGAGAATGGATACATCAGAGCAAGGAAAATGCGAGGTGGTCATGGCATTATGTACGAAAGAGAATTATAGTGCTCCCTTTGATTAGACAACTTCGTTTGAATGATCAAATCGTTTGTTTTGGGCTGGTACCTCTTCGAAACAATGGGGGAACGCTATGCCTGTCAGCAAAATTGTGCATCTCTTGGCCTCCGAGAGGGATTTGTCCACTGATGAAAACCAGTACACTCCGGCATCCTTCACGATTCTGTCCCTGATGTTCGCCATAATCTTTTCAATGTCATTATCAGGTTTTTGGTATCCAGAAGAGAAAGAGACAATTACCTCTTTTGCACTCATTACCGATTGAGGTGCGTTCACCTTTACTAGCTTATGACCTACTGACACATAAGATGAAGTGGCTTTTGACATATCTGCCACAAGAAGGGGAGACGAAATGGCCTCAGAAGATGCTTCTTCCCATCCCCGTGGACCAGAAATTTCGGATTCTCCCATTCCTATCATTACGATACCTCCGTCAAAGAGTATCGACCTGAATTTCTTGGAATCAGTATTCGGGGCTCCTGATTCGGTAATAGTTATGATGACTTCCCTAATCGCTTCAGTAAATGCCTCGGGGGAAACATCCCACACCTTTCTAAACTCAAGCTCGGGGAAAACTTCTTTCATTCTATCCAGCGGTATGAGTATTATTGTGTTTGAAATCTTCCTGAGCTTTGCTAATGATTCTATGGCATTGTCTGTCCTGATTCTACCCTCTGGTCCCATTGGCAAAGAGAACGCACCTATGACAAGAGAGCCTTGATTCTTCGCAATTTCAGCGATTATCGGAGATGCACCTGTACCAATTTGCCCTCCAAGACCTGCAATCAGGATTATTATTCTCTTTCCCTTAATGAGCTCTCCTAGCTGTTCAGCATCTCTTTTGGCCGCCATCTCTCCCACGATGGGATTTCCACACGTGGCAAGCCCTCTAGGAATACCGTTGTTCAAGAAGAATTTCTTGTCAGCTTTTAGCCTGAGAAGTTCATCAGGGTGATCGTCGATCGCGATGATCTCCACTCCGAAAATGTCCTTTCCCTTTAGCCTGCTACCGATTTCACAACCGAATGATCCAACACCCACAACGCAAACATCTGCACTGTTCTCCGTAATGAGATTCTCTTCCTCGGTGGAAGAATGCTCTTCAGGTCTTAATTCTGACGGCATTCGTTCATCCTTCATTCCTTTACTCCTCACTTTTGGTTACATATAACTTTTCTAAGAGATATAACTTTTCGACTCCGGAAAAGAAGTTGAACCAACCAACAAAAGTTGAAGTTTTGCACTCGATTAACTCTAATTCATCTCTTGCAGACAGGAGACCAATCTCGTTCCATCTGCTATGCAAAGATTTCTTGCGAGATTAGCATATCATTTTAGGAATTTCGAAACTCATCACTTTTGTCGACCGTTTTTTTATGAAAACATATTCAAGCTTGGACAATCTTCCTGAAAACTGGGAAATATACTATGAGTCATTTTAAATATTCAAACACTTGGACAAAGATATTGGAACGAACAGAAAGACCTATGGTTATTCGATGCTGTCGTTAGCGCTTCTGATCAACTCTGGGCTTACAGTAGCTTTCAAGTTTGCCAGCAACATCAGCTACATCCAGCTACTCTTCTTCATTTCAATGATCGGAACTACAACATCCGCATTCTTCATGTTTGCAAAGGGCACGCAAGGTGAAGTAAAGTACTACTTTACTCATCCTAAGCCCTTCGCTCTAATGGTCATGTGGTCCGTGCTTGTCTACACTCTCCTCGAATTGATTCTTGGTTATACAACTCACTACGTTAGTGCATCGCTTTCTGCAGTGGTATACAGAACCTATCCCCTAATGGTGATAGCGATGACCTCATTCATCCTGAGAGAAAGGTTATCGAAATGGGGGGTGACTGGCGTAGTTATTGGTTTCTCGGGTCTCGCAAGCATAATCGTATTGAATGGTGGTCCAAGAATCTCCTGGACTACCCTGCCTTTCATTGGGCTGCTTCTGTTTGGTGCATTCTTTGATGCGATATGCAGTTCTATATCGAAACGTTACTACTACGATATGTCCAGTTCTGTTTTTATGTATAATATCCTTTCTTTTGCAATATTTCTTTCCCTGGCAATTCTGACAGGCAACCTAACTTTATCGGGGATATCAACTATTGACTGGGTGGCCATACTCTTCCGTGGTGTTTTTCAAAATGTTTTGCTTACCTATGCTTTCGTGGGCTCATTCAGACTTACGAACACAGCAACGGCTAGCAACCTCCTTCTTCTTACACCATTTATCACGGTTGTCATCAGTTACATTATGCTCAGAGAAGCAGTTCTGACTTCGTACTTCTTTGTTGCGGCAACAGTAGCGACCGGAGCGATAATCCAATTCTTAGACTCTCACAAAAGCACCTGTATAACGAAAAACAAAGGAGAAGGCTATCCGATCTATGATGTGACTTCAGTATTCGTAGGAACCAAAGACAGACGGTTATACGAAATGATGCGAGGTGAGGGCAGAGTACTGGCTTTGGTTATACCAAAGGGAAAAGTTGAACTTAAGAAGAGAGAGGAGGAATTGATTGGCAAGAAGAGCATTGTTGAAGATTGCCCGCGTGAAGAGGATCGTTGTATCTTTTTTACGCTCGGAAGTGACGATATAGTATTTGGGAAAGGAGATATTGATTTCATAACCGATTTAACGAGACTCAAAAGACAGGAAGACTTGATATTCTTTATGACAGGAATACCCAACAAAGATTACGACCAATTCCAAATCATATATGAAAAATTAAAAGGTCTGAGTCCTCTTAGATAGTTGTGGTTCAGCCTTAGTTATTGTAACGTCAAAAGGAACAGGTGATAGGGAAAGGAAAGTCCTAACAGAAGGAGGACGGAGGAAGTGACTTAATCCACTCTCGAATCCTATCTTAAGACTCCGGATGAAATCTGAATGGATATTAAATCCTATTTTGAAAAGAGGAAAGAGGCAGTTCTGTTTTCTCGGCTTAGACAGAATCAAGTTGAAAAGGCAGTATTCCAGTATCCATACGGTTGCTTTTATGCAAAAAACATCAGAAGCCAACTTCAGAAGATGTTTGACCTTATTATTGATGAAGACGGGGATCCGGACAGGATAATGGGAAGAAGAATAAGATCTGCACTGTCTGCAATGGAAGAAAGCGGTTATATCAAAGCCAGAAAATTCAAGGGTAGCCACGGTATACTCTATCAAAGAAAATGCTGATTGTTAGTGCTAATTTCAATATACCAACTTTTCCTTGCTTGGAGTTCAGATCCCATTAGAGATTGCAAAGTAAGTAGAAAAAAACAAATACCTTCCTGAAATAATAACTGATGAGTAGTGTCAAGATTGCTCCACTTTTATTAGTTTTCAAAGGACTTCCAACAGTTACTTCGGATTCTCAGAAATTCAAGAGTATTTCTCATTCTGAATTTCTAAATGACACAGAGTACTCTAATGCAAAAAGAGTCTGGCTCCTAGTGAAGAATATGGATACTTACGATGGCACCTATCTGGAAATGAATATAGTACCTCACTCTAGGTTCGTAAAGAGGATGCTTGATCATCTTGAAAGTAAAGGATATCGACTAGGGAAATATGATTCGGTCGGTGAAAAGAGATATCAGGTTATTGAGGGCTTAATAGAAAATAAGAATCCGGAGTATTGCGAGATTCATTTAGAAGCTTCGAAAGCAGAAGAAGTCGCAAGATCGATTGTAGGCTTGCTCTCGAATGAAAAAGGCAGAATCCACTTATCTACAGTTAAATGACGACTTCTCTTTCGAAAGTCGAATAGACTTTTCAAGCGTTTCTCGAAACCATTTTGTCTGCCAGAAACTTGAGTTCGTCCCTTAAGTCTGATTCCTCAGTCAAGAGGGGAATATTAGATATTGCTTCGTTATAGTACGATTTCTTCAACTCTTGTGCTTTCTCTAGAGCGCCCGAACTCTGAATCAATTCTTTAAATTGTTCAAACTCTTCATCTTTGATGTCTTTCTTTCCCAAAACGCTGTCGATGAACATTTGCTCTATTTTTGATGTATTCTGTTTTGAAAACATAACTAAATGGGTTATTTTACCTTCCTGAACATCCGATTTTACGGGTTTTCCCAGTGTTTGTTCATCCCCAAACAAGCCCAAAATATCATCTTGTATTTGAAATGCAACCCCGAGTGGAATTGCATATTTCTCAATTAATGTTACGTTTTGGTAACCAGATAAAGATGCACCGATTTTCATAGGTCCATTCACGGTGTATTCCGCAGTCTTCAGTTTATGAACTTTGGTAACTAATTCTAACGAAACTTTTTTCGTAAATGGAAGCGTCATATCGTTGACTTGACCCATTCCAGTCATCTCGTAAACTTTCTCCATTTCAAATAAGGCATTCCTTATATTGTCAGAAGGAAAATTAGCCTTTAGGAGGATTTCGTGGCAATATGCATTAGCTAGATCTGCCGCAATTATTGCAAGTCCGATGTTAATTTGTTCATTAAAGCTAAAGACTTTATGTAAAGTAGGAAATCCCCTTCTTAAGTCGCTTTCATCAATTATGTCATCATGTATAAGCATGTAAGACTGCATAAGCTCTAAGAGAATTGATGCCTTAAGAACTTCCTCAGTATTATCCCCATTTAATAAATACCCCATTATCATAAATACGGGACGCATTCTTTTCCCCCCTCTCAGTGTAAAATCCCTAAGTGCCTCTATAACTTCCTTTTCGATCCCGCTTTTCCCTTCTAACTTCTCGTAGAAGAATTTTGATATTTCCCCATCAATTTTCGGTTTGTAATCAATCAGGTTTAACATCACTACTACATATGTTGGAAATATTAAAAGGATGACAATTGAATTCAGTGTCGTCCTCAACATTCGATTTTCAAAAAACCTATAGAACCTGAATGACGGCATTACCGAAATATCAACACAATGGTTGTTGCACCAATGATTGTTGTCAGGAGATTTACAACTGTATTAGTTACTAACCGACTCCCTCCAATGAGGGTTCCTCTCTCGCCGCAAGAATGAGTTGAATTTTCTGTATATAAGTTGCACTTGTCACAGAAATAGGACCCCTGGATAGTTGCTCCAAGAAAACTATCCAGTTTTTCTCCTAGAATTACAATTATCAGTACTAATACAAACGTGATTGTATTGCCATTAGGTAACAAGCCTTGGATATAGCCTAGCCCACACCCAATCAGAGCTCCAATTAAACTAGAGGCTTCCCCCAACATTGATACAGCACCAGATATACCGCCTTCGACACGCCTCCACGGTGGAATAATCATCAGTGGGTTTTTCTTTGATAGAATTCCTATAGAAGATGCCCATGTATCTGAACTCGTTATCCCGAAGGCCACTACCAGACTTACAGATCCTGCATGGACTGACAAAAGCCCGAAATAAACTAAAAAACCCATAAATCCACCAACTCCTCCACCTCCCACGATCCTATAAAAATCCCGGGTCCTTCTTGCGGGAATTACAGACTTTTTCTGGGAATTCTTGTTGTTTCCATAAATTGTAATAATACTTGCGGAGTAAAGGATGATAATCATATAGAGAAATCCTTCGAATCCAAATCCCAAGTAATCTCCTAATCCAATCATAAAAACAGCTATAACCCCACCCTTAGAAACCAAACGAAGAAAATAAGAGATAATTCCAATGAGGGCCGAGAATAGGAAAGGGTAAGGCGACCAGATTAGGTAAACAAAGTCCACTGAGTATGGATAAGACAACGCTTATTTATATGATATGATAGCTGCCATCGCAGAAAAATAAAAACCCTGATTCGATAACAGGCCGAGCAAAAGTGAGGAATTATCACTAATGTTCTGTACGAAGGCTTTTCTTGTCACTTCTTTCTGTAAGGAAAAATTCCGTGTACTCAAGGAGCATACTTTCTATTGATGGGTTCCTCTTGAAGATCATTAGTAATTTCGTCTTTTATAACGTCTATATCTGCCCACTTGAACTCGTATACATTATCTCTGTTTAACAAAAAAGGTCCCTCAAACTTAGAAATGAGTATATGAGGCAGTTCGTTTTCACAAAATTCTAGGTTTCAAGGATCAGCAGCGGAATATGAAAGGACCAAAACATCACTCCAGTTTCCTATCTTAGCACCTAGGTCCTCCATGGCACACCTCTTAGAAGCTTCAGACAGTGTTTCCATTTCTCCGCCCTCATATTTTCTTGGATGGGTATCACTGGAAAGAGTCCAAACTGCATCGAAAAATCACGTGTCTTCTGTGTTGCATAAGAATTCTATTTCTTTGATCTAGTATCGCAATGGTTTTGCCAATATGTTTCCTGCCTAATAGAGGGACTCCTCGACCTGTACTTATTCTATGGCTCTCCCATCTGTCTCCATATTCGGTTATATTTCCTGAAACACCAACTAATGGAATTTCGTAAGTCAAGAACTACAGATTTATGAAAGCAATTAGTCTAAAATTCTTTCTTTTGAAACGGCCGCTATAAACTCTCAGATTACAACGAGGCTTCATCTGCAGTAGAGATTACCTTTAATGGTTACAATGAGAAGAGACTACGCTGCTCAACATATTACCTTCCTCCCAGGAAGTTCAGGAGGAAATTCTTGAATGAACAATCATTCAGTATGAGTTACTGGTCTGCTACCCCTTAGAACTGGAACAGTATAATGTTAATAATATAAGTAAGGAAGAATACATGGAGGTCTACCCATGAGATCAAGGCATTCAGTTGAAGAGAAGTTTGAGATAGTCATGGAAGCACTAACAGAAAACACAACACAGGCAGAGATATGCAGGAGGCATGGAATATTCCCGACACAGCTTGCCAAATGGAAGGAACAGTTCATAGAGAGCGGCAAGAAAGGTCTCTCT
>DAICVC010000009.1:0-66347 GCA_027372655.1 Thermoplasmatales archaeon | reverse complement strand
CATTAAAAGCAATTCCAAATGGACTCTTACTCACATTAATTGTCTTTACAACATGGTTGTTTTCCCCATTGACCACGGAAACATCGTTAGAATTGGTGTTTACCACATAAAGGAACCCGTTTCTATTATCATAGGTAATCTCCCTTGGGGATGACCCCACATTAATTTTTCCAATAACGCTGCCAGATTTTACGTTTATTACTGAAACACTCTTTGCGTAGAAGTCTGTGACATACAGATATCCGTTTTCGTTATCATATACCATTCTATCTGGACTTTCACGTACTTTAATATTTCCAACAACTTTGTTAGTTGTTGAATTTATCACGGAAACATTGTTTGAAAGTGCGTTGGCGATGTATACATCTCCATTGTTTTGATCTATTGCGATTCCCCTTGGATGTTGACCGACGGTAATTGTCTTTATCACACTGTTTTTTGATCCGTTTATGACCGAGACGTTACTGGAACCATAGTTGGACACGTATACGTATTTGTTTATCGGATCATATAAAATTCCAACTGGACCTAACCCAACAGTTATGGCACCTGTTACCCTGTTAGTTGTTGAATTTATCACGGAAACATTGTTTGAAAGTGCATTAGCGATGTATACATTTCCATTGTTTTGGTCTACTGCAACTCCGTAGGGAAGCCTGCCAACTTTAACTGATGCTTTTACCTCGTTAGTTGTTGTGTTAATTACCGACACACTATTATATTCACAATCCGATACATACAGATTTCCATTCAAATTATCAACTGCCATTTCATAGGGGTACTGTGCTTTCATATCTACAGTTTTTATTACCCTATTTGTTGAGCCATTTATAATTGAAAAATTGTGCGAACTGGAGGTTGATACAAAAATGTATCCATTCGCTGAATCTACTCCAATTCCATCAGGCCCATTGCCAACTTTGATTGAACTTATAACTTCTCCGGTTGAAGAGTTAATTACTGATACGAACCCCGAACCGTGGTCAGCCACATAAACGCATCCATTCATACTGTTAATGGATATTGCGTCAGGAAGATACTTCACTGAAATTGTCTCTATGACACTGTTGTTTTTGGAATTTATCACAGAAACATCGTTTGAACAGAAATTGGTAACATACAGGTATCCATTGTTCTTATCAAATGCAATACTATTTGGGTTACAGCCAACAGAAAGCGTATCCATGACATTTCCTGTTGTTGAATTTATTGCGGATACAATGTCCGTATTGTAATTAGTCACATAAACGCATCCATTCATACTGTCTACAGCAATTCCACTTTGACACCCGGTTAAATTGATTGTCTTGATCACACTGTTAGTTTTTCCGCATATTACTGTAATACTACTTGCAGCATTATTATATAAAGGACTATTGAGTGCATACAAAAGGTTATTCTTATTGTCCAGTGCAATCTTGTCTTGAGCGGAACTCACTTGAATATTATAAATTATCTTGTCAGTTGATGTGTTTAAAACAGATACTTTAGTGCTTGAATCGGTTACATATAAATATCCATTAAAAGGATCAAATAACAAAGTCTCTGGGTGTAGACCAACAGTTATCGACTTTAATATTACCCCGGTTGAAGAGTTAATTACGAATATGTTGTCGCTTCCCCAATTTGCAATATAAACAAAACCTGTCTGAGGATCAAAGACAACGCTCTTAAGGGAGAAACAATCCACCGGATTGATAAAATTCCCATTGATTAGAGATTTGTTGACAAGATCAAGAGTGCATTTAACGTATCCAGCACTTTTGTTTATATTGTGGTTGGAACTTGATTCTTGCATTGACCTAATTCCTTGACTTCTAAATTGATGAATACTGTTTTGCAAATCCGTCAAAGAAAGAGGAGTTGCCAATAATAATATCAGAATTACCACAACAGAAACTTTCCCCAATACTGTTTTCACGAATCTCTAACTTTAATTATCTTATTATCTCTTTTGATTCTCCTTAACACATAAGGATCACCTGAGCTAAATGAGGCTTATTAAACTTTGACCCATTGTGCTTATAAGTTCCTTGACAAGTTCATTTAACTCATTTTATGTAATCAATAGAAAGTTTGAGACTCACCAGCAAAAAGCTGGATAGAATCCTATTTGATAATTCGATTGTGGTTTTGCTTTTTAATCTCACTTGCGGTTTCCAAGGAAAGTTCTGTATTTATCTCTTGGAGTTCGTGGACAATTATGGGAATGTCTTCCTTTGGTCTATTTTGGCTCATTTTCCATTTTGCTTCCAATAAGTCCACCTTTATTTGAAACGCAACAATTTGGTCTACCATTTTTTGATAGTATAATTCTTTCTCTTTTCCCCGGGATGACCACTCCTGATCAAACTTTCTGCTTAGATCAACAAGGAGTTTCTCCGTTTGCACCCTAGATAAAATCTTGAAGATTCCAGTTGCTTTAACAACTGCATAATTCCATGTTGGAACAGAGCTTTCATCCTTGTACCACCTTGGGGATATGTAATGGTGAGGTCCAAGAAAAAGAATTGACACTGGATGATCCCTGCTTTTCTCCCACTGATTATTTTCGATTGCAAGATGTCCTCTTAGTACAATATCATCACTATTCTTGCCCACTAATATTGGGATGTGTGAGTTCATAACCTCCTCACCGTTTGCTGTTAGAAGTATGCCGAAACTATTCTTTTCCATGAAATCCAGAATAAATTTCTCATCTTTTACACTGAAATATTTTGGAATGTACATAACTCAAAGAGTGAATTTAAAATATTATCTTTTTCTTTTAATTTCTCTAAATCGACTTGAAATTATCCTCTTTGAATCTTTTCTGGTATCCAGTTATGAGTTTACGAAATAGTAACAATAGAACTGTTGCAAGAAATCCTGGAAAAGTCACATATATCCAAAAGATCGAATGGCTTGGTATTATTGGAAGGAAGTATCCTCCTAACATAGGACCAATAGATCTCCCAGCTGAACAAAATGCGTTGTAAAGACCGATATTTGCCCCAATTCTTTCCTTCCGTGATATGCTGGCCACTATGGAGTACCCTGTTGGGAATGCGAGATTTTCTCCAACGGTGAAAATTCCGGTAGAGATTAGCATCTGTGTTAGATTGAAATCTAATCCATAACTAGCAAAACCAAGTGTATAGATCAGTGTCCCAATGACTAGGGATGTGTACTCCCCTATTCTAAGTGAGATTCTATAAAAAATAGGCTGTGTAAGGGCAACAAGAATTCCATTGGCCATGTAAACAATGCCGATCTCATAATAATTTCCAGAAAAAATTCCATCAGAATAGATAGATAATGAGATGGTTTCTTGTGCCTGAACCATAAAAACAAACATTGCGCAGATTGAAATCACCAGCAGTGCAGCGTTATTCTTATTGAATTTGATCGAAGAGGTTTTCCTGAAACTTTTAGTCTCACTTGCCATTATTGCTATTAGGAAAGAGATTATCGAAGCAACAATGAAAAAGGTGAATATCCCCGTAAATCCATATAATGAAAGCAGGAATCCGCCAATTGCTGGTCCGAATCCCCATCCAAGATTATTTCCAACCCGCATTATTGAAAAACCCTTCAATTGAACTGAACTTGATGTGGAAACCAGTGCGTTTGAAGATGGTGCCTGTAACCCATTTAGGATCATTATTATCCCGAATGCTACGGGAAACAGCAAAGGAGAACTATTTATTTCCCTGAGCCCACCCAGCACCAAGCTCATAACCAATATAGAGAATAGAAATGTAGTGAATACTTTCTTGTGCCCTACTTTATCACCAAGAACCCCGCCTCCATACTGAGAAAATGATGAGAGAATCCCACCAAACATGAAAACTATGGAAGCGGCGAACGTAGATAGTCCAAGCATCTTGGTCATATAGATGGAACTGTATATCCATATTGAAGAATATCCAAGTCCCCTGATTGCAGATGAGATAGCAACTACCTTTACATTGTCCATTAAGGATTTGCTATTTAATTCTAATATATAGAGAAAATGTTAAAAATTCTGGTAATGAACGAAACTAAAGAATGGATGAAAATACTGAGATGGTTTCAGTTCGTTCTACACCCTTAATCTGCCTCAATCTTTCCAATACGAAATTGCCAATTTCCTCAGTTGAATCCCCCCTCACTTTTATTATCAAGTCCCATTGCCCAGCGACTATACTGACTTCATAAACTTCCTTGAAAGTCGAAATTTCCTTTGCCATGTTTTTTTGAGTTGTGCCGGATTTAGGATCGAAGGATACGAAAACATAGGCAATCGCCCCTAAGTTTATTTGAGAATAATCTGGAATTGCTGAAAATCCCCTGATAATCCCTTCATCAACCATGTTCTTTATTCTTTCATACACTGTGATCCTGGGTATATCAAGCTTCCTTGAGATATCGGCAATCTTATCCCTCCCCCTTTCAATTAAGTATTCCAGAATCCTCCTATCCTTCTCATCCATGATACCGTATAACAAATATCTATTTAAGTTTTTCAAAACGTCAGTTATAAAAGACAAAAAAGGAAATTATGAAACAAAATGTCTAGAAAAGTAGACTTAATGTTATTAATGCAAGCACAATTCTTACCTTATGCAAGAAACAATAGCATACGATTTGAGAGAGCATTTGAATGGCGAGAAATTGAGAGTCGCAATGAAAATTAACACTCTTGTTAGAAAGAGAATGGCAGAAGTTTTACGAAAAAGGGACTTTCTGGAAATTCCTCCTGTAATTTTCTCTTCAGTTACTGATCCCCTAAACCACCCTGTTTATGATCCAACTTTCAGTTATGAGGGAAACCAATATTCGCTGACTAAGAGTATGATTTTCCATAAGCAGATGCTAGTACAATCCATTCCGAAAATTTTCACATTTTCCCCTAATGTAAGACTGGAAACTGCAGATAAAGCCAAAACAGGGAGGCATCTATTGGAATTTACTCAACTTGATCTAGAAGTCCTGAACGCATCAAGGGAAGATGTTATGAAAATTGGAGAAGAACTTGTGACTGAGACTATTAAGTACATAAAGGAAGAGGCCTCTGAAGACCTGTCTAAGTTAGGCAGAGTTTTAAGAACACCTACCACTCCTTTCAAGCAATTTAGATTTTTAGATGCACTGGAAGAATATGGACCAGGTTTTGAACAGAAGCTTTCTGAAATCGAAAAGGATCCATTCTGGATAATTGATATTCCACTTAAGGAAAGGGAATTTTATGACAGGGAAAAGGATGATGAGAAGGGTGTTCTAAGAGATATGGATTTATTTTACCCTGAGGGTTTCAATGAGGCTATTTCAGGCGGTGAGAGGGAGTTCAAAATAGAGAGGATTAAGGAAAGAATACTTGCTAAAGATCAGACTTTTGAGCAATTTAAATGGTTTCTTCAGTTTGCGGAAGGAGGTCTTGAACTTTCCTCCGGATTTGGGATAGGAATAGAAAGATTTATTCGATATATATGCGGATTCGAGAAAATTGAGGATGCCCATCCATTCCCAAAAATACCGGGTAAATTCTCGATCTAATTTTTATTCAGCATTTTGGACGGTGAGACTTCTTCCTGACTTGAGTGCCTTTTCGATGCTTATTCCAGTTTCACTGTCGACCTTGATTCTTATGATACCCTTGCTGGAAGTTCTTCCCTGGAGAATCATTAAATCATCAATGTAAAGATTGACTAACCTGTTTTCACTCCCGCAGTGCAGGTATATTATCCGGTTTTTAATCTCAATTCCCGGTTCAACTCCTTCGCTCGAGTCCCTGGTCACAACATCTATGTGAATCCCAAGTTTCTTTTCAATATCGTATATTCTTGATCCTTTTTTTCCGATGATTCTGGCCCTTGATTCCTGTGGAATGAAAACCCTGACCCGATTTTTTCCCTTAGCCTCCACAACAAGATCATCAATTCCCGTGTAAGATGAAAGACGTTCTTTAATGTATTTCAAGTCCAAATTTTTCAATTCTGGACTCTGGGAAATTTCTTCAAGCGGAACAACCATAATCTGCTCCCCAAAGGAATAAATTTCATAAAGTTCCTTATTGCTTATACTATCCTTAACCTGAATTACTGGCCTCGCCAGATCATCCTGTACCATACCTGCCGGAACTTTGACTGTGTGGGACAAACTTAGGTAAGCAGATATCCTGCCGTCCTTTACATAAAGAATAGTATCTATGACTTGCGGAATTAAACCCAATTCTATCCTTCCTATGAATCTATGAATTGCATCAACCGGTCTTGTAGCATGGACTACACCAATCATTCCCACCCCAGCCAGCCTTAAGTCGGAAAATACCCTAAAATCTGACGTCACTCGCATTTCATCAAAAACTGTATAGTCATTCCTGACAAGAAGAAGCACGTCCCCAGTCTTTTCCATGGAACTATCTATGGCGGTATATTGAGTGATTTCGCTGCTTACCTGCAAATCCCTTGGTTTTTCCATCGTTTTAACGATTTTGCCCTTTTCATTTATTCTGTCTGCAAGTGCCTGCACGAATGTACTCTTTCCTGCTCCGGGACTTCCTGCTACAAGAATGCCAGCGGAACCTGAAAAAATGTGTTCCAGTATTTGATCTGGGACCTCATAATATTCAAGTTCCTTCTTCGCTATTGGCCTTACGGCAGTTATTTCGTACGAACTGGAGAATGGAGGACTTGTTATTACAATTCTGAAGTTTCCAAGCTGGACAACTGTGACTCCGTTCATTTCCATTTCTATGAATGACTTGTCCTCATTCCTAGCCCTCTTTATTATATTGGCAATTATAGATTCTATCTCCGGAACAGAAATAATTTTTTTTGTCTTGACAGTTTTCACATCTCCAGGAGCCCCATTTTTCAACTTTACATAATTATCCGCCTTCATGTGCACTGAAATTGTATTTTTTAGAAAGAACTGTTCAAAGTTGGTCTCATTACTCTCGTTGGGCGGAAGATATACTGATTTAATTCCCTTAATTTTTGCAATTCTGGCTTGAACCTGGTCACCGGTTACAAGTGTGGCTTCGTATCCCTTCGCTATCTCCCTTATCAGGTTGTCTATTTCTCCATTGTGACCATTTATCATTTGCCATTGATTTGGTCTTGAACCCACGAATTCAACAGTGATTCCTGTATCAATACATTTTTCACGTATTCTCTCCATTTCATCAAGAGCGGTAAATCCTGTGTTTCTACCCTTGTTGGCCTGGTGTTCAACTTCAGCAAGCATTGCCTCGCTGAAAAGGATCCTAGAGCCACTCTGCATTGTATCCAAATACTTTGTGAACCTTCCGTCAATTATGACAGAGGTATCCGGAACATAATCCACATCAGGTTAATCCTTAAGATTATTTATTCATTGTTATTACTGTTCCAAGTGACTCTTAGGGAAGATTCGGAATACCTATTGCAGTGTTTGAAAAAGTATGAATCTGTCGCGAGAGATGCTGCTATTTCAATATCGGGAGGCATAGACAGTTCAGTCCTTTTTTATCTGTTCAGAGATATTGTAAATCCCTACACCGCAGGAGTGGATAATTCAAAAGATATGGACTATTCCAAGTTGATTTGCAATGAATTAGGAAAGAAACTGACGGAAATCAAACTGAATGTGGAAGTTGTAACAGAATTCCATGATATAGTCAAAAAGATTGATCCAAACATTGAAAATGTTGATGTTGGCTTCGAAACTGTACTTGCTGTGGTTCTGGGTAACATCAGGGAAGATTCTCTTATCACAGGTCAGGGGGCAGATGAGATCTTTTATGGATATGCAAAATTCAAGGATGGAAGGGATCGGGATAATTCATTGAGCTTGAAGAAACTCAAGGAGAAAACTCTTCCCAGAGAGTTAAAATTGGCAAAATATTTTGGCAAGACTTTGATCGCTCCCTATTTGGATCACGAGATAGAGAAGAGGTTCTCTTCACTCTCTCTGGATTATCATTCTAAGTGCGGGTTAAACAAGTGTATAATCAGGGAATGTGCGAATGTGCTGGGAATTCCAAAGGAAGTTGTTGAAAGGCCAAAAAAAGCTGCTCAGTACGGAAGTGGAATTATGAAAATCCTGAATTCCAGCAATAGGGTAAGATATAAATGAAAAAAATGGGAAAAAATGGAAGCATAACCCTGTTACTTATACTTAGAGCACTGTACGCCATGAATTGGTATAATGTATCTCCCCTATTATTCAAAATTACATCAACATATGGAGTAAGCCCTTCATATTCTGGACTTGTTCTTTCAGCTTTCCTTATTGGAACAGGTTTTTTCCAGATACCATCTGGACTTGTTGCAACTAAGATAGGCTCACGGAACACAGCGCTCACAGGAATGGTCATAATGTCTGTCGCAGCAACTCTTTCAATAATTTCTATAAACTTTACTGAGTTGCTGGTCACAAGATTCTTTGTGGGCCTTGGATCAGCTTTCTTCTTTTCCTCCGGTATTGCTGTACTGAACGATATTGATTCAACAAACGTATCGCGAAATATTGCGGCATTTAACACAGCTTTCTCAATTGGCGGTGGATTTGGAGTTGTTGGATTTGCATACTTTTCTGGTATGGCCAGGTGGCAGACACTTATTGGAGTTTCGGGACTGGTTACCCTAGTGGTTACAATGATAGGCTTTATTTTTATTGTGAATCACCCTCCTCCAGCAATAATTGGAAATTTCAGGGCAAAGGTAAAGGAACGAATGACTTCAAGACCATTACTCCTTCTTTCAATGTCGCTGGCAGGATATTGGGGCCTGAACTTTACCCTAGAAGAATATTTGCAGCCATTTGCAACAAATATAGGATTCAACTCCCACGTTGCAGGGATCATTGGTTCTCTATCGCTCTTTGCTGGCCTTTTAGGCATGGTATTATATGGAGTTTTCTCAAAGAGAAAGTCTCCAATTATACTTCCTTCTCTTGGTATATTTATTTCCTCAGTTGTTGCCGTTCTATTTTTCAAAATTCCAGTATACCTGTTTGCAACATCCATAATTGCTGGTACGTGCAGTGTGATAATATTTTCTCTTGAATACACTTACGTTGTGAGGATAGAGAAAGAAAAGGAGTATGTTGCTCTTGGCATTTCCATAATGAATGCTATGCAGATCGCAACAGGATCATTAATCACACTGGTTTTTGGTCTGCTGTTTAGTTTAAGCATAAGCTTCTCATGGATAGCCCTAGCACTCATAGCAATACTACTCATTCCCCTGGGCATTCCAGTCTGGAAGATTAAGGATTAATAATTATGCTCATTCATGTTTATTTTTCTCCAAAAGGGAATGAATAAAACAAACATCAATACTCCCATGGCTGTGAATGGAAGCCAGATAAGAGCGAGATCCCTGGAGAAGATAGTGAGCAATATCATACCAAGCACGGGGGCTAGCGGTGCGGTGGCTCCTGTCAGAACTTGAAAGGATGTAAAATATTGACCCCTTTTCTCTGGAGGGGATATTTTGCTAATTGCAGTATTAATTGATGGAGTGTTAATGTTTTCACCGAATGTGATCAATATGGTGTCTATAATAAGAAAGTCAAATCCTCTAAAAAATGGTAGCAGGGAAAATGAAAAGACGTAAAATAGGTAACCAAGATTTATTCTTGATATTTCATTGAATTTTCTAAGCAGTCTGTTGATTGGTAATTGACCGACCGTGACAACTATGCCATTAACTGAGTATAACAAACCTACCTGAAAGTCTGACATCAGGTCATACCCTTTCCAGTAAAAAGTGAGTGTTGAACCCCACTGTCCCAAAATCAGGAACATAATTGACAGGATCAGGGTAACAATCAGAAAGGGTCTATTCTTGAAAGCAGCCAGAGTGTCAAATTTGATTTTTTCAAGTTTCTCACTATCTTCCTTAACAATTATTTTGTCCCTTTCCAAAAACGTAGCATAAATCACCAGTTCAACGAACGAAAATATCGCTGTTATAAGGAAGATGTACCCATAACCTATTCCTGCAAGAAGCCCACCTATAGTTGGCCCCAAGGAAAAACCAAGGTTCTGGAGAATTCTTGTTATGCTGAATGCGGAATTTCTTTCAAATGAACTAGTATTGTTCGAAACTATCACATTGTCTGAGGCCCCAATTATACTCATCAATGGTTCACTTAGTATGAGAACCAGGTAAATCAATATCAGGTCAGAATTTAGTATAATCAGAGCAGAAAGAACGGCAAAAAGAGTTGCCAGCAATAGATTTGATGAAATAATTACTGACTTGGCTCCTCTCCTGTCTATTATTTTTCCTGCAAATAGTGTGAGTGGCAATGACGAGATGGCCATTGCGAATATGACAAGCCCTATTTCAATATAGGGAACTTTTCTGATTTCCAGTAGATAAAGCGGGAGAAAAATCCATAATTGCGAACGAGAGAATACTCTCATAAACTGGTTTATTGATACTACTACTATCCCCCTTCTCTTTAATAAGGAATTGTAGGCTGTTTGAGAATTAACTGGATCGTTCGTTGGAAGCTATGCTTAAGTCAGATATAATTATATAATAATTCCAGGTAAATTCTTTCCTTCATTTTTTTTGGATACTAAGGAACAGAGAGGATCATCCCCTGTCCATATACCATTCTCACAATATGCCCTGGCCCTGGAGCCCCCACAAACTTTACTAAATTGGCACTGTTTACAGTATCCGGTAAGCACTTCGCTGTTCTGGATATTGTTCAATATTTCATTATTATCAAGTATGCCCAGTATTGAATTTTCCCTTATGTTTCCTAGTTTTAACGGGAAAAGACCTGATGGATAGATATCCCCTATCGAAGATATGAAAAGGGTTTTCGCTCTCCTGTATTCCGTTTGGTAGAAATCTGTATATAATTTCCTGACATCAATTCCTGTTAATTCCATTGTCTTAAGACAGAGCTCATCAAATAGGTCTCCTCCATTGCTCTTATTGTCCTCGATTGTCTGGATTCTCACCCTGTTGACTTCTGGAGCTTCCACAAATCGTATCTCCATTCCGGTTTTGCTTACAAGAACAAGATACTTAAGTAACTGGTCCGATTCCTCTGGAGATATGGATTCTTCAAATTTTCCCCTGCCTGTCTTTACCAGAAAGAAGATTTCCCATACATTCACGTTTAGATTTCTAAGTATCTTGAAGATGAAGGGCAGAAGATATACGTTCTCCTTCATGATGGTTGTGTTAATTTGTACCTTTATTCCAGAATCCATGATCATGGGAATTATCTCTACTAGATTTTTGAAAGCCCCCTTTTTGTTCCGTATATGATCGTGAACCTGTGGTGTTCCATCCAGAGAAAGGGAAATGCTCTTCACTCCCATGGAAGCTAACTTGAGGATTGAATCTACATTAATTCGTTCAGATGGTGTTGTGCTTACTGAATAAGTGTAACCATTTTTGGAAAAGAGAGAGAGTATTTTCCAAAAAGCTGGACTTATCATTGGATTGCCTCCTGTCAGTATAACATGCGGTTTGTTGCTAAGTTTATGATCCATTTGGTCGAGAAGTTTTTCAACATCATTGGTAGATAATTCATTTTCCATATAGGAATTTATGGAACTGGCTCTACAATGGATACACTCAAATTCACAAGCTCTTGTGAGTTCTAAAAATAAGAGATTTGGGGTATACATATATGTATCATTTAAAACATATTTATCAAAAGTTATCCATACATATAAGGATAATAAATCCTTAATTCAAAAAAATTTACCTGTTTGGTTATTCTTTGGGGAAATAGTATTAATACTGTCATACATTTGTCTTACTATGGATTTCATGGATATCCTGCTTGGATTTATTCTGGGAGTCCTATTTACTTTTGCAATCTCCCAGATTTTGCCCAACCGAGGAGAGAGAGTGATATCCGAAAAGACCGCAGATGCTCTTAAGGCCGCCTCTTCGGAAATAATAAATGAAACGATGAGACAGAACTCTTTACTTACAGAATCAAATTTTAAAAGCATATCCAGGGAAACTGTGGCATTGCTTGATACAAAAAAAGCGGAGTTTGAAACTGCATTATCCCCCCTAAAGGCACAGATGGATGCATATAATCGGCTAATCAATGAACTTGAGAATAAAAGAAGTGCGGATTATGGGGGCATAAGAAGTTTTCTGGATACGGTGAAAACCATTACGGAGGATTTACAGAATGAGACAAGAAATTTACATAATTTACTCAGCAACTCTCAAAGCAGGGGGAAATGGGGTGAAATAACACTCAGGAGAATTGTGGAATCTGCTGGAATGCTTGAGCATGTAGATTTTGACGAACAGGTCGTAATTGGATCTGGAGACAGGCCAGATATGATAATACATTTACCGGGTGATAAAGACGTTATAGTGGATTCAAAAGTACCATACTCTAACTTTGAACGGGCATATAATTCAACAAACATGGAAGAGGCGGACTCCCTCTTAATTGAGTTCGCTGGAGATGTGAAGAAACAGATAAAGTACTTATCCGCAAGAGATTACCAAAAAAATTTGAAAAGTTCACCTGACTTTGTGATTATGTTCATGCCTCACGAAAATATACTATCAACTGTATTATCAGTTGACCCAGAAATCGTGGACCTTGCAATGCAAAAAGGGATCATACTTTGTACTCCCTTGACTCTTTTAGCTACGTTGAAGGTAATACATCAGTCTTGGAGACAGGAATCCATAGTAAAGAATTCTGGGGAAATACTCAATATCGCGTCCCAATTATATGAAAGACTCAATGGGTTATTCAAACGCTTCGAAAGCATGGGTAGAAATGTGGAAAGTTTGGTTCATGATTATAATGGCATTTTAAGTTTCACGGAAAGCAGGGTCATACCTTCCATAAAAAAGATGAACCAGCTTGGGGAGTTTAAAACTGATGGTGACATTGAATTAAGAGGTATAGATGAAAGTTTGCGAACTGTGAATAGGGAAAAATGGGAGTAGATATTATTGAGTTTACTTAACCTTCCTTTAAATCTATTTTGAATGTGAGATAGGCAATGCAAGAAACATGATTATTGTTGATTCGTCTTTTCTTGAATTTTCCAGATTTTCTACGTCATCCAAATCCAATTCTTTCCTAAATGCATCTATTATATTACGCGCGGATTTCTTTGAACTTGATCCAATGGACATGATTGCATTGTTTTCTTTTAATTGTTCCTTTATTTCTTTAAGTTCTGCTTCATTCATTTTAATTATCTTGTCATGTTGTAATTTTAAATAGTGTGAAAACGAAAGCAGCATTCCAGATATTACTTTGGAAAAACTTTCAGCATTCAGATCTACTAAGCTTTTTATTTGACTTTCATATGAAACACTTTTGAAAAATACTTCGTTAAGGCGATAGTATTTCTTGACATAATTTTTTACTGTCTCCTCGTGGTCTAAGTTTATTATTCCATAATTCAGCAACTGTCTCACAGATCGATAAATATTGGACCTTGTCATATTCATTTCTCCTGCCATGTCAGTGACAGTTAGTGTTTTGTTTTCAATCAGTGTAAAAATAACCATAGTCATTGTGCTGTCTTTGTAAACTTCATGGAGAATTTCTAAGGATTTATCCATGAAGGCATATATCTTATATAAATTAAAATTTACGTATATGAAGATTTATATGTATGTTTTGAATTACACATATAATTATGACAATACGTATAAACACATTTGAAAGATTGACAATTTCGAAGACGCTTATCAGAATAACATCTCTGATGTTTTCAACCTTTTTTCTCTGGAAGATATTCATTGATACTCATTCGATTATTGAAGACGGACTTATACCTGCTTTTTCGTTGGTAGGGTATCTAATTATATCCCTTCCCGGAGGTATTATACTTGATAAGTTCAGAAGAAGCAGAGTCTTCTTTTTCGTGTCGATAGTTCCAGTATTTGCCTATTTATTTCTCTTTTATTCAAGTGATCTAATTGTACTTTACATTGTCGATGTTATAATTTCAATGATTTCTGGCTTCACTTCTGACATAATTAATACAATAATGAAGGATTTTGTTGCTGAAGAAAATATAGGAAAAGCCAGTTCTTTGCTTATCGGGACACGGGCTTTATCAGATCTTTTGGGCCTTTTAGCTGGTGGACTTGGTCTGTTGATCGGCATGAATATTTTCCTATCTCTTATTGTAGGCTTATCAATTGTTTCGATTCCCCTTTCACTTCCCGTTAAAGGAGAGAATAGGCCGACTAAATCGGAGAAGTCAATCAGCAAAATAGGCAGAATCATCTACATTTTAATGCCTGTTCTATTGCTTGCCTTAATAGTCAATGGCTTTTTCGTATGTATCGATGTGTTTGCAGCAGCACTCGTGGAAAGTGTAATGCATGGAAGTGTGATTGAATATACCATATTCCTGCTAGGATTTCCTGTAGGAATGATAACTGGTTCGCTGATATCCTCTAAACACCATGATAAATTTTCGAAGGGGGGAATAATGGTGATCGAACTAGTTTTAATGGGGAGTTTATTGATTTTACTCGGTCTGGATAAAAATCCGCTAATACCGTTCTTTATAACATTTCCAATGGGATTGGCCAGCGCTTTTTTGAATATTTCACTTCAAACACTTTTCATTAAGATAATACCAAGCAATCTTCTTGGAAGAATCGGTTCTTTAACAAACTTCCTAGCTATAGGTAGTTCCCCGGTTATGGCGCTGTTCTGGACAGCACTATCTTCTAAGGTATACTTTCCACTGATTTTCGTCTACTCTGGGATTGCAATTTCAATTACCTCTGTTATTTTCCTTCCTGCATTAATTAAGCTCGTAAATGAATATGGTTCCAAACCTGAACCAAACAATACGTCCAAACTTCAAGTTATGCAGGATGATGAACTTCTCCCTTAAATGAGTGTGAAATTTCAAGCTATTTTTTATATCAATCTCTTAACGAACTCCAGGATAAAATTGCTTCTGAAAACATATTTCAGAACTTTTCCTTAGGTTGATAATCTCTTTTCATTTTAGTTCTTCAAATTTTCATATCTTAATGTTTCAGAATTTAACCTTAAAGTGGTTACTGTAGCGAAAGTTAAGGAGGAACCGTCCAAGAAATGCAGATAGTGTTATCTTCTTGCTTATATATGACTTTTGATAATTCAGTCTTAGGAATTCCATTTTAAATGTAACAACACGGAATTTTATTCTTGCGCTTATAAGAATAGATTGAAACAGTATATATCATACCTGACAATATGGGATAAAGCCGGGGAATAAAGGTATGGAGGGACTTCCAATAATTATATCACTAACAGTTCTTCTACTCTGGACGGCTTCAAACTCATTAGTTAAAAAATCATTAATGGGAATGGAATCAGGGCTTGTATCACTGACCCTGATCTCCCTAGGTTTAATACCAATATTTCTTTTCCTGTTTTTGTCTGGAGATTTCAATATTTCATGGATACTTCTCATTAACGGGTTATTTTCTGGATTTTTCCTTGCTACCGGATACATTTTGTTCTACATGGGAATGGGGAAAGAATCCCTCTCTAGTGTTGGAGTGACATTAAATCTTCAGCAGGTTATCGTAATATTTATTGGAATTTTTCTACTTGGAGAAGCTGGAAACTATCTGGAGTTCATGGGAATAGGGATGATAATTATGGGAGCGATTCTGGTGAGCATTAGGGGAACGCCTATAAAGAAAAAATTTTTCATGATAGCTGCACTTGCAAATATCAGCTGGGGAGTTTATTATATTCCCCTTTCTGAATCCGTCATGGATTATCATATTAGTGCTATGCCTCTTTTTTTGGCAAGAATACTTGGAACAACCTTAATCTTGATTTTCATGGAACTGAGATTTGCTCAATTGGTTAAAGTTAGCAGCGGTAGATTGTCAATTATTGTCACAATTATAGCTGGACTTTTAGATGGTACAGGAAACGTGTTTTATGCATATTCGATCCAATCTGGCTTTTTTGTCCTTTCCGGATCAATTGTAGCAATGATTCCGGCAACTGTTGCTATTGTAGGTTTTTATATTTTTAAAGATAAGATGACATACCTCAAATTCTCTGGAATAATTCTCTCCATAATGGGGGCATTAACAATTTCTTTCCTATGAAATAATTATAAAAACATTTGATGAATATATTTCAATATTCAAATGTGGAAAACCTGGTGATTGAATTTAAGACCCAGCAGCATCCCATTAAGGTGGAGAAATTAAATAAGACCGCCAAGGTAGTTTCTAAGGGGGAAAGTGATTGCTGAAACACAGGATGCAGTAGCACTAAAGGAATCGGAGATACGGAGATTATCTATTTTCCAATAAGAGATGCTAAACTTGAGTTTTTTCAAGAGTCTGATAAAAATATACGTGTAAATGCAAGGGAACAGCATATTATTATCATCTCAACATAGATAGGGAAAAGACAGAAAATTCAGTTTGGAGATATATTAAACCCCCAATTGATTTCCTGCCGATAAAGGAGTACATAGCCTTCTATGAAAATGCTTATGACAAAGTGGAAATCTTTTAGTTCTGACTTTCCTGCTTTCTTTTGATAAACTCCCTTAACTCCAGATCCTCCAGTACATCTTTCATAAGGTTATCCAGGAGGGTTGTGAGGAATTGAAGAGCCATCGGATCATTAAGATGTCCATTCTGATCAAACTTTTGATTTGCAAAAGAGATGAATACCTCAGGTTTGTTTATTACTCTGCTGTCCAGATATCCCATTACCTGCCGTAAGTGATATTGAACCCTTGCACCGCCAAGCATGCTCATTGATGCACTCATTATTACTCCTATCTTTTTTGCGAAAGGATTTGATCCTGGTGGTCTTGAAGCAAAATCCAGTGCATTTTTTAAATAACCAGGAATGGTGAAATCGTATTCAGGGCTTGATATTATAAAGCCATCGCTGTTTCTTACTTTTTCCTTGAATTCACTTACAACTTCTGGAATATTGGAGTCCAATTCCTCGCTATAAAGGGGAAAATTTCCCAATTCAAGTAGCTCAACTGAAGCTTTTCCTTCCAAGATTCTTTTGCATTCAAGAAGCAGTTTTCTGTTGTACGAATCTTTTCTTAAACTTGCACCAAAGGCGACAAAATTCAACGTTCCTTCTGACATCTTCAGTCATGCGCATATTGTTATTCACTGTATCTGAAAAATCATTTTTATACACTAAATATCCCATGGCAAACTATTTGTACTGATATCGCTATTTTTATCTATGGATGAAAGTAGATTTGAATTGACAGTGGACAAAATTTTAAAGACCGCTACAAGAAATAATCCTGATCAGATTATATCCGACCAGGGGAACAGCCACATAACATATAGAGAGTTCAGCAATAGAGTTGAAAAGATTGCTAAGGGACTCATCGAATTGGGGCTAAAAAAAGGGGAAACTGTCGCAGTTCTTGACTGGGATACACTCCAATATCTGGAATGCTATTATGCAATACCTATGGCTGGAGGGGTCATTCACACGGTCAATATCAGGTACCCACCAGATCTTATTTTATACACAATGCAACAGGCTGAGGATCGATTTGTAATTGTGGGTGAAGAATTTGTACAGATCTTAAAGAAGTCTGTGGGGATGTTTGACTTCGTAAAAAAATGGATTGTAAATTCAGAGGATCCTAAGTTGGTGGGAGAATTACCGGAAGCAATAGCCTTCAACTCTATCAGTGGAAACGATTCAACCAAGCTTCCGGAGTTAAAGGAAGATGACAGGGCAACTGTCTTCCATACCTCTGGAACAACCGGTATGCCAAAGGGTGTTACATTCAGCCATAGAAAACTTGTATTGCATTCACTCGCAGTTGCTACACTATTTGCTGATGATCCAGTTGCCATAAGACAGACAGATGTGGCAATGCCTCTAGTGCCAATGTTTCATGTGCATAGTTGGGGAAATCCGTATACATTTATTATGAAAGGTATGAAATATGTAGTTCCAGGGAGATATGATTTCAATAAACTTCCGGGTTTAATGCAAAAAGAACACGTAAATGTAAGCTTCATGGTTCCTTCCATTCTGTACATGCTAATATCAAACCCGAATAATGAGGATACACTTAAAGGTCTTGGCCTAAAGGTTTTATTAGGAGGGAGTGCGGTTTCTAGAGGGTTGTATGAAAAAGCTAAGCAATTGAATATACAGATTGCTGCAGGATATGGAATGTCAGAAACTGCACCAGTTATATCACTTTCAAAATACAATCACTCGATAATTTCCCAGAGCGATGATGTTAAGGGAAATACTTCGATTAAGGCGGGAATTCCACTTCCACTGGTGGATTTGAGGGTCATGGATTTAAAATACAAAGAAGTTAGATGGGATTCAACCGAAATAGGTGAGGTGATAGTAAGAGCACCATGGTTAACTGAGGGGTATCTAAAGGATCAGATCAATACGGAAAAGTTGTGGAGCAATGGCTGGCTTCATACGGGAGATTTGGCTACTGTGGATAAATTTGGATACGTGTCTATTGTAGATCGGGAAAAGGACGCAGTTAAATCAGGTGGAGAATTCATTCCAACAATTATACTTGAAGACTGCATTAGCACCTTTAAGGGAGTGGGTGAAGTTGCAGTCATAGGCAGACCAGACGATGTTTGGGATGAACGACCTATAGCCTTTATATCTGGGTTAAAGGAGATAGATAAGGATAAATTGAAATCACACCTAATGGAATATGTTAAAACAGGAAAGATACAAAAATTCTGGATCCCGGATGAGTTTATAGCAATCGAGACTTTCCCAAAAACAGGTACCGGAAAAATCGACAAAAAGGCGTTGAGAAAATTATAACTTTCAAGCTCGATCAGTGACATCCTCCCACCCCTGAATGGTGTGGGATTTCCCAATTGCAATGTTAAACGGAAAATAATCCGTTCTGAGATGCTTAAATGGTTGGAAAATGGATTGGAATATTGCATTATGAATAAAACAAAATGGAAGATAATAATAAGAATGAAGTTATATATCTAATTATCGGTAAAGTTTAAGAGGTGTGCTAAGTGACAGATAAAATTGAACCTATACAAATTTGGAGGGCATTTCTTGATACTTGGAAACTCTGGAAAAAAGGGGTGGACAGGAACCTTGAAGAATTGGGTTTAAGCAGCACTGAATACTCAATCCTGAGACATCTTAAGGAACAGGGAAAAATGCCAATGGTTCAAATGGCCAGCCTAATAAAAGTCACTCAGGGATGGATAACAGGTCTGATAGATTCTATGGAAAATAAGGACCTTGTCAGGAGAGGGAGAATTCCAAATGACAGAAGGGTGATAGAGTTAAGCATAACTGAGTCTGGATTGAAATTGTTTGAGAAAGCTCGGGAAGTGCATCACGCATACATAGAAAAATGCCTAATGCACATGGATCAGGAATCCATGGAGACTACAGTAAACATAATAAGCGAGTTAAGAAGGAATATAGAAGAATTTGACAGTTGAATCTTTGCGGCCATACTTGGGAATTATGGCTGCTGTTCTAAAAAAGTTGATCGCCATAGAGAGTTATGTGTTTCATATTGCTCTTTAAAATTAGGCAGTTCTTAATTAAATATTTTCAAACAAAGTTAGATTAAATGGTCGGGTATCATGTATTGTTACAGGAAACAATTCTCCTACACGACGCTTGTTTGAAAATATCTGAAGAAATTTCTGCACCTGGTATGAAGGAACAAAAACTGATACTATAAGTTCATTATTCTTGATTCTTAAAAAATGAGATGCACGAAATATTACATTTTCGTTGGCTATTCTCCTGATTTCTTGAAGTATAGGGTTTCCTCCCTGAGCTTCGTATATATATTCTTTGTCTGAAATGACGGTAAGACCGTCAATTTTCTCTAGAGGAGAATTCGTATAAATGAGCGCATGATAATTCTGACCGGCTTTCTTTTCAATTTCTGCAATATAATCACCGCAGGAGAGATACTTTTCTATAGGGTCATTTCCTGTAGCAGGAATTGAAAATTTAATGAAAGAAAGAGGGGCAACCGTGTTCAGTTCTGTTAAGAATGATATTTCACCTGAATTGCTGGTTAAAGACTCCAGTATAATTTTATCGTCTTTACTAATATGTTCCATTAAAATATCAGATACTTCATCGACTTTAGATGGATGCAGTCTAAAATCTACAGTTAGCCTTCCGTGGTTTAAATAGGTAAATCCCATTATCACAGAAGGCGTATTGCTCAACTCTTCTATAGCCTTAAATCCCTCCGAAGACCCCATTGGAGTTTTAATGTACCAAAAATCCCCTCTGTCTTCTGCGTTAAACTTTTTCAGGAAGAATCTGGTATTGTTGTCAATTGTTTTTGGTTTTTTTATTAAAAAGGTTAGTGTTGAAAAACCGTTTATTTTTTGGATTATGACTATAGTAGAAATATCGTGTAAAGACGTGTATTGAAAAATAGGTGAATCATCATTGAACGAGATTATGCACCTAGTTGATACTTTGCTATCTACTTCGGACCACCGCACAAATTAGTAATTGGAAATACTATTTTAAATTATGCAGCCTGTCATTTTTGATTTAAGGAAACGCTTCAGTTTGGCCCCCGTATTTTTTTGAATCAGGTCTTTAGAAAACGATAAGTAGATCCAGCGCCACAATCCATATCACGTGAGATTAAAGATTGAGGACCAAGTATGGATTGAAATAAAATGGCGCTTCATAATATTCTTCATATGAATCAATTTGTTTTCAGATTATGTGTATTATTAACTTATATACCGGGAATTTTCTTATATAATCCCTAATATGTTGGGCAAATATTATATACCTAAGATCATATTATTTGTTTATGAGGATTTTTATTTTCATTCCATTACATAAACTTCTTGTTGTTTCCACTTTATTCAGAATGGTATGGTTTGAAATCAAAAAATTGCTTTCAAGATTTACGTTATTAGGATTTTTAGACCACTCACAACCAATTTGTCAAAATGGAGCATTAATATGATCTTGACACGATGTGCCATATTGAAACTAATAGAAGTTCAACCTAAGTTCCTTGCATTGGGAGATATGCGAGCTGGAGAAAAAGATAATTTCCATACCCTAAGCAGGGAAAAGGGCGAATGGTTTTTCTATAGACGTATGGAACAGATAATGACAGAGAGTGAGAAAATAAAACTCCAAGAGTCAAGCATGAAAAGTGAATTAGTATATCAACCATCAATAAGACCTAACATCATTAAAATGGAGATTCCAAAATCTCAAGGGGAGTTCTATAATAAAATCAACAGCATAAGTGGATGCAGGATATCTCCTATTACACTTCAAAGCAAAGGAGATGTGTATATAAGCGTTGAATTCGACGAAAGTAGGGAAAATGATGTTACCGATAAAATTCTTGATTATTCTAACGCAGATTCACCCTACAAGAAAGAAATTATATATGTGGGAACTGATGATAACCAAGTACCTTTCCTGCTAAATCTCTATGCGTCCATGAACAGCCTTAGCGACCTGACCCTTATCAGAACTAGGTGGTTATTCAAAGAAAACGAAGCGAAAACTGAAAACGAAGGAATATTTCAAAACACTGGAGACTTTATATTAAAGCAATTTGTTGATGACGAGACAGATCAACTGATCTGGAGAACTGGATCAAAAGAGATCAAAGGAAATGCCAAAGCTGAATTTCTGGATGAGGAAAAAAATATCGTAGAAATGAACGTCAGATCAAGGTTTTTTTCCGATTTTCACAGAAGCATCATTCAGGAGTACTGCGGGGTAATTTTTTCTGGATATAGGTGTGACGAGAAGGGTTTAAACAATTTTTACATAGTGGAAAAAAGGGCACAAAATAGATTTCTGCTGGGCTTACAAAAGCACTGGAGTCTCCAAGCACGTAACAAACACTCCAATCACTTAAGTGAAGTCATCGATCTTGGACTTTACAAAAACCTGTCAGATATTCCCCTCTGATCAAAATTGTATTCTGAAACAAAATTCCGAGTGTATATCTCTTTAGAGTTTATAATCATCAAATTGCGGTCTTAACTGATCTTTTAAAGCACGAAGCAGAAAAAAGAATTAAAAATACGACAAAAATTAAATTCGTTGGGCTAGTTTAGATCTATATGTTGGATATTCTCCTCAGATTTCCGGGGCATCCTTTTTAAGAAAATCGAAAAGAATATCTTTGAAAATATTTAGATAAATCTTTTCGTACTCTTTATAGCTAGTTCTGATATTTTCGGCCAGGATTTTAAGACTTGGCCGGAGTCAGTTTCCAGGCATAATATCCCCAAAGTCTCCCATTCTTCGCCATGGCTTGGCTACGAAGGAGTTCCTTGTTAAACCGATACTCTTCCACGAGTGTTAAAAAATAATTTAAATCACCTGAATCGCCGTAGATTGTTAGGATTCTCCCCTTATCTCTCAGATAATTTTCGACCTGTTCAAAGAACATCCTCATTGTTTTAAAATTTTCATCTGTGGTCGCCATTTCACGCAGATCCCTAGGAGCAAACCACCTGAATGGAGGATCAAAAATGATCAGATCAAATTTCCCATTCACATTTTTAAAGAGATCACTTTGGACAAATTTGATCCTGTCAGCGACACCATTCCTTTTGGCATTGTTCTCACCAGTCTTCACAGAAAAAGGATTTAGATCTACGGCAAGAATGTTTGTGGACTTAGAAGCTGCTAATATTGCGTTTACTCCACATCCAGTCCCCATATCTAGCACCTTGTCACTTTTTCTGACGTCGTCCAGAATGGACTTTCCCAGTAGCTTTGACATCCAGGCAGGTGGAGTGACTTCTTTTGGGATAATGAAATTACGTCCAAGATACTGCCTCCTTATCTTCTTCTGGTCTTCCATCTTGATATACAGATCATTGTGCCATTTCACTCGTAAATCAATCTCCTCTTTTGTCATCATTGGTTTGTATTCCATTTCACTTACAATCCCATATACGGTTTGTAAGCTAAATACTTTATAACATTTGATTCCCTAAAATCTTTGAAAATAGAATCGCTAGAATCATGGGTCTGCCCGGATTTGAACCGGGGTTTCCAACTCCCGAAGCTGGAAGGATACCAGGCTACCCCACAAACCCTTTATTGGGTATAGCAACAGTATATTTAATTTTAGGATGATTAGCTTAATTCTGAAACTGTCCTTTTGCTATCGGACGCTCCCCATTTCTCGTAAAAAACCAAGATATAGAAAACAAGCAAAATTAACAGGAGTGGAAAACCTGTGTTTAGGTCAGTAGCGGGTGAAATATAAATCCCCATATCCTGAAAAAATACCCAGAAAAAACCCGTTAAAATAGCTGGAAGAAAATATAATTTTCTAATTCCGTAAAGGATTGTGAGGGAAGATGTTGCGAATAATAGAGAGAAAAAGACATTAAGAATTGCCTCGTTATAAAGCAAAAGATTGGACGAAATCGACAGCATCCTTGCCAATAATGGGTTTTCACCCTGATTGAAAATGTTCATATATATGTCAAAGGCAAGTTGGCCGGTTGTCCAGTATGTATTCCCAGGTATCAATTGAAGAACAGCACCAATAGCAAAAATGGACCCAATTGAGTATTTTAAAAGGACTTTGTAGTTTGTTCTATTTCCGTATTTAACAAAGAAAAAGGGTAACGCTCCAATAATGTAAATAGATGCAGAACCTGGAAAACCTACTAAAAGAGAGACCCCCTGATCGGGTATCCCCCCAAAACCCTCTCCGAAAATCCAAATAACCAGGCTCCAGACTATAGCCAGTGCTGCAGTGAATCTGAGGGCTTTCCCATTACTGTTTATCAAAAATGATACACCCAGGAAGATCTGCAAAGCACCACTTATTGCATCAAATTGAATTGGATTTATCTTCCATAAATTGTATCCTAACATGAGAAAACTCTCAATCCCTCCGTTTGAAATGGAAGTTATTGTTGGAAGGATTACTTCATTCAAGAAACCGTAGGGCATTTGGGGCTGGAATTGTAAAACTCCGTCAATAATCCACAATAGACCAAAACCAAATTTAAGAACTTCCAGCCAGGTTGGCAGAATTTCCTTATTATGAATTTTAAACAGAAGAAATGATAAGACTATGGCAAATATGGAATAAATAAAACTAAATAGATAAAAATTGTAAAATTCTGTTTGGGGAATAAAATAAATCGAAAGATCGGTTTCATAAATGAATGCTACTGGAATGATTATGAATGGAATGAAAACCGCTAGAAGTAAGATTAACATTACTTTATTTATCCCAATTTTGATCATGGCACCCCATTCCACAGGTATTTATTATATAGTTACATTATATATCAGGTAACGGTTCCTCTGGAATCTGTTCCAATCTAAGATACCATTTAAGTGAGTGTGAATGTAATGAGTTGGCAGGAAGCGGAAGTTCGAGAATTGAAAGTTGGTAGGTACATGATGGTGGAAGATGCACCGTGCAAGATTATGGAAATTAACTTATCCAAGCCCGGAAAGCACGGTGAGGCAAAGGCAAGAATTGTTGCCATTGGTATATTCGATAACCAGAAAAAGAGTGTAGTATTCCCAGTTAAACATAAAGTAAAAGTTCCAATCATTGAGAAAAAAAGCGCACAGGTTCTCAGTGTTGCAAACAATGAGGCCCAGTTGATGGATACTGAAACCTATGAAACCTTTGTCCTACCATTAGAACCCGACCAAGTTGATAAGGTTAAGCCTAGTACGGAGGTATCCTATTGGGAAGCAATGGGCACCAGAAGGATCATGCTGCAGAATTAAGTGCCTTAGCATCGCTTAAAAAAATTGCAGACGCAAATTTCGAATATGAAGAAGCAAAGTATGTGATTTTCGGTGTTCCCTTTGACTACACTTCATCATTTAGAAGGGGATCATCAAGGGGACCAACGGAAGTAAGAAGAGCTTATGATAACCTTGAATCCTTCGATGTTTCATATGGACTAGATTTCTCAGAACTGCACATTTGTGATATTGGAGATATATTCGTTAACGAAGATGCTTCAGAAACTGTTGATCTCGTGGAGCAGGTAACATCAATAATAGTTAAAGATCAAAAAATACCGGTTATGATTGGAGGAGAGCACTCGATAACGGGAGGTGCCATCAGAAATTTTAAGAAATCAAGCATGATCATAATAGATGCTCACTCCGATTTTAGAAGAAGTTACATGGGAAATATCCACAATCACGCCTGTGTAACACATAGGTCTTTGGATGTTCTTGGTGAAAACCGAATATTTTCCTTCGGTACAAGATCTACTTCAAAAGAGGAATTTGAGGATCCTGATTACAAAAAGGTTTCCTTTATAAGATCTGAAACTGTTAAAACCTCCGGGATAGACAAATGCCTTGAGCAAATTACTCCAAAACTTCTAGATACGATCTATTTTTCAATAGATATGGATGGAATTGACCCCTCCCTCGCACCAGGAGTTGGAACACCTGAACCATACGGGCTTAATGACAGCGATGTTCGATTTCTGATCAGAAAATTGGCTCCTAAAATTACCGGTTTCGATGTTCTGGAATTTACTCCTGACTTTGATAATGGAAACACAGCAATGCTGGCAGCAAAACTAATTCAAGACTTTATTGGAAGTAAGGAATCAAGTATTAAATTTTAAAGACGCTGTGTTCCTTGATGGAAATAGTTGTAAACGTGTGGTCTTGTGAGATAGTATATAAATATTATACCGAGAATGGTTCCAATTGGTATTTCAAAGAGCGAAAGGACTGAAAAAACCAGAACTACTATTCTTGCCCAGTTTTTTCCTGTCAGCAGTGCAGCGGAGCCAAAGAGGAATAGCAATCCTATTACTGCAAAAACTATCGTGAACAATGGGAAAATAATCCCGAGTAAAATCCCAGCAATAATGTCCAAAATTCCTCCCATCATTCCTAAAATTGCGAGTATCAAGACTCCAGTTGGCCTTTCGTTGAGTGCGGGTGTGGGTGAAAAGATTGAACTTCCACAAATTGGACATACAGTATTTTGAAATTCAGTTTGCTGATTGCAATTCCTGCAATATTTCATCCTTCCAGTATTTGCATCTTGAGATGCAGTAGCTGAATAGTTCATTGATGCATTGAACTGGTATCCGCACTGTTGACAGTATTCGTCTGCATCAGGACTGGCGGCTGAGCAATTTGGACAAATCTTCATTGATTCAAAATATTGTAATTGATAATAAATTTGTCTGGATAATGTAGGAATTCTTAAAAGACTGAATAACTCCTAGGATGGCTATTTCCAAGCAGAAATTGTAATTTGAGTGATTGGAGAATTTATTATGATAAATGAATTAAATTCCTATTTTTCCTGCGATGTCTTTTCCCTTTGTGATCTCAATCCTGCAAGGAGTTGGGAGTTTAATTGATGCTTTGTGAAGTGCTTCTTTCATTTGTTTAGCTCCTTCTGGATTGGTTCTTGCTACCATGATTATATCTTTGGCCCTCACTCTGGCTGCAGTGCCAACTGGCTTTCCAAAGGCTCCTCTCATTCCACTTGAAATTCTATCAGCCCCTGCGCCTGTTGCCATTTTGTGCTCCCTTATTACCTGATGAGGATATGGCCTAATCTGGAAGTAATAATTATCCAGTCCAAGTGATTCACTAACCTTTCTATTGATTGAAATCCTTGCCGCCTCCAGTGCGCTATGCCTTATCTGGCAGCTTTCTTCTGCTATCATCTGGAATTCTACTTGAAAGTCTTTCTTTTGATTTCCATGTGTGAATGTAGTTATCTTTGGGTATGGAACTCCGCCCATGAACTCTCTTCGCGTGTAAGCTGGACCTGAAATCTTTGTGTACATTCTAGCTGGTTTTGTTACCATTACTATCCACCTGAGAATACAAATACATATAAAAATTGATTGAATAACTATTAGATTAAAAGACCTGGTATTTTACTATAGGATGACAACATATTATAAATTGAAGATTATGAGGTGAGATGATGTGGAAAAAATACAGCGTAGAAAGCGTCAGGATTCTGGCTCTCTCTGCAGTCTTGTTTTCCATGGCATGGTTTTGGCTCAGTTTCACATTTCCCCTAGTTTTAGTATCATTAAAATTCAACTATTTCGAAATTGGATCCATAGGAACACTAACATCCTTTCCGTTCATCATATTTTCATTTCTTTTCATAAATTCAAAGAAAAAGCACCTTAATTTCGCACTGAAGATTCCATATTTGGTAATTGCTTCTGCTACAGTAATTCTTTTGCTGGGATATGAAAACTCGGATCTCTATATATTGATTATTGGAATCACCAGCATATTCCAAAGTATGTGGTGGATTTCAACCGAAATTGAGACGGGGCTACTAGGTGTAGAGGGTCTTGCAGAGAAATATTCTGCTGCGTGGGGAATTCCATCTGGTATCTTTCCAATAATTGCTGGCTACGTTATTGAGGTGACCGGATTCAGAGGAATTTATATTCTCGTCCTTGTTGTTTCGTTACTTGGGTTGGTGATACAACCAATAGACACCAGGGAGAGAATTGTAAAAAGAGTCAATCGCCTAACTCCTTCCCTTATTTTACCTATGACTTTTTCCGGAATAGATTTGGGATTTGTAACGTTTGTACTTGTTCCGTTTATCAGGGTTCAAGACTATTCCTATTTTAGTATAGGAGTTTATTCAGGAATTTTCTCCATATTTTTTTCCCTGGGATCCCTGCTTGGAAATGTTATAACGATTAAAAATCAGCAGTTATTTTCCTTTTATTCATCCCTTATGGCAGCGTCCCCCCTATTACTTTTATTAGGAATTAATATGCTTACCCTTTCAGTATCCCTCTCCTTGGGTGGTTTTGGTGCAAGTCTTGGGTTTTCCAAGGTTCTGGGTTATATAAATAGAACAGACAGTCCAAGAATAGGGGTGTTCTATTATGAGACACTCTTTTCAATTGGGTACATAACTGGTACTCTAATTGGAGGGTTTCTTTCTTTAGCAGTTTCGTTTGAAACCACTCTGGTGCTTTTCGTACCGTCCTTATTTTTTTCACTTTATTCATTAAATAAGTCTTTTTCAAAACCCGAACTTTTTGTTCCTTCCGACTTTAAATGACTGAAAACCTGTTTCTGTGCCTGTCCAGTTGCTCTTGCACTTCTTGCATTCCAGATAGCTTGATTTGACATAAAATTCCACTGAATCACAGTTGGGACAAATTCCCCTTATGAACAATTGATCCGCAATTTCCCTGGAGTCTCTGAGCTGCTGGTTGTTATCCGTTTTTCCTTCCTGATGATTGCCCAAGTTCGAAACGCTTCCGCTTTGTTGACTGTCTTTTCCGTTAATAGCTGAGTGTTCTCCCTTTTTTTGTAGGCTCACATTCACTGTAAGGCTTGAGATTAGCCCGATAAATGCAAAAATGATAATTAAAACAGAATAAAATGTTCCTGTAAAAGATACGAAATCGGTTGCTATGACATTGGAGCCGATTGTAATTATCACGAGAAAAATTGCTGAACCTATTCCATATCTCTGGGTAAATAGAACGAATATGATGAAAATAATAAAGAATTCTATGGCTTCTATAATCCCTGAGTTCGTGAAAATATAAAGTATTGCAGCGAAGATTGCGGCAGGTACGACTGAAGCAGAATAGGAGTTAAGAGAAAGACCCAATTTTCCGTGTAAAAAAGACTCCATGTAAGATTTCTTTTCACCACCGTTCCAAAGTGGAGTAAACACCATCGCTAAAATGAATAATAAAGCAGAGGTTACCACAGTCACCTGTTCAAAGCTTGCTGCCATTGCATATATTCCAACCTTGGCGTTGAAATTTGCAGGAAGGGGATAGAACGAAGCAAATATACTCAAGACCAGAAACACTGCCAGGAAAGCTATGGAAATCGGGATTCTCTTGTTTCTTTCCCGCAAGTGATTGACTTTTGAAAAATCACTAACATAAAACGTTGTAAATAAAATTGCTAAGATAATGAATGGTACAAACGATAATAGGAATGTAGTCCGGGAATTGACCACAAAATAAAGTAATTGAGTGATCCCGAATTTTGTGAAACGACCAGAAAGTGCTGACTGGTATTGTATATAGATTAGTATTGAAAAAACAGCTGTCAGAACACCAGTCACTAGAGCTATGATGAATTCAATCAGGCTGATCCATTTCTGCCAACTCACACTCGTATATTGAAAAATGAATAATAAAACTATTCAATTTTTGCCATTTTTAACTTATTCTAGAGTTAAATTTACCCTTGTTCCAACCTTTCCCTTCACCAGATTTGTCTTGAGCTTAATCTTGCCCATTTCTGCTGTATTTTTTAGAACAGTGCCCATTTCTAACTGATCAGGTAATTCTGGTATTTTAACAATCCAGAGTTCAGGGACTTCTGGTACCTTTCCCTTATTTTGCCTCACTAAATCTTCATCATTTAGGAAATCTTCTCTTGGCATTCTCTCTCGTGTTAAATCCACTTTGTTTGAAATAATATTGTTTGTCTCCTCCTCTAATTTCCTTACAATTTCTTCTGAAATTTCCTTTATTTCCAGATCAATCCATGCATAGTCTTCGTATGTCTGATTAATCCTGTGAGTTGCACCATAATTCTTATATGCTAACCCTGCAAGTATTCTCAACGCCGTCCTGAATTTCATATGGTTTAGTCTGATATTCCAGTCAACTGTTTGCTTTACTACCTTACCCCTTGAATCGATGGGATATGTATCATGTGAAATCAGGTGAATTCCATCGCCATCATCCCAAACATCTATGATTTCGAACTCCTTGTCATCTATAACTATTTTTCCCTTATCATTAGGTTGTCCAAAAGAAGTGGGGTAGAGAACGCTCCCATCAACAATTAGGTCCGTAAATTCATTAAAAATTACCTTACTTTCGAATTCTGTTCTATATGGATCATCAAAGTAGACGTGCTTTGTAGGCATTGATCCGTCAATTTGACATACCTTATATTTTTTCGTGTCAACTGTCCCATTATAAAGGATATGGATTTGCAGTTGGCTTCCATTAAGCCAGTGGGCATAGATTCATTGAGTCACAACAATTGGCGGGCCAGCTTTCCCTGTTAAAGTCAGAGTGCTTAACGCCTTCATCCCTTCTACTCACTCAGGAAATGCGTATGAACCCAATGTAACCTTTTATGAATAGCAATTCTTGGCATAAATCTCTTCGGGAATGCGCCTTCTTATCAGATTGGGTAGATTATTCATTTCCTTATGATATTGAAGGTTTTTTCCATTCTGGAGAACTGAATGTATCTCTATGTCAAGACATAGGAGTCTTACTGCTTCCCTTAAACTCCTAACAATCTTATAAATACAACCATGCCCTTACCAATCGCTTGAGAGACCAGAACCTTCAGTTTATTTATGACCTTAAAAGAGAGGGAATTAAGTACGATTTATCAGCAATGCTGGAATTTGACAGAGAATTTAAACACCCACATAAGAATTTTGAATCCATACATGTGACAGGATCAAACGGAAAGGGCTCTGTATCAAATATGGTATTCAATGTTCTCAGATTGAGAGAGAAAACTGGTCTTTACACAAGTCCTCATTTGATCAATTTCGCTGAAAGAATTTATCTTCAGGATCATCAAATTGAGCCTGAATCCATAGAAAAATATCTGGACCTATTCAGGGACTACATTAAAAACAGGATAAAAATTAAAAGAAATCCAACCTTTTTTGAGGTGACAACTGAAATGGCATTTCAGTACTATAGTGAAATGAATGCAAAGTATTCTGCTATCGAGGTTGGGTTGGGAGGAAGATTGGATGCCACGAATATTATAACTCCAGCAGTTTCTATAATCACAAGGATCAATTATGAGCATACTGATAGATTGGGAACAACTCTTCAGCAAATTGCGTGGGAAAAGGGTGGAATAATTAAACACAATGTTCCAGTTGTAATCGGGGAAACAAAGGATGAGCCGCTTAGAGAATTGAAAAGGATAGCTGAGAGACGAAATAGCAAACTATATGAGTCTAGCAAATACACTAAAATAGAGGGTTTAAAAATTGAAGAAACTGGATCTAAGGTTTGGCTACACACACCTACTGAGGAATACAAGCTCGAGATTCCATTAATAGGAGAATTTCAGGTTGAAAATGCTAGAACGGCAATAACAGCACTGGAAATTTTGAACGAAAACGTCAAGAGAAAGGAAATTGAAAGAGGTATCGCAAATTCCAGATGGCCAGGAAGAATAGAAGTTGTCAAGAGAAAGCCACTTGTGATTCTGGATTCAAGCCATAACCCTGCTGCTGCAGAAGCTCTTGCCAGAACAATTAAAAGGCTTTATGAGAAGAAGCCGCTGCTTGTTGTTGGGATGTTATTAGATAAGGATCACTATGGCTATCTTCATAATATGGCATCATGCTCCGATTCGATTATCCTTACAACACCCGAAGAGGAGGAAAGAAAAACGGATCCGGAAGTGCTCGAGCCATTTGCAAGAAAGATTTTTAAAAGTGTTGAAGTGATAAAAGATCCTATAGAAGCTTACAATAATGCTATTTCTCGATCCGACTTTGTTCTTGTCTCAGGTTCTATGTATCTTGTGGGAGCAATATGTAAGATATTGAATCTAAAGATGACTCCACATAGATGATTAAACAAGTTTGGATCAAATATGTTATCAAATCGTAATGAAAAAACACTTTTATCCATAGGTCAATTAGGATCGTTTACGGTGCTTAAATGAACCCTTTTGACAAATACGAAACACGGGCAATTGCCCTTCTAGGCGATCTTTCTATACTATCTCCTAAGCATCAACCAGAGAGTTTTCCTCACAGGGAAAAGCAGATAGAATCTATCGTAGGATCACTGAGTGGCCTTATTAGAGGCTTTTCTATAAATAATATATTGGTCTATGGAAAAACTGGAACTGGGAAAACTTCTGTAACAAAATACATCACTGATATGCTGAAAGAAAAGGTTGGGGAGCGTGTCATTACCTGCTATATTAACTGCCAAACCTATGATTCACCATATTCGATATTAATTAATATTGCAAGATATGTACCAGGCGCAGATAATATTCCGCCATCCGGATGGACTCTGGATAGAATATATGAGGAAGTTCTTAACAAACTTAAAGAAAAAAAGAGCTCAGTTATTTTAGTTCTTGACGAAATCGACAAGCTTGTTGAAAAAAATGGAGGAGATTCCCTCTATGTTATCCTAAAACTGATTGATGAGGATTCTGGTGTTGGAGGCACTGTTATCGGAATAACAAACGATAGTTCATTCTATGATAAGCTTGACCCCAGAGTTAAAAGCAGGATGAGCAAGGAATCTGTAATGTTTCAACCTTACAATGCAGAAGAACTGAGGGATATCTTAAACCCTAGGGTGAGACAGGTGCTGCCAACGGACTCATATGAAGATGGTGCAATAGGTTTATGTGCAGCCCTTGGCGCAAGAGAACATGGAGATGCAAGAAAAGCAATAGATCTCATGAGGATAGCAATTGAAATGGCAATACGAGAGAATAGTCAGCTAATTACAAAAGAACATGTTTACAAAGCAAGAGACACTATGGAAATAGACGTGATTCGGGAGACTACCAAAACGCTACCCACACATGCTAAGATCGTTTTGATGTCCGTAATAGTAAGCGGGGAGAGACACCCGAATTCTGCTACTACTGGTGAGATTTCAACCCTTTATGCAAACTTATGTAGAATAATTGGTCTCCCCCCACTGTCGACGAGGAGGGTTAGCGATTATATTTCTGAACTGGAAGACTTTGGCATGATAAGTACAACGGTCAAAAGCCTTGGACGGTATGGGCGAACGAGGTATATTAGAATCACAGGCAGGGAAGAAGATATTAAAAGATTTATACTGGAAGATCAGGAAATGGAAAAATTAAAGGAAGTAAAAGCTACAAAACAATTTAGGTTGGATGATAAAATTTAAAGTTCTACGGTTTGTCCGGGGATCATGACCTGGACCTTTGTCATTCCCTTTCTTTCTACCATATCCTTGAATTTAAGGGGATCCTGCTGGATTAGCGGAAAGGTGTTGTAGTGCATTGGAATTGCTATTTTTGGCCTGATCATCTCAATAGCTCTTGAAGCTTCTGCAGGTGACATTGTGTAATGTCCTCCTATTGGAACCATAGCTATTTCCGGATGGTGCATTTCGCCAATTAACTCCATGTCCAAAAATACCCCAGTGTCTCCAGCGTGATATATTGTCTTACCGTCCATTTTTATGATCATACCTCCAGGGTTACCCGCAAACTTTCCTTCAAACGATGAGGAGTGAAGTGCTGGCACTGCAGTAATTGTAACCGGGCCGATTGTTACTGATCCACTGAAGTTTATGTCGTGAACTTCCAGTGTATTATCCTTTTCCTTCAATAACCAGGCCAGTTCTACCATAGTGACAATTGGGGCTGAGTTATTTTTTGCAATGAATATTGCATCTCCAACATGATCCCCATGACCATGTGTCACAACTACAATGTCTGCCTTAACCTCCTCCTTCTTGATAGTAGCTGCTGGATTTCCCTCGATAAAGGGATCAATTATAATCTTCTTAGTTCCTGAAATTTCGAAGCAGGCATGGGCAATCCATTTAATTTTCAATTTGGCATCCATGTATGTATATCAATATATTGGATAAAATCTTAATCCAAATTTAGAAGTATGGTAATTTCTTCTGAGAAAAATGAAACTGGTATCTTAATGCTGGAAAAAATAAGGTTAAAGCGAGAAAGACCAAAAGCCTAAGGAAGCGAAAATCCAGCTCAGGTGAAATATTTCAATCTGAAGAATTGTTATATCCATTGGAAGATGTTTTTAATTTAAATCTCATTCGGGGTGACATTGAACTTTATATTAATCGCAATCGCAGGTTTTTTTCTAGGTGTATCTATGGCGGCACCGCCGGGTCCAGTTATGACAATGATAATGAATAGAGCCCTGGTTAGTGTCAAATCCGGTTTCTGGGTTGGAATGGGGGCTATGACCGCCGATTTGATCTTGCTTGCAATTGTATACGAGTTGAATGCCAGTATAAATCTGACTCTTGTTGAACCTTTCATATTTCTGCTTGGTGGGTTTTATTTCATCTATCTTGGAATTAAAATTTTTAGGAGTATAAACGAAGATGAAAAAGGCATTGTAGAAGAGGAAAAATTACACTACAGTTTCAGTAAGGGATTGACTACCGGACTTGTAAATCCAATGCAAATTGGATGGTGGCTAACGGCTGGATTGAGTGTGATTGAATCGGATGGAATAACCACTTTTTACTTCTTTTATGCTGGAATAATTGCATATGTAGTTCTTATAAGCTTCATGATTAACAAATCTTATCTTAAATTTGGTGAAATGCTTAAATATGGTGTTTCTGTGTTTAGCCTGTTTGTCTTAACAGGATTTGGAATTTATTTTATTTACTCCTTTATTTTAATAGCTGGATAAAGTTTACGCGCATCCAGGTGTTGCGGGAGATAGGTATCCTGTGAAACACAGAGCAATATTTATGAACATTTCTGCTGAAAGATCTAGTGGCTTAACAATTTCCGCAGATTTTAAATATGGCATGGAAGTTCCTCTTTTTTAAACTGATTTAAATTTGACCCCCCATTGCTATATTTTTAAGGTGTGTACTTAAATAAACCTTTTATACATTCTTCCTATCATTTAACCGAACTGAAATGGCTCTAAATATTTCTGATTTAAGATACGGGGACGAACTCCTTAAAACTGGATTTGCTAAGATGACCAAGGGCGGTGTAATTATGGACGTTACAAACGCTGAACAGGCAAGAATCGCAGAAACTGCCGGGGCCGTTGCAGTAATGGCCCTTGAAAGGGTGCCAGCGGATATACGGGCACATGGTGGAGTTGCAAGGATGACAGACCCTGCAAAGATAAGAGAAATCATTGATGCCGTCACAATACCGGTGATGGCAAAAGTAAGGATTGGTCACATAACCGAAGCGTTGACCTTAGAGGCAGTTGGTGTGGATATGCTTGATGAAAGTGAAGTGCTTACTCCGGCCGATCCATACTATCATCTTAATAAAAAACAACTGAGAATTCCAGCAGTATGCGGTGCAAGAACTTTACCCGAAGCAGTGAGGAGAATTTTTGAAGGAGCTGTAATGATCAGAACAAAAGGTGAAGCAGGAACGGGAAATATCGTGGAGGCAGTCAGGCATATAAGAACTGTAAATGAGGCAATCAATATGGTCAAGAATATGAAGACCAATGAACTTAACAGTCTGGCTGAGAATTTTGCAGAAAGGTATCAGGACTTAAAAAAGGAAGTGCTTCAGGATCTGTACAAAAAAGAAGTAAAACCCAGTGGAGATGATGTATTCAGTGGCATGTCCCTCGCTCAAGTTACAACTGAACTTTCGAATATATTGAAAGAAATTAAAAAAATGGGCCGATTACCAGTTGTAAATTTTGCTGCAGGTGGAGTTGCAACTCCAGCAGATGCCGCACTCATGATGAATTTGGGAATGGATGGCATATTTGTTGGTAGTGGTATTTTTAAGTCGTCTGACCCAATTAGAATGGCGAGAGCAATTGTAGAGGCTGCAGAGAACTTTGAAGACTTCAGGATGATTGGAAATGTATCAATAGGTCTTCCTTCGATGGATGGTCTTGAACTGGCAGATATACCAAAGGAACAAAGGCTAGCTGAACGAGGAATATGAATAGATGCTTTCCAGCTTAAATGAAGTTTTTTTAATAGAACTAACTGTTTACCTATTAACCCTATTTTTGCTATCACAGTTTTTGCATCTATTTGATCTTAAAGGAGGAATTGGGGCTGTTATAATTGGTGCAATAGTTTCAATCTTCGGGAATTTAAACTGGTTAGTTTTGCTGATCATTTTTGCTATGTCATCCCAGATTGCCACTAAATACAAATTCCAGGAGAAAAAGGAAAGAAAGATGCAGGAGGGGGAGAGGGGCGAAAGAAGGATTTCCAATGTGGTATATGGTGGGGCGATAGGAGTTACAGTTGCCATACTGAATGGCATTCATTTATTCAATTTCCCATATTTTGTTGCCTTCGCTTCTGCATTCGCGGCTATCACTTCTGATACATTTGCATCGGAAATTGGAATAATAGACACAAAAACATATTTGATTACCACCTTAAAACGATGTCAAACGGGCATTAACGGAGGAATTTCCAGAGTTGGAACCTTAGCATCCATTTTGGGTTCAGTTATAATTTCTTCCTGTTACGGAATTCTGTCAATTTCTGGAGGTGTAGATATTTATTATGTTCTGATAATTCTCGTATCCGGCTTTCTGGGATGTCAACTTGATTCCATACTGGGTGCACTATTTGAAAACAGGAAAAAAATGACAAAAGGGGAAGTTAACCTATCAGCGTCGCTCTTCGCAGTTTTTTTGACTGTACTGATTATAACGGCCTGAAGCTTTGCAATTATTGAAAAGTATTTCGTTTCCTCATATAACTGGAATGCTCATAATTTATCAGACTTTCCAAATCACCCAATCGGTTTCGTCTTACCATGGGCATGTACAGATTAAGATTAGACAGAATAAAGTCATTTGAGATATCAAGAAACTTCTCTTGTTCGAATACTCTGTCGCAATTCCTGCCTTCTTCTGCCTTTCCAAATTTAAAACTTGAAAATCTTGAAATTGTTTTACTTAACCCCATTTTAGGCAGATAATCATTTGAAATTAAGAATTCAGCACTCTCGCTCGCCAAGATAACATCTGACAGAAGAGCCAGTTCGAGACCAAGATCCTTACATTTTGCGTTTGCTAAGGTGAAAATTGGTTTCTCCATAGTTCCCAGGAACTTAAGTGTGGTAGAGCATAACTGCAAAAGTTCCATTTCTCCAAGTTCATCATTTTTTCTAAATTCGTTTAAAAAATAACTTTCGTTTGAACCTGTAATTGCAACTGTCTTGACTTTGTCGTCTGTAATGGCGATGGATATGACCTTGAGGAATTCTTGGAAAAAGTTTGGAGTCACATTTCCTTCATTATCCGTCAGGACAGTTATCACTCCGATACCATCTTCCTGCCAGAAGCTCAGTTCCTTGAATCCAACTACCTTTGGTGCTTTACTCATTGTAATATGCCAACCTGTACAGTCTTACACCTATCCCGAATATGAATAGCAATGCACCTATTCCCATTCCAAAGGCGGCCTCCTGGACAAGATCCGTGGGATTTGCCTGAATCATTAGCCAAAGAATCTCTACAGATATAATGAAAAGTATTGACATTATAACATTCACTGACTTTGGACTCACAGAAAGTCCCTTCACTTTCTTGTTGCCTTCCTCCATGCTTAAGTGAGCATAATTTGCAGACTTCATGGTTCCCAGAGCTGCAAAGACCGTTGCTCCTCCAAATATACCTAAGTTGGTAGCATTTGAAATGTTGATACCGTGCATTACGTTTCCTATTTGCAGAGCAAATTCGAATATTCCCAGCGATAAGAGGATCAAAAATATGACGAATGACCCGGTTAATTTTGCTAAATTTGGCTTGAATACCCCCTTCTTGTATAATCTGCCGAAAGCCAAAAAGAAACCCATTACTATTATGAACGGAGGTACTAGTACAGCAATCACATCTATGTTGCTAATAGGTATGCCCGGTGCCATTACTCCCCAAAGTGAGAGAATTGCCATGTATATTATTCCAAGTACTCCAAAGGCTGTAAAAACAGGTCTAGATAGGGGATGCAGGTTATTCGATCTGTCAAGGAACGGAACAAGAATGAAGTAAATAAGGGGTATTCCGCCAAATACGCCTGAGGCTACCAAGGGAGAAATTGCCCCAAAAGCATTGAAGAACTTGAAGTCCAGCGCTTTGTAGACAAAAAGCAAAAACCATGGTGGATACGGGGGCACATAAGGTGCCAGTGAAGATGTTGGAGAAACTTGTGGATAGGGATCAAACAGTGCTGGAACAGCCATATGTGTCGCCCTTAGGGCATCTATTGCAGATGGTAAGAAAATGACAATTCCAAATGTAAATGCCGCCAGCTGGATCATGAACATTAAGTTGTAAGGATACCATTTCTTGTACTCTGGTTTGTCCTTGTCTACTGCAGGAGCCTTGTAATTGGCTTCCCTTTGCGAAGGCATCATTCCATTCGCTTCTGCAAGGTAAAAATGGAACCCAAAAAGCGCCCCTATTAGTGCTGCTAAGATTATGTGAAATCCAAGCATTCTGATGAAAAGGGAAGTATTTGTTCCATTTCCAAACATAATTTCTTCTGCTATTTTACCTATTATGGGAGTTGCCAGTGCCATTCCTCTTCCCACATCAGTCGCGTCGGCAGAAAGTACATCCCCAGTCATTGAGTAGCCAAAGTACCCAACCCCTATGGTGAGTGTAAGAAGTATTACTCCGGTGATCCATTGAAGTTCTCTTGGTCTCTTATATGCACCATTGAAGTAGTTCCTGTACATATGAAGATAAACCAGGACAACCATTGCATAGGCACCGTAAAGGTGAGTTGTAAGTATAATTTCCCCGTAAGGAACATTTCTCAGAACATATTCGGTACAGGCATATGCGTTCGCTGGATTATAGTATAAAAGCAGAATCAGGCCCGTAATTACCTGATAAATAAATACCATTGATATAAGTGCTCCCGTCCAGTACCAAAAACCTCCCTTTTTTCTCATGTAATCCGGCACTGTTGCCAACGGCAATTCGTCTATTTTTAACGGGTCTTCTCCCAGGACATTTTTAATTGATAGGTTTCTTTTTAGGTCTTCCAAAGTCATATATACACCTAATTTGTGGCGATTTTTGTCACCATTGCTTTCCTCAGATTGGATATGGGATGTCCGCCTGTTAAATCTGACGGGTGCCCAAACACCACGGGACCTGTAAGCTTCTTGGCATACAGACCATCGGTCAATGCGTCATATTTCAAACTCACATATGGCAATGGTCTTTCGGTCGGGTGCGTAATGATTCCTGCTCCCTTGAAGGCGTCATAAGTACTGCCATGGCAGTTACAGTGAATTACGCCTCGTATGAAACTGCCGTTGGCATAAAGTTCTGTATTATATTGTGTTTTTATGGTGTTTTGAACAGATAATGGCAGAGTATTCATTGTGGCTGGCGCATAGTAGTGGATGATGGGTGCTATGCAGCCTAAATGCTGGCATATTGCACTGTATGATACTATTGAGTTTGCAGCAACGCTGACACCGCCCACAGTTGAAGCAGGTCCAACTCCTCCAGTAAAAGTGTATTTTTGACCTGTGGCCTCTATGGTCACTGAACATGGGTCAACTGAATCCTTGAATCTGATCAAAAAATTTGGTTCATCTGAAAGGGGATAATAGTATATCCAAACACCTTCTGATTCGGGAGGGAATGTGCTTGCCTTCAGAGGCACTGGACTGCTATTTGGACTGCTTGGATCGTTCCAATATAACTGGGTCTCAGGAAAACTAGTTAAACCAACGGCAGGTGAAATCAAATTTTGGACCACTCCCTTTCCCAGGCCTCCAACTGCAGCCACAGCCGATAACCCAACAATGGCTTTAAGAAACCCTCTTCTTGATGGATCCACTTCGTCTGTCATAATTGGATATTGAATTTATGCTTAAAATCATTTCCGATAGTGAATGATTACTTTGACCAATTATACTAAGTTGGGGCGATAAGGATTATTAACCCTATGAGATTTTCGCATATGAATTTTGAGGAATACTCTGAGGAGCAAAAGAGGACTTCTCCAGGTCCAAGTAACATTACAATGGTGGCACTTGGTCTTACGGGAGAATCTGGTGAATTCGCAGACCTATTGAAAAAACATCTTTTTCAGGGACATGCCCTCGATAAGGATAAGCTAATAGAGGAACTTGGAGATATTTTGTGGTATATATTTGAAGGTGCAAGAATCCTTGAAGTTGATCCTTCCGAGATTGCTCGAATGAATGTTGCAAAACTTAAGGCACGATACCCAGACGGCTTTGATAAAGAAAGAAGCATAAATAGAAACAGATGAAAATTAAAATCTAATGCTATTTCATCTGGGTAAAATAATTTAATAGCATGCGAATATTAGGTACGCTTGACTGAGAGGTTAAGAAATGAAAGTCTTGAAGGGAATTAAATATGCGATCAAGTCAAAACTGAAGCTCAATGTAATCATTGTTCTAATTCTCGTAAACATATTGATTTTACCCGCATTATACGAGGAAAACGCTCAAATTCCTGCGAGTAACGAAAATCTATTTTTTTTGGGGGAAATAAATACTGCACAGAGCTCATCTGGAATTCAGCCGGTTGAATTTCTGCTATTGAACCATCACCTTAACCTCCAAGCCAATAGTGCAGTATCATTGAATGGCAAGATAAGTGTAAAAACCATTTCGTTCATAAATTGCCTACCAATTCGTCTGAATTGCACTACCAATAGCAAAGGGGTAATTTCCGTAAATGAGACCAAACTAATCAACCAAGCCAAAAAAATTGACGGGACAAATTCTGCAGTTATTTCCTTTCAAACCTGTAATTATAGTCTGACTAATCAAAGTCTGAAGACAGGAATTCCAGCTGAATATCAAACATTTTATTTCACATCTATTGGAATTCAGTCTTCCGCGAGCAAAAATGCAACAAATGAATCAATCCTTAATGCTGCATTTCTGCCATCTTATCAGTTAGGCTATTATGGAGATACACCAGTGTTTTATAGCAATGAACTTAACAACTCAAATTTATCAATTTGCTATAAAATGTATAACCCACAGAATAAAAATGCGAATTACAGTATAACGAACCTGACAGTTATTTCTAAAAATCAACTGTATGTGGATAGAAATTATGAACAGATAAAAGAGTTCAATGAAGCGTCTAATGTTTCTTTTTATATGTCCGGGAGGCGGATGATTGGAAGCATGTTCCCAGGCTTTAATGGTATCGCGATTGTTAACCCTATAGTTTTTGAGACACTCAACACTCCTTCAAATTTTGTGACATTTCCAGTTACAGAAATATTACTCCTTATCGTCATTATAGAAACTTTGGTCACCTATGTTTCAATGTTCAATTACGGCGCAATTCAGCGCTACATTTCACTTCCGGAAAAAAGGGGAAGAGTGGTAATATTCAACATAGTTTCCAATTTCATCCTTATTTCCCTGTTTACAGTTTTAGGAATGGTTGGTTCGTTTTTATATTTCGATCTTGGGTACAGGTTTCAGATTTCTTTAATTTCAATGCTTTATGTTTATTTGCTGGTGGTAGCTGCGTACCTGGTCTTTGTTTCAATTTACACAATTGTAAGTTCATACTCAATTGGAAAAAATTGGCCGAGGCTTTTCGTTACTGTATTCCTTGTTTTTGCATACCCAATATTGGACGAAATAGGCCAAGCGCTTTTAATATTTGTAAATTTCTCATCTTTCATATTTAATGGAAATGACCGATATCTCTTTAAACCGATCCTGGAAAGCATTCGGACTTATAACATACTTTCTAGTGTGCTTCCGGTGCTGAATGTGGAATCTTTTAACAACTATCTAATCAAGTCGCCGATACAGGGAGTGATTATGTACAATCACTTGAACATCTTTGATTTATCCCCATTATTATTCTTGACGAGTATAGTTGGGATATCATCGCTACTTATTTACTTGGGAATAAGAAGAATAAACTTAGAATAGTATTCCCAAATCATTGATTTTTAGGTGTAAAACATATTGTGGAACCTTGGAAACTAAAGCGATCTGAAGATGTTATGTTCTTTCCCCATGAGACAAATCGGTCAACGTAAAATAGGCTAGAGCAAAAACCATAACTGTGACTGATGTTCCGAAGATTGCGACAATACTGAATCTAAATGTTTCAATTAAAAAATTCGCCAGGATTGGTCCGATCCCTATGGATATTGCCTGAATAAGATTGTACATCGATATTGAGTTTATTCTCGAAGAGTCTGATCTGTTAAGCATTTCATTGAAAAAAGAAAGTGTAACACCTGACTGCCCGACTCCGTAAAGTATGGTGGGCAAAAGGATCACTATCGTGCTATGTGCAAGGGGGATCAGCCCCGAAGATACAATGCTTAAAAAGGAACTGAATATGATGATTTTGAAATTTCCATATTTTGAAGCAAAGTTCCCCCATAAAATTTGCGAAGTTATGAACGAAATGGATATCACAATATATACAAATGTATAGAAAATTTCTGTCTGACCAAGATAAGCAGGAGAAATAAGATAAAGCTGAAAATATGGAAGGATCATGCTATATCCAATTCCCCAGAATAGGGCAAACGTAACAAAATTTAGATAAGATTTTGTCCATGTTTTATTTTCGTGATTCTTCTCGATTTCCGGAATTGAATAGGGATCAATTCTCCTCATTATCAATAGTGAAATAGAGGAAAAAATCAGAGCACCGGAAAGAAAAACCGTTATGAATGCAATCTGTTCACTTTTGACTCCCAAAAATATTCCAAGAGCCAGCGCATATCCGACTAGTGAAAAAATTTTCATTATAAAATTTCTGAACGCAAAATAACTTGCCCGCCTATGAGATGGAATCACACCTGGAACCCAAAGAGTCCACGTAGTGCCACTGAATGAGGCAAAAAAGGTTCTTGCGGTGAGAAGCACTATGAGCAGCATGTAAGCAAGTAACTGCCCATGCACAAATACAAGAAATACAACTGGAACCCATAATATTCTATCAAACAGCGTTGTGTAAAATGTCAATTTCTTTAAATCGTTCACTTTGCGTGAGAAATATCTGGAAAGATATTGAGCTACAGGAACCACTAAGAGAGGAAAGCCTGTGATAAAACCCACTGGAGCATTTTCTCCCAACAGATATATCGCAAGGGGAATCACAAAAGGTGCAGTCATGCTTGAATAGATGGCCCAGAATAGCCCATCCGTTACTGAAAGATTTGCCGTGGTTTGTACTACATCGTCAGAATTAGCCGTATAATCCCGGATTTTATTGGGGATATATTTTGCCTTAATCTTAAATTTCGTGAGTTAATTTCACCCTTCGCGATATCAATATAAGAATCTTTTATGTTCTCAAATTGTCTCTGTTTTATATTGATTTCGAAGAGATGTTTCATTACTATAAAAAAACTACTTGAAATAGTATAAGCATTAGAAAGGTTTATGAATGCATAAGATCATATCCACAGGAAGTGTTATTATGTCAAATAGTAAACGTGAATCGAATTTGAGCGGTTTAAATAGAGGTGGCCTGAGAAAAAATCTTAAGGCGATCTCTGTTTTATTGGTGGTTGGACTGTTTGTTCTGACAGCATTTGTGTCAGTTTACAATCAGCCGACCTATGCTTCGCATAGTTTGGCAACTCCCAGTGCCACATCGGGGAAGAGTGTAACTATTACAGTTTGGGGATCTGGTTCACCCGGTGGGGAAACCGTTGTTTTTAACCAAACTCTTGCTTACTTTGAGCAAGTGTACCCCAACGTGACTGTACAGGACAGCCCTGCAGTTGGTGTTGCTTCAACGACTTATGTTAGTGCAGCCCACGCAGGAAAAGCTCCCGATGTCTACAGAGACAGCAGTGATAACGCAGGTGTGCTTTACGCAAGCGGAGCCGTCTTAGCTCTCAACCAATATCTGAATCAGAGTTACATAAACAGTTTCAGCAAGGGAACAGTTACAGCTTGGAGTTCTAACGGCTCATTATATGGAATACCGGTTAACACAAACGGTGTTGGTCTTTATTACAACAGTAAATTTGTCAACAAAGCACCAAAAACGGTTTACCAGATGATCAGGGATGCAGAGAATGTTACCCATAACACAACACTTAATCCGTCAGGTTCTCCAACAAGTGTCTGGGGACTTGCATACGGATTGGGTACAAATTACGGATACAGATCAGCAGCATGGTTCCCTGCCTTTGGCGGAACACTATTCAACAAAAATCAACTACCAGTTCTTAACTCAACAGCCGATATAAATGCCATTTCTTTCCTTTACAATCTTACATACAACTACAAAGTGGGTCCATCCGGCCTCACAAGTATGGCACAGCAAATATCCTTATTTGAACATAATCAAAGCGCATTCATGATCGATGGTCCATGGGATCAGAGCACATATACAAGTTATCTGGGCTCAAACCTTGGTGTAACTGCATTGCCATTCAATAATGCAACTGGATTTTGGCCAACGCCTCTGTGGGGATCTATTGGATATTTCATATCATCGCCACAGGCTAGCGGAATAACCCCATCACAGGTATGGGCATCGTTGAAGTTCATTCAAATGGAAACAAACACGACTGCTCAGATTCATCTATTCGATAAGGCTGGAGACTTTCCATCTTCCACAAGTGCTGGTAACTACATATCAATTCACTCAAACAACGATCCTCTGATAAAAGGATGGCTTGACCAGGAAAACCACACAATGCCACAGCCTGGATTTGTCAATATGAACTTTTACTGGCCAAACTTCCATACCTACGTTGGCAATCTTTATGACAACGGAACAAACAATGTTTCTCAGGTTATGAACGATTTCCAGAAAGCAGTGTTAAACGAAATCAACCAGGTATCAGCGAAACCTGCATCCATAAACGTGGGCCTGTATGAAATACTGGCAATCGTAGCCATAGTAGTCATTGTTGCCGGTGTAGCCAGTTATGTATATATTTCAAGAAAGAAAAAATAATTTAATTCTTTTTTTTTATTTTTGAAGTGAGTATTATGGTAGAATCGATAGATTATAAGGTGAGAAAAAAGAAGTTGGAGTGGAAAGGTATTATTTACGTTTTACCCGCAATTATAGTGCTTGTTTTTTTGGATTTTTACCCCATCTTTGAAAGCGTGTATTACTCTTTGACGGACTTTAATTCCATAAATTTTTTCCATTACGGGTTTGTAGGTCTGGCTAATTTTATCTATATCTTCAATAGCTCAGATCTGTGGATAGTGATTGGAAATACACTTGTCTGGAGCATTGGAAGCACAGTGGTTATGGTTCCTGCAGGTTTTGCGCTGGCTTTAATCATGAATCAGAAGAAAATGAGAGGGAAGACAATTTATAGGACTATGTACCTTTTCCCGTGGGCTTTTCCAGCGTTCATTACCATTCTCGTCTGGTCAAACATGCTTGCATATTCTGGTGGAGTGGCAAATGAATTCCTCAATATACTTGGATTCAAGTCACTGAACTGGCTAACCTCACCAAAATATGCTATGATTTCTTTGATTTTAGTAAATTTCTGGTTGTCGTTTCCATATTATACCTTTGTGTATACATCGGCAGTCCAGAGCATCCCACAGGAGTTGTATGAAGCAGCTGAGATCAATGGGTACGGAACCCTAAGAACGCTAACGAGTGTTACATTACCGTTGCTGAGGAGACAGATAGCATTTATCACGATATTTGGTTTCATATTCACATGGAATAATTTCTATGTTCCTTTCCTGCTCACTGGGGGCGGACCTGGAATATCAACAGAAATACTTATTACATACTCATATCTACAAGCGTTCTCTTACTCCAACTTCTCACTTGGCGCTGCATATGCTGTAATATCAATTTTGATTCTGTTGGTCTTTGTCGTTGTGGCCAATCACTATACAAAAATGATGACCATATTGGATTGAGGTGAAAGATGGAGAATAGATTATTTAGTAAAAATGAAAATAGGATGAAAGATGTACACAGGCTCAACAACTACTACAAAAGGATAAAAATAGTGAAACGAATAGTTTCCCACGTCATACTGATCCTGTTTGCAATATTTGCCGTATTTCCAATATATTATGTGTTTATAACTTCGTTAAACAGCATAGGATCACTGGCACAGGCGAGCCTAAGCGACTTGGTTCCAAGTGGTAACAGTTCTTTTTCTAATTATACCAGCATACTTTTCCATCATCCCTTCGGGCTATGGCTTAAAAATACGCTGATACTTACAGGAGTTTCAACAGTCATCGGAGTGTTCCTGTCCATAACTTCAGGACTGGCACTTTCCAGATTCAATATACCATTGAAACATACACTTCTATATATGCTCTTAATCCTAACTCTGTTTCCTTTTACGATGATGGTTATACCTTATTATTTTATGTTCTCTCAGTTGAGTCTGCTTGACTCCTATATTGGATTGATAATACCATACTCCGCTGGGGCTTTGATATATTCATCCTATCTGATTAAGAACTATGTGGATAACTTGCCAAGGGATTATGAAGAAGCAGCCCAAATAGACGGATTGAGCAGGAGAGCTGCACTCTTCAGGATACTGGTGCCAATGTCAAAACCTGTGATTATATTCGCGATGCTTATTGCGTTTATGGGTCCCTATACTGATTATGCACTGGCGGGTCAGTTCATAACATCAAAGAATCTTTACACAATGGCCATTGGTTTGTATTTTGTATCGCAGGGAAATATCACAGTGAACTACGGAGCATACTCTGCTTTTTCTGTCCTGATGGGAATCCCCATATTCGTAATCTTCTTTATTTTTCAGAGATACCTCGTTTCTGGATTCAGCCTGTCTACATATAAATAATTTTTATCTAACATTTTTTAAAAATATTTATTTTACTACTTAAAATAGTTAGATTTACGAAAAACTGATATAAGTTAAAATCTATCACTATAAGATACTGGATGGAGAAACTTGTTTTACAGAATATAGTTAGAGTATTCAAAAAAAATTTCGGTGTTCTTGGTGTTAGTCTTGAAGTGAAAGAAGGAGAGTTCTTTGTTATACTTGGCCCGAGCGGATGTGGGAAAACGACCACGTTGAGAATGATTGCGGGATTGGAAACCGTTGATGAAGGAAAGATCTTCCTGGATGAGCGGGAGATTACTAATTTCCCTCCGAAATTGAGAAATATATCAATGGTTTTCCAAAATTACGCGCTTTACCCATTTATGACAGTACGGGACAACATACAATTTCCCCTAAAAATATCCAAGATGACAAAAAGTGAGATGGAAGATAAGAGCCAACAGATTTCAAAAACACTCGGAATTTCCGAATTGCTCGACAGAAAACCCGGAGAAATTTCCGGAGGGCAAAAGCAAAGGGTTGCACTTGCAAGAGCCTTAGTTAGAGAACCGAGCCTCTTTCTGATGGATGAACCGTTGAGCAACTTAGATGCGAAACTCAGGGGCCAGATGCGAGTTGAGCTTAAAAGGCTGCAAAAGGAATTCAACACGACGACCGTTTACGTCACACACGATCAGATAGAAGCTATCACACTTGCAGACAGGGCTTGTCTAATGAATGGCGGAAAGATTGTTCAGATGGGGAATCCAAGTGATCTCTATACACTACCTGTAAATACGTTTTCTGCAACCTTCCTTGGTGACCCGGCAATGAATATGCTTCCCGGGGAGATTTCAGTCATGGATGGAAAGACTTGCCTGAAAATTGAAGAATGCTCGGTGGAGATTACCGATATTCATACTGAGAGGAGCACACCGAGAGATGTCAAAGTGGGTATAAGGCCAGAGGATGTGCAACTGGGCGAAGATGGCATCCCTGTAGAGCTTAGTCTTGTACAAAATCTTGGTAAGAGTGTGTATGAATATTTCAAGACAAAGAATGGGGATACAATTGTCAGGCAGGATGTGGCTAGCTCAAAATTGGTACTGGGGGATAAGTCCACCGTTTCAATTGATCCAAAATTCGTTTATTTGTTTGATACAAACTCAGGTGAACTGGTGTATAAGCATGGAAGGAAAGAATACCAAGAAGAGTTGATTTGAAAAACTTCTTGTTTATCTACTGCTCAGTTTGACCCCAGTATAACTTCAAAAATTATACAATAATAAGCCGGAATTCTTCAGGTGCAATAATATTTTCCCTGATGTTCTCTGATTTAGAGTTCGTCAGCTCTTCTTTGAACCTTTTGATTCTAATATTTGCATTTCCCAGATTCAGATTAAATTCCAACTTTTGATTTTCATTATACTTCAGAATTTCAATTATTCCACTTCTCCTTCTTCTGAATTTCATTATACCATTGTATGAAGCCGAGTTGTTTCTCCTGAAACTGATCACACTCTTGAATATCTTATGAAAATCTGAGTCCACCTTATCCCATTCCATCGTTCTTCTGCAATCTGGATCAGGTCCGCCTTCCATCCCCAATTCATCCCCATAGTATATGCTCGGCATTCCGTTCATAATCATCAATAGCGAATAAGCACAGAGGGAAAGGCTTTTACTTTCAAGAACGGTGCCGATCCTTGGCGTATCATGAGAACCAACAATATTCATCATTCTATTGAATACATCTTCACCCAGTATGAACCGCATTTTCAGTAGCTCACTATTCAACTTATTTGGTCCTATTTTTTTCCGAAGCAGTGATATGATCAAATCCCTCAAATGATAATTTATCGATGATGTGTAGGAACCTAACCTAAAGAAAATATCCGATACACACCATACTTCCGCTATGTGCCCTATTTCCGGGAACTTATTCCGAAACTTGAGAAGAGTTTCCCTAATGCTTTGAAGATTTATTGAATCTGCCACATCATATCTCAAATAGGAAACGTTGATACGTTCAGAGTAAAATTCCATGACCTTTAACATAAAGTTTCTAACTTCTTCATTTCTGTGGTTCAGTTTTGGCATACCCCCATAGTCCTTAAAAGACTCGTATAATGCCTTCTTTTTACCATTTTCTACCGGCCACCGTATCCGCATTCCCTCATCGCATTCTGAAATGAACTTATACCAGCTCTTGTTACCAGGTAACTTCTTATTTAACTCTTCTTTGAATTTTGGGAAATATATAGAGGTATGATTGAAAACCATATCCAGAATCATGGATATGTTGCACTTTTTAAGTGAATCTGATAATTCAATTAGCTGCTCAAGTGTTCCAAACCTTTCATCTAACTTAAAGTAATCATCTGTATCATATCTGTGGTTGCTTTTTGATTTACAGATTGGTGTCAGATATAGGTGATCAATTCCTAGTTCTTTCAGATAGGAAACCTTCTCCATAATGCCATTTATGTTTCCTCCGTAAAAGGAATCTCTTTCTGGAAGTTTTTCCCATTCTTGTAGTTCAGCATCACGATTTCCAATCCTGTTAAACCTATCTGGAAATATTTGATAAATGATCTCGGGAAATCTCTTTGCTTCCCTGTAATCAGGTATTGAAAATGGACCAAATATTCGATTGTTTTCATCACAAAATGTATAATCGCTGTCACTTTTGCTGAGAAATTCAAAAATATTATAACTTTTAGAAGTGTAATTAAACTCACTGCGTTTCTTTCGATTCCCCCTTTGCGAGATACTGACTTTTTTGACTTCAGGAGGAGTTATACATCTTATAATTCTAAACCCCCCGGTTCTGGAAAAAAATTGAGATGAGTTGGGATCGTGAAAGAAAGTCTCTTGTTTCAGATATAACTTAATGGGTTTTCTGATGGATTCTCTTCTTTCATTCATTTTGAAATACTGATTTATACAATAGAAATACTCGTAGGAGCCGGGTGGTAAACTGATGGTGCCGGCCCACCATTTATTATTGGATGTTTTTTCTAATTCAATGCTTCCGTCGCCGTAGCAGTTGAAATTTCCTGAAATATAGCAGGACTCGTCACCTTCTTCGTAAGGTATTGAAAATGAGACTGTTTTCAAGAATTCGATATCACTCATTGTCAGCTTTTTTAGGGGTTCATTTAACGTGAACCTTCAGTTCGTCAGGATGAACTGAAGCTTTTCCGGATTCAGCTATTACCCCATACTCTTTGCCATTTAGGAAAACATTGAAATTTCCATTTCCGACAACAATTATTTCCCCCTTGTAGATTAGGACTGAATTGTTTTTCACAAATATTGGATATTTATTCTCCGTTTTGAAATAACAATTGCCATCTATGAATTTTTCCCTTTCAAAGTCATACCATTTTCCCTCTGGAAGGTAGACATTTCTGCTCAACAGATTCTCATAGATCTGTGGTGCATAGATTATGTTATCCCCAAGGTAATATTGGTCCTCAACGAAAAAGGTTTCATTGTCATTGAAATTGTAAAATGACACAGGTGCCACTGTTGCTGAACCATTTTTGTGTGAAAAATAGATCACGTTATAAATCTGGTCAATGAAATCATATCTTAAATGCACACTTGTCTCAATATCACTCTTTGCTTTATTTGAAAGTAAGAATACTTCCTGATCGTTTCCGTCCATTGACTTGTGGTTCCTGTAAAGTGGAAATAGTAGCGCCATTCTGTAATAAGCAGCTATAAGATCTGGTGAACTGCTTCCAAAGAAACCACCTAAATCGCATCCAACAACTGCAACCCCAGATATTGCTAGATTTGTTACGATTGATATTTGAAGCTTGACATCATCCCATGTGGATAAGTTGTCTCCAGTCCATATTGATGCATATTTCTGTATGCCAGAATATCCAGATCTGCTGAGAATGAATGGCTCTATTCCCATTTCCTCAATTGCTTCAAACGTTGCTTTTGACTGGAAGTAGGGATACGCATTTCTTACTTTCCTGTGGATTACCTTGCTTCCATTGTCCAGTTTATGAAGAGATTCCGGATCGAACATATGATCTTCTGTTAGAATTGTTGGTTCGTTCATGTCCAGCCATATTCCATCAACTTTTTGCTTCATCCAAGATTTTACCTCTCCCTTCCAGAAATTCTGACCATTTTTATTAATAAAATCAGGGAATACGGATTTTCCGGGCCACATTTTGTCCGTATAAATATCCCTATTGCTGTCTTCCACATATGTTCCCAGTCCTCTCCTGAAAACCTCATAATTCTGTTCTGCTTTTATGGATGGGTCCACTATGGGAATTACCTTAACTCCGAGATCATGAATTCTGTTTATAAAGTCAGTTCCGTCCCCAAATCTTTCATTGTTCCATGTGAATAGCTTGTAATCTTCCATGTAGTGAATGTCCAGATAGATGGATTCAACCGGAAGAAACTCCTTATATCTCTTAACAACTTCCTCAGCTACATCCGCCGGGTAATACGTGTATCTTGAAATGGAATGGCCAATACTCCATTTTGGCGGAAGGAACGTCTTTCCTGTCAACGTTGAATATTTCTGGAGTGTCTCAAGTGGAGAATTTCCAGTGAAGATATAGAATTCCACAGAATTCGAATCTATGGAGATTTTTGTTTTGTTATATACTTCAACACCAAAATCAAATACGATTTCCCCTGGATAGTTTATGAATATTCCTTTAGTTGTCCCATCTATAACCTGAAAATAGAAGGGGATTGAAATGTATAGAGGATCATTGTTTCTGCCATATCCTCCCGGGTCACGATTCTTTGAGATTAGTCTTTTCCTTTTCCTATCCATTCCGAATGCCCTTTCCCCAAGTCCCAGGATGTGTGCATTAAGTGGGAGTGGAAACATTATTACAAGTTCATCGGAATTCTCTTTAATTTCTATTTGATTTTTCTTTAGATCTGGCTCTGAAGGAGATAGTGATTGATCATCAAAGGCCACAATTGGCTCGTGCCGATTTATGTTATACTTTACATAATCGCTGTTTGACCAGCATTTTATATCCATTAATGGTTAAGTTATAACGGGGATATAGCATTTTTCTAAAATGTAATAAGAAATGTTTTCCAATGAGTATTTATTGTAAGTTTTAGAAATCTTATTATAAATATATTTATAATGAATTATTATCACAAAGACAACTCAGAGTAGTGGAATTTTAACACTTTTAACAGGATTACGTGAAATTGACCGGGAAATTAACTGAGTTTTACTTTAAGAAAATATGAGTATAGAGTTTTAACTGAGATGGAATCGATGATTAGCTCAATACCTCTATTCTCTCCATGGCAATATCTTCATCTCTTGCGGTTTTTCCTCCAACAGAATAGATATTCTTGCCCCGAGAAATATACAGGGTGTGTTTCAGCCCATTTACAATTTCAACCTTATTGACTGTGCCGTTTATTGTAATCTCCTTTCCATTTTTCCATCCCTTGAGCCTGCATTTTACCTCATGCTCAGTTGGGTTGTAAGTAATATTCATTATGTCACAAAGGAGCCACATGGTTCTAAATCTGTGCTTGGAAAGATTTATTGGAAACGAGTAAATATTTGAAGGATCCCATATAGTGTGGTAGAAAAAATAACCAGTTATATGTATTATTTCATCTTCATCATTTAAAATCGCATAATCATTCCTGTTTATGGTCCTACCTATCCTTATTATTGTCATTGATCTGTCTGTTATGAGGACTTCAGATGTCATCCCTTTTCTTACTTTTATAATTGCGCCTTTAAATTCGTCAAGCAGTTTCTTATCTGCCTCAGGGAATAGCACGATAGCAACAGATACACCCCTTCCAATTGCTTTCAGTAAGCTATCCCTTAACTTTAGGAGCCTGCTCTTGGAACAGGATATTATTATCTCATCCTCTGAGGCATCAATTCTCTGCCTCATTTCGTCTATGATAACTCTTTCTGACTCCATGAGCCAGAGATAAGGCTTGGCTTTGTAATATTCTGACTTATTTTTCTCGACTATCTTTTTAATTTTCCCAATTCCACTACTGAGCTCTTTCACTCTCATCCCAAGTGAGGCTTCAATGTCCCTTGCTCTGTATACCTTTTTCTTACCGGGGCTTTCGTCTACCATTCCTCTTTCCTTAAGTTTCCCCAAAATATCATAAACTCTCGGCTGAGGTATTCCAGAAATGGAAACAATTTCTCCCGGATTCAGCGAGTCGTTAAGAAGAAGTGCCTCCATAACTCTTGCTTCATAGTCAGTTAGACCAAAGTTCTTAAGTTCGTCAAAAAGGTCAGAACTCATTAGAATATCCTAGTATGATGCGTTATTCCATATTTAATGTTTCATCGAATATATGGAGTGCCTTTCTATGAAACGTCAGCTTTTTTGCTTAAGACATTGGGTTGCATCTAAAGCCTGAACTATTTTTGTAATGATATTGGACTATTTATTTCATTGGTGGGAAGGTGGTGCCAAAGTTGCCAAAAGTATTAACAATGTTTAAATTTTATGATTTGGTTATAAATTTATGGAAAGAATAGTTGGTGGAATTATCAGGGAAAAGAATTTCGTAACGACAGGGGTTGATGTTAGCTGGGCTTGGGAAAGCCAAAGCAATGGAACAGTTAAATGGACATTTAAGAACCTCGGTTCCACTGATATTTCATTTCTATTGTTTAGGAATGGCTATTATTTTGGAAATGCGTTTTGGCCAGTCTATTTAAATAACCCTCAATTCAATGAATCATTTGCTTCTTCGCTTACACCGCTGATAAACAATGGAAGCTCTAACAACTCAGCCCCACTAGGCATAGCAAACTTCCCAAACGGAAAGAAAATTGTGTGTTTTGTTTTTACTCTGGCACCAAAACAGGTGTGGTCGATGCTGGAAGGTGGATTTTCCACATCTATGGAACCAAGCGGATTTTCAGCATTAACTGTGGATGTTACCGGAACAAGCAGGTTCTGCATTACATACGATGAAACTCAGGTGGTCGACTGGGATAATCAAACAGGAACGGGATACAAAGGTTATTCTCCAAATCCCAGTTCATTTACATCTGTGCTGGTCAATTGCAAAGGCACTTATGTTCAATTGTTTAAGGATATAATAGTAGATGGACAATGCTGAAATAAAATTTAGAGTGTGGTTATTTTTTAAGAGTATATCATAGCTGCTTGTATTTTTAACCTTATTCATGGTAACAGGATTCAACCATTTAACCAGAAATATATCTTTGCTTGAAACGACAGATTATTGCAAATCCTCCATTCTTAAAGTCACAAATTTTGGGAAGAATATGAATTGGACATTTATGTTTAAGTGAGACCGTTGAGACTACCTCAATGTTACCTAGGGCATCCTACCGTTGGTATGAACGCGTGGATTTATGCTTGTTATATGCAGCTGTCAAGAACCCGCCATACTCTCTCCTTAACGTGATCTGACACTGAGGGGAGTTTTTCGCAAACAGGACACGGCCACCTGACATCTTTTCGTGGGAAAGATAGACGTCCACCCTCCTTTCAGAATCGGATACTGAAACACTGGAGACAACCCATGGTTTCCCGACCCTGTATGTATGTTCGCAGAGTTCCCGGTTATCCACACCGTACTCATGGAGGCAGTAATATTTATTCTTACCATAATATAACCGGAAGAACCTTATTATATTCCGTATGCGCTACCGACCTGTGACTCACGATAAAGTAGAGGTTGAGGGAGGTTTCATCAACTACGAGGACATTGGAAAAGGGACACCACTTGTTCTTATACATGCAGGTTACGTAGACAGCAGGATGTGGGATAACCAGATTGGTGCACTGAAAGAAAAATACAGGGTTATTCGGTACGATGTCCGTGGGTATGGCAAATCAACAAGAACTGAGCAGGCATATTGCGATGCAGAAGACCTCAAGAAGTTGCTGGATCACCTTGAAATCAGGAAGGCAGTAATTCTCGGAGTATCCAATGGAGGCAGGATTGCTTTCGATTTTGCTGTCTCTTACCCGCAAATGGTAATGGCCCTCATTCCCGTTGATTCAGGCCTGAAAGGTTACAAGATTTCAGGTCCTGAAGAAGAAAAACTCTGGGAACATATCACAATCGATGAGGAAAAATATCTAAGCTTGAGAAAAGAAGGGAAATTCAGGGAAGCTGCTGCCATAGATGTGGATTTCTGGAGCAATGCCGCTACAGGAAAGCTGAGAGACTACATACTTGAAATAGCAGAAGAAAACGTATTCTCCGATGAGACGGATCCTGACAGGCTCCAAGTTTCTCCGTCGCCTCCAGCCTTTGAGCGCCTGTCTTCGTTGAAGGTACCTGTTCTTTTCATTGTAGGGAGCCTAGATACGCCACCTCTAGTTGAAATGGATAGAAGAATCCATGTAATGATTCCTAGTTCCAAATTTGTCGTCATCGAAGGTGCCGATCATTTGCCTAGTCTGACAAGACCGGAAGAATTCCGGAAAACTCTGCTGGGCTTTCTGGAAACCCTTTAGAAAATCAGTTTCTAAAACAGAGAGAATACCTAAGCCTAATTTTTTGACACTTGTGATTCTAGATTGTCCCCGTTTTTAGGACTTATTTATATGTATAAGTGGGACCGCTGAGATTTGAACTCAAGTCACCAACACCCCAAGCTGGTAGGATACCAAGCTACCCCACGGTCCCTTAAAATGCCTAAGAGAAAGGCATAATTTCGTCTATAAGTTCAATGTGAGATAGGATCATTCTTCTGCAGCAGTATCTTTCCAACCCGAGACCGTCCATTATCTTTGATACTTCATCTGCAGTTGGTTCCCTGTTCCTGTCCTTAATTAATTTAACTTCCGCTTCAAATCGTCTGAAATCGGATGCAATTACCTTTCCGCAACTAAAACATCTTACAGGTATAATCAAGATATCACCTGTAGGATTTCTGTCTTTTCGCCCTGGCTCCTTTACCCATGGGCTTCTTTGGAAGTTTTCTTCTTATGTCGTTAACCATGATTGTCCTGTCATATTGACGATATAACTCTTCCACTGTGTCATCGTTCATTAATTTAACGATGCCCTTAGCCATTGCAGTCCTGGATGCGTCGATTTGACCGGTGAGACCGCCACCTGTTACGGTAATTTCAACATCCAGTGAATTTGCTCTTTCACCGATTAGAGTGATGGGCTCCATCAGTTTCTCTCTTAACATTGCCACTGGATAAAGCTCAATTGGAGTTCCATTTATTCTGAACTTCCCTGTTCCCTTTTTGGTATATGCCCTCGCAGTGGCAGTTTTCCTCTTTCCGGTTGTTATTATTATATTTTCAGCCAATTCAGTTTACCTCCTTTCCCATTATTTTGGCGATGTCTCTCAGGGTTACGTAACCACTTACTCTGTGATTTTCTGCCTTTTCAACCTTTTCGAATTCCTTTTCCTTGAGTTCTGACGGTAATCCGTTGAATACAGTGCACCTTTTTAAAGCCTCTTTCCCCTTTGCCTTGTCCTTTGGCAACATGTCCCCTATGCTCCTTTTCAAAATTGCCTTTGGTAACCTTGGATAGTACGGTCCTTTCCTCACACTTCCGATATCCCTTCTCGATCTGAATCTCTTGAGTACAGACTCCTTGGAACCTGTTACAACAACTCCTGACGCATTAACTATTGTCACGGATTCCCCACTAAGCAATTGCTTGGCCACGACAGTTGAAAGCCGACCATAAATCATATTGCTTCCATCAATATATCTCATTTGTTTACCTCATTATTTTTAAGTTTGTGCCCTTTGGATTTTCTTTTGCCAAATCCACCAGTGATATAAATTCTGACCCGGACTCCTTAATCTTAAGCATTGCCTTTTCACTGACAAATGGCGCAGATATCTTGACTTTTCTTTCCAGGTACCCTCCACCCAGAACCTTTCCCGGAACAACTACCACGTCTCCGTCAGTCGAAAATTTTGATATTTTGCTTACATTCAGGTCTGCATATTTACTCTTAGATTCTGAGAGTCTTGTCGCCATATCTCTCCAGATCTGGGAATTGTTCTCCCTTGATATTTCCAGAAGGGTATTTATTATGTCCTTCAATCGAACACTTGTTTTTCTTTCTGATCTTATGCTCATCTTTACCATCGGAATAAGAACCTGAATGCCAAACATCTAATAAATATTATTGAAGATCTTCCTCTGTTTCACTCATGTCCCTGCTTGCAATATCAATTTTCCTTAAGATTCCCATAATCCTATAGAACTCACTTCGTTTAAGTTCAGCCCTGTTGAATATTTTCCTTAACATAGCATTTGTGTTGGGCAATTTGTGTGATGGAAAATTTGTTTTCTTTGCAATTTCCATTATTCTCTCCACCAGGATTCCTATCTCCTGTCCGCTTGCAGGTTCCTTTTCAGGTAGCCGTATATCCTCCTTCAATAGAAATTCATAGAGGATTATCGTTAAAGCGTGCGAGAGATTGTAAACCGGGTACTCTGGATTGCCTGGGATTGTCAAAAAAAAGTCACACAACTCCAGTTCAGTATTCCTGAGCCCATCCCCTTCTCTTCCCATAATAATGGCCGTTTTTTGATCTGGGTTGTAATACCTCTCCCAGAATTCGCCCGGTCTGGTTGGTATTCTTCTGTAGTCTTTCAGGTTTCCCGATGGAACTGAAGATGTTCCAACGAATACGTCAAAGTCGCTTCTGGCCTCCGCCAGGTCTTTGTAGAAATTTGCACTTTCTAAGATTTCCTTACTTTCCATCGCCCTTGCATATGCATCGTCATCAAGAAATGATGTGCCGACTATTGCAAGGTTATTAAAAAAAGTGTTTTTCATTGAACGGGATATTGCTCCTATATTTCCCTGACTTTCTGGTTCCACCAGGATAACAGTTATCCCATCTGTGGATTTCATTCGGCACTTACTTTATTATCCGATTCCTCTTCTTTTTTGTCTGCCGCGGGCTCTTTTTTCTCTTCCTTGTTTGCTTCTTCCTTGACTGGTTCATATCTTTCTGTTATCAGAAGAACGGTTTCCTTTATATTTTTCCTTACTTCTTCGACTACCCTGTATTTTGCATCAAACCACTCTATACTGAACTTCAGGTCTTCTGGAACAATTATTTCTAAGCTTCCATCTTTCTCATTGAACTCAAACTTTTCATTTGAATTTGAAAATTTCATTTCGACTATGCCCTTTAGCTTATCGACCTTTTCCTGTATCACTTCCACAATGTTGTATTTGTAGGCCACATCCTTACCAGCCCATGGATGGTTATAATCCACAACTACTCTTCCAGGACTCACAGAGAGCACTCTACCCCTCTTATTGTTTATCCTTACTTCCTGTCCCGGTACCGGGTCTATATTATTCCTCTTAAATTCGCCAAGAGTGTGCACTTTCAGATTTTTGGAATCCCTTACTCCGTATGCGTCCTGAGCTTTGATTTCCACCTCATGCTCTTCTCCAACCTTTGCACCCTTGAGGCTCTCATTTATTTCCTTAAAAAGTTCAGAAGAACCCACAATAAGAACGCCTTCACCATACTTCTGGTCCGGATCATAAATATTATTTTCCTTTGCCAAGTCTTCTTTGCTCGTGGCTACTAACTCCTTATCTGCACCTATTCTCATTTCATAATTGATTCTAACAAAGTCTCCATCTTCCATGGTTTCACCGGAATAATTTATAGGTAATTTTAGATGTTATTTAAAGGTATTCTGAAAAATATTGATTTAACTGGGAATTATCTGTAAACTGCGCCCACATCACAGTCTATGAACAATTTATCGCCAGGGCTGATTTTACCCAAAATAATGGTGTTGTAAATGCAAGTCTTCCCACTTTTCTCGATCTCTTTCAGAATTGTTCTTTTAACGTTTCCTGTAAGAATAAATGCATTGAACTTGCTTCCACCTATTTCGTTTTCCCCAAGATTCCTGTAGTCTCCCACATATATACCATCTGAATCATTTACGATCCCAGTGGTACCCTTTCCCTTGACGTACCCCCTTGCTACAAGGTCTCCAACTGTCAAGAAGCTAACTTGATTGGCACCTGCAAAGAGATGTTCAGGATGACCGGACACGACAACAATTCTCTGTCCTTTTTCTATGATGCCGTCCTGCAGGAGGGAATCCAGAACCTGGTTTATTGTTATTCCTTCAACCGGTTTTTTCAATAAATACGGGAAAACCCCCTTGTAGATATTTATCTGGCAGGCAGTTCTTGCATCTGGGGTTACTGCAATAATTTTATTTTGCGGTCTGACAGATGAAACCATTCTTGCGGTATTTCCAGTTTTCGTTAATACTATTATGTAATGTGATTTGACATCTTCTGAAAGCAATCTTGTTGATTTTGATATGGAATATGTGATTCTGCTTCCGTTAAATTCCTCCGGTTCTGAAAAGTTTGTATTCTGGGCCTCAACATACCTTGAGGTGTCCCTCAACGTATTGACCGCTCCCAGTGGAAATTTACCAATTGCCGATTCTTCTGAAAGCATTAAGCAGTCTCCGTTATCCAGAATCGCGTTGGTTATATCGGAGATTTCTGCCCTTGTTGGAGTGTCTTCGTTTACCATGCTTTCAAGCATCTGAGTCGCAACAATCGTTGGAACTCCATATTGGTGCGATTTTTTCATTATGGTTTTCTGGCTCAATATAACCTCATATATGGGCATTTCAACACCCAGGTCACCCCTGGCGACCATCAGGGCGTCAGAACTCTTAATTATTTCATCAAGATTGTCCAATGCCTGTTTCGTCTCAATTTTTGATATTATCTTGCATCTGCCCCCCTTGCCTGCAATTAAATCGTGTACCATGTCTATTTCACTACTATTCTGGACAAATGACAGAGCAAGATAGTCAACGTCTTTCTCTACGGAGATATCCAGATATTCCATATCTCTTGGCTGAAGTATTCCCATCGGAATGTATTTACCAGGAATGTTCATTCTTCCGTTGTTTTTAAGTGCCATAGAAACCAGGGCCCTTATCCTGCAGCTGCTTGAACCTTCAGACACAACCTCAGATTGTATTTTGCCATCCATGAATAGTATTTTATCTCCATTTTTCAGGGTCTTAATAACATCCTTAATTCCTATCTCAATTTCTGATCCGGTTCCTTTTTCTCCCAGTGAGTATTCTCCCCCAGATTTCATCTGAAGATTATCATTCTTGACCAGAGCTCTTAATTCCGGGCCCTTCAGATCGACCATAATGGAAATGTGTAAATTTTTTTCCAATTCTATTTTATTTCTGAATTCCACCAGTGAGTGTAATTCATCGAATGTACTATGTGCAGTATTTAGTCTAAAGCAGGTTACTCCACTATCTACCATCTTCTCCATAACCTCTTTTGATGAACATGAAGGCCCGTAAGTTGCAACTATTTTTGATTTAATGCAATCAGAAGCTTTCAGAATGTTTCCCATGGCCATAACATTGGTATTTGGTATAATAATGATTTGGGGCAAATCTTAATTTAGCCTCTAATTTAGGTCTTCTGGATACGATACTTCTTGATCCTTCTGCAGCCAAATTGCCATTCCTCCTTCAACGGTTACGGCTTCGTATCCGTTTTCAATTATAATGTTAGCTGCTTCCCTGCTTCTGTTTCCACGGGCACAAATTGTAGCATATTTTATTCCTTTTTCTAATCCTCTGATCTCTCTTTTTATTTCCGATAGGGGAAGATTTTTAGAATTGGGAATTACACCAGATTTGAGTTCATGAACTTCCCTGACATCTATGATTGTGAATTTTTCCATTTGATATCTCAAATCGTCAACTGTCATCATAGGAATTCTGACAATCTTGATTCCAGCCTTTTCCAGATCAAACAAACTTGAACTGAAAACACCCTCAAGTGGCAGCCCCGATTGAACTGCCAATTTTTCGGCTTCATTCGCAACGAGGCTGTTGATAGAATATACAACCACTGATTTCGTTTCATTTCCCATTAGCTTTCTTACATCTTTTGGCCAGTCAAATCTTGAGATCTGAACATTTTTTGAACCAAATGGGTGTCCTTTCTCAAAGACGGTGGGAGGATCAACATCAACGACTATTACATTTTTGGAATTTACCTTTGTTGTAAAATCTTCTATGTTCACAGTATCAAGCCTCCAGCGGAAAATCATAAAGTTCAGGTGATAGATTCCAATCTCTTATTTCATTTGCATTTTCTGGCTGGAGTTTCATATTTCTCAACAATTTCTTCGAAAACTCCAATTTGTTTTTCTCCGTCGTGAAGATGTTAAATTTTTTTTCAAATCCAATTGTTGAACTAAATTTATGACTCAAGAATATTCCACCACATGCGGAAGATCCTGAATGTGCAGGATAAATCTCCACAAAATCCGGTAATTCAAGCAATTTCTCAAAAATAGAATTGTATTGGTCAAAAGAAGCTTGCCTGATATCCTCTTCTGCGGAAAATACAAGATCCGGTCTTCCTATATCACCGACGAATAGTGAGTCTCCAGTGAATACGCACCAGGGTGCTTTGGATCTGGATTCATCCGAAACGATCAGTGAAACGCTATCTGGTGTATGTCCCGGTGTATCCATAACCCTGATTTTCACGAACCCCATATCGAATGTGTCTCCATCTCTCAAGGGATTGAATTCAAATTTGGCTGGAGCAACTTTGGAAAGAGAAGGTTTAATTCCTAGGGCCCTTGCAAGTTCCTTAGATGCTGAATAGTGATCAGCGTGAACGTGCGATTCAATAACTTCCTTTATGCTAACTCCATTTTGAGATGCGGTGATTATGTATTTTTGGTAACCAATAGTTCTTAGAGGATCAATGACAACCCCACTCCCCCTAAATTCGTCTCCAATTATATAAGATGAGCAGCCATTTCTTTCATCTAACATTGGGATAATCTTCATTTTGTAATCCTTACCCACATAATGAATAATAATTGTATTAATCTTTTTGAAGACATTATTTCAGAGTTTGCTACAAATGTGCGTTAGATCGTCTACAATAGTTCTCAAAAATCCCTTCCGGAAAAATCTTAAGGAGCGGAGATTTTGGCAAACTTTAAGATTTTTGAGCCATATACACATGTAGAACCATGAAAACTAAGTATCCTATTGAAACAGTTTTGCAGTTGGAAAGGGATGACTGCAAAATAACCAATGCACTTTCAACGATGAAGGGGATAAGATCAATCACGAGACTTAAGATAGAATCTGATCAAACCCTCCACGTGGTGGAAAAGGAGGACTTTACCGAATCTGAAATGAAAGAGGTTAGGGCTGTTTCGAAAAAGATAGCTCACGCCGGGAATAACAAACTGTGGATCTATGGAAAGAGCTGTTCAGCGTGTAGGGCAATGGCAATGAGCGATGCAGTACTTGTATCCTCTACTTCAGTGGATGCGAAAAGAATAATTTTCAGAATAATTGTTGAAAATAGGGGGATCCTGAGAAAGATAATAAACGATCTTTCCGAACAGGGATTACTCCCTAAAATAGTTGAGGAACCAAATGATCAGAAAAACGAAATGTCTGAAAGGGAATATGCAGTCCTGAAAATGTGCTATGATCTTGGTTTTTTTGAGAATGAGAGGGTTTCATCCATGACCGAGATTGCAAAGGTTATGGGGATTTCGACTTCATCACTCTCCGAAACTCTTCGAAGGGCAATGAGGAAGGCGATCAGGGATTTCCTATCCAGGAAAACCCCCTAGACCATAGCCTGTTTCAGCCGCCTTGATTTTTTAAATAATGTTTCAAACTCCTCAAATGTAAGCTGCTGCAAACTGTCGCTCAGTGCGTTATCTGGATCCGGATGCGTTTCAACCATTAATCCATCGGCACCTGCTGCAACTGAAGCGAGTGCCAGAGGGGAAACAAGTTCTCTTATGCCTGCTGGATGGCTTGGATCTGAAATTATTGGATAATTGACCTTGTTTTTTAGTAGCGGAATTGCAGCAACGTCAAGTGTGAATCTTGTCGAGGTTTCAAATGTTCTAATTCCTCTCTCCACCAATATTATTTCCTCATTCCCTGTTTTGGAAATGTATCTTGATGCCTGGTAAAACTCCTCCAAAGTATTTCCAAATCCCCTCTTTAGCAGAATGGGTTTTCCAGTTTTTCCTGCTTCTTTCAGAAGCGGGAAATTCTGACAGTTTCTGCTACCTATCTGAAGGATATCTGCATATTTTGATACTACTTCAATATCTTCCGTATTCATGACCTCAGTAACAATCAACATGTTGTTCCTCGAGGCCGCATTTTTCATTATTTTAAGCCCTTCCTCACCCAATCCCTGAAATGTGTCGGGTGAAGTTCTTGGCTTATATGCCCCTCCTCTTAATATCCTAACGCCCAGAGAAGATAAGAAAGAGGCGGTAATTTCTATCTGTTCCCTACTCTCAACGGCACATGGACCGGCTATAAATTGCAGGTCACCAACCTTGAAGAGTTCTCTTACCTCATACATCTCATTCAACATGGTAATTGTTTCCCTCCTCTTTAAGTTCTACGAGAAAATTTGGTTCTTTCAGGATGGATGATCCTACTAAGTAGGCATCAAAATCCATTTTGAATAATTCCCTGTAATTTTTACTGTCAATCCCACTTTCCAATATTTTTGAATCTCTCTTCTTGATTAATTCCAATGCACTCCTCTCCTCTGGTTCCATATTTAATGTTTTCAAATTTCTTCTGTTGTATCCAACCATTATATTTTCACCCTCTGGAATTTTTTCATATGAGTCCAGTGAATGAAATTCCACAAGACAGTCCATTCCCAATTTTTTCGCATACTCTGTAAGTCTCACTATCAGACCCGCCTTCAGAAAGTCCGCTATCAGTAACACTGCATCATATCCTGCATTGAACCCTGTGAGTATCATGCTCTCCCTGTCAACAAAGTCTTTCATCAGCATCGGTATCTGAAGAGATTGAAGTTTTACTGCGTCATCAAGCGCTCCATTAAAATAGTCCGGCTCAGAGAGAACACTTATTGCAGTTGAATAATTTTTGATAAAGACTGCAAATTCATTTACATTCTGAAACTTAGACCCCGAAAACCCGGAGGGCGAAGTTCTCTTATACTCTACTATCAGCCCCTTTCCTCCTTTTTTGATCCTCTCCTTCAATGAGATTACTGGCCTTGTTCTCATGCTTTCTGTGATCAAGATTCTGTTCTCATTGTTCCTGTATATGGATTCAACCACACTCATTTCATCACCATAAAATTTGTTAATATCTCCTTTCCGAATTCTGAGTAAAAGCTTTCAGGATGATACTGGATACCGAAGAATTTCTTGTCTTCTGTGTGAAATCCCATTACGCTTCCGTCAGATTTCGACCGGCAATCTACCACCAGATTTCCATTTCCTTCCACTGCAAGTGAATGGTATCTTACAGCCCTGAACTCCTGAGGTATTCCATCGTAAAGGGGAGAGTCGAAATGCTGCATGGTGTCTAGTTCTCCATGCAACTGCTTGTCCATCCTGTAAATTGTTGAGCCCGAAATCAACCCTAATAATTGGTGGCCAAAGCATATTCCGAGTACCTTTGCATTTTTCTGACACCTGATAAAATCCAGAATTTCTCCTCTGTCCTTCATATTTTCTGGTGTTCCAGGTCCCGGTGAAATAATTATTTTATCAAACTGCGTGTTGGCTAAACTTTCCAAATTGTCATTTTTTCTAATCTCTGGTTCAATGCCCATTTCTCCAACATACTGTACAATGTTGTATACAAACGAATCATAATTGTCAATGATCAATAACTTCATTCATTGCTCCTCCCATTGAATTAAACGCCTTGATTACAATTTCATAGACTTCCTTTTCCGGCACCGAGTCCTTCACTATTCCGGCACCAGCTCTTGTGAAAAACTCCCCATTATTTCCATATATGGTTCTTATTGTTAGGGCAAGATCCATCTCATTTTTGCCAATGATTCCCAGCGATCCTGCATATGGCCCCCTTGATGTTTTCTCCATTTTGATGATATTCCGTATCGCCCTTTCTTTAGGCGCTCCGGAAACAGTTCCTGCTGGAAAAACCGACGATACAATAAAATCATTTCCTATTCCGTCCCTCAGTTCACCTTCCACTCTACTGACAATGTGCATCACTGAGGAAAAGTGCCTGACCTTCATGGATTGTGTGACCTTTACAGATCCGTAATTGCAAATTTTCCCGAGATCATTTCTTGCAAGATCTACCAGCATCCTGTGTTCCAGCAACTCCTTTGGATCATTTTCGAGCTCTTTTTCTAATTCCCTGTCTTTTTCCATATTCCCTGAAACTGGTCTTGTCCCTGCAATTGGTTCTATCATTATACGTTTGCCAATTCTTGTCACAACATTTTCAGGGGAACTCCCCAATACCTCCAAATCCCCAAAACGGTAATAAAATACATAAATAGACCTGTCTTCAAAGAGGTATTTTATGACCTGTTCAACTGGGTCCATTGCAAAGGGACCAAATTCCTTGGAGATGACCATCTGGAGCATCTCTCCGCTCCTGATCAGTTCCCTAGTCTCTTTTACGGACTCTTCCAGTTCCTGATCCCTATGTGGAGGAATAGAGGATATGGATCTTATAGGAAAATCTCGAACAAAAACATCCCTTTCCAGTGTTTGCGGTAGAAGCATGAGAATGGGCGGGAAGTCTTTTCTTAGTGAAGATACACTGAATATTGAGTCAACCAGAGAAAAACTTAAAATGACTGGTGTTGGTTGTTCCAGTGAACTTAAAATTTTGGTGTTTTCTGCAATTACAATTTTCTCCCCTGTGAAAAGCTTTTCTTCCCCCATAGTACGTTCTTCGTTTGTAAAACTACAAAAATAGGCAAAATTTTTGCCCGTTTCCCTTAGTTCCGAAAGCTTTGCGTATAAACTCATTTATAATCCCTTGCCACTCTTAAAAATTGTTTTAATTTTTTCTCATCCTTGATTCCGGGAGATATTTCCAACGAACTGCTGGCATCGATAAAACCTGGAACTCGGGTCACCAAACTTTCTAAATTCTGAAACGAAATTTTTCCCGCAAAGCCTGTTTTCCCATCAACCTGATAATTGGATAAGTTCCTGGAGTTAGAAATTCCATTTTTATCCTCGAGAAGCACTAAATCTGCAGCATTACGGAGCTCTGGGTAATCTCCGACAGGTTTCGACTCAACACCGATATTTATGACGGATATCACCTTTCTTCCGGTTTCCCTAATCAACTCTATTTCTTTCGCCGTGTGATTAAAGTGTAGTTGCGCAAATCTCTCCTGAGATGAGTCTCCTTCAATAGCACTCCTCAATTCTGTGTAAACTCCAACTGTTTGGAAACCTGAATCGGTCAATTCCCTGATGAATTTTCTGGAACTCTTCCTGGGTGAACTTTCAGATAATACGACTCCTATTAATTCCGCCCCATTGTCCCTTGCTATTTCGGCATCGCGAAGCCGGGTGATTCCGCATATCTTAACGAACAGATTGCATCACCTCCATGACCCTCCCCCCGGTGATTTCAGATAATTTTTCTACTGCATTACCTGAAATAATTGCCTTTAACGCCATTTCATACCCTCTTTCCAGACTTGAAGAAAGTCCGTTTAACAAAATGCAGGGTGCTGCGTTTAATGCTATGAATTTTGATGCTTCAACATTTTTTCCTGAGATTCCGTCCATTGTTTTGCAAAATACTTCCTTTAATGATTTTCCAGTTACGGAATCCTCTTCAATTTTACTTCCAGTAACTTCCCTGAAATCAATATATTTTTCTCTGTTAGAAAGCGTTTCTTTGAGGGATGATTTTCCGTTGAAGGATATCTCATCCATACCATCCTCTCCCCTTACCACGATCCCCTGTTTTCCTTCGAATTTGAGAATTTTCAGGAATATATCCTGAGTCATAACATCAGTGCATCCAATAACAACC
>DAICVC010000008.1:0-10539 GCA_027372655.1 Thermoplasmatales archaeon | reverse complement strand
TTCGTACCTCCGTTGGTTGTACAGCAGAGGTATACCTTCCTGGTTACATGAGACTCATGTCTCCTGTATCAGGAAGGGTTTACATTTTCTACACATAATTCAAGACGCTATGTTGACTATGGGCCCATTAGGCAATTTAGGTATCTCAATTATGGTGTCTGGTGAGATAACAAAGATTACAGCAATTTATAAATCGTACTACAAAACGTTTAAATATTGAAATAGACACGAAAATTGCATCAAAAATATTGTACCTAACTACATCAAAATATATACTGGGAGGAAATAGTTTATATATGAATGAGTGGCACCTTGACGAAGAAAAAGAGAGCGGTGAAGATGTAGTAGATAGAATTTATCATGAAGATAGCCTCTTGGCCGATAGGAACTTTGGATATATGTCCGTTAATGCCTTCCTATTTGTAGGCTACGTCACTGCTCTCGTCTTTATTCAAAAGATTGGTCTCGAACTTTCCATAATCCAATTATCTGCCATAATACTTGGAATATTCCTCGGTATCTTTCACATTTCCATAGGCAAGAGGACAGAATTTGCCATTTCATTCACGAGGGCTCTTGAAAGGTCAGGTCTGAAGAAGGCCAAAGACAGATACCTGTTTGAATTTTATAGGGACGGAATGGTCATTACCAAAAATGCGTTCATAACAACGAAATCAGTGAGCAAGAAGAATAAGTCAAAGAAAGGTACGATGTACGGGTCAATACCATGGAAATGGAGATTCGTTGGGAGCGTAAATAACGTTGTTGGTGTCATAATTCCATTTGGAATAGTTCTCTTCTGGATATCTGTATCTTTCACAGTCCAAACAGGGTTGGCACCAATACAAATTCATGGGTTAAAAATTGCGTTCAACGACGTGATAGGTATCTCTACATTTGTAGTCACAATGGCATTTCTTTTAGCAATGAGACTGAGCTGGCCAAAAGACCCGCAAGAATTCAGGTCAAATGACACAATTCTCGCCGTTCTCGGAAGGGGTATTCAGTTCCAGCAGGGACGATGGGTTCTGACCCCAGATATTGAAACATACCGTTTGCTAAATGGCAAGCCGGAGCATTCAGCCATACCTCTAAAGCCGGGAACGGAGGGTACTGTTGACCTTGTTGGTGGAGGACTTTTAAACGTTGAAGCCGCCGCTCTATTTCTAAACAGGACATCGATGTTGACTCTTGTCGGATATGCCCCTCCTGCAGATTATCTGATAAAATGGGACAAAGAGAATGATGGCCCTAGCGAGGGGAAGATTATGGGCGAAAGGCTGAGAGAGCTTGTTCCCAATGCTAAAATCATAGAGTGGAATCAAGACGACCTCCATCTATCCGATTTGGAAAAATCAAACACGGAACTGGAAGTCAGGAACATTGTTAAATTCGCTGATTCGAACGGATTTCATAAAATTCTATTCTTGACTGTATCAGCCCACATGAAGCGGGTTAGAGTTATTGCTAGCAAATATTTTGAAGGGAGTTTCGATATCATTTCAAGCGAAGACATTCTTACCCTCCTTGATCCAGGCCAAAAATCTAGGATTGGCACCTCTTTAAAATTAGAAGCAGATAAAAGGACCATTGGGTACGAAAAGATCGGTATTAAAAAGATTAAAAGAGAAAGGTAATTCTAATTCCCCGTGCCCTTGCATTTAGTGTTGACTTTTTGCTGTTGCCTACGAAGATAATATGATAGTCTTCCAGTTGACTGTCAAATAATGACTCTATAACTGCTGGAAGATTTGATAACCCCTTTTATAGCGTCTAAATTACTTATAGGGAGGTACCTCCCCTTCTCTCCTTATTTATTACTTCTCATTAAATCCAAAGTCTCTCTTATACCTCTTCTCAAATCATACTCAGGGGAAAATTCCAGCTCTGAGTTTGATTTTGACATGTTGGCTTCAGTAAAATACTGGTAGTTCTTCAGGGGGTTCGGGACATAATCAGCGTCCCCCTCATATCCAGTTTCCTCCTTCACAATGTTGAAGATGTAGTTGAAATCTACTGAATTTCCAGTCCCTATATTGTACGCTTCTCCGGATTTCCCATTCTTTAGAGCCAGTATAGATGCCCTCGCAGTGTCCTTTACATAAATGAAGTCCCTTCTCTGTCTTCCGTCACCATAAATTTTAGGTTTCCTTTTGTTATTGATATCGTCTATGAACTTCCATATGATGCTCGAATAATTTCCCTTGGTGTTCTCACCAGCACCGTAAGTGTTGAAATATCTTAGAAATACGGTTTCGAGGCCGTAATCCCTAAAGACTCCTGCGGTCATCTCGTTTATCCTCTTAGTCATGGGATAGAAATTAGAATACTTATCTGGCAAAATAGGTTCTTTTGCCGCTTCTTTTAAGTCGCCATATATGGACGATGAGGAGGCTAATATTACTTTCTTAACCCCGTTTTTTGCACTTGCAGCTAGAACGTTGTAAGTCCCAATGACATTGACTTCATAACCTTCTGCAGTCAGATTCTCAAATTCAGGAGGGGATGTCACTGCTGCAAGATGGAAAACGTAGTCAATTCCCCTACATGCTTTGTCCAGCATATTCAGATTGCGAACATCACTTATCAAGTGGTAATCGCAATTTGAATTCTTGTCCTTGATATCGTATGTTCCAACAGTATTTCCCTCTTCTTTGAGCATTTTAACAATATTTCTTCCGATGAACCCTGATCCTCCAGTGACAAGAACATTCATCAAGAGCGATAGACATTATAGAAATAAATTTTTATCTGTCAAATCTGATTCACTATATTTGTAATTTTCTAGATGACATGCAGAAAAAATTATTAATGAGATCGAATTCATTCGGAGTATGCAAGGTAGAATGGTTGTCACTCGCTCACCACTTAGGATAACTTTTGTTGGTGGGGGTACAGACTTACCTTTCTACTATGAAAACAGGGACTATGGTGCAGTAGTTTCATCGACCATAAATAAGTACATCTACGTTGCAGTTAACCAGAAATTCGATGGCGACATAAAGGTAAGCTATTCAAAAACTGAGATAGTTAATTCCGTTGATGAAATAAAACATCCCTCTGTTAGGGAAGCGCTTAGGCTAATGGGAATAGATGGGGCAATAGAAATAGCAAGCCTTTCTGATATACCTTCTAAAGGTACAGGACTAGGCTCTAGCAGTACATTTCTAGTCGGACTTCTTCAGGCACTCCACTACTATAAAGGAGAGACAGTTACTGCTCAGGTTCTTGCAATGGAAGCAGTACACATTGAAAGGGAAGTGCTTAGGGAAGAGGGAGGAAAGCAGGACCAATATGCCGCCGCCTATGGAGGAATCAATTTGATGAGGTTTAGAAGGGACGGCAGAGTTGAAGTGAAGAGAGCAACATGCACAGATGGCAACCTAAAGAAGATAGGGGATTCATTGCTTCTCCTCTACACGAACAAGCAGAGGAGATCGAAGGATATACAGAAATACCAGTTTGCGCACTCATCGGAAAACATGGAGATTTACGATAAGATGAAGGAACTTGTAGAACCGGCTTTTGATGCACTGTGTGAAGGAAATGTAGATTTGCTTGGCAAATACATGCACGAGAACTGGCAGTTAAAGAGAACACTGTCTAGGAAGATAAGCGATGAATGGATCGACGAAAAATACAAAAAGGCACTAAGTCTTGGAGCTAAGGGGGGGAAATTAGTTGGTGCGGGCGGTGGAGGTTTTCTTCTGATTGTCGCTGATCCAGATAAACACGATACAATAGTTAAGGAACTTGGCCTCAGGAAAATTGATTTCAACCTCAATGGGGCAGGAAGCACGGTGGTTTTTTGTGGTGATTGATTCCGAGAAGTTGGAAAGGTACATTGATGAAGGGATAGAATCTAGAAGATCAATAGATCCCAAGGAAATCATAAAAGTTTCTAAAATATTGATGGATAGAATAAAGAAAGATGGGAAACTTGTAACGTTTGGAAATGGGGGTTCAGCTGCCGACGCGCAACATTTTGCAGCAGAGCTTTCCGGCAAATTCATGAAGGAGAGGAGACCTTTCCCCGCGGTCGCATTAAGTACCAACACATCTACGATAACGGCAATAGGTAATGATTATGACTTTTCCGAGATATTTTCCAGACAAGTAGAAGCTATGTGTTCAAAGAACGACTTTGTTGTGGGAATCAGTACATCTGGAAATTCACAAAACGTCTTAAAGGGGTTGAAAATGGCCAAGGAATTAGGAGCATTCACTTTAGCCATGACCGGAAAGGATGGGGGGAAGGTAAAAGGTTTGGTTGATTACTGTATTAAGGTCAACTCTACCATGACACCAATAATTCAAGAGGTTCACATAAGTATCATCCATATGATATGTTACTGTATCGATGAAATGCTTTAAAGTGGTGGAGGAAGTTGCAAGATTTTCTTAAGGGAGTGAACTACCCTCCCTTAAATATTTAGTTTGGTAAGGGTCAATATTAAGCGAAATGGATGGTATTGAAACGTGCAGGGGTGGCCTCTTACTGTCAAAGATAAGAGATTGACTAACGCTTTTGTCTCTTCTAAGAGCATAGACACTAAAATATGCCTTAGATAAAATCAAAACGTATATGAATTCGATTTATGGTATTATGCATCCTTCTACCCGTATTGTCTAATAATGCTGTTCTTCAATGTGGCAATTTCGAACGTCAGATTATATACTTGAATTTTGGATATTTCAGCTTTTCAAAGTAAGTGCAATAGGCGCTACATGGAATGCGATAGTGCCAGTAATAACCGTTTCCTTTGCTAAACCTGCTAGAATTTTGGTACAATTTATTATCTAAATAATTGAAAGCAGCACTTATGATAAAGAGAGGGGATTACAAGCATTACCAACTAACTCTAGGCGCGAAAGACCATTTCAAACGTTGCATTCGAAACGCGGCCATATAAGATATTTCAAATTTCGAATGCATTCAGAAGAAGGTGCGGTAGAACAACAGTAAAATGGAGCCTCCTTCTTTATATTCTTCAAAGGAAGCTTCAAGAGCTATTCTATACTTTTCAAGCAGACCAAAGAGGGAGGCAGTTTATCGCTACTCCCCCTGTACTCGAACCTGGCAGAGCCAGATCACTCCTGAATAGAGGTTAATTCCTTATAGCACTTATTGCATGACTCATATCCCAATGTACTCAGTGGTTTGGAGAATGACATGAATAAGAAGGGATCTGAAGAGATATGAAAACATAGGTCTCGTTACCATACATTATGAACAACTGGGCATGTCTCCTAAGGTCACTGGGAGGATTGCAACTTCTGACACATCTCTAGGAAGTACAATATGAGTGCTAATTTAACCCCTTTTAAAAATAGCGATGACTGACTATTTCCGAAACAGCGTAAATGAAAATACCAAAATTCGCAATGACAAAGCCTAGAAATGTCCACTTCCAGATTGACCTTGATTTTATTTTCCTCAACCCGAACAAGAATTCAAGGCTCCCTATGTAGTAGAGTAACGATCTTTTTTTATTTTCGTGTTGCTTTCTAATGCTTTCATACTCATGCGTCTTGACTATCAAGTTGGTGAGTGGCTCTAGCATCACTAGCTTATCATGTTTCATATGCGGATGATAATATACATTACCGATTTTACCACGAAAACCGTAGACCTTTTCTATGTTCTCGACCAAAATAGAGTCAATGGTTTCAAGATAGAGATTCTTCTCAAATAATTGTATAGATGATAATGCAATAGAAATTCCTAGAAGTGATGCTATGAACATACCCCAGGGATAAGTGTGTGGGTTAAGGGAAATCGTAAGTAAGAATGCTTCTGCCGTCAAACTAAAAGCAGGGATCTGCCAGTTTAGAGTGTCGCGAGAAGACCTTCTAGAAGTTAAAGCGTTATAAATTGCAATCAGTCTTTGCAAGTCTTCAGATTTATTCAGGTCATAATCCTTGTCATCCGTGTCCATAAATTGGGACCTCTTGTATTTCATATATTGGAATTATTTTAATCTTTCCAGTTTAAGTAACTGGTTAGTCTCTTGTGTTTGACTACGGTATTTTATCAAACCTAGTACCAGAAATATGAATATCCATGGTGTAGTATACAGTTCATGGCTCGATTTCTTGCAGAAACTCCAAGGGATCAGGAGGAGATAGACCGTCTCTCTGAGGAGAACAGGAAACTCAAGGAGGAGAATGAGCGTCTCAAGAGGGAGATTGAGGGATACAAGAAGCGCCATCCAACAACCGTGGGCATCAAGAACGGAAATGCCTATTTCATAATGGATGAGCATCTCCGGAAGGAGAAGAGCACCAGGAATCCGGGAGCACAACCAGGTCATACGGGACACTTCAGGAGAATTCCTAGAATAACGGAGAGGATAACACTGAAGGCATCAGCATTCTCCTGTCCAATATGTTCGTCTCCCCTTATCAGGAAGGGCATACGAAAGAGGGTGATAGAGGACATCCCTCCCATAGAACCTAGAGTCATCCAGTACCGCATCGAGAGGATGTACTGCAGGCATTGCAGGGAGACATTTGAACCTGAAGTGCAGAATGCACTTCCAGGTGCGAGATTGTCATTGAGGACAATGCTCATCACCGCATACCTGAAGATAGGGATGAGGATGAGCATAGAGAACGTTTCCATTACGATGAGGGAGATGTTCGGTATAACGATATCTGAAGGGGAGGCGCAGGATATTCTCTACCAGCTATCAGATGCCTTAGGCATGGAATATCCCAGTCTTCTTGATGATATAAGAAAAGCACCTTTACGACACATTGACACAACAACATTCTTGGAGAACGGATCGAACACAGACCTAGGGTCTTCGTTACTAGGGAAGAGGCGATATTTCATACCGCCAGGAGCTACAACCACGATGTTGCCCTGGAAATTCTAGGAGAGCACAACGGAACTGATATCCATACATATACAGCGCATTCGATACCCTTGCATCCAAGACAAGGAATCCACAGCAGTATTGCTGGGCACACATCATCTCAGATGCAATGGAACTGGAGGTAGTCGACGGCGAAGAGGGAAGGAGGATAAAGGGATCCCTTCAGAAGCTATACGAAGAAGCAAAAGAGTTCAAGGGTCATGAAAAGGAGGAGGATGTAGATCACCTTCTTGAAAGACTCACATTCTTGCTTGATACCGGTTAAGAGCATCTCAGAACTAGGAAGTTTGTTGACAACCTCCTCAAGCGCAGGAAGGAATGGCTGTTCAGTTTCGTTCTAGATTCCAATGTTTAACCTACAAAGAACAGGGCTGAAAGAGTACTTAGACATTCAGTAATATACAGGAAAGTCTCTGGAGGCACAAGATCACCCCATGGAACTAATGCGCGTGATACCATCTTTTCAATTTTTAACACAGAGAAGCTGAGGAATTTCATAAGGGGTGTGCCACAACTCATTACTAGAAAGGAGATTCATCTAGGTTGAAGTGCACTTTAGACTGACCTATTACCAAATTTCCATATTCTGGTAAATTTCTTTGGCCTCTTCGTAATCCTTTAACGTGTCTATAGGTTTCCATAAACCGTTGTACTTGTAGACGGCGATCTCTCCTCTCCTGGCAAGTGTTTTGAATATTGAGCCTTCTATCCCCCTGTCCGCATAATTCCTGTTTAGGAAAGGCTTGATTCCACTTTTCAGGAAATATATTCCTCCGTTGACGTAGTAAGGAAGATAAGGTTTCTCGTCAAATCTTGTCACAATACTATCGGCAATTGAAACTATGCCAAATGGGCTTCTCATCCTGACCACCATCATGCTAGTAACCTTTCCGTTTGACTGTGAAAACTTTATAAATCTCTTCAAATCTAGGTTACAGATCGTATCGCCATTACGTAGCAGTACGTCGGAGTCTACATTTGAAAAAAGGTTGCGAACTGCCCATAAAGTTCCCATGGGTTCGTGTTCCCTGAGATAATGAAGCTTAAGTCGATTCCACTTCTTGCCGTATCGTTTCTCAATTGCATCTCCCTTGTAACCAGTCAACAGATAAACATCATCTATTCCTGCAGATTCGTAATCTGAAAGTTGTTTGTCTAGGATAACGAAATCGTCTTTAAGAGGTAGAAGAACTTTCGGGAGTTCTGGATCGACTGATTGTAGTCTCTTTCCGTACCCTCCTGCGAATATTGCCCCAATCATCGAAGGAAATTCCTACCTTGGCGATAAATGTTTGCAAAGTCGGTGGAATATGTCAACTTGAGTAGGGGTGTTGTAAATGGCCTTCACAATTGAAAGTATCAGGTTTATTAAAAGGGAATTTAGGTCAGAAGCTTGGAAGCAAAGGATTAAAATGGAACAGTCTAAAACATATTATGGTTATATATCTCCGCCTAATTGGCGTCTCTAAAAGTATTCACCTATACTAATATAAACCAAAAATTTCCACAACATAAATTACAATTCTGGACATTTCAGGACGAGAACCATTTTTTTATCCTCAAAAGATGTGAATTTTCAATTATTATGTGATCATTAACTGTCTCTAGAGTCATTCACTCTTCTCTTATTGCTTCCTTTATTTCAATAATGCCAGTTGTCAAGTCGAATTCAGGAATGAAATTCAAGTGATCTTTAGTGTGTGACAGGTCCGCCTGAGTGAACTGTCTATAGTTCTTGATTTGGGTTGGGAAGTACTCTACAGTTACATTGTAATTCATCTCTCCCTTCATCATTGCGAAAATTCTGTTAAAATCAGTACCAACTCCTGTTCCAACGTTTTAGACATCTCCAGCTTTCCAGTTCTTCAATGCAAGAATAGATGCTCTTGCTGTGTCCTTTATAAATATGAAATCTCTGCTCTGCGTACCGTCTCCGTAAATCACGGGTTTCTTTCCGTTCCTGATATTTTCAATGAACTTCCATATAACGCTCGAACTTTCTCCCCTGCTATTTTCGCCCTTGCCGTATGTGCTGAAATATCTTAGCGTCACTGTCTCCAGCTTAAAATTATTGAACAATGCAGCAGTGACCTCACCTATTCTCTTGCTCAGTGGATATAGGTTCTGATATGTTTCCGTTATTATTGATTCCCTTGCAGCTTCCCTGATATCTCCGTATACTGAGGAGGAAGATGCAATTATGACCCTCTTCACATTTTTCTTTGCACTAGCTGCTAGGACATTGTACGCACCCATAACGTTTACTTCATATCCCTCTCCAGATAAATTCTCAAATTCAGGAGGAGATGTCACAGCAGCAAGCTGGAAAACGTAGTCAGTACCACTGCATGCCTTCTCAAGCATTTTTAAATTACGGACGTCGCTCATTATGTGGTAGTCTGAAACGGAATTCTTGTCCCTTATGTCATAGGTACCAACTGTATTTTATTCCTCCTTCAGCATCTTGACTATATTCCTTCCTATGAATCCTGAACCTCCTGTCACAAGAATGTTCATCGTGAATCATAACCACTGGGAAGATAAATGTGTATCTGCTTTTGCCATAAGACAGGTTGATTCTAAATTATCAGGTATTCCAGAGATACCGGTTATAGCATAAAAAGCATCCTTTTCCCTAAATGTTTCAATAGCGTCAAGGTCATTTATGAATATACGTGCGTTGCCAAGAAATAGAACTACATGCAGACAGGAAGTTCACCTAAGGCACAGATATCTGGTAAATTCTTATATATTAATATTCAATAAATTAATCGCAATGAAGACCAATAAAGACAATTTTAAGACTCAAAGTTTCAGAAATAAAAAAATCGCAACGGTATTCCTCACTGCAGTCATGGTTCTTAGCGTGCTGATGATATTGACGGTCGGTACACAGCCATCTTATGCTGCAAGCGGTTCAGTAACATACGACCCATCTGTTTTCACAAACGGACAGTCCACCCTGGTCGTAGCAAACGGTGGCTCATTCACAGCAGGCTCCACCGTTTACTTCTACGTCAGTTCGACTGACACTTTTGGAACATCTTCCGCACAGATAGGTTCCTACACACTGCCCACTGGAACAACAAGCCTATCGAATGCAGTGTTCCATGTTACAATATCAGAAACTCCAGGGACGTACTACATAGCTGCATCCGATGACAACAGGGCAACTTTTACCTCCGGTTCACAGATAGTAGTGACCGCACTTTCCCCATCCATAAAGATGTCATCATCTGCGACTGCTGGTGGAACTGCCATGGTAACTGGCAGCCAGTTTGACCCTGGATCTACAGTGGACATCTACCTGCAGTATGCAGGCGGCCAGGTAGTTGCCAGCAACGTGTTGGCGGCAACAGGAAACTTCTCGACTACAATCAGCATTCCAAATGCATTATACCAAACATCTTCCACATATTACGTTGTTGCACAGGAAGTATCCTCATCTTCCCTCAACAGCGGAATAACTGCTTCCACCTCATTTACAGCCCTACCATCCATAAGCGTGTCTCCCAGGGATATTCCCATGTCTGCGTCATCCACGATCGTGGTCAACGGCTACGGTTTCAATCCGGGAGCTGCAATGTCTGCAAATTCCGTTACACTGACGGCTCAGTCTGGAAGCATAACGGGAGAATCGAATGCAGCAACTACTGTT
>DAICVC010000046.1:0-10744 GCA_027372655.1 Thermoplasmatales archaeon | reverse complement strand
TCAAGTATGATTGGCAATTAGTTAAAAGTCCTGCTGGCGCATACCAGTGGGTTGCAAAGGGAAATAACTTAAAACCTAATATTCCAGACGCTTATGATCCCGGTAAATTCCACTTGCCGACTATGCTTACAACTGATCTTGCTTTGAAATTTGACCCCGCATATGAAAAGATAGCGAGAAGATTTTATGAGCACCCCGAAGAATTAGAGGATGCGTTTTCAAAAGCATGGTTCAAATTGACACATAGGGATATGGGACCGAAGTCCAGATATCTCGGTGAGGAGGTTCCCAAAGAGGATTTGATCTGGCAGGATCCAATTCCAAAAGCAAATTACAAAATGATAGATGACAATGATCAGAAAAAATTGAAGGAAAAAATCCTTTTGTCCGGAATTTCGCTCACAGATCTTGTATATACGGCATGGTCCTCAGCTTCCACATTCAGAGGTAGTGACAAAAGAGGAGGTGCAAATGGCTCCAGGATTAGATTTAGTCCACAGAAGGAGTGGGAGGTTAATCATCCATCAAAACTCGGTATAATATTGGATGCTTTGAATTTAATAATGAAAGAATTTAATTCAAACAGAAGAGACGGAAAATATGTATCAATGGCGGACCTCATCGTTTTGGGAGGGAATGCCGCTGTAGAAAAAGCTGCTTCGAATGACGGTTCCAGAATAAGTATACCATTTAACCCTGGAAGGACAGATGCATTGGAGGAGCAAACTGAAAAGGAGTCGTTCAAAGCACTTGAACCTATTGCTGATGCATTCAGAAATTACGCGAAAAAACCTGTAAGATCACATTCCGAGTTCCTAATGGTGGACAGAGCACAATTACTCAATCTAACAGTGCCAGAAATGACTGCTTTGATTGGTGGAATGAGATCGCTTGGAGCGAATTTTGAAAACAGCAAATTGGGAGTTCTGACTGATACTCCCGGGAGATTGAATAATGACTTTTTTGTAAATCTTCTGGATATGAACACAGAATGGAAAGCCAGGGATTCATCTAATGCAATTTATGACGGAATAGATAGAAAAACCGAAAGAATAAAATGGTCAGCGACAAGAGTGGATCTCATTTTCGGGTCCCACTCGGAATTAAGAGCGATATCCGAAGTTTACGCAAGTTCTGATGGAAAGGAAAAGTTTGTACTTGATTTTGTAAAGGCGTGGACAAAGGTAATGGAGTTGGATCGCTTTGATTTAAGATAAGAAACTACATTGATTTTCTGAGCGTATCTTCCAGTGACTTGCCTTGGATCGTATAGTCCAGTGATTTCATTCTTGAACTGCTGACAATCTGGCTTTTAAGAACTAGATCTGCAGCTTTTCCGAACATTGATTTTATTATAAACCCAGGGATAGGAAGGCTCCCCCTCTTTCCCATTATTTTTCCAATAGCACTGCTAAATTCCTTTGAAGAAACTGTTCCAGAAACGCAGTTGATAGGGCCAGAAAATCCCTCATTTTCAATGACCTTTAATATAATTCCAATTTCATCTTCTATTCCAACCCAAGAGAATATCTGATCTCCTGGTCTAACGTAACCTCCCAACCCCCTTTTGAAGTAAGGTACCAAAACTCCAAGTGCACCCTCATCTTTTTGTAAAACTAACGTAGTTCTGATTAAGACCGTTCTGATATTAAATTTCTCCGCCTTTAACGCTTCTTCTTCCCATTTCTTCACTAATTCCGCCCAGAAATCTGATCCTGCGCCACTGAGTTCATCAACAGCCACATTCTTTGAGTATCCGTAAAACCCTGCAGCTGATCCATTCACAAATACTTCTGGCTTAGAATTTGCTTCTTCCATTGCTTTTACCACATATTCTGTCCCTTTCACCCTGCTGTCTATAACTTCATTTTCGTAGTTCCCTCTCCACTTTCCAAAAATGGGCGCACCCGAAAGGTTAACAACAACTGAAGACCCATCAATGGCTTTGGATAGTCCTTTTGGATTGTTTATATCATATTGCACAAATTTTTTTGCTTTAAAAACTGACTCTTTTGATTTTTCAATATCCCTTGAAACAATTGTAAGTTCAAACCCCATTCCAGAAAGAGACTTGCAGAGTTCCCTACCGATTGCACCTGTGCCACCTAATATTACTGCCCTTTTCTGAACCATATAAGTGTATTTGAAGAAACTTTAAAAGCATTTATTAAAATATTTATTAAAAAATATTCAAATTTTGTCTTTCACTCTGTACTCAGATCTTTCTTAAACGGACTTCTTTGACCCTGTGATCCTCTATCTTCTTAAGAATCAGATCTGCATGATACTTGGTTCTCTCAATGTTCATCCTTAAGTTGAGCCCATTGATGTTGTCCCATATGGATGAAGAAATTTCCAGCGCCTTTTCTCTGGATATGGTCGCATACTTTGTAAAATAGGATTCCGGGTTCTTGAATGCCGTTTCCATTAATTTCAAAAACCTCTCGTTGAACCATGTTTTGATTATTTTTTCTTCCGCGTCAACATAAATTGAGAAATCGAAGAAATCTGATACCATCATATCATGTGAGTTGTCAATAATTCTGTCCATGTGTGTTTGCAAAACGTTGAGTCCCTCAAAAATTATTATGTGTGGATCGTAGATATTTAACTTTTCTTCGGTTATATCGTATTTTAAATGAGAATATTGTGGAATTGATATTTCCTTTACTCCTGATTTTAACCTGTAAAGGAATCTTATCATTGACTTCAGGTCGTAGCTTTCTGGGAACCCTTTTCTTTCTATTATTCCACGCTTGATTAATTCTGCATTTGGAAAAAGAAAACCGTCTGTTGTTACAATATAAACATTCAATCCTGGATACCACGCGGATATTAGTTTTTTTAATATTCTTGCCGTGGTGCTCTTTCCCACTGCAACACTTCCTGCAATTCCTACTATATATGGAATGGATACATTCTCAGTCAGGAGAAATGCCTTCCTCTTCCTGTTTAATCCTCTATAGTTGTCATAATAAATCTTTAAAAGTCTCGAAATTGGGGCGTAAATGTCACTTACTTCCTCAGATGATATGCTTTCATTGAGACCACGAATTTCAGCAAGTTGTTCGTCAGATATGACCACACCCTTGCGATCTTTGAGTTTTTTCCATTTGCTTCTGTCTATCACAACGTATGGTGACTCTTTCAAAATCTCTTCCATTTAATGGTACCGAAACCATAGTAACTGGATACATTTAAATATAATCCATTAAATCCTTAATTATTTTGCGGGGGACTTAACATATCCCTTAGTTTGGAACATTGCTTCTGAAGTTGAAATTAGCGAATTTTGCTTATTTAATTTAGATTAATTTTGAAATTTTTTTCCCTTTCCAAAGCTTCGAAAGTCTTTTAAGTTCTGGGTGATACAATTAACATTGTCCATTACAAAAAGTATGATCTGGCATCCCAAAGAATTCAGCACGAAGGATCCTGTTTTTGTTCTCGGAATAACACTTTCCACTGCCGGATTCTTCTTTCTTATCTCGATTCTGTCTATCACGATTTTGATATTGATGCAAGCTTACATTCCAATTGGAAATAGAGTGTATACTTCAATAGTTCTTTATTACCTTGAAGACCTACTTGCGTCCATGTTCCTCTTCTTTATTGTCTTGTGTTTGGCTCTCTATTTCGCTTGGATGAGAAAGGGAACTTTCTATTTCTACGATGACTATGTTGTATGGCGCATCGGTTCCATGAGGGTTAAGGGAAATTATGAAAATATGAAATACACAGAGTTTAATGCTGAAAGATCTTGGGTTGATACTCAGAGAACATTATTATATTTCAAAAGGAGGATAAATAAAATCACTTTTGATTATGCAAATTTAAGCCATAATTTCAAATTGAGTAAGAAAAACAGAATTCTAGATTTTGAAGAATTCCTCAAACAGCATCTTGAACTATGATAAAATGGATATTCCACTTTTATTGCAATTGAATGATAAGATTCTAAAACCCTAATTTTTAGAAGACCTCGTTACTCTTGGAGAATAGTGCGACCATAGAAACTTCAACGGAAAGATTAAGCATATTTTTTTATATAGTTGATATATTGCTTTAATTGTCGGAGTTCGGAAGAAAAATCTCTTTAGGCGAGGAGTATTAAGAATGAGTGGAGTGGTCATATCATGTTTAGGAATAGTAAATTCTACGTGCAAAGCTCATAGGTGGTGGCAAAATAGTGCCTAACACTGATACAGAAGTAACACTGAGCATCCAAAATCTATTTGCAGTTCATTATTCTAAGGATAGTCTCATTAATATTTTAGAAGGAATAAACCTCGAAGTCAAAACAGGGGAGATAGTTGGTATAATCGGGGAAAGCCAATCCGGAAAATCATTACTCCGGGAAATTATCGTGGGAAGTGAGCCAGGAAAGGATGGAGGAATAACTAAGGGAAGGGTCGAAATTGGTGGTTTTAACATTTATTTCAATTTAAATAAGATTTATTCAGAATCGAAGAATAAGAAAGAATTAGGGAATCCCCAAAGTGGAGAAATTTCAAAATTAAAAATTGGGTTTAGACTATCAACAGAAAGCTACCTTTCAATCATGCCTGAGTTTTCCCTAAATGCCTTTGCACCAAAAAAAAGTATAATGGAACAAATCACAGAGAGATTGGTTCAAATGAATGGTGCAGAACTGGCTGAATCTATACTGGAAAGAGAAAATATCAAGGAACAGGATATTGTGAAAAACATGATTGATTTTCAACTGACTGATCCAGGTGTCAGAGATGAGAAAATCATAAATTACGCGGAACATAATGGCCTGAGAGGATTTGCAAGCCAACTTGTTGAGTATGTAGATTTGGACCTGAATCCTGAAATAGTCGCAAAATGGACACTACTAAAAACAAAAACTGAAATTGAACCCAAAATTCTTGATAACTTAAAAGAATTTTCCAAGTTTTCTAAGAATGTGAGAAAATCAGAAAAACTCTATCTGGAGATACTTTCGGAAATGGAAGAAAAGGATGAGAAAGAATTAAAGGAAATAAAGACCAGAGTTAGAAAGCAGCAACGGCAAATAATGCAAGAATCTAAGGGCTTTGCCTCCAAGGCAAGGATAGTCGCTGGTTCGATCAACAAAGAACTGAAGAAGGAGGCAGAAAAATGGAGTGTAGATTATATGAAGCTTCTTGGGATGGAGAACCCCCAGGAGTTGACCAAAAATGCACCTGAGGAGCTTTCCCTCGGTGAAGTGAATTTGTGTTCATTCGTTTTAAACACGATAACCAGACCCAGACTCGTTATCCTTGATCAGGTTTTGAGCGTAATGGATCCAATGACCAAGAAAAATGTTGAAAATCAAATTAAAAAGATGTCCAAGCTCTACGGAATGTCTTTTCTTGTAATTTCGAGAACTTTACATATTGCGACTGAGTTGTGTAAAAGAGTGGCAATAATGTACTCAGGAAGAATAGTTGAAGAAACTGAAACAGAGGAGTTGCTGGCAGATCCAAAGCACCCACTGACAGTTTTTTCAATTTCGGTTGCCAGAAGCATGGCAGGGGAATCAGTTGTTGATTTGCAGAATGATATAAAGTTAGGAGAAATAGTAAGCTATGATAAGCTGCCATCTGGATGCTACTTTGAACCGAGATGTAAATTTGCTTTGAGTATATGTTCCACTAGAAAGCCACTATTAAAGGAATTTGGAAATAAACATAAAGTTGCCTGCTTCCTTTATTTCCCAGATTACGAGGTGCCAAATTGATTCTGGATGAAATCGCTATCCAAAGTTCCAAGCTTTCCTATAGGGAAAAAATTGGTGGACTTTCGAGAGGAAAAGATAAGGGAAGGTTCATTGTGGAAAATTTGAACTTTAAAGTCATGGTTGGCGAATCCGTTGCCATACTTGGAGAATCTGGATCGGGGAAAAGTACCATAGGAAAATTGTTGATGCAAGAGATAAAACCCTCTGAAGGAAATATTTTCATCAGACCTGATAACGAGACAAATGAGGAGATTAGTGAAATTGATCGAAGATTAAGATTGATCAACCTTGAACTGTTTGAAAAATACGGTAAAGAAGCCGATACTGGAGAGGATGAAGAAAGGGACGCGTTGAATTCACGATACACAGAAATTGCAGCAGAATCATCCATAGATAACAAAAAACTGCGAACTGGGAAGAATGAAAGATGGCTCATACAAATGGTTCCCCAGAACATTTTTTCCGCGCTTAATCCAAGCCAGACACCGAGAGAAAGTTTAGTGGCGAAGATAAGTAAGGATCTGAAATTGAGCAAAGAAGAAGCACAGTACAGGATCGATTCACTCGAACGTGAAATTGGTCTGAGGGACGAAACAATGCTTAAGAAAAATAAACTTCTAACATCGGCAGAAATTCAAAGAGTGTTGTTGGCAATGGCCATTTGTGTGGAACCCGACGTCATAATTCTTGATGAGTTTTTTACAAAACTGGATCAGCATTCCGTAATCTCCTTGATGGACACAATAAAAACAAGAATGGAAACTAAGAGAATGTCCTGCATATTACTGACTTCTGACCCAGCACTTGCGGTTAAATTCGCTGAAAGAACCTACGTGCTGTATAAGGGAAGCATCTTTGAAAGTGGATTTACGAGGGAATTACTTTCAAATCCAGTACATCCTTACACCAAAGCCCTTAAACTGTCTGCTTCACTGGATCGACAGCTGATTTCAATCCCGCTTATTGATAAGGCATATCCCTTATCTGATTCCAGAATAAGGCCAAGCGGGTGCCTTTTTCATAGAAAATGTGGTGTTGCGATGAGAAATTGTGGGTGGTCCGCAGAAGAACTTGTTGATTTGGTTAAGCACGCTGTCGAGGAACAGAAGCTACTTAACAATGATGCTTTACCAGACTTGGAGAGTATTAATGTAGACTCGGATGAAAATCTTATTGAAATATCCTTTAAAAAGGAAAAGCAGTATGACGAATCTGACATTAAGACCTTTATGGAAAAACTCTTTGAATTGAAAGTCCAGAGCCATAGGGGGATAATATTTGAGTCTATCAAGTTTATCGATTTTGAGCAGGAACACGGAAATTTGGTAATCCAGCTTATGGATCCAATGAGACCGTTTCTGATTGACATCTCAAAAACCAGGAAGGTCGCATGTTTTCAGTATCCAAAAACCATTGAGGAAATTGAAGAAGAACTTGAAAAGGAAAGAACAAAGGAGATTAGATTCTTTAAAGATGAATGAACTGAGGAGAGTTTTCAAAAATAAATCAATATATTATACTCTTCGTTAATTGGGATTTTATCATGCACGATGTTTTGTATGTTATCCTTACAGAGATACTGATGACTCCATTCATCATCTTTTCTGTGATGTTTACTACAAAGAATTACAGCAAACTCAACACCAGGTCTATATCAACACTTTTTCTAATTCTCGCTATGATGTCGGGGATGCTGAATACAATAAATTTTTACGTACTCTTCCCCTCTGGATTTCTGAACCAAGTTTCAGCGATCAACATCTCTATGTTTGAAATGAGTGTATTTATCTCATATCTCCTGTATTCTGCATTCAATGGTAAACTGAAAGTGATGAATTCTAGCCACGCAAAATGGATTGCTGTTCTGATAGGATGGAATGAGATCTCTATGGCCATATTCCTGTACACGCTGGCATTTGGGTTTGGAAAATACAGTGTCTATATCAACGTGTTGAATCTTTTTGGTTCAGGTATAACGAACTACCTTTTCACCATCCCCATGATAATTGAAATGCTTTCTCTTTTGTATCTCAGACTTGAAAATCCACTATCAAGAAGAATTTTAATTTTCATAATACTCATGCAATCAACCGATCCTGGACTATTTTCAGGTGCATATTTGATCCCCTTAAGTCTGGCTTTCTCCGTCATTATGGCACTTGCACTGTATGCAATATTGACATTTGTATACAACAACAGGGAAAAACTTCCTGATGGATGGAATAGGGAAGTTAAATATTTCCTGTATCTTATTGGTATTTCCTCAATTGGACTAATATCAACAGTTTTCATTTCTGGGCCTTTTGGGTTTAAGTGGATAATCTTTGCTTTTTCAATGGCATTCTCCATGGTTTATTATTTTCTTATTTCATTCAAATTTTTTGATCCCTCAACACAGGTAGAGAGAACAAATCCTGATATTGAGGCAAGGATGAATGAAACAAATGACTCAACCTAAATCAGGAGACTCTCAAGCCAGAGTGTGAGAAGTGCAATAGTAAGTACGGGAAGCCCCACAGAAATCCCAACTTTCATGTACTCTATGCTCCTTATTTTTAGATTTGACTTCTTTTCTAACATGTAAAGCCAAACAAGAGTTGCCAATGAACCTATTGTTGTAAATTTTGGACCTATGTCGTTTCCAATAGCATTTGTGAGAAGCAGTAACCTTGGTGCGTGTACACTGGCCAGAGTAAGATCTCCAAGAAGGACTGATGGCAAGTTATTCATGATTGATGCGGTAAATGCAAAGAGGTAACCCGTTAGAATGTACGTTAGAATTGGTGGCATTTTCGTGAATGTGAGCACTGAATAGGCAGTAATTTGTACCAGTCCGTTGTTTGCAAGTGCATAAACTACAATGTACATTCCGAGTGAAAAAAGTATGATCTGCCATGGTGCATCCTTTACGGGTTTGATGTAATCTATCCTTCCTCCCCTTTTGGATAAGATGATCAGAACTGCTGCTGTTGGCATTGAAACGATCGAAACGGGTATAGAGTAGAATCCTCCAATGGAATAAAGGAGAATCAGGATTACTATTGTGGGAAAGAATATCTCAAACAGAAATGGATCCTTAATTTCATCCTTAGAGTAAGAAATGTCAACAGGAATGGTATCTGGAATTGATTTTCTAAAATAAAGATATAGAAACAGCAAACTGGATCCAATACTTGCCAGATCAGGTAGAATCATCAACTCCATATAGGGAAAGAATGATATGCCGAAGTATGTTGCTGCGATTATGTTAACGAGGTTGCTGACCAGTAGTGGCAGACTTGCAGAATCGGCAATAAATCCGACCACCATAACGTATGCAATTATGGCTTTTTTTTCAAGCCCTGCCCTGTAGAGAAGCGCAACCATGATTGGAGTTAAGACTATGGCAGTTCCATCGTTTGCGAATATTGCAGATATAAATGAACCGATTATAATTACAAAAAGATAGAGTCTTCTTCCTGATCCCCGTGCATGGGACATTAATCTTGATGCAAGGTATTCAAAAACTCCTGCTTCATCAAAAACCAGAGCCATTATTACCACTGAGATGAAGGTTAAAGTTGCATTCCAAACGATATTGATCACGTTCATGAGGTCTATGAAAGTTGTGAATCCGAAAAGTGCAGTTGCCACTGCTCCAATCATCGCAGAGTATCCTATAGGAATGCCCTTTGGTTTTCTTATGACTAGAAACAATGTTCCTATAAAAATCAGGATGCTGATAGCAAATTTAACTTGATTCAAGAGCCAGATCCCTAACCTTTTGTATTATTTGGTCCCTGATTTTTCTTACCTCTCCCAGCGATTTCCCTTTTGGATCGTCCAGCTCCCAATCTACCATCTTTTTCCTCAGACCGGAGACAAGAGGTGCAGGGCAGGATTCCTCGGCAGAACATCCCATTATAATCACCTTATCTGCCCATTTTAGCATTTCTTCATTCATCTTCTTGGGCATACTTGAATCTAACAAAATACCTGTTTCTTCCATTACCTTAACTGCCATGGGATTTACTCTTTCACCCGGCAATGTGCCTGCACTTCTGCAATTCAATCCAATGTGATTACCATATGCCTCAGCCATCCTGCTCCTAGCTGAATTTTCAACACACAAAAATAAAATGCGATCCTTATTCATCGGATACGGCCTCCAGTAGTTTTTCACCCTTTATGCTTGCACTGTAATATATCCATCTACCTTCCTTTCTTCTGGATATCAATCCGGCCCTGAATAACTCCTTAAGTTCATTTGAGATCGTAGGTTGTGGGGAATTTAGTATTGATGAAATATCGCACACACAGAGTTCGCTCATTCCTAAAAGGTGGAAAAGTACAAGTCTTTTTTCATCCGCCAGTGCCTTAAATTTGCCTTCCGTCTCAATTATTCTGGAAACAAATTTTTTATCTGAGATTTCCATTCTCAGTTCTCCCAGCTTTTCCAGACTGATGTTCTTGCAAATTTCTGCATTCATATATTTTGATATGAAAATGTATTACTTAACCTTATCCTAAAAAAGTTTCAAGCATTCCTTAACAGTATTGGTACCTCAAGTATTCAATTTGAATTTAAAGCATCATTTTACGATTGAAGAAGACAGTTTTCTTTTTTGGAGAGCCTCATCAGACCTTGAAGCTATTGGGAGACTGCAAGATTCGTGAGTGCTGCACCATTCATAACATTCTTCTGAATCCCTCTTTTCTATGTAATGAAGACCGCATATTTCGCATTTAAATCTGCTTCTTTTAGATTCTTCCATCTTTTGAAGATTGTATGTCAGTATTTAGGTATGTCCCTTTGTTGGCTTATTGCAAGATTTACTTGGAAGTCTAAAGTAAAAAAGTGTTTTGCTTATGGAAAGTACTTTTTGATGCTGGAATGGGCAATTCTTGCCATTAATGACTTGTATTACCTTACACCCAAAACCGTTTCAACACTCTTCAAGGAAGAAGTGGAAAAGTTCCTCCAGAAGAATAAGATACGTTATACGACTGGATTCGGGTTGATTGGTAAAAGTGGCC
>DAICVC010000033.1:0-9217 GCA_027372655.1 Thermoplasmatales archaeon | reverse complement strand
GTCCTGAGGACACGATCATTCATGCCTCTCAGGTTTCAATCCACACATCCCTATGGGATGTGACTCTGAATAGTGGATTCCGTGAGTGGTTTTCGGATTGTTTCAATCCACACATCCCTATGGGATGTGACCGGTAGGATTGGACTGGAAAGTATACCTTGATTCAGGTTTCAATCCACACATCCCTATGGGATGTGACCGTCTAAACTGCAAACTACCTATTCCTATGTATTTGCAGACACTTTTCCGCGAAAGTGTTAGAATAAGAAATACTATATGGTTAATATTAGATGGTATTAAGAAAATAAATCGGATATACAGCCTAGCGCTGATGTTCCTGGTTTTTTATGTTTGCTAATGGTTCGCGCGATAAACGATCAGATAATCATGGGTCCTTCTGGATCATACCCTGTCTTGGCACCATAATATTCCACTCTTCTTTTCCAGTTTTTTCCAAGGAAATAATATCTCAAACTATCTGTTTGAGGGTTAACTATTTTTTCCAGTTTATTCTTTAAATCAGTAAATTGATGAGGGTCCACGAGACATTCGAATACAGAATTCTGTACGCGCTGACCGTAGTTAAGGCATTCCTTTGAAACACTTCGTAACCTCCACTGTCCTTTTGGATCGGAGGTGTTTACATCATATGTTATTACCACCATCATAGTTCTGCCCTGTTATTTCCAGAGGAATGGAGGATAATCCTCTAAATCTCCTCTTAAATTTCTTGCAAGAAGCATAGCCTGCACTAATGGAATCTGGCCAATCGCTATTTTCTCTTTCAGGAAAGGATGAATTATCTCTTCTTTTTTTCTTTCTTGCCAAGCAAGTATCACATTCTTTCTAGTTTCATCTTCCATAATTACGGAACTATTTTCTCGTATTGAAAATCCTTCTGCTGATACCTGTTTTCTGTTAATCAATGTAAGAACAAGCCTGTCCGCCATATATGCCCTTAATTCCTCCATTAAATCAAGTGCAAGACTGTCTCTCCCAGGGCGTTCGGCATGCATAAATCCAACTTGTGGATCCAATCCTACTGCTTCCAAAGCAGATGCACAATCGCGAGAGAGAAGAGTATAAACAAACGACAAAAGTGCGTTCACCTCATCAGTTGGCGGTCTTTTCACCCTTCCATGGAATTTGAACTGTTCCTTTTGATTAACGATTAAATGATCAAAGGAGCTAAAGTATGCATTAGCTGCTTCCCCCTCAATTCCTCTCAAAGACTCAATTGATTGGGAATTTTTCGCTCTGAATATCATGTCTTGCATGCTAGAAATGAGTTCGGGCAATCCTGCATCCTTCACCATTTCACCATGATCCCTTAGGGTTCTTTGTAAAACAGTTCGTGAGTTGTGTATCTTTGAACTTATAAATCTCTTTGAAAGCCTTAAAGATTCATTAATATCATCTGTCCATCGGTATTGTTTCCTTCTTAACAACACGTTACCGGAGACTCTTCCATTTACCCTTGCAAGAAACCTTCCGTTTTCGCTCAGGAAGTTAAGACTCACTCCCCTCTCTGCACACAACTGCATTGCAGATGGGCTTGCACCTTTGTAACCAAAACACATTACACTTTCAAGATTATGAATGGGAACACGGAACTTGATCTCGTCCTTCACCTTGACAAGAAGATTTTCACCCTGTCTTGTCAGGTAAGAATCAGGCAAAGTTACGAAAAGTGTGTTTAGAAGCCTTTTCATTTACATCATTTCCTGCTCATCAAACAAGTTTTTTGAAAGATATCTGCCCACGCTCTCCTCTGCCTTATTCCAGCTAGGTTGACATATTTCATATAAAGAACAGTTTCCGCAGTATTTTTCCTCTCTGGCCTTAGGAACTTTTCTTTCACTAAACATGGAATGCATCCTCTGGGAAAGTTCTTCAACTCTTTTTTTCAATTCAAAATCAAAAATTACATGTTCCCTTCTTCTGGTTATGTTATAATAAAGGTACCCTTCTTTGATGTTTACATTGAACATCTCCTCTAAACACATTGCCTGGGCACAGAGCTGCACTTTGTCGGCGTCATTTAATTTAGGTTTTCCATGCTTGTATTCCACCGGTACTATCTGCCATCTTCCTTTTCTGCTGCTTAGAGTAATCGAATCACTTTCGGGAAGAGTATCTTCTCTAACATATTGAACAACATCGGCAATTCCACGCAAACCTAATCGTGAGGAGGAAATCGCAATACTTCTAGTTGTTCTTACCTCTCTTCTAGTGTCATTCTCGAATGGATTATCTGCATGTTCATGAAGGTGTTTTCCCTCAGCAGTCAGCCTATTCTCCTGCCATTGCTGTTCAATATGTATTAAAGCCCACTGCCTTTCACAGAAGGCCATATGTTGGATTCCCGATAGCATCAAGTAGTCTTCTTCAGAGTACACTTTCCATCAAAGTCGTTCTATTATGGTTACTCCATCAGGGATATTTTCTTTTAAAATTTTTATTTCATAGTCCGAAAAATCCCTTATTACTGCATCGTTGTCCTTTTTTGATATGTGAATGGAATCAAACAGTGTCTGAGAAGGTGCGTTACCAAGCTTGGACGCGTGCTTGAACACAATAAGTTTTCTGGTGTTCATCATTCCTCTTGCAGCGGATCGATCAAGTTCGAACATCCTCTCAAGGGCTTCCCATAACAATGATAAATCCTCCTCATTAAAGCCTGTCTGGCTAGCCAGAGGTGCAGAAACAAACCCGTAAGCTTTGTAGAGCCCGTATGGAATTGTATACTTTCTGCCCATGGTCCTATTGCCGCCTTCCTGATCCACTGATTCTTTTTCTGTAGTAACAGCCATTCTTGTTATGCTATGTTCCAGGGATATAACAGGATCTACCGACCTTCCAAAAGTGAGCTGTACTGGGCCCCTCACCTGACCTGCATTGGCTCCGGTAGACATAACTGCTCCGAATGTTCGAATGTCAAAATAATTCTCACATAGGTATTTCTTAGCTTTTTCACGCTCTTCCGGTTTTACCTGTTTACTTTTTTCATTCTCATCTTTAGTGGGTGTGATCTGAACACCTATCTCGGAATACACGCTGTCAATTGTTCTGTTAAGAACAGCCTTCTCCTTGATGAATATAGCATAAGGTTTGTTATTCTCCTTCACTAATTCCACATAGTTCCTGACTTTTCTCTTTAAACTGACATCTGTAACAAGCCCATGGCCTGTCTCAGCATCTACTCGTGGAAGGTTCCCCGCATCAGGATCTCCATTTGGATTTCCATCCTTTACATCAAACAATATCACAAAGTCGTATCTGTTTTCAAGTTGTTTTTTCTCTGACATTATACTTACCTCTTAATCTTCTGCCGTTTCTTCCTTTTTTGTGAAAAAATCCTGCCTCTGGTGATAATAACCTATAGCGAACATACCCTGATCGTGAAGATTTAGGTGAGAAGGAAAAACCTCAATATTTCCCATTATTTCGCCAAGTTTCTTTTCGAACCAGATTACGATCCCTTTTTTCTCTATTTTGGCAAGATGGTGGTTTTTCAAACGTAGCAGCGTAGGAAAAACAGTAACTGGGCTTGTGCAGGCAGAACCATAGTATCTCTCTCTAATTGTAGTATTTAATTTGGGGTTTGCCTTTTCCTGAATTCTTTCCAATGCCGCAAATAGTCTTCCAAGTTGATAAGCCGCAGCCGGCTGTGTTTCATCGAGTTTCATCATGATCTCCTTTATTTTTTTATTTTGATATAACCTGTAATATCTATTTAAATATGCCTTTATTGTGGCTGCCCTTATTCTGGTAACCCTGCATTTTGTGTCGCTCCTAATTCTTTGTATGGCTAGTTGAAGCATTGTGGCCGGGTATGTGGTTCCTTCGAGTATTGCCCTCATAACGTTACCTGCAAGCCTGGGGGGAATATTCTCGAACTTATCTAGTTTAGAGATATTTGCAAGTATCTTTTGTAAAGGATAGAACTCGGGATTGTTTTGTTCACTTATGATAGAAAAATCATCAAAATATTGCTTTATCCTTTCAGAATATTCTGAAACCTTGCCATTTTCCCAAAAACGAATTGATATTCTGGCAGAATTCGGTGAAAGGCCAAGCACATAAAATGGTATTTCCCCGTCGTCATTTATGTATGCACCAGATTTAACAGAATTAAATAGTTCTCGAACAAGACTTATATCCGTATCAGGATCAATAGCCTCAGGGTCCTCAAAGAGACCAGAAAACTTTTCCTCAAGATTGTTATTCTTGCTTCCCCAGAAGACAGTATGTGAATTTCCGACCTGTATGCGATGTTTCTCCGATTTAAGCAGATAATTTAATGCAGTTGTATACGCAAATTCAGTCATTTTGGTAATAGGTGAGTTAAAGCCCTGCTCTTTGCCATATGAATCATAACCACTGTTCTTCTGAAAACTCACCAACGAATCCGCATCCTTGTTTATTCGGGTTTTATGATGCAACCTCACTATCTGCCCAGTTTCACCTGTCACCAGATCCGTGCCAAATACATCATCTTCACCCTCTTCTGGGAGTCCAATATGGACTCTTCTATATTCCTTTATTACGTCACCGGCGGGTACTGGCAGAGGCTCTGAGTTTAACCTGAATGCAATATTGCAACCAGGTATTTTTTTACACTCTTCTATTTGCTCCGATTTTAAAACCTTTTCAATTCCATTATTTTCATAGAACCTATTAATTGCTTTAATTTCTGGGCTATCTCTAATCTCTTTAGGGAGTTTTTCGAGTGAATCTATCCAAGTAATGTGCTGGTTCTTGGATAGTTCAATGAATTTGGGGCCATCATTTTTAGGGATACCAAGGACATAACCGATGTGATCCCATAACAAGTTGGCAGTCATATAGCTGTTACTGCCAGTTCTGACATTTGCACTCGGTACCTGAAATGACTTTCCAACCAGCCTTTTTCCATGAGGTTCTCTGGTGTCTTCCAGGGAGATGAAATTTCCTAGGCGGTCTATAACTATTAGAAATGGTATTTCTTTTATTTCAAATCCAATAGGAGGTACTTTTCCTTCAGAATATTTCCGGTCATAGAACTCCTTCAGTGCTTGCAGTATCATCCGACAACCTTCACTTCCCTTTTATCGGTGTTTATTGTGCCCATCTTCATTTCTGCCCTAAAAAAAAGGGGCGGTGGAGATGTTTTGTTTCTACTAAAATCCATGTCATAAAGCATGAATCCAAAATCCTGGTCTTTTTTTATGGGGCTGGAAGGCTCATGTTCCACGTCCACAAGCCTGAAGGAACATGCAAATTCCCTCGTACCTAAATAAGGTCTATGAAAACACTGTCCTTTCTTGGCACGTCTCTCGAACATGGCAGCATATTTTTCCTCACTTTCATCTTCCTTACCATTGTCATTCTTCCGATTGTCCTTGTCACGCCTCTCAGGAGGTATGAAATCAAAATAGCCGTGTATCCGGTATTTTACATCTTTTAAACACAGGCTAGAGCGTTGTTGGCGGTAAACCTCTACATATAAACCGTTATTTTCTGATCTCTCGCTAGACATCTGCTTTTCCGAAGGTTGGCTAATTGTTTTTCCAACTTCGTTTCTCTTTATCGATGTAAATCTAATGGGATTCAAGACCTCTATCTTCGTTATGTTCCATCTAATAGTTGGTTTCCAGAGGATCGCCTCGAATATTCCTCTTGCAGCAGATGGAGTAATAATATCATAGCTGACTCTTTCCACTTTCATCTCTGGCCTAGTGAAACAGGCAAAATCACCCCATACTTCAAGACACCAGTCTCTCAAAATCTTACTCCTATTGAATTATATATTTTTCTGGTTCATATAAAACTTTATCTATTATTAGTCCAATATCATCATTGTAGCTCAGATTGGAGGTAAGTGCATACAAACCGTCTTGTACTTCTTCTATAAGTCCCTTCTCAAGTAGACTGTCAAACTCTCTATTGTAAATATTTACTGCATATCTTTGCATTTTTCTCATCAATGATCTACTTTTGCCATATTTTATGAGATTCTGGATTAATTTCTCACTCTCCCCATCATATCTGACCAATATGGTTTTTTGAATCGTATCATCAATTAGTTTGAACTTACTTGAAGCAGTCTTAAATGAGATGTTCAGATAATTGGAAAGGAGTTCTGATATTTTCTCACTGTCCAGATTATTGGCTTTCCAGTAAAGTTCAGTGAAAAACCTCTCAAATGAAGCAGGCTCAAGGTAATTGGGTTCAATTTCTGAGATTATAAGCTTAAGTGTGTTCTCCGCTTTTCGCAAAATTCCTGCTGGGACACTACGGGGACTTTTAAAGACAACTACTTTTCCCTGCTCACTATTTTTTCCTTCTCTGTTGCAACGTCCCGCCGCCTGTGCTATAGAGTCAAGTCCAGCCATAGCCCTGTATACCACGGGGAAATCGATGTCTACGCCTGCTTCTACCAGTTGCGTACTGACTACTCGAACAGGTTCATCATTTTCGAGTTTTTGTTTTATCTCCTTAATTTTAACGCTTCTATGGGCACCACACATAAGAGCGGACAGGTGGAATGTACCCTCGGGCATGAGGCTATGGAGTTCTCTGCAACTTTTTCTGTCCGAAACAATACACAACACCTGTGGATACTGTAAGAGCTCCCCAGAGAGTTCTTCCCAGGGCTTTGGTGATGTCAAGTCTTCAGGCATATAGAGCTTTACCCTGTTTAAACTGTCATAAAGTTCAGACACTCCATTTCCCATTATTTCCGTTATATTCTCAAAGCCAGGAAAATCCACTCCTCCAACAGTGTGCTCTTTCAGGGCCGGTTGGGTTGCAGTTGAAAGAACAATTGAAACACGGTACTTTTCAACTAGGAGTTTCAAGGTCTTGAGAATCGGTTCCAGATAGTTTACAGGTAACATCTGGGCCTCGTCAAGAACAACAACGGAGTTTACAATATTGTGAAGTTTTCTGCATCTGCTTGGCTTTGATGCGAATAGAGATTCAAAAAACTGAACAGAAGTTGTTACTATGACTGGCGCATCCCAGTTCTCGCTTGCAAGTCTGGTTTGTTCGGTTTCTTTCTCATCAGATATGTTGGAGTGGTGTTCTACTACACTTTCTTCTCCAAGCGCGCTTCTGAACACATCAGCATTCTGTTCTATTATGCTGGTATACGGTATTACGTATATGACACGATCAAGGTTGTGTTTTACCGCATGATTTAAGGCAAAAGCAAGGCTGGAAAGAGTTTTTCCTCCTCCAGTTGGGACGGTAAGAGAAAAGACTCCCATTGGTTCACTGGCCAATTCTACACACTTCTCCCTAACTTTTTTTCTTATTTGATTAACTTGTGTGTCTTCAGCGGTTTCTTCTTTTTTATCCATGTATTCATTGAAATTATTCAGCAATTTGGAAAAATCAATATTATTTCTTCTCAGAACAGTATTCTCTGGGTTCATATACGATTCAGTATCCAGGAAATCAGCATCCACCAAGCTTGAAAATAGCATCCTGATCCATAAGGAAAGATCAAGACCTCTACCGAATTTCCACGGAATCTTATCTATTTCCAGTGTCTCTAAATTCTGAATTATACTACGATCTATAGATTTCAAATCAATATCTGAATTCAATTTGTATTTCAGAGAAGCCTGCCCACCATCCTCCGATGACCAATCGGGTAGGCCGGAATGATGCCCGGCTATACTGTATGATAGAATTTCACCAAAAACTGGTAATTTCTCCATTGCATATTTGGCTCCATAAATTGCATGTTGTACAGTACTTACATGGTCTTCAGGAGGTTGGGAGTCGCCATATCCGCTTTTCTTTCTGAAGTATCTCTGCCACTCCTTACGCCCCTTTCCAAGATCGTGAAGAATCCCAAGTGTTTTGCCAAATTCTCCGGAATGGAACTTTTCAGAAAAGTCGTATGCCAGATCTCCAGTTGATCGTAAATGCTCACTCAACAAATGAGGGTTTGTCCAATTTCCTAAGGAATCCTTCTTAGCATGTGCAACAATTTCTGTACCTTGTAACCCAGAATCTTCTACTTCCAATCCCATTCTATCATCCTTGAACCCAGTTGTAATAAAATTCATGAAGTAAATTTATAATAATATTCCTTTACCAATTCGTGCAATATTATTCAGCACATTTCATAACGTTTCTTGTAAACACCTGATATATATGAGATAGTGGAACTAAAAACATATACTGAAATGCAATTGCATTTAACCACAGGAGTCACTTCATGTCAAAAATACTTGTCAATGTAGCGTTGCCGTACGCCAACGGCCCCATCCATCTGGGGCATGTTGCCGGCGCCTACCTCAGCTCAGACATTTTCGTCCGTTTTCTCAGGATGCATGGCCACGAGGTCATGTTTGTATCAGGCAGCGATGAGCATGGCACACCCGCAACACTTGCAGCTGACAGGCTTCACATTTCACCAAAGGATATCGCGGACAGGTACCACAAGGAGCACGTTGAATCTTTCAGGAAGCTTGACATAATCTTTGATATCTACACCAGGACCACATATCCGGAGCACAGGGAGACTGTTGCAGAATTCTTCCTGGATTTCCACAGGAAAGGCCTGCTGTCCGAGCACACAATGGTATCGCCTTTCTGCCCCGCGGACAACAGGTTCATGCCGGACAGGTACATTGAAGGAAAATGCCCAAACTGCGGTTTTGAGGAAGCCCGCGGAGACCAGTGCGACAACTGCGGGAAACTGCTGGACCCTCAGGAACTGATCCTGCCAAGGTGCGTACTGGACGGCACGCCACCGGAATTCAGGGAGACAAAGCACATGTTCTTCCGCCTGGACCTTTTCCAGGACCAGCTCATCAAATGGCTTGATGGCAAGGACTTCTGGCGGCACAGCGTTTTAGCATTCACCAGGAACTTCATAAAGGCTGGCCTCAGGGAGCGCCCAATCACCAGGGACATTGAATGGGGCGTTCCGGTGCCGCTGGAAGGGTATGAGCACAAACGCATCTATGTCTGGTTTGAGGCACTTCTGGGATACATATCCGGAGCCAGGGTCCTTTCGGAAAGAATGGGCAGGAAAGACTACTGGAAGGAATTCTATTTTGACAAGGACGTGAAAATGTACCACTTCATGGGCAAGGACAACATAATCTTCCACACAATCATCTGGCCTGCCATGCTCATGGGCAGGGGAGAATACAACCTGCCTTACATCGTGGTTGCAAACGAGTTCCTCACATTCAATGGAAAGCAGTTTTCC
>DAICVC010000028.1:0-3757 GCA_027372655.1 Thermoplasmatales archaeon | reverse complement strand
CCTATAATTCCATTAGCTCCATAAATAGGGATGTTACTATCTTTATAGGTCTTAGGGGATTCACCATTTTTTAGATTTAAAATTGTTCCAAGTTTAACAACTTCCCATTCCTCAGGTATTTCCCCCATCTCCGTCATCTTGTATCCAGGTCTAGCCGTAATAACCGAGCCCCTTCAAATAGGATTTGAGTTTTTCATCAACTTGCTTGAGTTTGTTATCGGTTTCAGAAATATCTGACAATACCTTCTTTATGTCTATTTTTTCTTCATTGTCTATTTTCATTAGGTATAGTGTGACGTTGAGGTTTCCATCTTGGCTTAGAACAAAGTCTTTTGATCGTGTGGATGAGAACCCCTCCTGATCCTGAAAAGAGTTGAACACATTTACAATCTTATCAATATGTTCTGGGTATAATTGATTCAATCTCCTAACTTCCTTATGTTTACCAAACTCCTCAGATGCGTCAATGAACAAAATTTTATCCTTCCTCAAGAGTTCCTTGTTCATGTTGAATATCAGTATAGCCGCCGGGGCTACTGTGTTATAGAATAGTTTCTCGGGCAAGGAGATGATGCATTCAACCAGATCCTTTTCAATAACTGACTTCCTGATTTTCCCCTCTACATTTCCCCTGAAGAGGGCTCCCTGATCCAAAATAACAACAACTCTCTTTTTGGCAGAAGCTAACATGTGCTGTATCCATGCCCAGTCACCACCTGATTTAGGCGGGATTCCGAAGATAAAACGATTGTAGGGGTCGTTTTTCAGCTGCTCCGGATCGAATTTCTGGTCCCACATTGGATTTGCAGTAACCTTATCAAACTGCATCAGGGAACCGTCTGGATTGACGAATGCCGGTCTCTCCATCGTATCTCCTATCCTTATTTCAGCAGAATCTATGTCGTGGATGATTGCATTCATTCTAGACATAGCATAGGTAAGACGGTTTATCTCCTGCGCATAGAGTTTGGGAAAGTCTAGCGTGCTCTCACGACCATATTTTTTAACGAAGGAATCGTAGCTTCTTATTAGGAGACCTCCGGAACCGCATGCTGGATCGTACACGGATTCACCCGGCTCAGGTGAAAGTACTCTTCCCATCAACTGTGCCACTTCTCTTGGTGTATAGAATTCCCCAGCACTTTTGCCAGAACCTTCGGAGAACTTCCCCAAGAGATATTCATATGCGTTTCCAAGTAAATCAGAATCTATATCTTTTAATCCAAGCCTCTTTCTGTTTAAAATATCCAGGAGTTTTCTAAGGCTTGAATCGGTAATAGTTCTGGTACCACCAGTTGATTCATTGTAATCTATCAGGTCAACAACACCTTGCAACCTAGGATTCTCCCTTGCCAAGTCTCTCATGGCAGATGTCAGATATTCGCCCAGGGATTCCTTTTGATCAACCATGCTTTTCCATCTTGCTTTTTCAGGTATGTAGAATCTGACGAGCTTGTGATCTGAATTGACCATTGCTAGAGATACATCTTTGCTGTCCGATATATTCATCAGTTCGTCTTCGAAGACATCGCTTAACCTCTTGAGAAAGACAAGGGGAATTATGAAATCTTTATACTTAGGGGCCTCGATCTCTCCCCTAATAGAACAGGCAGCTTCCCATAACCAAGATTCTAGGCTTCCACCGTTATTGTTAGAGGTTGTTGTCATCAAAACTCAATGCTCGATGAAGGTTATAATTTTTCCTTTCGAGATATCGACTGCGGATGTGACTTTACATCATTTTCTTCATCCCATGCATTGCGTCCTATTTGCCAGGAAGGCTTTACACAAAAAATTGAAACTGAATTTCTGTTATAACTGTATTTCTTAAAACAAGATGTCAGAACACATGAAAGTGACCAAAAGGTTCGTTAATATAGAAAATAGTTATAAGAGCCATATGGACAATGCGTCTTTTAGGAAAGAATTGCTCGAGGCAGTAAGAAGAACGACTAAAGACTTGACTGAGGTCAGTAAAAAGTTATTGACCCAAGGAAAAGAAGATGACGACAATTATTTTCCATATGAAGCTAAATACAAAGCACATCTTTACCACTATTTACTGGCTTGTGGCGTATCACATCAGGAATTAGCATTTGAATGGATGCCAGACAATTCTAAAACTAAGCATGATCATTTTGACCTCTGGTACAGAGATTTACAAAAGAAATACAACACCTTGATCGAGGTCAAATATGTCTCCGGACTAAATAGGTCCAAAAGCGATATAAGGAAACCAGACTACCGCACATACAAAGATGGAAAACTGGCGTCAGGAATAATCTACGATGTTATCAAGCTTCATAATGCCTGTAAAGGAAATAAAAATGGAAACGAATACCATGGGATCATGCTGATGTATTTGGCGGAACCAAAAATAAAAGACAATCTTGAATTGAGCAATATTAGCCATAGTATAATGAAGCAGGTAGCGAAAGAAGCAAACAACAGACCAGAAAATGTAGAATTACTTTGGACGTCCAAAAAACGAACAGAGTACATTTCCTTTGAATGAGTTTATGAATATTCATCGACATTCTGGTGAATAGTTTATTAAGTTCTAGTCATATTTAATAATATTACCTAGAGCGTAGTGCTACTGAGGTTGCTACACGATTTATGATAAGTTATCGAATAGGCAAGATATCGTCTCTAGAAATTAATTCTGGGCCTTACAGGATATGGTCAGCCAGACTCCAGGTCCTTACTTCACGCTACATTTTCGGCAATTGATTGCAAAACACGGGAAACCACTGATGATCATTTGGCTCAATGGAAATATAACCTCGAACACTACTAATTTAATGAAATCCTGTTATGATTTTGTAGAGCTGAAAATAGCTAACTAGGCCTATTCCTCCTTCTGGCTCCCTCTAGGACCGCACCGAGGATAAACCCGAAAAACAGGCCTGCAAAAACACCAAAAGTAAGACCGCGTGCCAAGGCAGCTGTCAACGCATAAGAAAATGAAATGGCTGATTGGTTTACGTCAGAATATAAGGTCTTGAAGTTAGTAAGGAGAAGGGTGTAGTTTTCTTTAGAGTAGTTCCCCGAAAAGTTGGGGGTTATGGTAATGCCAGGTAGGAAGTCATTGGAGGTAGCTCCTGTGTGCGGAACTATGAACAAAAAAAAGACTGAGATGGTGAGCAGAAGGAGAACGACCGCTATGACTTTTGTTACATTCCGCATTTACTCAGAACTGATTTTCAATTTGATTATTAAGGTTCATGAAGAAATCTTCCACTCGAGGACTCGGAGCCCCTATCATTTGTGATATATATCAGTACATAACTATCTGGAACAATTCTCTCATGTCCGTCCCATGTGATATGAGGGGAGTCAGTATATATTTGCAATATACCAAGCAATCGCAGAGAGTATGACTGGGCCTGCTATCCACTCTGCATTCCTAGATATCCTTCTACCGAATCCCCGGAGTATCCAGTAGAAGTAGGCAATGGAAGTGAGTATTGCCATGGAGGGTGTGTATTTCAAATTCATATAGAGGTAGGGAATGACGGTTGGATAGAGGAGATATGAAATAACTGTAAGGATCACTGTGCTCAGGAAATAACCGATGACAATTCTCCACAACGGTTGCCTCCTCCTGCTCCATGCAATCCTCCCCGCCTTATTTCTGGAATATGTGAACATGCTTCCACCAAATGTGGTGATCACGGCTGCTGCAATGTAATAGTAGACGAAGCTTATCCAGAACGGTATGATTCCACCGATGGGTATATCCACGAAATGCAGT
>DAICVC010000013.1:0-1868 GCA_027372655.1 Thermoplasmatales archaeon | reverse complement strand
GTATGCATTCTAGAAATTTGACAGGATTGATTTGGATAGATCGAGGTGTGATGTACAACGGATAAATAACATAGTTTTTAAATTGCCCATTCGCCATCTCATATCCCCCTTTTTTATTCCACCTCTTTTGGTTCAGGATTACAACATTTTTTCCCAACTTCGTCACATTCCGCACAATAGTTTGAAAGGATATCTGGCTTGGGAAGCCTGGAGTTTTCTTTTATCCCTTGTTTGTGTGACTTTCTATGCTCCCAGTGATTATATCTCCACAATATTTCGTGGCCACAACTTTTGCAGATAGACATAATCTCTTTATTGCCCATAGCCTACGCATCCTTGCTTTTGTTCATCTTGTTCGCGCTTCTACACCCCAGAGCTGTTACAACCACCCCAATTATCACGAGAATCCCACCCAACACCATAATTCCTTCTAGGGTTCTTATAGCCTGATAGAGTTGATCGATTTCAGTTTGATTTGCAAATAGTAAGCCTATTTGCCCTTGCACGCTATTCAGCGTCGCCATATCGTTTGAATATGCTAAACCTGCAAACAACAATGCGAGGAATCCTATTATCAGGAGGAATACGCCAAAAATAACTATTCCTTTCCTCATAACTTGAAATAAATATAAGGGTATTTATAGATTTTCTGAGGGAAGACTAATAGTTAGAATAAGGCTACTTAGTCTTTCTATTCTTTTGTCCTCTCTTCGGGTCTCCAATCCAGATTGTTTGATCTATGATGAAGTTTCCCGGAGTCCTCTTACACTCGTCAACTCTCTCAATAGTAACGTTTTCAGGATCAAACACGAAGCTAGGTCCGGATGCCTCCAGGATAAGACCATCCGGAGATCCCTTAAACTGAATTCTCACATTCTTAAGGGCAAGTATAAATCCTCTTTGTATGTGAAATAATGGACGAAGTTCGCACACCTCTAAAATTGGTCTGGGTTTCCCTTCGCCTTCAATAAAGATAACATTTCTTGGTCCTTCCCTGTACAGTTTCAATTCCCCAGGTTTAGCAGCTCTGCCTGATATTGCATTTTCAGGGGAGCCTCCCTTCTTTGCCTCAAGGTATTGTATGAACTTCTTAAGATATTCCATCATTGTCAAGACCGTAGTTCCATACCCGACATAATCAAGAAAGTCTCGAATCAGGTTAAGGTCAAAAGCACCAAGACGGCTCCCACTAGCGTACTCTGCATCGATTTCTCCATAGCAATACTTTGAAAAATCAGTTTGAAATAAAAACGGGTCAGATGGCGCTTGTGTCATTTCTTCTTTCCCTCTTTCGGCAGTCTTTTCTCAACTGTTTCAATGCCGTAATAGTCACAGAACCCCTTTAGATCTTCAGGTATCGAATAAGCAACCAGAAAAGACCTAACCTTTGGAGAATTTAAAGGAAGGTTCTGCTCGGCGCACATTAGGGATTTGTATTTTATGGCCTGATAGGCTCCAGGTACTGGAAAATCAGTCTCGATCTCCACTGAGACGATCTCCCCATTGGAACAGGTGAAAACGATATCAGGTAAATCATTTGAGGGAAAGAAATGCTCTTCCACTTCTGTTTTTACAACATCTGTTAGGTTCAAATATTCCGGATGATTTGCAATCCATTCCTTTAACATTCTATGGTTTTCCCCTTCTCCCGCCGGTCCGACTTTCCTGATTCGCAGAACCTCCATTGCCTGTCGGGTCAATCTTGGAATTTTACTTGACGGGGTAGCTGCGTTTGCTGGTAGAATATTTAGCAGTTGTTTGGCTATCAACTTGTTATTCTCGCTACGATCAACCAAAATTATGTCATTAAGGAAATCCGAGACCTCGTCATCCCCCATATATCTGAACAGTCCAGTTCCCCATATTGG
>DAICVC010000001.1:0-51389 GCA_027372655.1 Thermoplasmatales archaeon | reverse complement strand
TTTCATTTATGGTCTCTTCCGCAAGTCTCTGTTTCTCTCCTTCGAGTGTGTGATCTATTTTGTAGATTCCGGTTGTCATTGTTAGTGTATAGCGATGAAGCATTTAACCTAAAGGTTTAATCCCGGCTCACGGCATAAGATTAGAGAGCCACTGATTCAAAAGCGAATATTGTGACTTTTTATAAAAATTGCCAAACAGAAATTAAATTTCTTTTCCTTTGAGTTATGACCTTACCTTGACAATTCTCAATTCAATCTGGAAATAAGTTAAACGCTGAAATTGAAAGTACAATTGGTAACTGTTGCCGTATCTGCTTCTTTGACAAGTGTAGGAATCAATGGTGTTAAACCCGTGTTAAATACAGTAGTTGCATCGTCACTTCAATCTTCAGTTCGTTAAATAAATTTGGAAAGTATGAAAAAAATTATTCTTTCATTGCCTTTGCCATTTCTTTGTATTCTTTGGCTTTCTGGGCTTTAAGTAATATGTCAGTTACCTCTTGAACGTAGTTCTTCAATTGAACAGGGTTCTTAGCAGCTCTCCATACGACAGCACCGGTTCTGTAGAAATTTTTTAATTTCATTGAACCTCCCGCTCCAGCAGTTGTGTATACGATAGAGCCATAGCCGAATATTCTCTCAAAAAATGGTTGAACCATTAATATACTCATAACCTTGTCAATGGGTATGTCAGATGACTGCTTACTGAACAATCCATATGTGTGGGTGACTCTCCTTTCCGTCATTGCATAATATGTTCTGCTCCATCTTAGTACTGAAAACAGCATAGGTAGTACAAAGAAAATCAACAAGAAAAAACCAAGCCAGTAGCCAGCTGCCGTTTGTGCCCCAGCCAGAGACAATAGATAAAAAATCGGAGCCCCAATTAAGACGAAGTACATTACAAAGACTATTATTGGACGGGCTATGAATGAAATAATGGATGGCCTCCCCGCATAAATTATTTCTTCATTTCTATTAATAAATTCCTGTGGGAATATATCTGGCATGTTCCCATTTGGCTTGTTGTCTATCACTTGCCTCTGTTCCTGCGTAAGATAGTCCTCTTCCATTTTTAGATAACCTCTGTTTGATATATAGATATATAGGTTCCGAGAAGGGAAGTATTAGGACACATTCTCTCCTTCGCGAATTAATATTTTCAGTAATGGACGAATTCGCCAGTGATATAACATATGACACTGGAAAATTTTCTCAAATAAGTCGTTAAATAAAATATGTTGGAACCCATAAAATGTCTGATCCCATACTTTACCTCTGTGATATTGAAACTTAAAACATTTCGTGTTGAATTAAACTAGATTATACAAATGTATCAAATTACAGTATATCTGTAACATTCCATTTATAATTTCTTACAGTCAGTTTATTATCTCAATTAAATATCAGATTCTGTGAGCACCGAAGATAATGATGGAATTTTAGTTATTGGAGCAGGAAGCACTGGAGCAAGTATCGCTTATCACCTGGCATCTATGAAAGAAAAGGTTACAGTAATTGAAAAAGATGGTATTGCTAATGGAAACACAGGAAAATCGAGTGCTCTTATAAGGACACATTACAGTAACAAGATGATAACGGAAATGTCACTTTATTCCCTGAGATTCTTTGAAAAATTTGACTCGATAGGATATTCAGGTTTTACAAAAACAGGGATGATATTTCCATTTGACGAAAAAAACGCGAGTGTTGCAAAGAACAATGTGAAAATGCTGCAAAGTCTAGGTGTTAACGAAATAGAAATAGATCCATACAGCATTAAAAATTACTTTGGTGATGTTAGTCTGGAAGGTTATGATTATGTGACTTATGAACCAGATAGTGGATATGCCGATCCAGTTGCTACCACTAACTCCTTTTTGTCAAAGGCGAAAGAACTGGGTGCAAAATTACTTACTGGAAATGGTGTGAGAACAATTGATTCAACGGAAAAAGGCGTTACGATTGAATTGGACAGTGGAGTTATAATAAAAGGAAAGAAGATAGTAATTGCTGCAAACGTGTGGACTAATGACATTTTAATGAATTCAGGTGTTTCAAAAGATAAACTCCTTCCCATTTATGCCACAATGCATTCAATTGTTTATCTTCGGAGACCAAAAGAATATGCTGGGGAGAAACCCACACTTTGGGATCCCCATAATTTGGCTTACTATAAAATGGAAGGTTCAAGTATCACAGCAGTGGGAAGCCTTGATCCAGAAGTGGATAAAAAGAAGATTGACATTCATCAAAACCTGCCAGAAACTGCTGATGAATACTATGTTGAGAAATACCTTGAAAAAATAACATCAAGATTGCCAGCAATGGGAAATGGAACGATTATTTCTACATTGAATGGACTGTACGATATGAGCCCGGATGGGCAGGTAATTTGTGATAATTTATCAAACACTGGCCTGGACTCAGTCTACGTTATTGCAGGATTAAGTGGTCACGGATTTAAACTCTGCCCTGCCTATGGTAAAATGGTTTCCGACATGGTCACCGAGAAGGATCCTGAAACAAGTTTATTTGATTGGAGACCGTTCTATGCAAAGAGATTTGAAGAAAATAAGTTAATTCAATCACAATATTCTGAGATTGGAACAATCTATTAGGGAAAATTTCATTTAATTGTCATTTCCCTGTGGAAATTCAAAAAATTTAAAATTAAAATGATTAGTGGTTCTTAAAAATCTGACTCTCTGAATTTGTATATTTTAATGACAGGGCTTCAGATGAATTGAAGCCACAGCATCACGGGATCATCCTCATCCTGCAATTCCGTTTCAGTTTCACCAATGGAACTGATTGTTTTAAACTTTGTAAAATAAAACTTCCCATCTTCTTTGAAGCCTTCCATTATGTGCTCCACAGGCTGGCCATTTGGCAAATGTGCTTGAGCCTCAGGCATTTCTGGAGAAAATCTTAATTCCACGGAACCGTCATCCGCCTCGTACAGCGTGTATGATCTGTTTTGGATTATATATTGCCTTAACTTTTCTATTTCAACGTTAGGCTTGTTGTGCATATGCCCAGATAGATCAACATATTAGAAAAATTATTTCATGAAAACTTCCAAAATTGTACTTTAAAGTAACGGACCTATCATGAGTGGTAGAATGGCAGTTACATCTCCATAGACATTCACAAATTTTGCATCCGGTTTCACTTTTTTCCATGAAATTGCTTCTTCCAGTTTTGCACCAGACAGCGAACCATCAAATTCCTGTGCCGTGGTTATGTAAACTGCGCTGTCAAGTCCACCTCTAAACTGGTTCCACCAAATTGTATGATGCTTTGAAATGCCTCCACCTATCATAATTGCTCCTGCATTTTTTGCATCAAAAATGATGTCTGAAAGATCGTGCTCATCCTGGAGGATATCGATCATAAAGTCGGAGTGCATTTCCTTGAATGTCCAGAGTTGGGAACCAAATGACCCATCAGTTATACCCGGTACAAATATTGGTATGTCGTTTTTTGCAGCATTGTAAAGTATTGAGTTTTCATTGTTTATTGATAAACCTATTTTTTTAATTAACTTCCATGGAGTCCACTTTTTATTTTCTTCGTAAAGCTTTTGCAGTTCCTTTTGCATGAACTCTTCCATTATTTCCCCGTAACTCTCGTCCGGAATTACAACGCTGCCCAGTCTGTTTATACCAAGATCCTTAAGCTGCCTGTCATTGTAATCGAACGATCCACAGTAATAGTCCTTAAATGAACGGGCAATATCATGATCGAGCGTTCCACACGTTGTTACGAGAACATCAACCTTCTTTTCCCTTACCATTTGATTGATGATTCCTCTAGTGCCAGTCGAAATAATGTCTGCTGGAAACGACAAAAACGTTGTATTTTCCATTTCGAACATTTCTTTAATGATTTCATACCCCACTCCAATTTTTGAAGAGGTAAATCCACCAGATTCAATGAACTGGTCCATTAGTTCTTTAAGCGATGTGTTCTTCCCTACTTTCATATCTTTCACGGGATTACTCAATAATTTTTTTCTATCCAGAGACACGAATTAGTATATTATCTTCGCTTATTGAATTTTCTAAAGTATCTATTTTTAAAAATTTGTGATTTATTATTCCAACAGGTTTATAATGAATTAAGTATCATGAAAATGGAATAATGAGAGATAAAATCAATTTTAGTGAAAAACAAAAACTTGTTAACAGGATGATGCTGCTTTCGATTTTTATTGATCAAATGAATGTTTTTGAGGTTCCAATGATCAGTGTATTCATCAGGAGTACGTTCATTCACAACTCATACCTTTTTGGAATTTCGACCGGTGCTATTATTGGAGGAGCATCAATCGGTTCGATATTAGGTGGAATATTATCTGATCGTATAGGAAGAAAACCCGTTTACGTGATGGATATAATCATATTCATTCTAACTTCCATTGGATCTGCATTCGCACCCAACGTGACTATATTCATATTTTTCAGATTTGTAGCGGGAATAGCTGTTGGTGCTGACCTTGCCAATTGTTATTGTTTCATAATGGATAACAATGAACCTCGAAAAAGAGAGATCACCGCAACGAAAAATACCCTAATGGCATCCTTTTCGATACTGGCTATTAATATATCAGTCCTTTTTATGATCCTATATGGAACAAGCAGCTCATTAATGTGGAGGGTCGTTCTACTTTTGCCAGTAGCCCCTGCTATCCTTTCTTTAATTCTATCCTTCAAAATTTCAGACGTCTTTGATTTCAAAATTGGAGTGGAAAATCCATTTCAGCTCAGAGGGTATTGGAAATATATGAAAAGTGATACGACAAGATGGAGAACAACAGTATTCAGCTGGATTTCTGGAATATCCAGTTCTATTGAGGTTGGAACTTTCGCATTTTTCCTTCCTTTGATAATAAATAACTTCAGCATCCAGAGCCTTTATCAACAGAGATTACTAATAATTTTTATCTATTCATTTGGAGTTCCTGCAGGTTATCTTGGTCCGAGATTTCTCCCTAAATTGGGACTGAGGAAGATCAGTTATATCGGATACTTTTTTGCAACTCTGGCAATAATTGGAACAGGTGTTTCAATTTATTACAGATTGTACTTGGCAGTTCCATTTTTCATGATTTTATTTGTCTGGGGGAACCATTGGAACTCCCAGTCGACCCTTCCTTCTCAATCCTTGGTGGTTAATATGAAATACAGGGGCACCGCAACCGGTGTATCCAATTTTATCTCAGAAGTCCCGGAATTTATGAGCATTTCTGTGTTTCCAGCCGCAATAGCTTACTTAGGACTGTCCTACTCCACGCTGATTATCTCCGTTGCTCCAATTATAGGTTTCCTTGCGAGTATTTTTGTCTTCAAGGAGATATATGGATACCGTCATGATTTACTTAACACTAGCATGAGGACAGATATGGGAATCCAAGTTGAATCATGATAAAGAGCTATTCCCACAAATCTTTAATTAATTCAATTGAATTTCAACACAATGGAAGACAATTCGGATGATACTTTCCAATCATCAGCCTTCGCACTGGTACTTGAAGGGGTGACTAAGAGTTTTTCTGGAATAAATGCAGTTAATGACCTGACACTCAGAATCAAAGATGGAGAAAGAGTAACGCTTCTGGGAGAGAATGGTGCAGGGAAAACAACAACTATGAAGATCATTTCGGGTCTTATGAAACCGGATAAAGGGAATGTAAGAATATATGGACACAGACCCAGCACTATGGAAGCAAAGAAGTTCATTGGTTACCTCCCAGAGGATGCAAGCCCGTACCTGAATCTTTCAGTCAGGGAGAATCTTGACTATATTGGCACAATCAGAAACACTGAAAACCTGCAAGACAAGATTGAAGAGATTTTGAGTATGCTAGACCTGAAAGAATTTGAGAGTCAAAAACCACTTTCTTTATCCAGGGGAAACAGACAAAAACTCTGCCTCGCACTGTCCATAATCCACAGCCCAAGATTTGCCATTATGGATGAGCCCTTGAACTATCTAGATATACCAACACAGGAGAGGGTTTTCGAGTACTTTGAAAACATGGATGCCACTTTTCTTATTTCAACTCACATACTCTCTATTGCCAGAAGGTTGACGGAAAGAGTCTTGATTTTATCGAGGGGGAAGAAGATTTGGGAAGGCACAATAAAGGATCTTGAAGATTCACAAAGTGAAAGCAAATCAATAGAAGCAATTGTAACAGACTTGATGAAAAATGTTTCGTAAGGTTCTTTCTCTACTTATTAAATCAAGGTTTTCAAAGTCGTACCTCTTTGCTATTGCCCTCATATTTATTTACTCTCTTTTTACAATAAATTTCGGATATGATAGCAACAGGAATTTTGGGGCATATTATTTGGCGTTCTTCTTCCTGTTGTTTTTAGTAAGCGCAACTTATACCGGAGGTATTTCTACCACATCTGCGGATCGAGATTTTCTTCTCACTTCAGCCATTCCCAATAGAGTGCTGGTCCCTGCCTTTTTTATTTCCCAGGCTCTGGTATCATCTCTCATATTTTCGTCTGCGGGAACTGCATCCTTAATGCTCGTCAGATACAATGACTATTCCTTTACAATGGGAATTATAGATGTAATTTGTATGGCAATATTACCGATTTCCATGAGTTTGATCATGGCATCATTATCCAGAACTTTAAGGATTTTAGTTTCCATTTTAGGAGGTACGTGGGTAATATCTTCATTTTTTGGAGTTTCGATTGGTCCACTGGCATTTTTGGAAGGGCACGTTACAGTTTCCTCAATGTTCCTTATAGTGGTTACAATTGTTGCAACTGCCATATCTTTCAACGCCATTCGGGAGGAATCACTTCCCTTCAGACTATCCGCAATGTCCTCCTCTAACAAGGGTTTTAAGAGATTATTTTCCTTCACCGGGAAATCCCCTGAGAGAGCGGTTTTCCAGCTGCATTTCAAGCAGGTAGACTTTTCAAGCAGAACGGCCTCAATGGGAAATATAAAGGTTAAGGTTAATCGTGTAAGTGTTTACACAATTCTTTTGGTATCGTCAATAATCGCAACTTTTTTCACAATTTACGAATTTTATTTTAACAAGAATCTCAGTGGTTCAGCTTTTAGCTCCGATTATGTGTTATCCATATTTCCAGAAGCCTATGCAGCATGGGGAATTTCAATTGGATTGAGCAGTGGCACTCTTTCAAAGGAAAGGGCATGGCTTGCCTTTATTTCTATGCCCGCTGAAAAGTACATAAGAATTACGGAGCTGGCTAAAATTTTCCAAACAATGCTCGTTTCGGTCCCTTTTGTGATCGCAAATATAATCCTATTTTTCAGGGGTTTCTCAGAATCTCTCACATCCATTGTGATTTTCTTGGTATTGGTTCCAATATATAGCGGAATTAACTTCTCACTGTCTTTCTACAGAAAGGCGTTTCAAATAAAGCAAGAAGATGTACTGCCGACAACGTATAATATGTCACAATTTATGCTCCTTCCCGTAACTTTCATGATGCTTATTCTAATTTTTATTGGAATGTTTTTTCCATTATCCTTACTATTCATAATATCAGGATCTGCAATATTTTTGATTCTTTTCATGGGTAACGCGAACCACTGGAAAAGAACCCTCTATAAAATGATAGAAAGCGGTTATATTTAGTTTTGAATGATTATCCCTTAGATCTGGGGGACGTTATTCTTAAATAGAATTACAAAATGTCGATTTCGATACATGAACCTTGGAGAATATTCAGATAGTGCATTATTTATTCTATCCCTCAAACCCATGAGTGGGTATGAACTTTCCAGAAAATTGAAGTGGGACGGTTCCATGGTATCTGGTGGCACAATAAGACCCCTATTAAAATCATTAGAGTATCACGGGTTTATTTCCTATGACATGAGAGGAAGAGCAAAGGTCTATAAACTAACATCTAAAGGAGAAAAATACGTCTCAAATCTAAGACTATTTAGGGAAAATATCAGGGAGAGAATGCTTGCAGTATCAATGGGAAGAGACCTATTGTTTCCAGATATTCTCGCAAGCATAGAGGATACGAATATACTGAATGAAACCATTGACCAACTTGCAGGAATAATTATCAGGCAAGTAAAAGTGGCATTTGTATTGAACAAGAGTGGAAACTCTGATGCCGTCAAAGAACTGAAAGTTGATTTAAACAGAGTGGTGAGTGAGATTCTAAGTCTCCATAGACCCAAAATAGGTGATTAAGTTCAAATTCCAATGACGATAGGGGAAGTGTATTCGTATGAATTTAACCTTACTGAATGACTTTGTTTTGTGGGTTCATATACTATCAGCAATTTTCTTCATGGGGGGGTCATTCTTCATTTGGATTGTTGTAGTTCCCGCTTCATACAAGATCACTGATGATGAAAAATTTAGAACGAGAATAGTAGGATTAATCGGAAAACAGTTTGCGCTTTTTACAAATATTACATTGACGATACTTATAGTCACGGGAATATACAATACCACATGGTACCTTAATTATGATTTGAATAATTTATTTGACACTCCAGGGGGCCAGATTCTATTTGTTAAAACTATTCTAGTATTGGCAATGATTGTGCTTATGTACGGTAATAATCTATATCATGGAAAAAGAATCATGAATCTGGCAAAGGAGGGAAAAATGGAAGAGTTGCGGAGGCTCAGGAAATGGTCTCATATTCTTTCATATATCACGCTGGGATTGATGGTAGCTATTGTTTTTGCGGCAGTCTCCCTACAATTTTATTGACTCTTATAACTCCTTAACAAAAATCTCTCCTAACATTCTAAATCATAAATATGGAACTCACTATGAGGAGAGCTGTTGATAAACCAACTTCCATGTAGAATCCAACTTCTATCCCGTAATTGTATATTGAACTACTTCCATAGAAATAATTTCCATTCGTATCTGGAGATATTTTAGTTATGAAAATTACGTAGATCACAACGGAAAGTATGTCTAAGATAGCACTCATTAGCATTAGTCCGTTTGATGCTCTTCCCCTGTTCTTTGCCGTCATATATACTCCGCTGCATATGGCCATAATTGACGCTATTAGAAGGATGCCCCCTGAAATGTAACTGAGATAACTGAATTTTACCTTCTGAAGATTGTATCCGCCACTTGCCCATAGCGGATAAAAATGAATACTGCCGAAGAAAAAAACACTTTCTTTAAACCATGGAAGCAGGATACCGATTGCAAAGAGTATACCTACCAAAATTCCGAAAATTCCAAGAGATCGCTTATTTTTCATCTCACTAATTAAATTATGAATTTATATTAAAAATTTTTGGAACGATTACCTTGCAGATGCTGCAATTCTTTCAACTTCATCCTTTCTTGACACTGCATGTGAGGATTGGTCGTTTCTTGCGGCTGCCATTATCTCATCAGCGAGACATGACTCTATTGGTTTCTTGTTTTTATAGGATGCGTCTGTCGCTCCAATTGCGATATTCCTCAGTGCTTCATCGAGTCTTCTGGATGGAGAAACATCCACTGCCTTTGGTACTGCAATTCCACCATATTTCAATCTTGTAACTTCTTCCCTTGGGGCCGCATTTTCAATAGCGTTGACAAGGAGTTGGATTGGGTTTTGCTTGGTCTTATCCTCTATAATCTGAAAAGCTTCTTTCAGTATTCTATATGCACCATATTTCTTCCCTGTCCATTTCTCTGTTCTCATTAACTTATTAATTAATCTTTCAACAGTGTTAACATTTTTCTTTCCTGCTGAATAATTTGAAAATCTACCACCAGTGTGCAGATTCATGTATGAGTTCAGATTCACATATTTGGATAGACCAAGATCGTGAACTTCTATTCCGGTTACATCATATTTCCCAAATATTTTCAATTCCATTATCTCACCGTTTTCTCCTTTCTTCCTCTGACCAGCTCAGATAAGGATATTCCATTTACACCCACTACTTTGTATCTCACTCCTGGAATATCTCCTTTACTTCTTCCTTTGCTTCCGCCTATTCCTTCTACAAGCACTTCGTCGTGTTCGTCAATGTAGTTAATGGCTCCATCTCCAGGAGCAAATGCACTAATCTGCCTGCCGTTCTTTATTAGCTGAACCTTAACGCATTTCCTTATTGCTGAATTTGGCTGTTTCGCCTCAATACCTATCTTTTCGATTACGATTCCTCTTGCCTGAGGAGCTCCTTCCAGTGGATCACTTTTCTTTTTAAGTTCAAGCACCCTTCTCTTATATTTACTGTTTGACCACCTGAATTTTTCCCTGTCAGAGCTTAATTTTGAACCTGCATTCTCTCCATTTGCCAATATATCACCTTACTAAATTGATAGTTAGTTTAGATTGAGTAGTAGGGTAAGTTAAATATGCATATAAATTCTATTGTAAGCTTTGGGATAATATCCTAAATTTACCGTATAATTAGAACATCAAAATGAACTTTCCTTTTTAAATAAACAACAAAACAAATGAAATACTCAAAGAAATATGTTTGAACCACCAGAATATAACGCATCCCATTTTGTAATTCTCAATCAACAGCTCTCACATCGTATTTTATGCGTTTTAAATTATTGTATTAAAATATAAATCATTAACATAGAGAAAATCGTAAAGAATACCTGAAAACAATACATTTATGAGATTCTCTTAAATACGACAGAATCGAATTTGCCAGACAATAAAACAATAATTGGAATCAGATCTTTACTTTCAGCAATAGGTGCAACCACCGCATCTACATTCGTAGGTATCTATGGAGTTTTACTCGGGGCAAGCGCTGCAGAAATGGGATGGCTGCAATCAAGCGCGAATGCCATTTCTAATGGTGGGCAGTTACTGTGGGGCAAAATAAGTGACAGAACTGGATCAAGAAGGATATTTCTTATCTCGGGCAGTCTCATACTGGCTGGCTTGTGGGCGATGATGCCCTATTCAGACAATCCTGTAAATCTTATAATAATATACTCAATGATCTCACTCTTCGGATCCATGATTACGGTTAACTGGTTCTCGTTGATTGCAGATCTTTCTGATTCTTCTGCTCGTGGAAAATTTCTATCATTCATCAATAATATATCTTCCGCAGGCACCATTGTTTCGTTAATTGTAATGGTGTTTGTATTCGGTAGCAGTTTTCAAACAAACATTTTGATCCCATTTTTACTTTCTTCCGCGACTTACATAATTTCCAGTGCCTTTTTGGTAGGACTCAAGGAGGAAAGGAAAAGATCCAGATTCGACGGATCTTTGATTAAAACGATCAGGAAGATAAAAAATGATCCAAATTTTTTCCCTTACTTCAAAGCCACCAACATCCAGGGGTTCTTTTGGTCAATGGCCTGGCCAATGTTTCCAATAACAATTGTTGAGGTAATGAACTTTGATTTGCGTACAGTTTCGCTTTTAACGATCGCGTCCTTGGGTGTTACAATCATTGCTCAAACGAAACTGGGAACGGTGAATGACAAAACGCAGAGGCCTCCATTGATTTTCTTGAATAGGATAATGCTTAGCATGATTCCCTTGATGTATGCATTTTTTCATTCTTTTCTTCTTTTCATACTCCTTGAGTTTTACAGCGGATTATTGGGAGCCCTTCAAAATATTGTTTTGAATTCGTACCTACTGGATATCATACCCTCGACGAGAAGAGCGGAGTATCTATCAATAATTAATGGCTTCAACGGAATGGTTTATCTCTGCGGGGCTCTGACAGGTGGATACCTTCTCCAGTATTTACTCTCACAATTTCCACTGATTACAGCACTTGAGTATGGATACCTTATAGTTTTTGCAGGGAGATTTTCCTCATCTTTTTTATTCCTGAAACTGAAGGAACCAGAGAAGAAAGGAAGGGCACCCCTTGGATTGTTCTCTATCCTCTACAGGGAAAAAATGCCGGGTAGTCCATCTGGCGGTACAATCAAAATGAAATGATCATAATGTGAGTGAACTTTGATTTTCTCTTTTTTTAACAATACCATTGGAAATAACAAATGAAACAACCATTATGAGGATGAATATTGTCAAGGTATAGTCGAATCCAATTGAGGAATTTTCCATTGACGCTCCTAATGCTATGACAAGCAAAGTTAGTGATACAAAAGCCATCATCCTTTCCTTCAGTGATCTTGTTTTTGAAATGGACATAGACAGAGAAGAAATTCCATGCACGATTACATAACACATGCTTACAACTTCTGCCAAAATGATAAAAGAAATGTAGAATCCAGTTGTCAGAAGACTGATGGATAAGGAAAAGAGACTGAGAATCAATATAGAATTGAATATGTTCCTGGAATTTATCTTTCCAGGATTGCTAAAGAATTTTCTCTCAAAATTATTAAACATCAATAAAAACGCGTTTGAATATGAAAGCATTAGGTTGAATGCGCTTAACATGAATAGAATCATAATAAAAGCGGAAGCGTAGGAAGTCAAATGGGAGGAAACTATCGTCAGAAGTATATCAGGGTTATTTCCGTACGCCGCAGTGTTAGAACCGAGAAATCTTACTACCGATAGTGAACTTAGTATCATTAACACTCCGACTATAACGTAAGCCATCATCAGGGATTTTCTAAACTCCGATCCATTGCCATTCCAAGCTTTTGAGAGAAATATGGAACTTCCACTTCCAGAGAACATCAAAATTCCGATGAGAACCGACTCCCAAAAATTTGAGTTTGCCAGTCCGGTTTGGGAATTATATGAAAGATTGGAATTCCCTGTAAGAATAAAGAATGCGAAAATTATTCCCAGTCCTATTACCTCAGCGATTCCAAGAAACGAGATATAAGATTGCACAACCATTCGTCCCCTTTTTATTAAAACAAAAAGTATTAACAGCAGAGCAAAAGAAAAAAGAAATTCCAATGTTAAATTTGCTCCATATATGAATGAGATAAGGAAGAAGGATGAAAACATCAAAATATTTGGTATGACAAGAGCTGAGTAGAATAGATACGATACCCCTACAAAAAGTTGGGATTTGGTTCCAAAGGACTCACCTGTATACGAGGCATAACCGGTTCCATCCCTGTGATCCTTTGAGAATAGCAATATTGGTATGAAGGAAGCAAAACCTATCAAAAATGCAACTATTGTTGCATATGGAAGATCACTACCACAGAGTAATGCCATTAGTGGAAAAAGAGCTATAAAATTTAGGAATGGTCCAACTGACCCAAGGGACTGAAATATTATTGTAGTTCTTTTAATCATCCGCGCAGGTGAATGGTAATTAAAATTAAAAAATTTTTTACTTTTATGAAGAAAATTTACAGATTTCAGTAAAATTCAAGTAAGTCTTCTTCTTTCAACTGAACGATTGGTTGTTTTATTAGAGGAGTCTTCAGCACTGGGTCTCTGTCCTCGTACGCAAGATCCTTTGTTTCATACAATATTCCTATTGGAATCTTGTCTCCCCATTCTGATGCTCTCCTGTAGGCATCAAAGAAATTAGAAGGATCATGTCCATCCTCCTCCAGTTTGTACACCCTCTGCCTGAAAAAGTCATAGGTGTTATCCTTGTTAAATGTCACACATGGGCTGAATACATCAATGAAGGAAAAACCCCTATGTTGGACTGCTTTCTTGATTGTGTCCTTCATATGTTTAACATCTCCGGAAAATTCTCTTGCTACGAAAGTTGCACCACCATTAAGCGCCATGGTTACCGGATTGATGGGTGGCTCTATGTTACCCTCTGGAGTTGTTTTGGTCTTCAAACCAAGTGGGGATGTGGGGGAAGCCTGACCAGTTGTTAAACCGAATATCTGATTATCAGATACTATATAGGTTATGTCCGGGTTTCTCCTAGCTGAGTGATAAAAGTGTTGTGTTCCTTCATTAAATCCATCACCATCACCTCCGTATGCTATAACCGTCAATTCTGGATTTGCCCACTTGATTGCCGATGCTGCTGGAAGTGATCTTCCGTGAATACCGTGGAAACCATATACTCTTGCGAATTCAGGCATGTTGCTTGAGCAACCTATCCCTGAAGCAATTACGGTTTTTTCCGGTGGGATTCCCAATTCAGCCAGAGCCATCGGTATTGCCGTTAACTGCGCAAAATTTCCGCATCCCGGGCACCAATCAGCCTTTACATTCCCTTTAAAATCTGCCATTGTTACTGCCATTTTTTTCACGCTCCTATTTTTTCTTTTATTTCCTTAGCCAGCGCCGCTGGATAAAATGATTCTCCATCATATTTGGTAATCAATTCTGACTCCAGTGTTAATTCTGATCGAATCAACCTCCTGAGCTGCCCAGTATAGTTGTTTTCAACGAATATTACCTTCTTCCTCCCATCGGAAAGTTTCTTTATATCAGGGTTTACTGGGAATGGCCTGTTGACTTCTATGGCGCCAATCTTTATCCCCTCATTCCTAAGGATATCTATTGCCTCTTCCACCGCTCCTTGAGTTGACCCCCATTGGATGACTGCATACTCCGCATCATCTAAAAGATAAGTCGGAGTGGGTTTCAAATCTTTCATCATTGTGTCTACCTTTGCCATTCTCTTTCTCATTATCTTCTGCCTGATAACCGGATCAGTCACCGCATCACTTACAACATCCCCTTTTTCATCATGTTCATCAGAGTCTTCGTTGTGCATGAGATTTGGAGTACCGGGGATTGCCCTCAGTGAAATTCCATCTGAAGTGAACTCGTACCTTTTGTAGTCCTTTTCCTGCCCGGTCGCAAACTTACCCCTATTCATCTTTGTCTTTAGATCCAGATTTTCAACTGTTTCGTAGTGCTCGGCCAGATAAAGGTCTGTCATGAAGAAAACTGGTATTTGATACTTTTCCGCAGTATCGAGTGCTTCTCCAGCCATATAGTATGCCTCTTCGATATTTCTTGGGGCAAGCACAACCTTTGGGAAATCGCCTTGGGATGCACCTATAACCTGTATTAGATCACCCTGTTCTGTTTTTGTAGGCAGACCAGTTGATGGTCCAGCCCTCTGTGCTTCATAAACCACAAGAGGTATTTCCATCATTGATGACATACCGACCGCCTCGGTCATGAGTGCGAAGCCTCCTCCCGATGAACCGGTCATCGCCCTTACACCGGCATAATTGGCTGCTATAGCCATATTTATGGCCGATATTTCATCTTCTGATATCTTTACGAAAACACCAAATGCCTTTTGATGTGCAGCAAGATAGTGTATTATGGAAGTTGCTGGTGTCATTGGGTAACCGAAGTAAGCCTTCAGTCCAGATCTGACAGCCCCTAGACCTGCGGCATCTCCACCTGCAATGAGATAGAGCTTCTTCTTTGTAGTCTTCAGTTCTTTATTTGATTTTCCGTATTTTTCAACGAAATAATCGTGTCCTTCTTTTGCTGCTTTTACATTAAGCTCAGCAATTTCCCCCTTACCTCCAAATTGGTCCCTTATTGCATCGGCAAGTATCTCAAAATCTACCTGGAGATATCCTACTACAGCGCCAATTGCTACTGTATTCTTCAGTAAAGTGTTCTTACTATACTTTTGAGCTATATCTCCAAGCGGGACCTCACAATATTTAACACCATCATATTTCTTGAAATTTGTGACAGTTTTGTCGTATATTGCGACTCCGTCCAATGGTGCCGCTCCACCCTCAGTAAGTTCAGGATTTGTATGTCTTTCCAGTGTATCCTTGTTCAAAGCGATTAAAATGTCTAGACCATCCCCCTGATTTTTAACTTTCTTTACAGATGCTCTAATTTGGTACCAGCTATAACCCCCTCTTATAATGCTCTGGTAATAATTATAAGTCGAAACATATAAACCACTTCTTGAAAAGATCTTTCCTATAATTAGTCCTGCAGACTGGACTCCATCTCCAGCAGCGCCACCAACTCTTACAATAACTTCATTCTGATCCATTTAAAACCACGTCTTAACTGGCATGCATATCTCTAGAGACTATAAATTTTTTTTAAGAAAAACACTTAAAATGAAAAAGATTGTCAAAAATAAATGACGTTTTTTTGATTATTTGTTTATAAATATATTACAAATCTACATCTCTTAGTATATTAATAAAAACCCTAATTTTAGTGTTATATATCTGACAGAATAGAAGTTTTATATCTACGCCGGGGGGGAGATTCGAACTCCCGAGCTACAAGAGCAGTAGATCTCGAATCTACCGCCTTACCGGGCTAGGCTACCCCGACATCATAATTTTCTGTGTTCTTCCATCATGCATTTGTCCATTATGACTTTTATGGAGTGCTCCTCTGCAAGTTCGACTGCCCTTTGGTTGATTACACCAATTTGCATCCATATAACCTTAGGCTTAAATTCTACAGCCTCCTCAACGATTGGTAAAACAGATTCAGACTTTCTGAAAATATCCACTACTTCGATATCGTTTTCCCTTGCCGCCTCTTTGAGGCTTCCATAGGAGTGCAAATTCTCCCATTTCTCCAGTGTTGGATTAATTGGGATTATGTTGTATCCGTGATTTTTCAGATAATTTGCAACTTTGTAACTATCTCTGTCCGGTTTATCGCTTATTCCTACTACAGCGATGTTTCTATATTTTTCTAAAACTTCCCTTTCTAAACCCTTTTCGTTCATAGATGAAATAAAATGGTTTGGTTTTAAGTTTTTCCTTACTTTAGTAATTTGTCTATTTCTTCCTTAGTAAAAATTTTGTAAGTTTTGTTTCCGTTAATGGAAGCAACTTCTGGAGTTTTAAATTCTGCACCCTCTTCCAGTGATGCTTTAAGCGCATTAATGCCCAAATTTATCGCACTTTTTTCGTCCATATCATCCCTGTATTCCTTTTCGAGGTATGCCAGAACTTGGTCTCTACCTGAACCAACTGCAGTTGCTTTGTATTCGTTGATCACTCCTGATGGGTCTGAATCAAAGAGCCTTGGTCCCACCTGATCCATTCCTGCAAATATAATGGAAACACCATATGGCCTGACCCCACCGTATTGTGTGTACTGTTGCATCTGATCCGCTACCTTTTTTACGAGATTCTCAATATTAACAAGAGATCCGTAACTGACCTTTTCCTGCTGGGTAACTATTCTCGCAAAATCTATCAGAACCCTGGCATCCGCACCAAGCCCTGATGTAACACATCCCACGAAATCATCTATTAATTGAATCTTTTCAAGTGAATTCTGCTCCATTAGCTTGCTTCTCGGTCTCTTTTCTGATAACATCATAACGCCGTCTTTGAATTTTATTCCAACTGCAGTGGAACCTCTTTTTACTGCTTCTCTTGCGTACTCCACCTGGAAAAGCCTTCCATCTGGAGAGAAAACTGTGATTGCTCTGTCATATGCCATTTGTCCCTGTTGCATTTATTTTCACCCTGAATCCCTTAACCTCTTTCTCTAATAAATCTTTTCTAATTTTTGTGTTTGTAGCCATAAAATTATTAATTGGAACAACAATGCATTATGGTGTTCCCCTATTGCAGCAGTTGCAAGGCAAAGAAGAATCTTTGCGGACTGGGTTACTGCCCGATCTTAAAGAGTGTGAAACAGGCAGTACCAATGATGAGAAAAATAGAGGGAAATGTGGAAACTGATACACCGCCTGGAATATTCGTTGGGAGTTACGGTTATCCTGGAGTGCTTGCGGGCCCGACCGCACTCTTTCAGAGAGAAATTTTCGATTATTCCACTGAGCGAAAGACACTGAATATGGAACAGAATATATCCTTTAATTCTAACATTTATAGAACTGCCAGTTTAATAAACGTAAAGAACCCTGAACCTAAAATCTCGGAGTATATTCTAGAAAGTGCATCATCAATTAAGTCTTTTGAAATTGAGTTCAACTCCAATCACTTTTCTATGCGTGGAGCTGACGGAGCAGATTTTTTTGATACTCCTGTGGGATCAACTGCGATGATTTCCAGTCTCAGGGTTACCGGAAATCCGAAGGTACCCAGACTTGTTGACTATGTCCATGAAGATTATGATCTAAAAGCAACAGAAGCAGTTATGAATCTGTATAAGGGCGGATTCAGGACAGAATACATACAGAATATAGTAGCGGGTGGTGTAGTAGGATTAAAAAATAACAGGAAAATGGTACCTACCAGGTGGTCAATTACTGCAACAGATGATATGATATTTAAAAATTTAAAAAGAGAGATAACAAAATTCCAATGGATAGACGACATCAGGGTTTTCCACGGTTCTCTTCTGGGAAACAGATTCCAGATAGTTTTGATTCCTGGTCCATTCACCTTCGAGATGCTTGAGCAGTGGAACAGGGGATCCCTATGGGGCGCGGGATCAGTTGCAGTAGATTATGAAGACACTGGAGGCAGGACGAAATATGCTTCAGAGATAACAGGAGCTTACTACGCTGCAAGACTTTCTGTTTCAGAATACCTCATATCAATAAAGAGACAGGCATCTGTTTTAGTGATCAGAAACATTGGTTCAGAATACTATTCCCCTCTTGGAGTTTGGGTTATAAGATCTGGGGTAAAGGATTCACTAAATACTAACTTTGAGAGATTTGATTCAATATTGAATCTCAAGAAAGATACAAATTTTATAATAAGTGAAACAGCCAAAAGATCAAAAACGTTGAATGATAGTGAAAAACAGAGGAGGTTAATTGACTATCAATGAGTCAAAATGTAATACTGGATAACCATTTTCACTTAAACTACTCCAATGATTTTCTTTTGGCGGCGAAAATCTTTGAAAAAGCAGGAGGAACGGCTATTAACCTTACAAATTTACCTCAATTTGTTGATTTGAATGAAGATTACTATGACAATGTATACCAAAGAACCATGAGAATGGCTGGAAAAATTAAGGAAATGTGCAGTGTTGATGTACTTCTGACAATTGGTCCTTATCCCCTTGACATATTAAATGTAAAATCAGAGAAAGTGGATAGAAAAGAATTTATCAAAAACGGGATCGACCTGGCTATCAAGTATATAGAGAATGGCAGAGCAAATGCTCTGGGGGAAATCGGTAGAATTCATTTTCCCGGCCACGAAAATTTAAACGCTGAACTGAATGAAATCTTGCAGTATGCAATGGATAGTTGCAGGGATGTGAAATGCCCCATTATTTTACATACTGAAGATCTTGATGAAGGTAGCATTAAGCAGCTTGATGCTATGGCAAGAGGTGCTAATCTGGAGAAAAATAAAGTTATCAAGCATCACGGACTGCCTCAAAATTTGAGCGTAAATTCTGATTTGATCTTTTCCATTCCGGCAACGAGAGGAAATATAAAAGAAGTAATGAAACAGGAAAAGCCTTTTTTCCTTGAAACCGACTATATTGATGATCCCATGGATAAAAACAGATATCTACCGGCGGATTCTGTTCCCAGAAGATATAAAACTATAATCCAGGAATACGGAAAAACAAGAGATGCACTCATTAGAAAAGTTTTCAATGAACTCCCAAGGAAAGTGTACGGAGACCATGCTTTTAGGTCTGATTGATCTACAGATTTTTTAATAAGGTGGAAATCATAGCTTTGGAACAGATGACACTTACAGTAGCTGAAATAGAACGAATTTCTAAGGAAATTAGGGAATACTACAGAGTGGAGTCAGTAAACCAGTCAATACAAAAAATCAGATCAAATTTTTATGAAGAAGTTAAGGAAGCACTTGAAACATTAAACGAAATGGCAAAGGAAAGTGTATCCCAGTCTAAAATTGAAAACTATAGAAAAATAATGGATAAAAAGGAAATGATGGAAAAGAGCCTGCACAATTTCCTTTTAAAAAGATATGATAAGTTAATGAGAGATTCTCTTTTTGAGATATCCTCCAAAACTTATGAACCGCTTGCCCCAAGTGAAAAAAGGTTCATAATGGAAATGCATAATCACATGGCCGCTATCTTTGACAACATTGAAAAGCCGCAGGAACATGCTGAAGTCACGCCGGTAAAAAAGCCTGAGGAGAAGATAGAGGAGAAAAAGGAACCAGAGAAAGTTAAGGAAGAAATTGAAATGATACCACTAACTTTCCTTGCAGATTATTTGCCAGTTGCAACCAGTATAGGGGATTTTTATCTTCACAAGTCAGATATAGTGTATCTTCCTGCTGAAATAGCGGATCTTCTCTTGACAAGGAAATATGTGAGAAAAATCCAAGAAATGGGCGCCTAAAGCGTAATTTATTTTGCAAAGTGATAACATTAACAAGCTTTATTATTCTTTTTATCATTTTGTTTTGGAAAGCCCGAGGGCAGCTTACGCCCCAATTTGGGGTGAGGAAAGTCTCCCCTCCTGGGTGGATGCCAATCCCGTAAGAGGATGTCCCGAGAGGGACGGCTACGGCAAAAGAAAAGATACGTTTCCATGCCAAGGATGATAACTGGAGTTTGACGTTTCATGGATGGACGATGGAAAAACCGACCTGGCTGGAGCAAGTCCAAAGGGGCCCAGTGAAACCACTCCGAGGGCCAGGTAGGACGCATAGTCGAATGCTGCCAACCTCCTTAGAGGCTAACAGAAGGGAGCTTACTCCGGGCATTCCATTCCCTATGAGGAAATCTAATTAACCTGGGTTGGATTAAAGTTTTATGTCAGAAAAGAAATGCGATGTTTCACAATGCAATGAAGAAAGCCATCAAACTGTGCCTGCGGAACTTGCAAAGAAGGTATTTTCATTTGATAGTGGAATGACAAAGGTGCATCTTTGCAAAGAGCACTTTAAAAAATACAAGAAAGAGACAAAAAAGGAGCGCGAAGCTAGGAGAGCTGACTGGGTCTGAATGAAATACCTACAGTGGTAATTACCACACTGAACGAGGGAAAGAGGATTAGGAACACCCTCGAAACACTTCTTCAACAAACGGTGGAATGTAACATTATTGTTGTGGATTCCTGCAGTACCGATTCCACTGAAGAGGAAGTAAGATCGATCAATTCGCCAAGGATTATTTTCGAAAAGAAAAGAAGTTCAAGAGGAAAAGGAAGGAATATTGGTGTTGATATGGCCAGTTCAAACATCGTTTTATTCACAGATGGGGACGCAACGCCTTCGAAAAATTGGGTGGAAGAAATGTCCAATTGCCTGAAAACTTTCGATCTGGTAGTTGGTAAAACTTTGCAGGAGGGACCAAAAAAGTATTCAAAATTCAAGAGAGTTGAATTGGTTTACAAGGGCTTTGAAATAACGGCACCATCAATGAACATGGGAATTCGAAGAGATGTTTTTCTGAAAGTGGGTGGATTCGACGATAGAATGGTAACTGCTGAGGATATAGACCTGAATTTAAGGATCCTTATGAGTGATAACACTGGAACTCTTTGCGAAAAGTGTGTAGTTACCCATAACTCAAGAGAGAATCTGGTTTCATTCCTTAGGCAAGCTTATTGGAACGGATATGGAAGGGCACAGTTGAAATTTAAAAATAAAACCGTCTTTAATGAAATCGAGAAGGGAAAGATAGAGTGGAATGAAGTAGGAATAATATGGTTTATGAGAAATGTATCGGCCATTTTTGGATATTTGCATTTCCTTTTGTTGGACAAGAGAAAGTTCTAAACGTTGTCTTCCCTGAGAAGATCGTTTAGTTTTGAACCCTTATCATATTTCAGCATCATTGTGCCGACTAAGATTATGTATACCCACGCAACCAGAGAGAAAGCTCTCCCAAATGAGTAATTCAGAAAATCAACGTGACCTACAAGAGGAACACCAGATATGGGAGGAAGCGGAACTATTCCAGATATTAGGTAAATGACCAGGTTAAATATATTAAAAAGAATGCTTGGTATGTACCAAATCTTCAGCCCCATCCAGAAGACAATTGCAATTATGATGAAAGCTGATACCTCTATTTCCAGCCAAAATGTAACAAGCGGATATGATGCCGGCGACGCATATAAGTGAGCAGATGCATCGAGAATCGCGAAGATCATAAGAGTGAACCTGATGATCTTTATTTTAGTGTATCCCCCCGTTAACTCCTGCATTAATTTCCCCATTTTACTTGAAGAATTCATTTTAATATGGAATTATTAGGGATTACTAATATTTTTTCACATTTAAATAAAGGAATTTTCAAAATCCATTGGGTTTTGCATAAATTTCATTAAAAGCATATTATTTACTGCATTTCGACCAGATTACTGGGGCATTGATTGGTTTGCAGCTCCGACGTTATCTAAAGTCTATTTTCTTCTCATCGATAAAATGCCGGCTATAATCCCTATTGTTATCATCACGATTCCAAGGAGTTGCGCTTTCCCAAATTCATATACCCCTCCAAGAACCAGAAAGCCACCGAAAATTGACATGGGAATATTTCCACTTCTTGGCTGGATTACCTGTGCTTCCTCACTTTCCAGCTTCCTTCGCAGCAGAGGTAGAATTGATACCCCTGCTTCAATCGATCTGACTGACTCCTCCAAAAACATGCTGATCTGCTTTTCGTAAAGTTCCTTTAATAATCCTTCATCACGAAATAGTTTTATCAGAACCTTTACAAATTTAAAGTCTGGATCAAGAAGCAGGCAAATTCCTTCCAGCAGCGAACTCATCCTCATGTAAAGAACAAGCGAGGTTGGCAGTCTAAAGGGAAATTCAAACACCACGTCATTAGCCACCTCCAGAAGTTCTCTTATCTCGCTTTCTTCTGCCCTCTTCCCGGATAGTCCCGACATACCAAGTTCTACACTTCTTTTTATCACACCTCTGTTGGCTGCTGGAGACAGCGCCTTTACTCCAATCAACGAATCGACTATCTGGTCAATGTCGCCTCTGGTTAGTCCGTCGTAAAGGGACATCAGGTAGAACTTTGTGTTGCCGTCCAGAACACCTACCATGCCAAAATCATATAGGATGATCTCGCCTTTGTCAGTGACTGACAGGTTTCCTGGATGAGGATCCGCATGGAAAATATCGTCACTAAGTAGCATTCTTATAAATGATATATCCAGATCATATGCAAGTTTAGATACGTTGATCCCTTTTTCTTTCAGTGACTTTACATCTGTAATTTTTGTTCCACTTATGTAATCCATCACCATAACTTGTGATGTGGTGAGGTCATCGTAAATTGCGGGCACGATAACCTTCTCCCTTCCCTGGATATTCTTGGCTATTCTTTTCGAATTAGATGATTCGCGAAGGTAGTCTAATTCCTGGATAATCCTTTTCCTGTATTCCCTCAATATATTTGTGAGACTGACATACAGGAAATTTTCCAATCTTCCCCTTGCAAAATGCAAAATTTTATCGAGGATGATTATGTCTCTCTTTACCATGAATTCTACATTCGGCCTGTTTACCTTCACCGCGACATCTTTTCCCTTGTATCTGGCTCTGTAGACCTGGCCCAAGGAGGCAGCCGAAATGGACTCAGGATTGAAATCTTCAAAAATTTCCTTGTAATTCCCAAGATTCTTTCTGATAATTGGTTCCACTTCTGAAAATGGAGCAGGTGGCACACTGTCCTGCAGCAATTCAAATGATCTTATATATTCCTTGGGTAAAAGATCCGGACGAGCAGAGAGGATCTGCCCCAGTTTTACAAATGTTGGCCCAAGTTCGATGAATTTTTCCACTGCCTTTTTTCCATTCCTCTCCCTTCTATAATCCCAATCCTTTCCATTTTCTGTTTTCGCGGTTTTTCTATCCTTAAGAAATTTTCTGAAGGCAGGATATAGGGAAAAAAATATCTTTAACTCCCTTCGGAAAAGACCTTTTGTAATGTCCACCCCATCCTTCATCTTACTGTTAACCTACTTTGATAATTAACGCTTTTGGGCTATTTCGAGTTTTTGGATGATGTTTCTGTTTTACCAATCATTTTTGTTTATCAGTTCGTCATAAAGAATCGTTAACCTGTTCTTTCTTTTCTTTTCACTTTCTGCTATATTCAAAAGGAGTTTTTTGATATTCTCACTCTCATAGTCCTCTGCCAACAACTCTGACATTTTGTAAATGGCATCTGATTTCGATATGGACCACGCAAGAATGCTTTTTGGGTCATCTCCTGTCGGGTTTTCCTCGAGAGACACTATATGATCCAACATTCCAAAGTCGTCTTCATTTCCTGTTCTTCTTGAGTACATCACACCACTGGAACTGTCTGCACTTTCAAGTATTTCTATATCTTTCCTTTCCATTTGAATTAGTTCGTCTAATATTTGGAGTGTGTGTGATAATTTGCTTTTTTCCTTTAATTTTTCATATTTTCTTATAATATCCTCTTTCACCACAATTAACTTTTTAATCATTTTTTCCGATATCACTTCGGGTGGCTTTCCTGAAATCGAATCTCTCTCGTCCACCATACTGTTACATTAAATCATTTGTATATAGATTTATCGTCACATAATGAGGAATATTTAACCTGACATTAATTTTTTAAATGTTTAATAGTGTGAAAGTTAAATCTTCCCAAATGTATAAAAAATAATAGAGTGTTACCAATACCTTACTATGATTATATCTCCATCGGTTATCTCGTGCAAACTTGAAAATCTCAAATATGAGATAGAACAATCTGTTTTAGGAGGTGCAGGACAGTTTCATCTTGATATAATGGATGGGCACTTTGTTCCAAACATAACAATGGGATCAGATCTTTTAAAGGCCGTTAGAAGATGCACAGATTTGCCTTTGGAAGCTCATATGATGGTGACATATCCCTCCAGATACTGGAAGGTTTTTGCTGATGCCGGGGCTGATATTCTGCTTTTCCATTATGAATCAAACGTTCCCCTTTTAAAATGTTTCAAAGAGGTAAAAGAGTACCGGAAAAATTATGGTATAGTTTTGAATCCGGAAACTCCTTTCGATGAGATTAAGGATATTCTGGATGGCGCTAGCATGCTTGTCTTGATGAGTGTGCACCCTGGTTTTTCTGGACAGAGTTTCATTGAGGGAACCACAAGTAAAATAAAGAAGGCGAGAAATTACATAGATGAAAATGGATTGGACACATTGATAGAAATAGATGGAGGAATTAACGATAAGAATGCCTCAATTGCGTCACGATCAGGTGCGGATATACTGGTTTCTGCATCTTATATTTATGGTGGAGTAATCACAGAAAGGATAAGAAAATTGAAGTCTCTGTCTTCACTGGAAACTGAGTAAAACTCTACCCTTTCTTTTCCCGGAAAAATAGTTCAAGGCACTCTTTATATCACTTAGTGGGAATATCTTATCAACCTGAACCCTAAGGTTTTCTTTATCGGCTATAGATAACAACTCAATTAAATCCATTCTGCTTCCTCCTGTGGAACCTATGATTCTGAGCTCCCGTGTATACAATTTACCTATATCGATCACTCCTTTCACCCCCGTTAGAACACCGAAGCTTACAAGCCTGCCCCTTCTTCTCAAGTGACTCAAACTCCCGGATAAAATCTCTCCTCCAAGTGGGTTTATTATTACATCAGCTTCAAGTTCCAGCGGAATATTCTCCATTGAAAAGATTTCATCTGCTCCAAATTCCTTCACAAAATCGTTCCTTGAAATTGCTGTTACTTTCATTCCAAAAATTCTTCCCAATTGAAGAGAGAATAACCCAGTGTTTCCTGAGGCGCCATATACAAGAAGGCTTTCTCCCGGTTTTGAGTTGGCTTCTTTCAGCGCATGGTAAGCTGTGATTGCGTCAATGGGTAGGGAGGTGGCTACATAATCCGACACTGTGTCTGGAACCTTGAATACGTTCTCCTCCCTAACGCTTATAATCTCAGAATACCCACCGTTTGACATAACTCCCCACAGTCCACCATTCGGACATAAATACTCTTTTCCAGAAATACAGAGATTGCATTTGCCGTCATATTCCCTGTTATATATGATTACCCTGTCACCCTTTTTGATTAGGTTCCCATTATCCATAGACTCACCGAATATCTCCGAACCAGGTATATGGGGCATGGGAGAGACGCCGTAAAGTACCTTTCCTGCAATAACATTATATTCGAGCGGGTTTATGCCAGCAAATTTTGTCTTAATCCTTATGAAGCCATGTTTTTGCTTTGGTTCATCCATTTCTTCAATTCTTAGATTCTCAAGACCAAATTTGCTCAAGACTGCAGCCTTCATATCACACCATTCGTTTATAGTATTTCAAATTGAAATTTTATTCTCTGAAGTAAAGTACCATTTGTTGAATGAATAAAGGATTCAATAGAAAAAACAGGCATAAAATATATATTGATAATTCATGGGATTGCATATGACTCCGGTGGAAATTGAAAGACCATGGATTGCAAAGGGACTGGGGAAGAAAACCTTCACAGTGACTGTGTTTATCATTTTGTTGTCCTTTGGTATCCTGGCGGAATTTAACTTTTATGGGGGAACTACAGTCAACATACAGTGCGTGAAGGTTGAGGTAAACAGCGGAAAATCAGGATCCACAAATTTTTCTTTTGCCTATGGCAAATTTACATATGGACCAGGTGAAAAAGTTGCCATTAACTTACAATTCCCAATAGAACTATCTAAATATATCAGTGAAAACCACATAAATTCATATTCAATAATACGAATCCAAAATGGTTTCAATTTGATTTCCTATGGAAATATACAGAACAATTCCGGCATGATGATCACAGAAATTATCCTGATAACTCCCACTTCCAATTTCTATGGTTCAATATTCATTGAGATTACACTTAATTGATATTAATTCCTATTCAAGAATCAGACCACCAGAATAATGGAGTTCATAAATTATTTCCTCCTCGATGTCAACTGACTCATATCCCATAAAGTGCTCCAAACTTCCATTAGCGCTGTTTCTATATGTTAATTTTCCATCGGTAAAATAAGCCCTTCCCCTAACAGGAATTTCTTCATCTGGCTCCGAAAGACAACTGCCTAGGAAATTGAGCACCTCCCGAGAATCCACATCATCTATAATTATACCGCCAGAATAGACGGATGACCATATGGGCTTGTTGTTTTCAAATACTATTTCTTGTCCTGCCCTAAAAATATTACCAATAGATTGGTTCACATACCTTAGCTTTCCCTTTGAGAAGTTCGAAAGTGCAGACCATTTTGCACCGCTAGGATTCGAGTTGGATTTCTGCGACTGCGAGTTAAATTTTGCCAAGATTATAAAGTCTCTCAATTCAGCCTCTTCCATCACCTGTAAATTGTTAAGTGAGATAATAATATTGGCTATAAGTTGTCTGTCAGATTATGATGTGGCTATACTTTCTAAATTTTGCAATAATTCCTTTTCCACGTGATCTGACCAGGCAATCTCGGGTATATCGACAACAATAAAAATTTCTGATAACAATAAAACTTCTACTGCAGTAACTGCAATATCACCGAGTAACTTCCCTACACCCACGTGTACTCTGATCTGATTTGATTCTGCGGTAAAAACAAATGTAATTGCCCTGTTCGCGGCTATTAAGCCCCTCAGGATCCCTGACTTTTGCACCTGCATTATGGCCTGGTCGCCTGAGACATTGCTCTGTACCTTCCATCCTAAATTTGTAAGTTGATTTGAAAATTCCTTGACTATGTCCCCTAAATTCTTTTGTGTTGTGAATACTCTTTCTTTTTTGAAAATTTCCATAATGTGCAAATTGAATCATTTTATTTAAACAGTTCATTTTTTGTTACAATACATAATTTATATGGAGGAAATCCATTCATCGAAGTATTGGCAGACAGCGAACTGAATTTTAAAACGTGGAAAAAATTATTTGTAAGAGGAAAAACAACTGCAGTTTATTTAGCCATCATAAATTTCGTAATTTTTTCAGTTTTGGTATTAATGTTCAGATATAATCTGGTTATCTTCGTGATCTGCGATATTGGTGATCTGGCATCCTTTGGCGTTCTGGTTGATTTCGTGTCCCATTTATTCAACGATAATTGGATTTCTCCTGCTGACCATAATGGCTGGATGAACAGGTTTGCAAGTGGCAGAACGCATGATACGTATGGCCTAATACTGCAGATATCAGTTTCTGCAATGATGTGTATTCGTATGCCTTTTATTCTTATATCAACTCCATTTTCTTTGTTCCAACTGTATTCTGTCATAAAATTGAGGTTTTTCCACTGAGTTCATTCCAAAAAAATAATAGAAACAAAGGATTCACATACTATGGATCAGCTTAATTTTGAGGTTCTTGATGATAATGTTAAGAGATACGCCCGTTCTGAAACTGAAAAATTTTATCACATTACTGAAATGGTTTATTCCAATGCTAGAAGTGAAATGGAGAAAATCGTGTATCAGAAGAAAATGCGATTGGCGGAGATAGGAGACTGGGGAGAAGCCTATGTTACAGTAGAAAATGGAAAAAACTGTATCGTCGTAAACCAAAAGCATGTTTATTCCACAGAAAGCATTATAATTTGGATAAGGGGACATAAAACTATCGAAAAAATTGCATTTTTTGAAACATCCGGATCGGATTACGGAACAATGAAAATCTTGGAAAACGGTAAAATAGTGTTTACCGAAGTGGGATGGATTCATGACTATATTTTTGCAAAGACAGATTATGTGATAAAGGAGAACAGGAAAGAAAACGTTGGAGAAGCAAATGAGGTTACCCCTGGGATTTACAAAGGAGATGAGAAGGTATTTTATAGCGAAATTCAACCTGGAATGGGCGTTCAGGCTACTGTTTTTGGAGAACGAATTTATCTCGTCGTCGGGGATAATATCAAGAGTTCTATTTATTCTGGTGATTTAAATGAACCATCAAGTTGGAAGTTATATAAGAGATATGATAGTCAGGCATCAGTCATTTCAGACATAGATGGAATCCCATCAGTCTTAATCAGGAATGGAAACGGTAAAGTTGAAACTAAGGTAGAAGTGATAGAATTCAGCAATCCTGTAGAAGATGTGGTTTCTGTTTCAGAAGGATATCTGGCAATGGAAATGGTCGATTCTAAGATCATCCCGGTTCTTTATGACCGGCGCGGCTCTAGAAGAAAAGAGTTTAAGCTAAATTTTCCTGCAGGTATAATATTCCTGACATCTGACGCTAAGAGAGCCATATGTATTTTGAGTTCATTCGACAGAACGTATTCAATTCACGTTCTTGAAGGTCTCGAACTCAGAAAAGTAGACGAAAATGTTGTGTTGGACGCATCGTATCAGGAGGGTTCTGTAAATTACAAAGATATAAGGGTTCATTATTTCTATCTTAAAGCTGCTATTGATTCAAAAAATACGGTAATTTATGGTTATGGGGGTTTTAATATTGCTATATTCCCATCTTTCAATAACCTGTTTGCCTATCTCCTAAAAAATGGAGTGAATGTTGTAGTGTGTAATCTTCCTGGTGGATCTGAATATGGAGAGGAATGGCACAATTTGGGGAGAAGGGAAAAAAAGGGAAATGTTTTTGGATCATTCACGGAAATAATAAAGAAATTTAATTCAATGGGACACAGAATTATATGCTACGGAGTAAGCAATGGCGGTTTGCTCTCTTCCTACACCCTGATGACAGTTCCTGAGTTATTGACGGGAGCAATAATTGGTAATCCTGTAATTGATCTTATGAAGTTTCACAAGCTTTTGGCGGGAATGTACTGGGTAAGCGAATATGGAAACCCTGATGAACCGGATGATGCAAAATTCATGGAGAAATTTTCTCCAATGCACCTTATTGAGAATAGAAAGTACCCACCCTCCCTAGTATATACAAGAATGATGGATGATCGGGTGCATCCTTATCACGCACTTAAGTTCCACGAGAAGTTGAATGAGACTGGCAGCAACTCCCTGATAATGGTTGGTGAAGGAGGACATATCGGATCTACCGTAAAGGAAACCACAGACGAAACGTCGAGAATAGCCGCTTTTGTAAGCATGGTATTTAGAAAGGAAATTGGGTAAGTATTCTATTTGAAGGGGAGTGGAGAAATGATAGTAATCAATAAAAATCCTGAAATTCAAATTTTTAAATAACATAAGACATAAAAACAGATTGCCCACAGAATGATACAAATGAGAGGAATTCCATAGTGGAAAAAATTTTTTAAAAGAAAATCAGCTTTTTGATCTTTATGGCAAGAATTGAATGTTTGGTTTAAAGTCTCATATCAAGTGAAGATATTTCTTATTCGAATTCATCTGACATGCACAATCAGAGATAATTAGGAATCAATGATAAATTTTGTATATTTGTTTCAACTTTTTCACAAATCATTAAATAAAGTATCCCCATAAATGAAAGTGTACGGCATAAGGGATCCGATTCTCGCACTCTTTTTTCTGGGTATTCTCCTTCTTCTTGCCAAGTTGGGGGAGGAGACTTTTGAAAGAGCGAGAATTGTACCGTATGTCGGGGCAGTTTTAGTAGGAATTATTATAGGTCCCGGTGTTTTAGGCCTAATCTCTGTATTACCGAATATTTCACTTTTCATCTCCATTGGGATAAATTTTCTACTGTTTACGGGAGGAGCACTTGAATTCAAGGGGTTGGAGACAAAGGCTTTTACAAATGTCAGGAACATATGTATAGGTCTTCTGGAGTTCCTGATCCCGTTTGTTCTGATTGCATTTGCGGTATTTGAGTTGTTCAAGAACCTTGAGATTGCAATGATCGCTGGGATTATTGTGGGCATGAGCAGTGCAGGTCCCCTCTCACGGCTCCTAACGGATACTGGTCTGAACAAAACTGAGGATGGGAACAGAATATTTGAACAAGTTGTGCTTATTGAGATAATTGCAGTTGTGGCATTTTCCTTCTTTTCAGACCTTTCAGGAAAAATAGTTACGATTGCCCTAGTATTGGAAATTACGTCTGAATTGATAGTAGTTCTGGCAATCATCCTAATCTTTTCCAAGTATGTAATGCCAAAGATACTGGAACATGCTGACAGTTTTTCCAGATCCAGGGAGGGCGTAATTGCTATCATGTTCGCATTCCTGTTAATTTTAGGATTCTTCGGCGAGCTATATGGATTTAATTCAGCAATTGTAGCCCTATTCCTTGGCATAATTCTAAGGGATTTTATATCAGACAGACCGATTATGGCTGAAAAGATCACAACTCTCACTTACGGTTTTTTTGAGCCTTTGTTTTTCGTGGGACTTGGACTTTATTTCGTAAGATTTACTCCTACCCTAATATTATCTGGAATTGCAGTTTTCTTGATCGCATTAGTTGCCAAACCTCTGGCGGGACTTGCAGGCGCAAGAATCACAAATATTAAAAATGCAAACAATGCCTTTGGAACCGCAGTAAAGGGAGGAGTGGATGCTGCTCTACTTATTGTGGCACTGGATGCAGCACTTGTGTCTCCATATTTTTATTCTGTTCTGATGATCGCAATAATTCTGATGACTGTTACGGTGCCTTTACTGTTTAATCTAAGAAATCCAGTAGTAAATACCAGAAAAGAGAACTACGTGAGGGAGATCATCAATGCTGAAATCAAGAATCTTAAGGCATGTGATATTTCTGAGCAGGTAAAGCCTGTATATGTGAGAGAAAACGAACCAATTAGCATTGCCTTCAACATTTGTAATGAAATGAACGCAAGGGGTCTAGTCGTCATAAATGAGAGCAATAAAGTTGTGGGAGTGCTGCACCTCAGCGAGATGATACAGATGAAGGGAAACAGATTGAGGACCATTAAAGTCAAGGACGCTTATCTATCCAGAGCCAATCGGGTAAAGTGCAATGCTCCTGCTAGAGATATCATAAGAATTTTTATGGATTTCGACCCTCCAATTGTGGCTGTGATAGACGAAAACTCCGAGTTTAAGGGAACAATTTTGGAAAGAGAAATTTTGAGATATATTTCAACCGCAATACTTTAAAAAGAATGATTTTAGGTTTGAGTATGATCTAAAATTTAACTGGTAGAAAGTTTGTTTTTATACATTGACAGAGATGAACCAATAATGGCACCTGCCATAATGAGGATCAGTGAAAATGCGATTGAAATTCCTGCGGAAGAAATTGAAGTCGTTCCAAAACCAAACAGATACTTCCATCCAATATTAGAGGTGGTATTGTAATAGGATGAAACCGGGAGGCCCAGTAAAGCATCCGAAATCATCAAAAGTCCCATCAAAGCATTTCCGGCAGCCAGGCCCAAATATGCCAATCTATTTGCTTTGGATTTTGTGAGTGAAATGACAAGAGCAATTATTGTGAGAATGAAAAATGCGATTAAACCAAGCCAGTGATCATACCCAGAGACTCGAAGAACTGAATCAAACATTAATAGATACAGGGAAGATGCAAGTGAAATTATTGTGCTTCCAACCATAACAAATTTCATTGAATCAGATTTTGTTGTGGATAGTAATACCGCTAGAACAACGAATAGTGCTATAACTACCCCGCCTACGATATACGGATCATAATTCGTTGAAGATGTGGGAGGTGGGGGTGAAGTGGAAACTTTATTTATCACTGTAACCGTTACATTTAAATTGGATGATGTGGGGTCATCACCCGTCGCAAAAAGAGTGATGTTGTATGTCCCGGCTTTTGCACTGGAAGAGGCAGTAAAAGTTGCTGTCCCACTATAAGTTGGATCTCCTCCAGAACTGGAGAAGGAGACAGTTATTGTGGATGTGCCCTTGTATTCCATATTTGTTCCCCACGCTGAGCCGGAGGTCAGCTTTAAAGTGTAACTCAAAGTTGCACTTCCCCCTATGTTAATTGAAACGTGTGTGCTGTTTACACTTAAAGATGATTGACCAATGGAGTAATTGTTCTCCACCTTTCCATATGTGCCCGGGTGAATCTCCCCGGCAACCGACAGCGTCATTCCCATCAAACATGCAAAAACCAGAATGTACGTGATTCCAATTCTAGATTTCATGAATAGAAAAACTAAATCATTCTATTTAAACAAATTATTATATTATAACAATTTAAATATAAGAATTATTCCAGAATGAAAGTGGATGTTTACCTTTTTCCATAAGAAATTTTAAAAAAATATATTGGTTTTTTCGCAGTTTTCCAATAATCTTAAGGCCTGCTACACTATATGATATCCCACACATCCTGAGTATAAGGAAGCAAATATTTCACTTTCAATTGATTTTCAGTTTTCCTGGCTATATCAAATAATATTGAACAGTATTCGTAGATATTGGCTGTTGGAATGAAAACTGTAATTTGAAGCCGATCATGTGTTGGTTTTATGAAATAACGTGTTCTCATTATGTGATGTTCATTTGCTGCTGCCCGAACTTCATTGAGAAAAAAGTTTGAGACCTTTAGTGAATAAATATGATCCTCGTTCGAAATGGGGGTAAGTCCCTCCATCGATCCGTGAATCATGTCTTTAGAATATAGAACCATTGAAAATGCCTCTTTTTCGATCTGATTGTTCGTTGGCTCCAATATCATCTCACTTGCAAGCAAATTTCCAAATTCTTCCTTCATGCCATTCAGGGGGATTTCATAAGTTACTAGCGATAGCGGATACTCCGAGTTGATTATATCCATGATCTTTATTATTCCAGGACTCGGCCCCAACCAGTCAATTCTTGAATTTTCTTTATCCACCATATATTCCGCAATAAGTTTAGAGACCTGGTCACTCTGGCTGCTATGAAACCTTGCGTATATATTTAGAGCTCCGTTGCTCATGTCTGAACGATTTATAACCAAGGAGGGGAGATCTGCAAGTTTTCTGATTATTGCAAAATCTTTTACATTGTTTATTTGCGTATCCACCACATAGGAATTTTCTAATTTAATTCCCTTGAAACGATTCAATAGAATGTCTGTATTCCTGCCAACTGCCTCCTTGCTAAAATATGTGGATAACCACACATGCCCATCCTTTCCATAGATGAATACAGGAATTTTCGATTTTAAATCTAGTGTTGCCTTGAATAATTCTGTTTGCTGTTTTACTTTAAGGATAAGTCTCATATCAAGGGACTTTTCGATCTCCCTTACAAGCATATTAACTCAACTCGTAAACCGTATATTAATTTAACTATTAGTTAATTTAATTGTTTATCTATTATAGTTCTTATGGAAGAATTATAAATACTATTCTCGCAAACATCCGATAGATACCCCAAACCTACTTTAACCCGACCCCGATTAAACGAACAAATCTAATTAATATGCTTGATTTTTCCAAATTCTAAATCTAACACTGTTAAAATTTCTTTTCCAATATTTTTTTATGCAAATTTCCAACTATGTCTGTACCGTGGGACGAAAGTAGATTTATCTGACTGAGACCTTTTAAACTATCTCTCAGTGCTTCATATGAAGCTCTTACCTTAGAACTGTCTGGTGTGTCGGTGAATCCCTCATTGCTTGTTAGAACCTCTCCAGTAGGGGAACCCATTACTATGTCTCCTGTTATGATGCTCCCCTCGTCATCCATTAAAATCATTTCATCCATATATGGTAATTTGTCATCCTTTCCGCAGAATACTTTGACTCTCTTTGAAGTTAGCCAAAGTAAAGAACCCTCGTCATAGATTTCATAATTGACGATTCCCTTTTCTTTGTAAATTTGCTTGGGGGACACTGAAGTTGAGTCGTTCTGGACTGGAACGTATAATGGAATGTGTAATTTGTGTGAAAGATATCTTGATCCTCTGGTATGATCTGCTGTTGTAATTACGATGGCTTCTGGTTCACCCATAAATTTGACCGCTTTCTCTAAACCATGTGTATATGGAGGATCAATCAGTAAAAGTTTCCCATTTCTTATGAGCAAATGGCCAACCATTTCCCAGTCGTATTCAGGATCTTGAGTTCTCCACGCAAATATATTTTTTTTTACCGGTGTGAACATAAATTTGGGATCATCCGTGTGTATATAAGACTATACGTTAACTTCGAACTGGTGTAGAGATAACTGGAAAAACTTGATGAAAGTACAATTTTCTTATTTGGAAGAATGCTCCAGTTTAGCTCCATGTTCTATTCTTTCCTTACAATAAGCATATAGGGCGTCGTATAGAGGAAATTGCAATTTCATATTTTCAAAATCATCCTTTGCAATCGCTCTAAATCCAAGAGCAGCTGCTTCTAATCCGCTAGATTCCGCTGGAGCATCGGGTATAGAAGCATCGGCTCCTCTAACTATTTTTGCAACTTCCGATAATGCTTGATCTTTGATGTTATATTTTTTAATAATGGAGTTAAAACTCACGTATTCTTTGCCATTTTCTTCGAAATGCATAAGTTCAACCCCGGGAAAATCAAAGGGAATCGCATTTTCTTTCTTTGCGGTTTCTAAAACTTTATCCTTTGGCACGAAAAGGAATACTGCCTCCTTATCAACGAATTTTGATATTAACCACGGACATGCAATCCTGTCTACCTTTGCTTTTTCTCTTGTTATCCATTTCAAATTAATCAGTCTTATAGCCACCTCAGGTATATAGAGATTGACATGAGTACATTCTATCGTGGAATCCATAAATGATTGATTTGTTATGCCTGGCCAACTCAGACCAGACACATATTTCAGAATTGGAACTAGTATTGCAAAGAGAAACATCGTATGAGAAAAAGAAGGGATATATAACAAAAGGTGAGTTTACGAATGGGACTGCTGCAGTGCCAGATGGGGCCAACCGGATTTGAACCGGTGACCTCCCGGTTATCAGCCGGGTGCTCAAACCGTGCTAAGCTATGACCCCGTGCCGGGCACATTTTAGAAAACGTAATAAAATTTTCGTAAATATGCAGCTTTTGGGTTTATAAAGAGAGATTTGATGAATTCTAATTCCATATAAAGAAAGATAATTTAGTATATAGTGAAAAAATATAACCCTGATGCAGAGACCTGAGTACGTAAAGGTAAAACTGCCCTCTGGAGAAACATTCAAAAATGTGAATGGTCTGTTGAAGGGCAATTCACTTCATACAGTATGTGAAGAGGCAAGATGCCCAAACCTCTCAGAGTGCTGGAGTGCAGGTACTGCAACTTTCATGATTCTAGGAAAAAACTGTTCAAGGGGGTGCAGATTCTGTTCAGTAACTCACGGACAAATGGAGCCACTGGATCCACTTGAGCCGGAAAGGGTTAAAGATGCAGTAAAGTCAATGGGCATAAGTTATGCTGTCATAACTTCAGTCGATAGGGATGATTTAAAGGATCAGGGGGCATTTCACTATGCAGAAACCATAAGACAGGTTAAGAGTCTAAATGTTAAGGTGGAAGCATTGATTCCAGATTTCAGAATGGAAAAAACTTTGATCGATACAGTTCTTGAATCTTCTCCGAATGTAGTTGCCCATAATGTGGAAACGGTTAGACGTCTAACTCCACTGATCAGGGATGCCAGAGCCTCCTATGATCAATCGTTGAATGTCCTGAGATATATCAGTGATACCAGAAGGGACATTGTAACGAAGTCCTCCATAATGCTTGGACATGGAGAAACTGATGAGGAAGTGTATGAGACAATGAGTGATCTCAGGAATGCAGGGGTAAAAATATTGACAATTGGTCAATACCTGAGACCATCAAGAAAACAACTGGAAGTGAAGGAGTACAACTCCATGGAAAGGTTCAGATTGATGGAGGAAAAGGGTTACGAAAGTGGCTTCACATTTGTAGCATCTGGCCCGTTGGTCAGAACTTCCTACAGAGCTTTTGAAGCATGGGCTTCACAAAATTTAAAACTCAATTAAGGTGATTGGATATGGATGAAAATGAAAAGATTTTAGATGGATATAAGAGCATGGTTCTTTCCAGGACGCTGGATAAGAAGATTATAATGACTCAGAGACAGGGAAGGGTAGGATTCTATACCCCGACAATGGGTCAGGAAGCTTTGCAAATTGGAGTATCAATGGCTCTTGAAAGTGAAGATGTCCTTTACGAATATTACAGGGATGTTCCACTAATGCTCCATCGAGGTGTTGGCCCGGAGAAGATTATTGATCAGATCATGGGAAATTCTGCAGACAACGAGAAGGGCAGACAGATGCCGTCCCATTACAGTTCCAAGGAACACAATTTTATGTCCATTCAAAGCCCGGTTGCAACAAACCTTCCTCTTGCTGTAGGTGCAGCTTACGCTAAAAAATATAGAAAAGAAAAGGGAATTGTCCTTGCCTCATTCGGGGATGGATCGAGTTCAACCCCAGATTTTCACGCCGCAATGAATATGGCGGCAGTATTCGAGGTGCCTGTCCTGTTTCTTTGCGAGAATAACAAATGGGCTATCTCCCTGCCAATAGAGAAACAGACAAAAGTAGAAATCTGGAAAAAAGCGGAAGCATATGGTATGAGAGGTGTGAAGGTTGACGGCAATGACTTTCTCGAAACTTACAAGGTTGCTAAAGAGGAAGTGGAGAAAATAAGGAAAGATGGCAAACCTATCTTGATTGAAGCTGTTTCATACAGGATGGGTCCTCATTCCACTTCGGATGATCCGTCTAAATATAGAATTAATGAAATACCAGAGGACTCTGAAAAAGATCCCTTGATTATTGCAGAAAAAAGATTGAAATTAATGGGACTGGTAGATGATGAGAGTATAAAAATGATTAGAAAAGAGGCAAAGGAGAGGATTGATAGAATATTTGACGAACGAGAGAAGATTTCACCACCATCCCCCGATTCACTATTTGAGGATGTCTATGAAAAACCCAACTGGGTGATAGAAGAGGAAAAAGGTGATGTCCTATGAGTACGATGAACATGGTTCAGGCACTAAACTCAACCCTGAATTATATGATGTCCAAAGATGATAGGATCATCCTCCTCGGTGAGGATATAGGAAGGGACGGAGGTGTGTTTAGAGTTACGGAAGGGCTACAGGCAAAATATGGTGAAGCCAGGGTGATGGATACCCCGCTTGTAGAATTGGGAATTGTTGGAATGGCAATAGGAATGTCACTCAGTGGACTAAGATCTGTTCCGGAAATTCAATTTCAGGACTTTATATATACAGCCTTCGATCAGATTGTGAATCAGGCTGCTAAAATGAGATACAGAAGTGGCGGGGAGTATAACGTGCCAATGGTTCTCAGAACCCCTTACGGAGGAGGAATCCGAGGAGGATTATACCATTCACAAAGTGGTGAGACTTACTTCGCGCATACTTCAGGACTTACAGTTGTTACCCCATCAAATCCGTACGACGCAAAGGGTTTGCTGATTTCAAGCCTTAAGATGAACGATCCTGTAATCTTTATGGAACCCAAGAAACTTTATAGGTCCACAAAAATGGATGTTCCCGACGAAGAATACGAAATCCCCATAGGAAAAGCATCACTTTTAAGCGAGGGTGACGATTATACATTTATAACCTACGGTTCTATGGTACCTGTAGTGATGAACACGGTGAGCAAAAATAACTTCAGTGCAGATGTTATTGATCTAAGAACGCTATTTCCATACGATGGAGAAACTATTCTGAATTCAGTAAACAAGACGGGCAGAGTTATAATTGTTCATGAAGCCCCAAGAACTTTGGGCATGGGGGCAGAGATTTCTGCATTCATAAGTGAAAGGGCAATTGATTACCTGATGGGTCCAATACTAAGAGTGACCGGACTCGACACACCTTTCCCTTACAGACTGGAGGAATATTATGTACCCAATGAAAGAAGAATTCTAAAAGCTGTTGAAAAATTGCAGCAGTACAGGTGAACGAAATGTTTAAGTTTGTGTTACCGGATATTGGAGAAGGAGTCACAGAAGGGGAAATAGTAAAGTGGATCATTAAAGAAGGCGATGAACTGCAAAGGGATCAGGATATGGTTGAGATTATGACCGATAAGGTAAATATCAACATACCTAGCCCTGTTCAAGGGAAGGTTACCAAAATACTCTATAAGGAAGGACAGGTAGTTAAGGTAGGAGAGGCAATAATAGAGATAGATGATGGAAGTGGTTCACCAGCAAAGCCAAAAGCAAATGAAGAGAAGGCTGAACCAGCCAATGAGCAAGAAAAAGAAGAGAAAGATGATGAGGTAAAAGGAGGTGAAATGAAGATGGAAAGTAGCGGTGATCAGAATAGAAGGATACTGGCTTCTCCCACAATAAGGAGAATAGCGAAAGATAGAGGAATAGACCTTGATAGTATTACCCCTTCGGGACCAAACGGCAGAGTAACCCTTGAGGATCTTGACCGTGCAGAAAGGGAAATGAATCAGAAAAAGGAGCAACCAAAACCCGCAGTTAGACCTGTGGAACCGCCCAAACCGGCGGCTAGACCCATAACTCCTCCAAATCAGCAAAAGCAGCAAGTGACTGAGGAACCAAAGCCCGCTGAGTCCCGACCAGAACAAGAGGAAAAAAAGGTTCAGCCAAAACCTGAAAAGGAGGTAAAACCAGAAGGACCAAAAGCGCCGGAGTCACCACCCCCTGTAACTAAAGTGGAATCACCAGTCGTTCAGGAAGTATCTCACGCAGAGGGAGATCAGTTAATCGAAATGCACGGCCTTAGAAGGATTATTTTTGATAAAATGACTAAATCCAAACAGATCATGCCTCACTTTACCGTAGGAGAATCAGTAAACATAGGTCTTTTAACAAAAACAATGAATGATATGAGAGAAAAGGGGACAAAAGTATCGCTTACTCCATTCTTTGTAAAAGCCGTAGCAGTGACCCTGACCGAATTCCCAAAGTTCAATGCGCACTACGATGAGCAAAATAAGAGCTATCTGATGAGAAAGGATATCAATATTGGTGTGGCGATAGATACGCCAAGTGGTCTCACTGTAGCAGTGGTAAGAAATGCAATAGATAAATCCGTCGTGCAAATTTCAAACGAAATTGCTGACCTTGCAAAAAAAGCCAGAGAGAATAAACTTAGTTTGGCAGATGTGCAGGATTCAACATTTACGGTTTCTAATGTTGGTTCCATAGGCGGATTGTTTTCAACACCAATTATAAACTACCCGGAAGTTGCCATTCTTGCAGTGCACAGATCTACAAAGAATGGCAGCAATTTCGAGAAGGGCGATGACCAGACCATACTGTCACTTTCGTGCGATCACCGTTTGATAGATGGGGCAGATGCGGCCAGATTCGTAGTTAAAGTAAAAGGTTACCTTGAGGATCCAATATCATTTTTAATCAGGTGAAAAACATGAAGTATGACGCAATTATTATTGGAGGAGGACCGGGAGGATATTCAGCAGCAATTAGATTGGGACAACTTGGAAAATCTGTTCTTATGATTGAAAAAGCCAGGGTAGGTGGAGAATGCCTGAATTATGGGTGCATTCCATCAAAAGCTCTTATAGAGATGGCCAATAATATTTCATATCTTAAGAGTTTGCCGGGAGTCAGATTGAGTTACAACATAGATATGTCACAATGGCAGAGCTGGAAATGGACAATGATTAACAGGCTGGTATCAGGAATTGAAACGCTTTGCAGGGCATACGGTGTCAAAATAATCAATGGAGAGGCAAAAATAGTTGATAAGCAACATGTACAGGTTGGAACAGAGACACACCAATGTGATAATTTAGTAATTGCCACCGGTTCTTCGGCAACAAGGATAGATGCCTTCAAAGACGCATACTATAACAAGGAAATACTTGACCTGAAAACAATTCCGAAGGAAATGGTGATCATAGGTGGAGGATATATTGGGGTTGAACTTGGAACTGCATTTGCCAAACTCGGTACACAGATTACCCTTATAGAAATGTTGCCTGGAATTTTAAATGGAATTGACCCAGAACTCATAAAGCCTGTTGAGAGAAGAATGAAGGAAATGGGCGTCAGGATAATACTCTCGGCAAAGGTGGACAGCGTTGAAAAGAAGGACTCTCGATTTACAGTTAAAATGGGATCGGGTGCCACAATAACCACAGACGCTGTTCTGGTTACAGTTGGGAGAAGGCCAAACGTTGAAGGATTTGGCCTTGAAAAATTAAAAGTGGAACTGGAGAATGGATTCATAAAAACAGATAAGCATAAATTGACAACTGAAACAAATGTATATGCACTTGGAGATGTCTCCACAGGAGGTCCGATGCTTGCGCACAGGGCATTTTACGAAGGAGAGGTGGTTGCACGGAATATCGCAGGCAAAGATGCTACAGTGGATTATTACGCCATACCAATGGTTGTTTACTCGGATCCCGAAATTGCATCTACTGGCGAAAGGGGATTGAAAACAACAAGGTATCCCCTTGCTGCAAACGGAAGAAGTCAGGGGATGAATAGCTCAATGGGGTTCTACAGCATCTATTATAATGATGATGGAACTGTTACTGGGGCAGGAATAGCTGCACCACATGCCTCTGAAATGATCAGTGAGCTGACTTTGGCAGTTGAGAGCGGAATGAACATTCAGGACATAGGAATGACAATCCATCCGCATCCGACAGTTGCAGAGGGCATTCAAGAATCTGCGGAGATTGGCTATGATAAACCCCTACACTTCAAGCCAATTTCTTGATCTTGGAATTAAGGATTTCCAATCGACATGGGACTTCCAGAAGAAAGTGCATGAACAAAGGGTCAATGATGTAATACCTGACACTTATATTTTTGTTGAACACTCACCGGAAATATACACAATAGGAAGAACCGCTGATCCTGATAATTATAAAGGGTTGAATCCTATTTTAATAGAACGGGGCGGTGATGTAACTTTTCACGGACCGGGCCAACTCGTTATGTATCCCATAGTTAGGGTATATCGAGAAGGCGAATCAAAAAGAGTAAGGGAATTTGTCAACGAAGTACAAGGAATAGTCATGAATTCAATGAGATCCATGGGTTTCAGCCCACATCTTGGGGAAGAGCCTGGAATTTGGGTATCAGACAGCCCGGATGGGTTAAGAAAAGTTGCTTCACTGGGTATGAAACTTAAGTCAGGAGTATCTTTTCACGGAATTTCAATAAATTATGATCAGATAGTTATGAAAGGTTTTCAAAAAATCAGGGCATGTGGGTTGCCACCGGAAACGATGGGGTATCTTAATGTCGACAAAACCTACCTTATGAATAATCTAATAGAGCAGATAGGAAAAAAATATTCTAAAATAAATAAGTGGGTTATATAATTATTCAGATTCTCTTGGAAAGATTGAGCCACCAGCGAATCCACCTATTGCAGGTATCACAGTTCCCTCCAATATGGCACCTATTATTGTCTTTAAAGGATCTGCACTCAGATTACCTCTTGTTACCAAAAAAATGTGCGTTAGAGTACTCACAACATAGATGTTTCCTGTGTAATTTGTGATGTCTGTGATCACAGAAAATGGCAGGTAATAAGACAGTTCTATCAGAACAAGGGATGCGACCATGCCCCCAATCAATGCTGCTGCAAATCCCCTGGCACTTCCCTTTCCTGTCATACCTCCCAGTAATCCCGCAACAAACCAACCCACAATATAGAACGGGCCAAGTAGGACTAGAGAGATGAATGTTACAAAGAGTCCTTTAACTACACTTCCGCTGGAGTCGTCTGACTCAAGCATTCGACGTTTCATGGAAGTTTAATTTTACACGGCATATTAAACTTTATTGAAACTTGTCTTCCAGAAATGAGTGATTTTTCTGGTCAGCTTGTGTGAGTATTTTACCTCCTCACATTTTAATTAACAGAAATTCATATGTAAGTTAAAATGCAAATTAACAGTAAATTTGATGGTACAAATCTTGCTGAAATCGATAATATCAAACTTGGTGAAATTAAATTTGAAAATTCTAAGGGGGATTTCATAGATGGAATGAAACTGGGGAAGGCTTTTATTGAATCACTAAATGAATTTTTAAGCAATAATCAAAAGTTAAGCATAATGTCAAATGAAACGGGAAAAACTATAGAAGCATGTAAAAAAGAGGTGAAAGAAACCATCCACTACTGCAGATATTTGCACATTCCAACCCTTTTAGGAGATGAGGGGAATGTAAAATTGCGAATACCAAGAATGAAGAAATTTGATTTTACATTATTAGATCCGTCTCTACCAATTTTCACCATGTTTCAAAGCATTTTTGAAAGCATAAGAAACGGTCACAGAGTTGTGATCTCCCATAATAAGAATTCACCAATATCCTCAATGACCTTAAGCTCAGATATATTCCAAAAATATTCAGATACGGAATTTTTATTATTTGATATTTTGCAAGATCAACCGATTAACGATATAGATGAACTTTTCGCTAATTCCAATATATATTCATGGGGAACTCCTGATGATGTTAGGGAAACTCAGAAAGTTGTGGAGAAAAATCAGGTGAGGTGGAAAATTCTTGGTAACGGTGTTTGCATAGTTGATGACAGGTCCAAACTGGAAATAGCCTCCAATTCCCTTGCGGGACTGAGTTACAATTCAATCAGCAATCGCGGACTTAGAAGTCAGATTTATTTAGTTAATGACAAAGATTTTCTGTTTTTTAAGAATAGGGTCGTTGAATATTTGAAGAGAGATATCAAACATGGTTACGGGATTAATGGCGACATAAATTATTTCAATTGCAAGGAAGATGCCGATCACTCCAGGGAATCTGTAAAAAGATTACTGGAAAATGGCTTTGATTATGTAGAAGGACTGAACGAGGGTGTGCATCTTTTAGTCAATCAGTACGGTGATGAAATTGGAGAAATGAACCATATTTGTGGTCCCGTGATTGCAATAATGCATTATTCCAATCTGTCAGATGCCGTAAACATTTCAACAAAATTCAAAGATAGGATGTTTTTAAATATATTTACTGATAGTTTCTCCAAGGTTCAGTACATAAATGAGCAGGAGGGGGCAAATTCAATAATATTTAAAGATCTGGAAGATAGTAGCTCTTTACTGAAATCTTTATAAATAGAATGAGAAAAACGGTTATTCCTTTTTCATTCTTTTGATAATTTCATCTGCAAATTCGGAGCATTTTAGTGCTCTGATGTTTAAAATTCTTGCAAGATCCTGTGTCACCTTCTGATCTCTGTAACAGAGTGTCACTGCATTGTCCAGTATATCGGCTGATTCTTTCCATCCAATGTGCCTCAGCATCATTACTGCTGAAAGTATTAGTGATGTTGGGTTAGCTATGTCCATTCCAGCGTACTTTGGAGCAGTTCCATGGACAGCTTCAAAGACTGCATAAACGTCTCCCATGTTACCACCGGGGGCAATTCCAATCCCACCCACCTGTGCTGCAAGTGCGTCAGAAATATAGTCCCCGTTCAAATTTGGAGTCGCTATTACGTCATACTCCGATGTTCTTGTCAGTGCCTGTTGAAACATGTTATCTGCTATCCTGTCCTTTAGGATTACCCTGCCAGAAAGTGCATCAGGATTTTGCAGGTATTCCTCTTCCGTCACTGTCTGATTTGGGAATTCTGTTCTAGCCAATTCATATCCCCATTCCTTGAAAGCCCCCTCAGTGTATTTCATTATATTTCCCTTATGCATCAGAGTAACACTCTTTCTGTTGTTCGCTATAGCATACTGTATTGCCTTTCTTACAAGTCTCTGACTCTTAAACTTCCCAATGGGTTTAATCCCAACACCAGTGTCATCACTTAGACTTACCCCAAACTCCCTTGAGAGAAACTCTCTCACTTTCTTAGCCTGTTCAGAATCATATTTCCATTCTATACCTGCATAAACATCTTCGGTATTTTCCCTAAATACGACCATATCCATGTATTCCGGATGAACCATAGGTGACGGCACGCCTGGAAAATATCTCACCGGTCTAATATTGGCATATAGGTCGAATTGTTGTCTCAGAGTGACATTGAGGCTTCGAAAGCCCTGTCCTACAGGGGTGGTCAGAGGTCCCTTTATCGATACAATACACTTTTCTACCTGTTTCTGTGATTCCTTCGGAAAGTGTTCACCTGTTTTTTCAAATGCTTCTTCTCCGGCTAAAATTTTTTCCCATTCCACACTTCTATCTCCATTATAGGCTACTTCGATGGAGGCGTTTACAGTGTCAATCATTGCTTTTGTGATGTCCGGACCTATCCCGTCACCTTCAATATATCCAAGAGTGACCCTGTCGGGCACCGTTATTTTTTTATTATCATCTACTGTTATATACGCCATGGGTCTAAATCGCAACTTCACATAAACTGTTTTTGATTAATGGGTTAAAGTTGCAATATCCTACGAGTTTAAGGATTCCCTCGCCAGTATCTTAAGATCATGTACTTTTAGTAAATCCGCATTCTTCCATCCCTTTTGGCAAAGAGTGGACGTAATTACTGTTACATTGATAGTTCCTGAGAGCAAAATTTCCATGTTTTAAGTTAGACGTGTGGGTTCTACCTGGATCACTATTTGTTCAATCGATCACATAACCGGATAGCATAAACTAGCAAAGGTAATTAATATTTGAAGTAAATGTCATTGAAAAACAATGAGGAGTCTCGTTCTTGGTTTACAATTTGGTGATGAGGGCAAGGGAAAGATAACTGACTTTATTTCAGGAGAAAGTTCAATTTTAATAAGATACAATGGGGGAACCAATGCTGGACATACCGTGGTTACAGCCAAGGGAACCTTCAAGTTTCACCTTTTGCCGGCAGGTTCACTTAGAGCTCAATGTATAGTTCTTGGGAATGGTATGGTGATTGATCCTGAAGCGTTGGTCAAGGAAATTGATTCCATAAAGGCAGAGAATCCAAACTTGAATATTTACATAAGTTCAGCAGCAAACATTGTTACTAAGATGCATAAGGAGATGGATAAAGCCCAGGAAGAAATGCGGGGCGCGAGCAAAATAGGCACTACGTCTCACGGAATAGGACCAACTTATGAAGAGAAATACTCAAGAAACGGAATAAGGATGGAAGATCTGGAAAACAAAGAGAAAATTAGAGACAAACTTTACCTAATATCAAAAATGAGAAGATCCGAACTGGAAAGAACAGAATATGTAAATAATACCAGATTGGATGAATTAGCTGATGAACTATCTAAGTATTGGCCCATCTTAGGTAAATACGTTAAACGAACTGAGATTATTCTCCATTCCATGGTTCGTGAAAATAAGGAGATGGTTTTCGAAGGCGGACACGGAACAATGCTTGACATTGACTTCGGGTCATATCCTTATGTAACTTCTTCCAACACCATATCTGGGGGTGTTCATACAGGGTCTGGGGTTTCACTGAGGAAGATTAACAGAATAATAGGAGTTGTGAAATCATATACTTCAAGAGTTGGAGAAGGCCCATTTCCAACGGAGCTGCATGGAGAAGATGCGGACCGATTGCGGGAAGCTGGTGGGGAATATGGAACAACAACTGGAAGGCCAAGACGTGTTGGATGGTTGGATATACCGCTTGTGAAGTATGCCTCTGAGCTAAACGATGCTGATGAAATCTCACTGACTAAATTAGATGTGCTAGGAACATTTAAAAAGATAAAAATTTGCACTTCTTACGGTGAAGGAGTTGATAATCCGATGGAGGTGTTGACCAACAGAAAGATCGCAAAACCGGAATATATCGAAATGGAAAGTTGGGGAGCCCTGACTGACTATGAAATTGCAGATATGGTCAGAAATGGATACGATTCGCTTCCTATAAACATGAGGTTATACATTGAAAAAATAGAAGAGCTGACCGGAAAAAGGATCAAAATAATATCCATAGGAAAAATAAGAGACAGTACAATTAGCAGGTGAAAAAGATAGCAGTACTGAAAAAATTAAAAGGCTAATTCATTTCACTCTTTGTCGCATAAGAGGTTCAGAACCAATTGACAACTATTGAAGATAGGATCAAGGAAATTGAAGACGAGATCCACAGAACAAAATACAACAAAGCAACCGAAGCTCATATTGGAATGTTAAAAGCCAAAATGGCAAAACTTCAGATAGATGCAGAAAAAGCCGGCCATTCAGGAGGTGGAAGTGGATTTTCTGTCCCAAAATCAGGTGATGCTTCAGTGGCTTTGGTGGGTTATCCAAATGTGGGGAAGAGCAGTTTACTCAATGCAATAACCGGAACTGAAAGTGAGGTTGGAAATTTTGCATTTACTACACTAAAAGTTATACCGGGTACGTTGAAGTATAAGGGAACCCAGATACAGATTCTCGATCTTCCAGGGATTATAGATAATGCAGCACTTGGGTCAGGGAGGGGCCGAGAAGTTCTGAGCATGGTAAGGGCTGTAGAGCTAATCCTTCTTATTACTGATGTGGAATGCAAGGGAATAGATAGAATACTGGAGGAACTGCGAAAGTCCGGAATTGTTGTAAACAGGGAACGAAAGAATATTTCAATGAAAAAGAAAAACACCGGTGGAATTAAAATAAGGAAGCCAAGATCTCTGGAGATAGATGAGGATAGAATTAAGGCAATCGCGAAGGAGTTCAAGATCACGAATATGGAGTTATACATAAGAGAGAACTTGAGTGATGATGATTTGATTGATTTTTTCAGAGGGAATGTTGTTTATATTCCTGCTATAGTAGTTGTTAACAAGATAGATATGCCACACAATTCCGATAAGATTAAGGAAATGGGGAAGTATGGAGACGTGCTGACTGTCTCTGCCTCTTCAAAACTCGGAATTAATCAGCTAAAGGAGTCCATGTATCAGAGGCTAAACTTGGTTAGAGTATATCTCAGAAACAAGTCAGGCGTAACAGATTTTGAAAGGCCTCTGGTTTTAAGACAGGGTTCTTCCATAAGAGATGTTTGCAGAAAAATCAGCAGAGAGATGATTGACTCTTTCCGATATGCGATTATAACAAGCGAAGGAGCGAAAATAAGAGATATGAGAGTTGGTCTGGACTATGAAGTTACGGATGAAGATGTCGTAACTGTCATCAGTAAATTCTAAAATCACTATATTGGCTTGAAACAATTGCTTGTCTGATCCTCTGGATAAATGTGATTTCAATCAGATACAACGTGAAACCTGTAACCAACTTCTTTTAATTTGTCCAAAAGAATTTCAAGGTGTTCCCTGTCTCTAACGTTTACGCTGAACCTGATGCTTTGAAATCCTATCGGCGTATCCTGTGATAAATTATCCACTTCCGCGTGAAATATATTAGCTCCGGAGGAAGAAATGGAGGTTGTTATTTTCTGGAGCGTGCCTGGCCTATCGGGAATTTTGCATTCTATTCTGACTAACCCCATGTCGACCTCCATGCTCTTATAGATGATCTTGGACAGAAGGAGCAGGTCAATATTTCCCCCCGATATTACCAGAACAGTTGGTTCGCCTTTCACATCAATATTACCTGACATTAGAGCGGCCAGTGGCGCGGCTGCAGAAGCCTCTGCTACAATTTTCTGCCTTTCGAGGAGCTTGAATAATGCATAAGCCATCTGTTCGTCATTTACGCTAACTACATTATCCACGTATTTTTTAATAAGTTCTAAGTTCATGTCGCCTGGGTTGCCAACAGCAATTCCATCAGCTATTGTAAATCCTTTAGAACCTATGATTGGCCCTCCTGAAAGTGCCTGAATTACTGCGTCGCAATTCTCACTTTGGACACCATGCACCTTTGCAATGGACCCGGAATCTTTAACAGCCATTGAAATACCTGAAATAAGACCGCCCCCTCCCAGTGGAACAATCAGGTGCCGGACCTGCGGCACTTCATCAATAATCTCCAGGCCAACGGTTCCCTGACCTGCTACGATATACCTGTCATTGAACCCATCTACGAATGTTCGGTTTTCTTCCAAGGCCAATTTTTTGGCTTCCCTGAAAGCCTCTGCGTAACTTTCCCCCTTTAGTACAATCTCCGCTCCATAATTTCTTACTGCGTTTATCTTAGCACTGATTGTGTAAGTTGGCATAACTATTTTGGATGATATTCCGCTTTGCTTGGCTGCAAAGGCTACTCCTTGCGCATGGTTTCCTGCGCTGCATGCAACAACTCCCGCTTTTCTTTCCATTTCCGAAAGACTTGACATCTTATATAGAGCGCCTCTTGATTTGAAGGACCCAGTTTTTTGAAAATTCTCAAGTTTCAAATATATAGGGGCGTGAAACATATCTGAAAAGGTCTTTGAATAAAGAACTGGAGTTTTTTCTATTTTCCCTGAGAGGAACTCTCTTGCATTTTTTATATCTTCCAATGTCGGAAAATCCATATCTTCACCTACCGATTATTCACCGTTAAGAAGGATCTCAAGTTTATTCATTGAATTTAAATAAAGTTGTTCAACATCCTCGGCGAAAAGGTTTAGCTTTATTTTCTGTTCTGAAATATATTTTTCTTCTTTGATGTAGTGGAGATTTATTCTTACGTTTAAAAGTGCAGATTCTATGGACGCCTTTGCCATGATGACGCCAGCACCAGCATCTGTACATGCATTCTTATTCCCGATTTGAATGAGCTGATAATCTATTTCCATGACCTGTTTGCACAATGCAGCTATGTTCCACGGAGACCTAACTGCCTCCCTGAGTGCATTTTGCATGTTTAGGCTCCTCATTTCCCTTTGCTCATCCGTTTCCCGCGGCATTTTTCTTGATTTCACTATCCCATTAAATGCCTCAATGTCCCTATTGCTGGCATCCTCAAGTTGCTTTTTTAATGTTTCAAGATTTCTGATTGCTTCTTCAATTTGTAGACTTACGGATTCGTATCCCTTTTTTCCGAGGGTTAACCTTGAAACCATCTGACCTAGCGAAGCTGAAAGCAAGCCAACCACAGCAGAAGCTGATCCGCCACCCGGAGTTGGCGAGTCTGATGAAAGTTCTTCGATAAAATTTTTGAGATCCATTACTCCCACACCTTCTTTTCAAATATTTGATTTGAGTTAAAAACATTTAGCCGCAGATAGAATTTGACGGAATCAACCATGGCATCTATTGGGACAAGCCCAACAACTTCTGATTCAATTACATCCACTCCATATCTTGAACTCTCCAACTTTACCAATTCATATGCCCTGTAAATTGGCGTTTTCTTGAAATTTGTAAGATTCATTGATATCTGAACACAGTTTTTGTCTTCAAGATAAAAGGCAAGAGCTTTAACAAAGGAAAGCCCACCATCCTTCGCCCTCAGGGATTTCGCGATTTTTTTGCCTATCTCCATGTCCTGAGTCTTCAAATTTACATTGTATGCAATGAGAAAGTCCCTTGCACCGATTATGGATGCTCCAGCTTTACTAATCTCCAGAGGGCCATAATCAGGTATGAATTCTCCTTTCCCTATTTCCTGTTTTATCTGTTCATATTGGAAATTCTTGTTTCTTATATTTTCCAGATTCTTTCTTTTTTCTGTGGAAGCCGCTTCACCATAAAGAAAGACGGGAATCTTGAGTTCCTCTCCAACTCTTTTAGCCAATTCCTTACTCAACTCTACGCATTCCTTAATTGATATTTCTGAAACAGGTATAAATGGTATAACATCGGCTGCACCAAACCTTGGATGCTCCCCGAAATGGTTATCCATGTCTATTGTCTCTCCTGCTTTTTTAATACCTCTGAAAGCAGCTTCAACTGCCAGCTCCGGTGAACACGTGAATGAAATTACACTTCTATTATGATTGGAATCTAATTCCATATCAAGAATTTTTACTCCTTCGACAGATGATATTTCTCTTGCTATGGATTCGACCTTTGCCCTATCCCTTCCCTCACTGAAATTTGGAACACATTCGATCAACTTCATGGTTGGCATATTTCAACGTGAATTAAATTAACTTCTCTTCTTTTTATTGATACAATACTGATATGCCGTCCGCTTGGAGGATTATTGGTTCCTGAGTTTTAGAGCGGCTACTCATAAACATTCTATTAAAAATTCCCTCGCTTTGCAAGACTTTATCGTAAAATGTTCCCTACTTGATTTTAAACAAATTTTGGAGATACAGTTTAGATGATAAAAGTGCTTCATCTATTTATATTGAAAGTTCTGTAAAGTTGCTATGATCTAGAAAATCTTTGAATATGCCTAGGAAAATCTTATTTAGTGAGATTAATATTTAAGGAAGAGTATTATGAGAAAGAAAATTGCGGTGATTGGCCTTGTTTTGCTCGTCGCTGGAGTTGCTATATTCTTCGCAGGAGGAAGCTTAGGCATTCGGGGTTTAATTAATGATGAGACCATGAGTGCTAAAGGATCTGGTGAATTTATGAGTCCTGTATTTAATGTTTCCAGTGGAGAACTTGTTCTAATAACATCAAATCCTGCCTCAAGTATATATTTGATTCCTTCAGCAGATGCATCCATTGTAAATTCATCCAATGTTGGGAATTATAAAGTAGCCGGAGGAACATATGCGAATAATTCAGGAGTCACGACTATTGAATATACTTCAATTTCTTCTGGAACTTACAATATTGTGTCGTTCACATCCAGCTCACCAAAGGTTACCTTAACAAAAGAACCTGTAAACTCATTACTTGTGGCCCTTCTGCCAACCATCATAGGTGGAATTATGGCATTTGCCGGTTTTATCGTTCTCATAATAGGATTGGTGTTGAGGCGGAAAGAACCTCCGATGCCAGATTTGAACTACTAAACTTACTAAATTAATTATTTTTTGAATTGTTTCAAATTAATCAGGATAAAAAGAATTTTGGAGTTGTGAGACATGTTTAT
>DAICVC010000079.1:0-11231 GCA_027372655.1 Thermoplasmatales archaeon | reverse complement strand
TCAATCTTTCGAAGTTGTCGAGCTTGACCTTTGATCCGTCCTTCTTCCTGTACTTGTCTGCTGCCTCCTCGCACAGATCAACCACATGGTTCCATCTTGATATTGATTGCTTGGACCTTCTCATGTCCAAATGCGATATCTCTGGGAAGTGGACCCATAATTGATGCCCTTTCACTCTGTCTATACCGAGTCCCGCAGATAGCTTGATCAGGTCGGGTAGTTCGTCAGCATTCACTCTCATGAACGTGACCTGAAGAGTGACGCTACACCTGTTTTGTCCATCTGCAGATATCTCATCCCTCGTTTCAATAAAAGACTGCAGGTTTTCCAGCCTCTTCACAAAGGACGATCCCTTCATGATGCTCTCCTGGGTAGGAGAGGTGGAACCATTCCAGGAGATCTTTACGTCACTCGTTACCGGACAGATCATTCGTGCCCACTTTTCTGGTCCGTACTTGGGCCACGTGCCATTTGTCGTGAGATTCATCTTGATCTTATTTTCCCTGCAAATATTCAGGATGTCTTCAAAATGCTCATAGAGAAGGGGCTCGCCCATAGTCGAGGGGATTATTTCCTTTAATCCCAGCGGAACCATCTCCCCCACGACTTCCCTTATTGTCGATATTTCCATCAATCTGTGTGGCCTGTTGCTTGCCAGTCTTGCCTTTTTGAGGGGGCTGTATTCACTGTGTTCCTCGCACATAATGCAGCTCATGTTGCAGTCGTCAGGATTTGTATCAAACGTTATTCTCCAGGGTCCCCTGAGGCTCTGGTATCCTTCTTCACGGAATTGCCGTTCTTCCACTTTAACCGACCTCCGGAATCGCTATTTCAGAATACATGGTGGAGAACCACTGGATCGTTCTTCGCAACCCTTCGGAAAGGGATATCTCCGGCTTCCAGTTAAGAACCTTTCTGGACCAGTCGGCGTCGAAACTAAAGTCAACAGGCCTATTATCAATCAACTCACCAGGCTCATATTCTTCAGATAAGACGATCTGAAGCCCTTTCCCAGAGATTTCCTGAATCATCTCAGCAAGCTTAGTATTGGTAACTATTTCATCTGATAGATTGCCCGCGATGTTCAGGACCTTGTCGTCTTTGTTAAGTTCACTCACCAGTTCACGGTTCCTTCCATTTTCAAAAAGGTCTGCCATTCGCTTGTAGGCATTAACAACATCTCCGATGTAGGTCCAGAGTCTTTTGGACCCTGGAGATCTCAAAACAAATTCTTCCTGCCTGATAGCAGAGATGACGAGCTTTGCCACCAGTTCGTCTGTCCTCATCATTTCCCCGTATCCGGAACCCACGCGAGTTATTACCACCGGGATGCCAAATGAACGGCTGTATGTCCAGAAAAGTTGCTCAACAGCAGATTTGGTCCAGCCATAAACCGAAGCGGGGCTGGGCTTAGAGAACTCATCGTACGTTCCGGCTCTTCCATAAAGGGAATTGAAGCTGCTGGGATAAATCATCAGGGGTCTTTCTTCCATCTTCCTTGCGGCCTCTAGTAATCCAAGCGCTGGACTTATGTTCATTTCCATCGCGGTCCTTGGGGAATTGCTGCAGAACGGTCTGTCTGGGAAGCCAATAGCCGTGTCGATGACGATATCTGTCCCACGTAAATCAGCAGGTTCAAGGTCCAGTGACGATTTCCAGACGAACCTGACCTTGTCGAGTATGTTAAGCTCTTTAAGCCTCCAGCACTCTTGTTCTCTAGTAATCTCCGTAACTATCACTTTGTCTCCCCTAGAAATGAAAGCATTCGATAGCGACGAACCCAGCACTCCATTCCCACCTGTTATCAGAATATTTGACATTTTAGTCACTAGTTTAATTAAATTCTAGTCATATTTAATAATATTACCTAGAGCGTAGTGCTACTGAGGTTGCTACACGATTTATGTTAGTTATCGAATAGGCAAGATATCGTCTCTAGAAATTGATTCTGGGCCTTACAGGATATGGTCAGCCAGACTCCAGGTCCTTACTTCACGCTACATTTTCGGCAATTGATTGCAAAATAGGGGAAACCACTAATGGTCATTTGGCTCAATGGAAATATAACTTCGAACACTACTAATTTAATGAAATCCTGTTATGGTTTTGTAGAGCTGAAAAATAGCTAACTAGGCTTATTCCTCCTTCTGGCTCCCTCCAAGACCGCACCGAGGATAAACCCGAAAAACAGGCCTGCAAAAACACCAAAAGTAAGACCGCGTGCCAAGGCAGCTGTCAGTGCATAAGAAAATGAAATGGCTGATTGGTTTACGTCAGAATATAAAGTCTTGAAGTTAGTAAGGAGAAGAGTGTAGTTTTCTTTAGAGTAGTTCCCCGAAAAGTTGGAGGTTATGGTAATGCCAGGTAGGAAGTCATTGGAGGTAGCTCCTGTGGGCGGAACTATGAACAAAAAAAAGACTGAGATGGTGAGCAGAAAGAAAACAATCGCTATGACTTTTGTTACATTCCGCATTTACTCAGAACTGATTTTCAATTTGATTATTAAGGTTCATGAAGAAATCTTCTACTCATTTAATTTTCTAAGAACTCTTTATTTTTCCACGCAAGTGCAAGTAGAGCTTTTGCAGGTTCCAAGGTTCTCTGGCTTGAAATCCGTTTCTTAATTTCATCCTCACTAAACTCCAATCCTTCGAAACTATTGCATTTCCACGTTAATTTTCCTTCTGCGTCTAACTCTTTAAGGTTGGTAAATATCTTATGAAATGTGTTCTCTTTGAATATGCAAGCCGTTAGCATCTGGGTTCGAAGGTTAAATGGATCTATGCAAGCACCCAACAAGTAGACCTTAATTTCTCCTTTTTCATAGGCGCTCATTAATTGTTCGTACGGGGGAATATGCAGGTATTCACCGTAATAGTCTATTTCCGGAGAATTTTGAATTTCCTCGTCATACTCTCTCATTATATTTCTCCAGAAATCACGGTCTCTATTGATAATCTCATCATCAAATGCCGTGCGTCCCCAAACCGCAGGTTGAAACTCACCAGAGGGAACCACATGGAAATAACCGCCTCCTTCAGCCACTTTCTCGTTTCTAAGAAGCAATAGATACTTCCACCTCCCTTGTTCCTTATAGAGCGTTAGAGTATCTATTCCAAGACTTGCTTTTCGGAGAACAAAGTCCAGAGGATTTCCTAGTTTGCCTCTATAATTGAGTTTCTTGAACAATCTTTCATTCGGAAGGTTTGGATTGCGTTCCAAAAATCTTCCAAGCTCATATGAGACTACGCTTTCGCTATCAATGTGGTCAAAAAAGTTTCTCCTTTGTGAATCAAATTCAAAAGTCGCGTCCTCGTTACCGATTTTGATTCCAAGTAGCCTGTATATGTCCTTATTTACGAACAAGTAGGGCTTGTCTAGTTGATATATTGAGTCAGAGTAAGTCGAAAAACGAGATAAGAGTCTTCTCTGCTGGAATGGCAAGTACCGAATTGGGAGACTTGGTAATTCCTTGTTATGCTCGGTTGAATCGACTAGTACTATTCTTACATTTTTTAGGTTGATCGGTTTCTTAGGAATCCATTCAGAAGGACAAAGTACGTGAATCTTCTGTTCCATGCCGTTCAACTCTATTCTCAATTTTTCGAATCCATATCTGTTGGCATAAAACTCAAAAGCTCTCTCAGTCAGTAGAGGTCTTTCATCACTAATGTACTTTCTAATCCTCTGAAAATCCAATTTGCTTCTATCAACTATATGCTTCCTAAGTGGTCCAAGTCCAAGGACTATAGCAGCGATGCTAAGAGATATTCCTAACATCTCTAATATTAGGCTCATCGAGACTTGAATCATCCATTTACCCCTAGTGATATTCAAGGATGTTAATAATTTATTCCTAAATTTTTAGACCAGGAGGCTCGAATGGGCCAAAATTCATTCCTTCTTTTCCAGTTTGTCCCTGTCCAACAAACATTTCCTTTCCGGACACTGAAATCAAAGGGGGCGTATATAAGTAAATATGGCCGTCCCCTGGGGATTTGAAGGGAATCAATATGTATTTGCAATATACCAAGCCACAGCAGAAAGTATTACTGGACCTGCTATCCACTCCGCATTCCTCGATATCCTTCTACCGAATCCCCGGAGTATCCAGTAGAAGTAGGCAGTGGATGTGAGTACTGCAATGGAGGGCGTGTATTTCAAATTCATGTAAAGGTAGGGAATGATGGTTGGGTATAGGAGATATGAAATGACGGTAAGTATCACTGTGCTCAGGAAATAACCGATGACGATTCTCCACAACGGTTGCCTCCTCCTGCTCCACGCAATCCTCCCTGCCTTATTCCTGGAATATGTGAACATGCTTCCACCAAACGTGGTGATGACGGCTGCTGCAATGTAATAGTAGACGAAGCTTATCCAGAACGGTATGATTCCACCGATGGGTAAATCCACGAAATGAAGTAATACTTCTGAATATGTATTGCTTTGGAATGCCAGTTCCAGGAATGATTGATGAGCGAGTGGTGCTGGGAAGGGTTACACCACGTGGAAATATGAGGACAAATTCCAGTCAGATGAGGTACTTCAGGTCAAGCCACACTTCCAAGGCAATGATGACGATTGCAGCCAGTATCATCAATTCAGGGGAGTAGGGAAGACCAATCACTGCTCCAGAAATGGCAAGAAGAACAACCAAGTCCAGTATAATCTCTATGACTATTATTACTTCAATCAGAGGTGCCCTGCTCAGGTCCATCCTTCCACGTACTGTTTCATCCCGAGCCTGTCCTGTTCCGTAAACGGCAGCCCGAGGTAGTGCTGGAGTTGCGTCATTATGGTGTGTCCTTGCGAAAGTGCCACCTCCAGAGGCATCCTGTAGTAGAATACGAGCCAGGATTCCCAGGTCTTCCTGAATGATTTCAGTGTAAACCCCTGAAAGTCACCGAAATTGCGCCTTATGTAGTTGTCAACTATGACATTCCTATGAATCTCAGGATCCAGGTCAAACAGCCTCTTTATAGCTTCCCTTCCAGCATAGGACAATCTGACGAACCTCTGCTGCTGGGTCCTCTTCTCCTTTCCCATTGCTTCAGCAGGAAGGAATATCGTTGCCCCGCTCACCCATTCCGGATGCTTCCTCAGCCTTCTCAGCTCCTCATACCTCATGCCAGTCATCAGGAGGCAGGAGAAAATAATCCTGTATTCCCCGTTGGTTTTCCCGTATATATTCTCATACTCTGAGGGCCTCAGTATCCTAGTTTTCCATATTCCTTTGGACGTGGTCACCTTTACCGTCTTTGTCCCTCCTGGAGTTTCCACCCGCTTCTTCACCGTTGTTCCCATCTTCCTGGCCTGGAGCAGTATAGGCTGCTCTTCCATGCCTGCTCAGTTTGAACTTTTATTTAAAAGTTCATCATATTTGCCGTTCCTGATTCGATTTCCACCCCGTTACCCTTAAATCAAACTGTCCGTTCGATGAACTTTTGGGGATAAAACTACACAGAGCCAGAGCAGAACATAGGTGTTCCAGGTGTGATAACGTTATGAGGATACTGTGGAGAGGGCATTCAGGCAGATCAAGGGGGGCCTCGATCTGAGACCGGTAAGAGTGTGGCTGAAATCGCACATAGAGTCGCACATAAAGATATGCTATCTTGCTTACGCCATACTGGCGTACCTGGATTTCATTCTACTGAGAAAGGAGATATCGGGTGTAGAGGCCCTTGAAAGACTGCCTTCTGGGTACAGAGTTCATCTCAAGGATAAGAGATCGGGCTTTGAATTGGATTCCCTAGTAGACCTGAAGACGGAATAGAGGTAAATCATGAATGTAGTGACCAAAAAGACCTAAAAGTATAGATTATTAGGCGAAAAAATGAAGGGTAATCACGGAATAGTCTAAGATGGAAAATAGTAATTTTTAAGCCATTCTTAATACGATAGACTCTCTGCTCCAAGATTCTAATTCCAAAAGAAAATCCTGACAAAGGAGAAAAAAACAAATACTTTCCTGGAATGATAATCGATGAGTAATCCGCAAATTGATGATGTATTATTAATTTTCAAAGAGGTTCCAGTAGTTACTTCGGATTCTAAAAAATTCAAATGCATTTCGTATTATGAATTTCAAAGAAGAAAAGAGTATTCCACCGCAGGAAAAATTTGGCTCTTTATGAGGAATACTGATCCATATGACGGAACTTATTTGGAGATGAATATAGTTCCACACTCTAAACTCGTCAAAAAAGTACTCGACTACCTTGAGATTAAGGGGTATCACCTTGGGAAATATGACTCGGTTGGGGAAAGGCGCTATCAGGTTATTGAAGGTTTAGTCGAAAATAAGAATCCTGAATATTTCGAGATTCATTTAGAGACTTCGAAAGCAGAAGAGATTGCAAAATCTATTGTAAACTTTATTTCTCAAGAGAAAGGAAGAATCCATATATCAACCCGTCGTAAGAGGGCTTGAATTACCCAATCTATGTGACTTTTACTTATTTCTAGAGACCATTTTATCGGCAAGCAGCTTGAGCTCGTCTCTGAGTTCTGCTTCTTCGGTCAAAAAAGGTATGCTTGATATAGCTTTATCATAGTAAGATTTCTTTAACTCTTGCGACTTCTCAAGAGCCCCAGATTTCTTGATAAGCTCCTTGAATTGTTCAAATTGTTCATCAGTAATGTCCTTAGTTCCTAGGACATTATTTATGAATAATTGCTCTTCTTTCGATGTATTAAGTCTAGAGAATAAAATCAAATGTGTAATTTTGCCTTCTTGAACATCTGACTTAACTGGTTTCCCTAGTGTTAGTTCATCTCCAAAAAGACCTAAAATATCATCCTGAATCTGGAATGCTATTCCCAACGGTATTGCATATCTTTCGATTAGATCTAAATTTTTGTAGCCTGATAAAGCAGCACCTATTTTCATAGGTCCGTTCACTGTGTATTCTGCAGTTTTTAGCCTGTGAACCTTAGTCACGTAATCCACTGATACTTCTTCCAGAAAGGGTAAGACCATATCATTTATTTGACCCATACCTGTCATTTCGTAAACTTTCTCCATTTCCAATAATGCGCTCATTATGTTCTGTGAAGGAAATTTAGCCCTAATTAGAACTTCATGACAATATGCGTTAGCTAGGTCTGCTGCGATTATTGCAAGACCGTCATTCGTTTGTTTATTATATTTGAAAACTTTATGAAGGGTAGGAAATCCTCTTCTTAAATCACTTTCGTCTATGATGTCATCGTGAATAAGCATGTAAGATTGCATCAGTTCCAATAATATTGAGGTCTTAACAATTTCATCATTGATATTTTCCTTTAACAAGAAACCCATTATCATAAAAATTGGGCGCATTCTTTTCCCCCCTCTTAAGGTAAAATCCCTTAATGCCTCTAATACTTCCTTTTCTATTCCGCTTTTACCGACTACTTTGTTGAGGAAAAATTTTGCTAGCTCATCATCTATTTTAGATTTATAGCTCAACAGATTCAGCATCAAAGCCTTATTCATTAGGGATATTAAAAGACTAGCAACTCATTTTGATGTACTGTTTATCGCAGTATGAGACAAATAGCGAGTTAAATTAAGACTGATATGCTTGATTTCTTTCTCAGTTTGTCTCAAAGTACCATGAACAAATCACTATGAAGTAGCTATAAAGTATCAAACAGGTATCGTATTGTAGAGTTTCATCGCGGAAAAATTCGTAATAACAGATAACAACGACTCATTCATTGTTTAGTTTCTCTCCTTCTTCCGAACAATCCAGGGATAGCTTTTTCATAAGATCTTGGGCAACAGTTTTATTTCCAGTCAAATCTCTTGTTAAATCATCAAAGATTGATTCAGACTTTGGAAAGCTGTCTGAATTCAAAACGAGAATTTCACCATCTTTTTCGCCCAGATAGATTATTAATCCGTCGTCGGCAAAAATGAATGGTCCAGCTGTTTTCGCTGTAATTGGCTCTACCACGAAACGTTGTTGTGAGGCGCTCTGTTTCTCTTTATATTTAGTAATGTTTCTACATGCAATACTTTTGAGGAACCCGTTGTCGGTAAGAACTTTTTTAGTTTTGTCCAATGAAAATAGGTAAGTAATAAACATACTTCTGTCGTTCACACAGTCATCTATTTTATCATCTAGAGCTTGCACAAATGCTTTCTCACTAGGATTCTTTTTGAATGAATCATTCTCCTTGTATGGCTTTTCTCCCAATATCAGGGAGGGTGTTCTCTGATATATAATAAGATGAGAATGGGCTCTTGTGTTCGTAATTGTAGCGCCTGCTTCGTACATATCGTCATCTTTTTTCAAAATCTTCGTCATAATGCCTGGTTGACTAAAGACCTGCATTGGATTATCTATACCTTCAACTGGACTCCAGTGGTTTGTTACGCACTTCCTTTGAATAATTTCAATTGAGGATACATAATCTTTGTGCAGTTCAATGAACAATATTGAATAACCTGGAATTGGCTTAAACCCTTCATGTTCATCGATCACGCATCTTGCCGAGCTCAATATTGTCGGTACTGTTCTGTAGTGGTAGCCGGTGACCGCTTTTTGGTACTGGGTTGTTAGATCACTTCTTACCCTCATATTATGGGTGTGACCAGTCAGCACAACATTGTAGTCCATTTTAATACTATCTTCAGTGCTTATGGCATCCGGTTCAACGATAGCCTCAAACGGATGATGAAAGATTGCGATATTGAGTGTCTTAAAGCCCTTTTTAACGTCCTTTATTGTTTCGGCAATTGCATTGTTCAATTGACTTGCGCCAATATAGCCATAATAAGGACCCTCAGGGGAATACAAAAATGCTGAGTTCAAACTGATAAAATTAACTTTGAAGCGTTCAACTTCCTCTGAGATTGCAGAATACAAATACTTTTTATTATAAGGTTGAGAAATATTCTTTTTTTTGAGAAACTTATAATATTCCTTCATTCCTGCACTAGTAGTCATTTTACCGCTGTTGCTTGAAAACAGGTCTTCTGCGTCTTTTACTGAGTCCTTTTCTGCCAAAATTAACGCTTTCATATACCTCGCATTATAAACTACCTTTCTTGAATCAGGGCGATTAAGATCGTGATTTCCTGGAGCTAATATTACTTTTTCAGGTTTTAGATCGTTTTTTATATCATTGATGAAATCTGAAACGAGGTCAAACTCTTCAGGAAGGCCTTGGTAGGTTAAATCACCACTAATACAAACAAAAATTTTATTCGATGCTTTATCCTCGTTAAAAGGCTTAAGAACGTCCTGAAGGTCTCTTAGTAAAAACCTCAAGGTGCTATCCTCGGAAATATCAGATTTATTTTTAAGGTGAAAATCGGATAGATGAACTAGTACTAGTTTTGTCATCGCAAAGAATTAATTTATTCTTATATAAGTATATTCCTCAACGCAGCTTGCAATATTTAGCCTAAATTTTGAGTAAAATTAACAATAGTTATAACCAACCGCGGACCATTTGGGAAAGATTTTAAGGTAATTCCTTTTATGAATTTATAGAACATGAATTACAAAATTCCGATTGTCGACATGTCAGGGTGTATAATTGAATATGGAGATAGATGGGAGAGCCATAGAGTCCGAGGCGATTCTAACAACCTTTTGCTAGGGAGAAGACACATGGGTATAACTATTGCAATACTAGACAAGAGAATGAATATTCTTATTCAGAATAGAAAGCATTCGATATTCGACAAGGTTTGGAGTCTTTCTGGGGATACCCATCCCAGAATGTACGAAAACGGAAGATACGAAACTTTGACCGAAGCTTCTCAAAGATGTGCGATGGAAGATTTGGGAGTAGAGATAGACAAATGGATGGATATTTTAACAGTAACATATTCTGCAATTGACCCACGAAATTTAGAGTTCTGCGAGAATGAGTTTCTTCATATATTATTGGCAAGGTTTGACGGCCCCTTTTATCCAAACAAGAATAACGTCTATGAACTCAGGTGGATAGACCTAGATGATATTATGGCAGCAACTGCTAGTGATCTTAGAAAGGAACCGATCAAAAGAAAGTTTGCTCCTTGGGTGCATAAAGTATTTTCACTGCCAGAGGAAGCAATACGGAAAGCATTCCTACAAGACTAAGAAAAGGGATACTCCCTTTTATTTTGACAAATCTGAACTTTTCAATATGGTGCTAAGTGCAAGCACGCAGTCTATAAATAATAGTCGCGGCTTAAGCATTCAGTGAATTATCTATACTATGTTTGGCTATCCTACCTATTTTTGCTTCCGGCCCTTATCTTAATTATCTCATATTTTATTCGTATAGCTATAAAAAGGGGGGTTTGTGGCATTCATAATAGCTTTAGGGAATGACGAAGGTCTAGGTTTAGAGAGGATTCTGTACCTGACAGCTTCTCTTTATTCAGCAAGTATTGCCACTATTCAGTCAGACCAAGGAAGTACACATTTCAAATATTCATCAGCGCTCATAATTCGAATGATGGGTCGTCTTAACGATCCTTCGAAGGGACCTATACTCCTTCGCTAGAATCAATATCAGTGCTTTTGTTGCCACGACCCTTAGTTCTAAGAAACAAGATACTGGAGGCCTGCCCTGAGCATTTGCACATTGAGGATTACAAGAACTGGTAAAGCCGGTTTTACCATTTTGCTAAGAATTATGAATGTAAAATGACTTTCTTGTTCTAATTTTAGTGACAGACGGATTTGTTTCTATCAGTTTCTCATTCTATAATTGCTCAATTTAAGATTAAAATCAGGAGTTCATTTAATAAGGAAGGTAAAATCAATCAAGATGATAAATTGTTAATACCGGGGAGATAAGCGTGTACTGACCTCTTCATTTTGCCGAGAATTAAATGACGAAACTATAAAACATGACCTAAAATTTTTAACGGTTGTTGTTGGGTTATTCTCATTAATTTTCAAATTTCTCCTTTTGATAACAACTATTGCGAATCTGAAACCATGAGAGTTTGAAACTGAGCTTACGTTCAAGCCTATCTATATTCTTCCTTAGTTTCTCCACAATGGCAACAACGATACACATCCACGTGGTAAGAAGGCGAATACTTTACATCTCCCCAATAGTTAGGTGGGCCTTCAGGTTGCCCTTCTATGTCGTATTCATTAACTTTATGCCAGCAGTGTAATCCATTGGGGCTTCTACGACACTCAGGATCGCTCTCACGTTCCCTAGGCACATACGGGCCATGTTCGTCGTATGAATCCATAAATTAAAATGGATTTAACATACAAATA
>DAICVC010000072.1:0-13108 GCA_027372655.1 Thermoplasmatales archaeon | reverse complement strand
GAAGGTCCTAAAAATCCTTGATAGCTTTGTGCCCATCAAAGAAGAAGCGGAATCAGAATCAGTTAATTACCTGTTCATGGTGAGAAAGAAGGATTACTTTAGGGATGGTTGAGCTTGTACTCGATAGCAATCCTCGATTCTCATCTGATAACTGGCGAATTTTCCGGTGGCGGATTGATGAATGCACAAACGCTCTTGACCATGTTTCCCTCAAGGTATTCTGTAATTTACTTCCCTAAAAGTGATGTGTATTTTGCCATCAGCGAAAATCCTAAACTTTTGGAGAACATAGACAAGATTGAGAGTGTTGGTTTTACTGTCTCGAAGACCTTTAAAAAATTATGGATAAATGATGGATACAGCTCTTTCCGCAACTACAGGAAAAAGTTGTTGGCAGGGTATAGCTCTGAAATAAGGGCAGTAGATTTCGTTTATGATAATGATTTTTATACTACGCTCCTCCCATTTCCAAGAATTAATTCTGATATTCTAGAAATGTGCAGGAAATCAGAAGTAGCTAAATTTGGCATCACTCTTAGAGGCTATTCAGTTATTAGCAACTTAAACAACCTTGACCTGATAAAGCTCATTCTCCGGAATGAAATAAGTTCGATTTTAAACACTGAAACGCTCAAGAGAAATGTGTCATTCTTAATTCATCCGTTATTCGACAGACACATAAACAGGGCTATATCTAGGTACGAAAACTTGAAATTTATAGCGGTTGTTAACAGGCACCTTGCACTTCAGAACAGCGAAATGTCTAAAGATAATGGTAAATTTCGCTTTCTATTCCCCAGTGATATTTCTCAGTTTAAATTGGAGAGTGGAATGAATCCAAGAAAGAATCAACACGATATTTTCTTTTATTCAAGGTTGGTTCCGGAGAAGGGTATTTTTGAGATTCCAAAAATATTGATGAAAATAAGAAAACTAGGATTTGATGTGAACCTGAAAATAGCTGGAAAGTTCATGTACAAAAAAGACGAACAGGCATTCCATAGGCTATTGGACAAGAACGGTGTCAAGGAACACGTCAATATTTTGGGTTTTCTTAATGAAGAGGATTTAAAGAGTGTGCTGGCTCGCTCTAAGGTCTTGATATACCCATCTCATTCGGATAGTTTTTCTATAGCAATCCTTAACAGCATACATATGAAGACAAAGGTTGTCGCTTATGACCTTCCAACGCTGAAAGATTTATATAGTGACATATCCGCAGTAAGATTCGTTAAAGAATACGACACGGTGGCAATGTCCCTAGCCATATCCGAAATCTTAAAGGAGGATGAGGGGGCTTACTTTAGTTCGTTTGATAACACCCAAACGGCAAATTTTTTGGAAAAGACAAGAAGCTCAGAAAACCTCCTTGATGCCATATCAGTGCTCATAGATGAGGCCATATCCCATTACTCTGATGAGACTAATATGGGTTCTTAGCCTCGAGGTAGATACTCCTAGCTCTTTCTGTGGTAGGGCAATCGCTTAGCCTGCCATTGGCAGAAACACAAATCATCTATCTCTGATCCGCTTCTGTTCAAACTTGAGTTTCGCAAGAAAATTGTTGACAAAAGTCCCAATAATCCTCTCTGATTGGGAAAGTCCTGAGTGTACTATTCCAGTTTTGGTAGTGCACCGGTGAGTATCTGATCCGATTGCTCAATCCCCATACTGTTCAACAGCGATATTGTTCCCGGAGACCCACTGCAGTAAACAATCCTCATTGGAGACCTGACTGGTATTGCCTTGATGCCTGACAGTATCTCAGTTATCCTCTCGATGCTAATCCCCGGTGATGATTTCTCCATCAGTCTTGTAACAAGAAGTGAGAGAACGCATACGAACACATGTGCCTCTATCCTTTCCGGCTTCCTGTGGTATACCGGCCTTATTTTGAGGAATGATTTTATCGTCCTGAAGGATCTTTTAATCTCACACCGCTCCCTTGTAGGCCGATACTGCATCCCTGTCATTGAGGTAGGTGTTAGTAACTATGAGGAACCTTCCCGCAAGCTTCCTCATCATCTCTATGTGCCTCTCGTTGAGAACAACGCCATCTTTGGTGAACCTCACAAATGACCACCGTTCACCGATGGACTTCTTCAGTTCGCCTGCGCTGTGATTCCCACTCATTTTTCTCCTAATGGTGTCAATCTTTTCATCCATGTCGCTGATATCGAGCTTCTCCCTCTCCCTGTTGTAGACTGCTGTGTACCTCCCCTCTTTCTTATGAGCTTCATCGCCTCTCTTAAAGGTTTTCATATTTTCAGTCTTGACCACCTTGAAGTGGGTAATGACGAGACAATTTTACGTTCAATAATGCTGAGAAACTTCTAATACAGTGGATTTTCGTGCAGAGCCTTCTCATCAATTATAGATGCACTTCTTCCAGCAGTAAACCTATGATGTAGCAAATAAAAAAAGATTCTTAATTCTTCCTCGTTAAAATAACCCACTCAGTAATTGATTTTAAGTATTCAATATCGTTAAGGCAGAGATAGTCAATAGGGCCCTTCTCTTTCATTTCTTCGTAGATTCTTAAACACATTGAAGTGCACCATCTTATGATTGGAACATTCCTATGAAAAAGGATGATCTGACATCTTCCTTATGCTCCTCTCCCTTAATATTATTGCTCTGCATTCGATGTCCTTAGACATCTCCGGGATCTTTGTTCTCTCCTCCATTGCCCTGATCTTCATCTCCGTGAGAGAATCAATCTCATCTACGAACCTACTGGGCCTTGAAAGCATTACGTATATTGTTTCATCTAGGATTCTCGGGATTGCGATTATTGCCCTGCTCTTACCCAACCTCCTGACAATTGAATTATATTTCTTCTTGAATCGACTGAAAGAGGGAGAGGGGAGAGTAGAGTGCTAGAAAAGGGGCCGTGCTATATGTCCTTGGGATTACATTTTGTAACTACCATGTCAAATGTGTAACTTAGAAAAGATGCATTATTCTCCCTATGCGACCACAAAGAGCAGAAATTACTTTAAAATGAAAGATTAGGGCCGTCCTCAAAATAATCCTTTACATTGCTAGAACCATTTATGCCCAAAAAAAATTGCAAGAAACATAAAATACGATGAACGATATTATTGAATACTGCTGCTTAACATTAGGGGGTGGAGATGAGCTTAAAAAGAGAGAGAGCCAAATGCGAAATTTGTGGTTTAGAGATAGATAAGGACAACCTCGAGATAAGGAACAGGAGATACTACCATTCCAAATGCCTCAATGAGCTGATTGAAAAAGAGAGGGAATATAAAAGGAACGCCTTAAAGGTTATTGGACTGGGGTCTGCGGTCGCAACTGTCACATTTTTGGGAATGAACAAATTTGCGTCGGCGGTAAATTTGATTCCAAGGAACGGAGGAAACTTCCAGAAATCGTTCGTCCTTCCGCAGTTATATACTGATCCCCTAACCCCTCAGCCAGGTGAAATGTGGTACAGGATGGACAACGGAGTATTTGTCTACCACGATGGAATAGACAAAAGAAACATTTACAGTAACAGGTATCTTCACGAAACAACAGTCTCATCCAAAGGTATTATCAACGGTTTATCCGACATACCAAATGATGGTGCAGATTTCGGCCCTGATACGACGCTTGGGGTAACAGCACCAGGGCAGTATGGGCCACCTTACACACAGACATCAGGGATATTGGAGGCAGTAAATTATTCCTATAAAGGAAGCAATCCTGTAAATATACCGATAAAGCTACTGACAGGCCTTTTTACCATATCACCAGATGCAACACTCTATAAAGTGAATACATCGGCACCGTTCACGGGGGCACCTGAATACGCCATCGTACCTTTACCAACTCAAGTACCGGGAACAGCACCAATACAGAATATAATTATACATGGATCCGGTGGATTGATAAATGCGGGCGGAGTTAATAGGCCTCCTGTTAACTTAGACAGTAGGACAGTAATAGATGTATCTCACGTTTCAGCACCATTAGGGTCAACAGTAATGACATTTGCATGGGATAGAAGCGTCTATACATCGGGTACAAATGCAATAGATGTGAGGGATTTTGTGATACTTCAAGCAGTACCACAGGCTTCAGGAGAAAATATAGTCGGCGGTTGTGAATTCTGGAGTTCATGGGATAGCATAGCACTAAATATAGGTATATTGTCTCTAAATAGCTTCTTCTCAACGGTCTTCCCGTCACCAGATGAGATAGGTTTTGCAATAGATGGAGGATACGGGGATGTGAGTTGGATAGATGGCTTATCTATATATGCAAACTACATAGGGGCTATATTTGGTGCACATGCACATGTTGGGACCTATGTGAACAATTCATGCTATTATGGGTTAATCCCAGAATCTCGTCATGGCATAGATATAATAAGATACGATGCGGTTGGCAACATATACAATATATACCAGAACACAACTTTCAACGGGTCTGTCAGAATATTCCTGATCGATGGAGAAGACTACTCTGCCGTTAGCAGCTCCGCTAACCAGCTAATTGCAGACGTGTATGTTGAGAGCGGAAGTTACGGTTCTTATTCTTCAGTAGAGATAGAGAATTTCCACATGGAGTATGGCAGCGGTTCACCTAATCCAAGATTACCTATCATACAGAACAAAGGAACAGGATACTATGTTACGGTAAAGCATATAGAATCACAGCCATCATCAGCAGCAGGGATAACGGCAGGAACAATACAACCATATGTGATAGAATATGGAACTAATTACAAAAAGATGGTATTCCAGTTCAATGATTATGAGAATGACACAGCAACAGATCAAACCGTTAATTTTCCAACAAATAGTGCATCACACAGCAACTCCTTAATCTTCATAGCAACACCGGTAATGACAGGAAATACGACAGGACTCATAACATCTGCATCAACAACAGGAATAACAATCACGACCCCTAACAGCACTAAGAAGTACAATGGTATAATTATCATAGAGGGATACTGATATCACAGGAGACTTTGGATCTAATTTGCAACACCTCTGTGCCCTCCATTATCACTGAAAATTTAAGATCTTCAGCCATTTTACTTGTTCTCACACGGATCTGACAGTTAAGGAATGTACTACTAATAAAACCACGCATGTCAAGCAAGAACTCAACCGCCAACGCGAATCGAAGCCACTTATTCAAAATATGAAACGCAATGGGCCTGGATTCATATTTCACCTATATTTTGCAAGAAACTCATTGCGCAAAATACGCGTCATTATTTGTATGAGAGCTATAAGGAATTAAACCTATATTCAGGAGTGATCTAGCTGTGCCAGTAATACAATCTGACAACAGAAGTGCATTCATCTCTTAACTACCTAACTCCAAGGGACTACTACAGAGGAGACCAGGATGAGCTGCTCAGAATAAGGGAAGAGAAGATAAGGATGGGAAGAATATCAATGAGGGAAACAAATATGAGAGATAGAAATCTAGCTCTTCCATACGCTAAGTATAAGAGGCAGAACAAAACACAGGAATCTGTTCCGTCCCACTGGACCCGATCAGCTGTGGGAAACGGACATCACATGCATACCCACGCAGCGGGGGATGACCTATCTGATGGCAATAAAGGATTGTTTCACGAAAGAATGGCGGGGATACAATTATTCCATATCCTGCTTGTCAGGTGATGCAATCAGGGCAGTTGGCAGACGCTGTTCTGAGAGCATTTGATGCTGGAGTTCCAGAATATTTAGTACTGAGGGTGGACAACGGTCCTCAGTACATAGCTCAGCAGTTCAGGGGATCAATGAAACTGCTGAGAATATCACTAGAGTACATCCAGAAACACACCCCGGAGGACAATGGTAATATTGAGTCGTTCCACTCGTCCCTCAAAACGGACTACGTCTAACCCTACGAATTCCAATATTACAGGGAAGCGTCAGTCGCCATGGAGAATGCTTTCACCGATTACAATGAGAAGAGGCCACACTCATCGATAGACTATCTCCCTCCGAGGGAGTTCATGAGGAAGTTCCAGAATGACCAATAATTCAGGGAAGGCTATACCAGGAAATTAGAGGTGAAAATAAATGAAAGGTGATGAAAATTGTTACAGTTTTCAGGGTAGCAGATCAACTTTAATACCTTTTCATCAAATAACTCAACAACGTCAACTTAACCAATCCTGACTCCTCTAAAAATAAGAATATGAAAACCAACCACCATTTCCGTATCTGATTGACCATCCTAGGATCTTATATTTATCTACAAAGAAATCAAAGGCCGAATCCCAGGTGTCATCTGATAATATAGCTCCGTGTTCCTTCATATATTTATGGGCTAATTCATATTCAAAAAGTTTTGTCTTGTATCTATGGTCTCCGTCGTGCAGGAAAATGTCAATGGAACCTACTTCCTTCAATACACTTTCCATAACTAATTGTGACTTACCTCTTATTAGATTGTGCATCCCTTTGAAATTATCTGGTACCCCAGCACCAACATGATACCCATAAATATCAAAGAACTTATCCGTATCGATTGAATATAAGACACCATTTTTATTTTCCTCGAGGCCTGCAAGAATATATGTAGTTGTCATACCTATTTCTCCGACCCCCGTTTCAACAATTATAGAAGGTTTCAGGGCTCGAACAATCACATAAAGTGAATTTAAAACATCGATCCATTCCGTATTACTTTTGAAATTTTTGATTTTTTCATACCTGACAGGAGGCAGCGTAATTCGAAGATTTTCGTCAATAATTCTTATCAAGTTCTTTGAAGATATCTCGCTAACGTATTTTTTTAAAGAGCCTTCGCCCTCGTTCATTACAAAACTTGTTGCTTCGTAAGGGTCTGCCAGCACTTTCCTTGCATTAGATGGAGGTTTGAAAAAAATATCGGTTTTTGCTGATACTCTATCCTTTAAGGTTCTTATTATAATAGAGCCTTTTGTGAAGTAGTTTCGCTCATTCATAGAGTAGATACCTCCATGTTGATAATGTCATAAATTTTTGCCATTCCACATAGTGTAGCATATTATGTGTACGCTTAAGGATATCTCATACTAATTTCTTCACTTTAGTCTGACTATACACTCCAAATTTCTGCGATAGGTAATTAGCTACCACGCTATATCAACCGCGTTTGCCAGACGCTAACTCCGTTTCTGAATCATATTTTGTTTCCTCCATCCTTTCAATAGATTTGGCGAAAATAGCCCAGATTCTGACGACATCTTAACCCAACTTCTCACATTTACCCTGCTTCCGGTAATTTTCAAACTTGCCCATTTTTTAAGTCGTCTGAACAACCATTCGCGAAAAAAAATTCTCTGATTTTGCGTTACACAATTCAGTCTTAGCGCAAAGGAAAATATTGCGACTTTAAAAATTTCTTACCCCTGTGTGTCTCTAATTGCCCGTTTAGTGTAATCATACGTATTTTACTATCATAGCCTACACTGGAAAAATGACCATTGTTCTAAAACGCCCTAATAAGGAATATACTAACTATCTTTCTCAGACTGAATCGTGACGGTATATACGACAGGAACTCTTCCCTCTGCACTCTGTGGAGCGAGCGAGTTACGTTTATGGCTATCCAATAGTATAGAACTCCCGTGACCACGTACAAAGGTAACAGGTGAAGAAAGTTGCCAAGCGCCATTCTTTCTGCAGTTACCAAGACGAACATGATAAGTGACGAAAACCACACTTTTAGTGTCGTGTTCCAGTCGAAGTTCTTAAGTCTGACTCTGACTGCATAGTTGTAAAGAATGATAAATGTCACGACAGACACGGATGAGTTCGCTATGGCCGCACCGATCATCCCATATCTTGGTATAAGAAGAAATGAGAGTATCAGGTTTGAAACAAGTGTTAGCGCAGTAGTAATCACATATACACCCGTTTTCCTGACAGCGTATATGACGGAGCCCATAATGCCACCTAATACGAATATTGAAGATGTCACTAACAGGATTATCAACGCAACGTTTCCAGTCGCATATATCGGTCTCGCCAATAGCAGTAACGCGACAGGCGCAATGGAAGCCAATCCCAAAGCCAAAGGAGAGTAAACGAGCATCATCACTGTCGATGACAGGTTTATTCCTTTCTTCAACTTCTCATTGTCATCAATTGAAAAATATTCTGACAGTTTTGGAACAAGAACATTTACAATGGGACCTCCTAGGAATGACAGGGAAGATGATACGAGCAGTACAAAACTGTATATTCCCAGAGTGGACAGGTTCAAGAAATATGCAACAATAAATCTATCGACATATGTGGACCCATAACCTATGAGCCCAGAAAGTAGGATCGGCCATGAATAGGAGAGTATTACTGGGAGAGACGTTTTGTTACTCTGTTCCGTAACTTTTGGCCTCCTGAAGAATATGTAGATCAGATAGAGGACAGAGCCGTAGAGATAGCATATTGTCATCCCGATTATGAGGTAGATGATCCCGTGAAATATCAGAAGCAAAAGGAGACCAAGAATGTAAGAAAATGATGCAGATGACAGATAAATGATCGCGTCAGTCCTGAACATCTGAAACCCAAGTGCAGACCCGTGTAGAACTCCAAAGAAGACACCTATGGCAATATAAAAGGAAGCCGCTTCTATGAGTAAAGTATCATAGGGGGTGTGGAAGAACAAAATAGCGAACCATCTGGCTGTAACCAAGGAGAATATCAAACTGCCCGACGACAGTACTATACTTATCGTCAATATCTTTCGAGCTACAGAACGAGTCTCCACATGATCGCCCATTCCAAGGTTGAAAGAGATGAAGTGCTGTGCACTAATCGGGAACCCGAATGAAAAAGCTATGTTCATCAGGCTTGCAATGGCTAGGAGAAGAGATATTGCTCCAAGTGCTGATGTCGGAAGAAGTTTTGCTACAACAATGTAGAATATTCCTCCCGAGGTAACGAATGTGGTTGCGCTCAAGTATTGGTAAGAAAGTCCCCAACCGATGCCATTTTCTCGGGCTTGAACCACCGGCTGGTTTATTGTTAATTCCCTATTAATCCTTCTCGGTTGTTTCCTCCGTTTCTCATTGAGATAGACTGCAGAATTGATCCACATTGCTGAATTCAGTACCTTGGCATCTATCTTGTTGCATACCTAAGAGACATGGCCCCATTAGTGATGTGTGAATCTGCGTCGCAGGAAGAAGAGGGTTAAGGACATAGGAGCCGCTATCAGCAGAACAAACAGAATTCCTCCTTCTATGATGGAATTGAAAAAAGGACTCACCAGCTTCTTGGCCAAGTAGATGAGTATGGATGGTACTGACGGAGGGACCGTCTTGAATGGACCTGAAAACTCGACAGTAATCTTAGATTTCAGGAGATTGCCGGGAATGAGCCCTCCCGATAGGTAGTATCTTCCCATCATTGCCCTTCCCATGTACGGGTAGCCGCTCAATACGATCGAAGGTTGAGCCTGGTTCTGCGATCGGAGGGAAACATCTGACGCTATATCAAGCGAATAGGTGCCGCCCAGAGTCGTGTTGAACAGGTACCTGAAAATGAAGCTTCCTGAAGTCACAGTCTGATAGCTCGGCTGAACGGTCTCAGTTCCATTGACTAGCGCAACTGTAGACGTTCCCTTCCCGGCTCCAAAAAGCTCAAGAGTGGCGTTTTGCAGTGGATATGGGAGCGATATGTTCTCCTCGTAATCACCTGGGGAAACTGTTGTGTTCCCTGAGGTATTAAAAACAACATAGGAGGATGAAGGCATCTCTATGTACCCGATGAAGTCACCTGAGTAGCTTCCTCCTACAAGTCCAGGGGTCGATGCCACATAATCCACAATGAGTGAACTCCCCGAGAGTGATTCCGAAACAGGTTGCGCATAGAAGTGGTCAAGCGATGGAGCAAGGAACATATCACTGGGAACACTTGATGCAACGGGTGCAAGGACGACGATTGCCACAACGGACATTGCAACGAGTGTGGATAGCTGGGAAGCAATGGTCTTCCAGAAGTGGATGACTGTTCCAGCCTTGATTCTGAGCCCAATGGGGATGAAAGTAAGCAGACAGAGGGAATAGAGAAAGCCCGCGACATAGTTGAGCCAGGAGGGGTAGGAGACATTGATGTTGAGCAGTTTCATGTTTACGTCAGAGAAGTATATCAGGAAACCTATATGGTTGATGGTCTGCATGACTATCAGGCTGAGAACAGAGACTAACCATAAGAGACCGATGAGAAGCCATCTTCTGTAGACTGTCGCAAGAATTATGGCGAAGGGTATCATCGCGCTCATGTAGCTGGGAAGATTATAGGGATTGATCGCCGAGAAGAGTACTCCTTGAAAAAGAAAGAAAACTAAGAGAGATTCCTTGTTAACTCTATCCTTTTTTAACAAGAAATATGATAGGGAAACCAGTATGGCTGATGCATAGTAAACGTAGTTATAAACCTGTCCAGGTACAACATTTGATACTCCAAAAATATTCAAAATATCAAATACGGAATAGTACGGAACCGGCATGATAGAAAGATATGAACTGGGGACTCCCACGGCAGCTGAGTAGTAGCCGTTGAAATAGTAAAAAATCAAGACGGTTAGCTGGCCGATTGCAGCGAACGCTGCGGAGACGGCAAAGTAGACTGCGGTACTCTTCAAGCCACTTTCTTTGTGAACGTACCTTAGGAGAAAGGGAACCGAAAAGAGCGGATATAAGTAGGAACCAGCAGCTACTCCAAACAGTATTGCTGAAAGCAACGTCCTCCTCCTGAAAAGCAAGTAAACTGAGGAGACCAGAAAGAACATTGAAACAACAATTGCAGATCCGTAAATAACAGTTGTAAAAAAATAAATAGGTGATGTCAGGAGCAAGAGAGGTGCATACTTCCCACTAAATCCCAGATCTTTTGCGAGCCTATGTAGAATGAGAGCAGTAAGAAATGTGAACAGAATGAAAGGAATTTTGACACCAATTTGTATCGTTAGGACGTTGCTAATTCCAAACAAAGAAAGAAGGATTGTGACAAAATATCCCCCTATGTTAATTAGATTATAATAGACTCCCATCAAGAGACCGTAAGAAGGGTTGAGAGATAGGTAATAAAAAAACTGAGCGTGCTGGGCATAGATAGCATCATCATACGGGTGTCCGGCGATAATACCGACCAGCAGATAGAAGAATAAAATTACCGCATAGGTAAATACCTCTGTGATTCTTTGCAAACTGCCCTGCACAATTCGTTCATCGACGTAAAGAATATTACTTTTACCTCTAAGAGTCATGTTTAAATCCGTTCCCTCAGAAATCTACCAAGATCTGTCAGGGAGAGTAGGACGCTTCTGTACCACTAACCTAAGTCATAGCCGCCTCAATTATTCTGGTTATCCAGAATTGCTTGAAGCAGTATACGGTTGATGGAAGGTGCATTCAGCAAGTATAAAGCTACTTCTTTTCAGAGTCGACCTTCGATTTCATAGATTCTTTAGACCTCCCTCTGACCTTTAAGTAGAAGATTAATAGGGCTGAGATAATAACCACGAGAACTGCTACAATTATCTCATACAGCAGGAATGAAGATGCCGCAATGTATATCAAATTGTTTGAATAATTTACTTTCCCGTGCAACGAACTTGCGTAATAACCTGATGGGAGACTCACTACATAGCTGTAAGTCCCATTAGGAAGGGTTACGGAGATGAGGGAAAACGTTGAGTTATGATATGAACCGTTTATATAAACAGACCATTTGGCTCCTGCGGGGAGACCGTTTTCGAAGAATGTAAAGTTGATCGATGCTGTAAACGTAACGAATATCTTCGCTTGTTCTCCGTTGATTGAAATTGAGCCGTTAGAGGGCGAACTCGCGACATCATTTATATTAGGAATATTATAATTGTAGGTCCCGTTAGTTACTTTGAAAACAATTGTGGAATTGGAAGAGATATTCGTCTCATTCCCTAGACTGACATTCCAAAAAGTTCCTGCTGGAAGTCCAGTTTCTACAAATGTTACTGGGTAGAGAACCGGAACCCATATTACTACCAATGAGACGTTATGTCCTTGTACATTAACAGAGAAATTACTTGGAAGTGGTCTATAATTCTTGTCACCACCTATAATGAAGAGATACGTTCCATTCGGTTCTAAGAAGTTGATTGAACTATTATTGGAATATTCCGTAGACCCCTGAACTGACACCGACCATTGAGTTCCCTCCGGCAGTCCAGTCTCTCGAAAATTTACTGAATAATCGTGAGATACCCCACTTTGAGCTTCAAGTAAAGTTGGTACGCATAGCACAATAATAACTATGGTGATTAGAGAAACAGCAGCTATTCTACTTGTCACAGAAGTTGAGTGGTAAACGGATTAAAAGTTTTGCGTATTCATCGTCTGATTCTCTAGATTATCTTATGACTGAATTAAGAACTTTTCACAACTAAACTGCTTAGAAATACGACGCCTCTTGGGTTATCATTTATCGAGGAACAAATTTCAACAGAGTCCAACTTCAGGTTTGTTTTCTCAAGCTTCCATTCAGACACGTCGACGAATAAAATTGTTAAAAAAATAAAAAGGAATAAAATTTAGGTTGTTTACTGCTTCTTTTCTTCAGTTGCTCGTCTTGCTGCTTTGTTTGCCGCGTTGACCGCTAGGAAAGATATCACGAGTGTTATCAGAACAAGCACTATGATGACAATCAGGAATATCTCGAGTGTCGGGAATCCTGAGGTCTGGCTCTGCACTTTGCTTACGTTCGCAGTCAAGGTACCTAGACTAGTCTTTACAGTTGTAATGTTTCCATTCTGTGAGACAATCTGGCCCTGTACTGTCCCGATGTCTGTCGTTACAGTTGCTATTCCGTTCGCATTTGCTTTTACCTGGGTTTGGATACTTCCCAATGAAGTAACTACTTGCCCAAGTGTAGTATTTATGGTTACAACGTTGTTGTTGAATGCAACAAGGCTTGCATTCAGAGATGCAAGAGAAGTGCTGATGGACCCGAGATCGGTGAGAACCAACGCCTGACCGCTAGAGATGCTAGCTACTGTCGCATTGATTGTGCTAAGGTCGGTAGTTATGTTTCCTACCGTTGTCTTCAAGGTTGCAACAGCTCCATTTATGGACGTTATGGCTGCATTTAGCTGTGAT
>DAICVC010000066.1:0-4426 GCA_027372655.1 Thermoplasmatales archaeon | reverse complement strand
AATGATTGCGTAAACAGCAATCATGAAATCTGTGTTCAGGTACTACGGCGGAAAGTTCAACCAGCTCAAGGATATACTGGCCATCATGGAAGACCACAGAGAGGCGTTCGATGTCGTTGTGGACGTCTTCGGTGGTTCGGGAAAGGTTCTGCTGAATGTTCCGGATGAGTGGCGGAAGGGGAAAGTCTACAACGATCTGGATGACGACCTCTATGTCACATTCAAGGTTCTCCAGGATCCTGCAAAAAGGTTGGCACTTACAAGAAAACTCAGGCTGGCATTTGCCCATGAAAAGGCATTCATGGAACTGCGGAATTCAAGATACTCCAGGGATATTGACATTGCTTTCAGGCTGATATACCTGCAGACCTATTCTTTCATGGGCGACGGGAGATCGTTCGGTAGGAGATTCAAGGGAGGCATGCGTATCTCAAGGTTCACAATAGAGAATTTTGTGTATGTCAGGGAATGGACAATAGAAAACATGGATTTCAGGGAACTGATGAAGAAGTATTCCAAACCCAGGGTATTGTTCTATCTGGATCCGCCATATTTGTCATCCGGAAAAAAGTACAGGCGCAGTTTCACCCTGGATGATCTCAGGGATTTGAAGGGATGCATAGACAATCACCCCGGCTCGTATCTGCTGAACCTGTCATCTTTCGATCAGGGCATGGAGGAAATATTCGGAAACCCTCAGAGGGTGATAGAATATGCAAATCCCCTGGACCACAACGGTACAAATAAGTGGGGATGCGGATACTGGCTCAGATTTCAATAATGTATAAAGTCTCAATTCATATGTAATGTGAGAAGCACCGGTGAAACATTTTGAAATGCTATCGCCGCTTGGAAATAATGAAATTACTCCAAATTTGCTAGTTCAGGAAACGCACGATCCAAGAGATGGCAGAAAGATAAGGATTATGTATGCTCCAGTATCCGAGATCTGAAGTATTCAAAGACAAACTTCTTTCATAAACAAACTTTCGGAATACTATTTCTTGGGTTTTACCTAAAGTTAATTTAATCTGTTTAGATGTCTTAATATGGTTTCATTAAACTCAATTCTTTACATAGTTGTTTCAGCTTTTGCAGGAATAGTTGCGACTGCGTTATATGATACTTTCAGGACTCCATACCCTGTGAATAGGTTAGATTTTTTTATTAGGAAACACCTGAAAAAGGGCAAAATTAATGGAACAAATTTCATATTTGAGAGAACAATAGAAATCAAAGAAGCTGCATTGGATGAGATTTTCAATATGTTAAAATGTGGATCGAGTGGACAAACTACAGATATATTTAACAAGATCACACTTTCAAACGTAAAATTATCGATAGGGACCAGAATAGGAGACAAGATAACCTTTGGATTAAAGTTCCACAAAATCCATGCTAAACTTGAATTATCGTTATCGTTAAACAGAATACCTACTGATTATGATGAAGACGAGGAAAAGAAAGTTACAATTACTATTCAAACGATTGTTGATGATTGGAATTATAAAGCTGTGAAGGGACTGATTTATGATTCAAAAGAAATAACAAATCAGATAATGGATCTAATTCGGAAACAATATAAAAATGTCGACGTTATCTCAGACATAGTGTTCTTTGATACCAAGAAACAACCCCATATTTTATCGTATTTGAATGAGCTCCAAGAAAATTCACAGAATAAAGTCTCCCTGAAGATAAATGAATATATGAACGCCATTTTCTACAATAATAAATGTGAATTTATAAATGTCAGAAGCGATTCCGATATGAAATCATTATTAGACGCCATTATTTGGTATGTTTAGAGGTCTGCGTATTGAAGCAAATATTTCCTGATGTATGAAATGAAGTCATCGTCGGAGAGAGTCGAATATATAGAACCTGTGGAACCATTAATACTGACAGTATTTCCCGGGTAATCTGCCTTTGTTTCGTATGTTATACCAGTAAATTCACCATTTGATATATCCGAGAATAAGGATTTATTTTCTAGGTTTTGGCTACTTGCCCTTACCTGGATATTCCCCTCTACCCTAACGGCGTTTGCACTCAAAACTTCTTTGGCAAATGTATCCTTAATTTCTCTTAACGCATGATCGGACCAGGTGATCCTTTTGGTTTTAAAATCATCACCTAAAAGAACTTTAACAACCTGTCTTATTTTAGGAACATAAATCGGACGAGCAAATATAAATATAAGACCATAAGGACTCCCCGTCATTATTTTAACCGAGGCGTATACTTCATCCAGCGAATATGTAAGTCTATCTCTAAACTCGTGTAACTCAAAGAAATCATGAGTGAAGGAAAAAACAACGCTAAAATCTGATTCATTGCTCCTATAGGCTTCATCTTTCAATTCAAAGTAATTAATCGGTTCCTCGAATAAATCCCTGAAATGTTCTTTGATCTCCTTGTCACTTTGAATATTTATCTTTTTGTTCAGTTCCTTATTTTCACTGAGAGCACCTCTAATTTGTTTAAGAATATCTTGTTCATTGTATGGCCGTTTCTTCATTGTGTTGAGTTCTAAAATCAATCTATCCAGACGGTCAATTATAACATTTTCAATGCGCGTATTAAGATTGTTTTCAGATAAATCTTCGTCTTTTTTCCCTAAGGATGCTTCTACATTTAAAATATTTTCAATTCGTTTTACAGTTGCTGCTTTGCATTCCATTTTACTTATTGATATTTGCGACATCTTTACACCTTCAGTATTTCCTCCAATTCCTTCAGCTTCTGGGCTATCAGCTTCCCCTTTTCCTTGAGGGATATTATTGTCTCCGATGGAAATTTAGAATTATCAATCGAAGCCTCAATGATCCCTTCAGCTTTGAGATCCTCAATATATGAATATGATCCAGGAAACTCATCCTTTAATTCCGATAATTTGCACTCACCCTTCTCATTGATGAACAAGATCAGTTTGAAGATAGGTTGCAGCTCGAGGCTCTTTCTCTTGTTAATCCTATCCATATTTCTGAGTTCCTCAGCGACCTGGCGGCCCTTGGGGGTAAGGGAGATTTCGTACGTACGACGACCCATAGTCGATTCCTTAACCTCCAGTAAGCCATCCCTTTCGAGTTTAGGTATCAGTTTATCAAGGGTCCAAGAAGACGTTATTATCTCCAAGAGATCTGTCTTTTTAATCCTCCCTTTTTCTAAAATATACTTCAAAGCATCAATGGCGTACTTTTCAGAAAGAGAAGGAATCAAAGCAATACTTATAATTGCGAATCGATAATAAAAGTAATTATTTTCGTTATAATAGGATAAGCGAATACTTATATACACCTATGTCGTTCCTATTTTTGCGAATGACATGGCAGTGGATTACGATACCGTTCAAATGAGGATTAAGCGCGTTCCGACTTGGGCTGAACTTACAGAACTCAAGGTAAAGAGGCAGTTAGCCCAGAAAAGGGAAGTTTCGTATGATGATGTTATCGCAAGTCTCTTGGAGGAGCACCGCCAGAAGCAGGAGGTGACGCATTGAAGGAGATACTCTTCGACTTCGGGGAGTTCAAGAGTAGATCAGCTGGCCTGAAGAATGGTAACAGGCCAGCACACTACGCTTTCAGGAGAAACGTCTCCGGCGGAGGTCTCTTCGTCGCGATTGAGTTCAGGATCTACTGCCGCGATTCGGATGACTGCATCCTGATCTTTGAGAAGAGCGCAGTGCATGAAGTCTACGAGGAGGATGCCATAAAGGCATTCTCAGAGGATTGCAGGAAGCTGGCGGCAGAGGTTGGCGCAACTCCCGGGTACCTCGAGGAGGGAGACGCATGAAGAGATGTACGGCCTGCGGAAGACCCATAGACATACGGATCCATCCTTATGCGAACGTCTATCCCGTTGTCCAGTCGAACCCGGAAGCGTATCGCATGGAATCGTACCATCTCCAGTGCCTGGTGCAGAAGATCAGGAAGGAGACCATGGAGGCGATGGCATGATCGCCAGTTCGCGGAAGGAGGTGCAGGCATGATGTTTGGAATAGGTCTGATCAAGTTTTTGTCTTTTTTCCTCGGGGGGTGGCTTTGGGCATGAGAACCGGAAACCCAATCCAGGACCGCAACCATCAAGTTTCGCACAGAGACGAATGGAATGATCCTAGGGATCAGGAAGAGCCTGACCAGAATCTTATCAAAAGGAACCTGGACGAGAAAGTTGGTGCAGAAATATACCCGACTACGACTGCACTTCAGGAGATCGAACGAAGGATTCCCTGGAAGGAGGTAATGTTTCAGGAGGTTCAGAAATGACCAAGGAAACCATACTCCTGATCCCGAACATGGCTTCAGTCTCGACCTTCAGCTGCGAGATCTGCGGAAGGGACGGCTTTACCTGCCAGCCGGAAGCGGGAAGGCACGAATCAGTCTGCATGGAGGAGAGGAAGAACAGGGGATTCGTAAGGAGGTTT
>DAICVC010000060.1:0-2278 GCA_027372655.1 Thermoplasmatales archaeon | reverse complement strand
CAAAGGTTACTGGCGGAATCTCCATGGGCTTGAATTCCCCTCGGCCCGAAGGTACTTTGTCCTCCATGCTAAGCCATCTGACTTTGCGGATTGCAGGCATGCATGGAGCAATATGCGATCCGACCTTCTTCCATTCTGTCTCCCAGTGGACAGAAACTTTATCCGCTCTCGATACAAAAATATTCGCTCTCGTCCCCTTCCAGAAGGGGACTTCCCGCTCAAGGGAGTTAAAAGTGCTGAATTTCGAAGATGGAGAGGGAAGGTGCCCGGTCTTTAGAAATGAATCCGGGGGAACAGAGGGATAAGGGTTGGAACAAATTTTTATGGGGACTTCCAAATAATTTGCCCAAATCCAGTAAATGACTGTTTAAGAATCGATTTTGAATTATTATTTACATTAAGGAGACAAAGTATTTTCCATGAACTAAAGGCCAGTAAGGAAAATCTGGGATTGTTACACAGGAAGCCCAATAGTAAAACATTAATAGTTAACCCAGCTCTACTACAGAGGAACCAGTTTGACTCTGAAATTGAAAGTTGGAAAGAAGGGCTACATTATACTACCCAAAGTTCTGAGGGAGGCAGTTGGAATTGAGGAAGGAGATGATCTTACGGTTAGTATAAATGATGGGATAGTTCTTACGCCCTCGAAGAAATTTGATAAAGCCGCATTTGAAAAGGTCGCCAAATCACACAAGGAATCCATTCTTTCAGTAAGAGACGCTAAACACCCAGAAATAGGTGAAGTTAAGAAATATTCGTTGGAGGATGAGTTTTGACCGGCACATTCATAGATGCAAATTTTTTCATATATATGAATACACCAATCAAAAACATTGACAGTTTTATTGATTACTATGAAAAAGAACTTACCAGCAACAGGACATTCACTAATTTGATAGTTTTGGATGAGCTTATTTATATCTCCAAGAAGAAATATGGCATCCCAAACAACGTAACTCTTGAATTCATTGATTCCATGATACTCCCCTTCACATCAATTCTTCCGCTTGAGGAAAGCGATTATCTGATTATGAAGGAAACCCTAAAGTATTGTCCAAAACCAAGCGACGCATTGATTGTCGCCTCCATGAAGCGAGCATCTATTACAGACCTTCTTAGTGAAGACAGTGATTTTGATAAGGTGCCTGCCATCAGTAGAAGGTGGCTAAATCCTTAAACATTGATCCCTGCTATCCAATTTATACCCATGCTAGGCTATGATATGCCTGTCCTCAGGCAAATTATGGCAGGAAAGTCTTAAGCATTCATTTGAAGGAAATAGAATAAGGCAAATTTAAATTAAAAGTCTGCATAAAGAGGATATGGCTATTCCGGGAAATTTTCCAGAGCAGGGTGAACTGGTTGAGTTTGAGACAGATGACGAACCAAAGTGGGTAACTGTCAAGTTGAAGGATGGATCAGTTATACAGATAAAAATGGAAATTGTTGCCATAATGCGGAATGGCAATGACGTCAACACAGGACTTCCGCTATACATGGTCCAGGCTACAAATATAATACGGGTACTGAAAGTCCCCAAGGAGCTGATATCAAAGAAGAAGCAGGAAGAAAGCAAGGGCCAATCGCTATACAGGTAGCGATCATGCAACCGATTAGCGCAAACCGTTATTGATCAGAAATGGTTTTTAATCACCTTGTCTTACTTTAACTGTGGATTCAAGAGACCGGCAAATTCTCGAGATCCTGAGGCAGAACTCAAGATACACCAACACCGAGATAGGCAATATGATCGGTGTGTCCGAGGGGACCGTAAGGAAAAGGGTTGCGAAGATGATCTTTTCCCACACCATCAAGAGATTCACCGTGGAGACAGCAAACGACGGAGTTGACGGTATCGTGCTCGTCAGGGTTGACCTGAAGAAGGCACAGCATGTCATATCCGAGATCAAGAAAAAGTATTCGGAGATATACGAATTTTCAGGAAAAATAGATATTGCGGTGGGGATACACAGCACCAGCCTTTCTGAACTGAACAGCGCGGTTGACGCTATACGAACCCTGGATGGAGTAAAGAGCACGGACACCCTCATACGCTTGACCTAGAGAATTTATGGCTTCCACGGGTAATTTTTTGGGAACAACCTCTCGAAGAGACGCATGTGAAAGTGACCCCGTTGCGTTAATGTTAAATATGGAATCAATCTAATCATTTGAGGGACTACAATGGCTGAAGAAAACATAATATTCGTTGGGAAAAAACCAACAATGAACTACGTTCTGGCAGTTGTCACACAGTTCAACAGCAATAACCTTG
>DAICVC010000051.1:0-10037 GCA_027372655.1 Thermoplasmatales archaeon | reverse complement strand
AGACTGAATTCATATATGCACGCCGATTCCAAAGATTGCTTTTAACTCTTACAACATTTAGATTCTTTCGCCTTTCAGATTTAATCAACTCAAAGACACTATAGGAAGGTCAGAGTTATTTTATACCCCATGGATATTTCTCACCGTGAAAGGCAAGAGAATACTTGTTACCGGCGGTGCTGGATTCATAGGCAGCAATCTGGTAGAAAGTCTATACAGGGATAATGAAGTCACGGTACTTGACAATCTTCACACTGGAAAGAAGAGCAACATTAAGGGGGCAATCGAGAAAGGAGTTGTTTTCGTGAAGGGCGATGCAAAGGATGTGAAGAATATGAAGGAAGATTTCGATTACATCTTTCACCTAGGCATCTACTCTGCATCTCCAATGTATAGAGACAACCCGGCTCTAGTGGGTGAGGTAATACACGGCATCACCAACGTCCTGGAATACGGCAAGGAACACAATATACCCATAGTCTTCGCCTCCACCTCTTCCATTTATAACGGGATAACCCCACCGCACAAGGAAAGCGTTATTCCTGGGGTCACTGATTACTATACTGAGGCCAGAATAGCCTGTGAAAGGCTTGGTGAGTTATATACCAAGCTCCACGATTTGAACGTGGCGGCCATGAGATTCTTTTCCGTTTATGGGTACAACGACATAGGGAAAGGAGTGTATTCAAACCTGCTGACGCAATTCATGAGTGCAATGTTGAAAAATGAAAGACCAGTGATATATGGAGATGGTGAACAGCGCAGGGACTTTGTCTTTGTGAGTGATGTTGTTGATGCGTTACAGAAAGCTTCATCAGTAAAGGGGTTCAATATCTACAATGTTGGAACCGGCAAGAGTTATTCGCTCAACGAAGCGGTAGAAAGGTTGCAGAAGATAACTGGGAAGAAAATAAAACCTAAGTACGTCAGGATGCCTGTCAAGAATTACGTTATGGTAACGCAGGCAGACCCGTCGAAAGCGAAAAGGGAAATAGGATTCTCTGCAAGAGTTGCACTGGACAAGGGGCTAAAACTTCTCTACTCGAGCATCTCGTCAAAAGAATAGCATATCATGTGAATGATGGCTATATGCACTTCCTGTATTATGGGCGTGAAAGTTGAATCAACCTTGATGCAGTGATCTACCGCTCCCTTCAGCTTCCCTCCGTCCTTCCCCGTCATACCCAGAGTAAATGCCCCTATTTCCCTGGCCTTTCTCATCCCTTCTACCACGTTATTTGAGTTCCCTGAGGTGCTTATGCCAACGACGAAGTCGTCCTTGGAGCATATGCCCTCCAGCTGCCTTGAAAAGACCTGAGAGTAATCGTAATCATTGCCTATTGCCGTCAGGGACGAGGTGTTCGTGGTAAGGAGCTATCGCAGGGAACGACCTCCTGTCCCTGATGAATTTACCCGAGAGCTCTGCTGCAAAATGCTGTGCATCAGCCGCAGAACCACCGTTCCCGAACGTTATGAGTTTACCTCCTCTCTTCATCCTTTCAGATAGTATCCTGGAAACTTCTATGACCTCCTTCACGTCGATAGATCTCCTCGACTCCATCCCTTCGGCGACATACTCCTCAAGTTTCTTGGGATCAATCTCCAACGAAAATCACCCTGCTTCCTAATTGGGTGAGCTTGAAATCTATCTTCCTGAGCCCCAATTCTTTCGCAATTGTTTTGTGTTTCTCAGGCTCGGCCACCAGCAGAAGGAATCCCCCTCCACCTGCTCCGACAAGCTTCCCGCCCTTGGCTCCAAGTTTCAGCGCCTTCTTGTACTTCTCATCTATCCATCCGTCGCTTATCTTGCTGGAAAGGGACCTCTTCAACATCCAGTTCCTATGAATCAGTTCCCCAAGAGAATCCACGTTTCCGTCGCATAGTGCCTTGAACGTAACTTCTGCCAGTTCCTTCATTTCGTCATACGTCTCCATCTTCTTTGCGGAATTTTCAATCTGATCTCTGTGTATTTCAGTTGAGCTCCTTTCCCTGCCGGTGTAAAGAAGAAGCAGTGAATCCTCGACTCTCTTGAGACTGCTGTCATGCGATATTGCGCTCGTGATATCGACACTCCCGTCATTCTTGAATTTCATCAGGTTAATGCCACCATGCGCAGCAATGTACTGATCCTGCTTTCCTCCCTCTTCCCTCAGTATATCCCTCTCAATCTTCACTGCTTCCCTTGCAAGCTCATCCGCATTGACAAACTCCCCCTTGTAGCTGTGGAGTGCGTGAAGGAGTCCGACCAAAAAAGTGCTGCTTGACCCAAGCCCTGTCCCCGTCGATGGTATGTCTGAGATACTCACAACCTCTATCCCTTTTTCAATCCCGAGTAACCTGAGGGATTCCCTAACGCTTGGATGCTCTATCTTGTCCACTGAGTCAACTATCTCCGTCTTAGAATAGCTGACCCTGATACTGTTGTCAAATTTCCTGTTGACAGTCACGTAGATGTACTTATTTATGGATGATGAGACAACGGCCCCGTAATCCCTCTCCTCATAATAGAATGGTAAGTCCGTACCCCCACCCACAAACGTTATCCTCAGAGGTGCACGTGTCATCACCATCCGGTTGAGCATATTATAAAAGAATACCACCACATTTATAATTATTTCCAATTACCACCAGAAAATATAGCACCAATGGACTTTTTTCATAAACAGATAGAGATTTATCCTTCCAGTCTTTATGATTCCTGATGAACATTCTGTTGACCGGTGGTTCAGGCTTCATAGGAAGGAATATAATCAGGAATCTAAAGGAGGAAGACAATACAGTAGGGACTTATGACATAAGGGACAGGAATTCTGTTTCAGACTACCACATAATGAGCGATGTCCGCAACCTGAAAATGCTGGAGAAGGCATGCAGCGGAATAGGTTATGTTTTCCATCTTGCCGCAGTGACATCTCCGCCAGAATTTGAGAATCTGACTGGCGAAGGGTATGAAGTAAACGTAATGGGTACGTACAACGTTCTGGCAGCTAGCGCTAAGAACAACGTGAAGAGGGTAATACTTGCTTCATCCTCATAAGTATATGGAGGTATCACGGAGGCAGCAAAGGAATCAGAATTACCTGTCGCATATTCCAACTTTTATCCCTTGACGTCGAAGTCACGCATAAATTTTACTTGGCTCGAAGATACTGATATTCCTAATAAGAGTTAAGAATCACTTTGCTATTCCTGACAGGATGGGACCAGCTATATCCATAATTCTGGCTACTTACAACGAGTCTAGAAACCTTCCCACACTGCTTGAATCAATAAATAGAAATTTATCAATCGATCACCAAATAATTTTTGTTGACGACGGAAGTACGGATGGTACTAGAGAGATAATACTGGATTACATCCATCAAAACCCAAGGTCAAAGTACATTTTTAACAACGGAAAACAATCCACTCTTAGAGCTAGGGCACAAGGAATTAAGCAAGCAGAAGGTGAGTTCATAGTAGTAATGGACGCGGATTTACAACATCCACCTGAGCTTATTTCCGCGTTTTATAGAAAACTCAGGGAAGGATGTGGCATAGTCATTGGTAGCAGATATGCTAGGGGTGGTTCCACCGGGAACAGGAAACCCATCAGGGGTCTAATATCTAGAGTTGCGGGAGGGCTTGCTCATATGCTTCTCAAAAGTTCAAGGAAGACCACAGATCCTACTTCTGAATTTTTCGCATTCAAGGCCGGTTTATTCAAAGACCTAAATGAAAAGTGGAGAGGCTACGAAATTCATCTATTTCTCTTGGCACAGAATTCAGATAAAACAGTATGTGACGTGCCTTACAGGTTTAGAGAAAGGTCTGTAGGGGAGAGTAAGGTTACTGAGGGAATAGGCTTCATAAGGGCATATGTTACAGAGCTTATTCTTGCTAAAAAGATTGAGCTTCGATACAGGAAGAGATTTTCAACTGCTAACTTTGGTAAGAATTATCATTGAATAGGTGAATGCCTTAGACGATTAACATATATCTCTTAAAATATCTGGCATAACAAGAAACTCCTGAATATAGGTTAATTTCTTATAGCGCTCATACTAATAAATCTCCCCTCGCAATGTTTTATGACTTGAAATTCTAAGGAATCTGTTCATTGTATCATACTTTTTTTGATGCTATAGTATTTTGCTTTGTCCTGATGGTATTCCATGCAAGGAGATTGGCAATTTGGACACCTCTCTCTTGAAATCCTCATAGCAAAGCTCCCAGTCATATTCTCTAGACCTAGCTATTGCCTGTTTAGCCATGAGTTCCATAAGATTTCTGTCTTGCGATAGCATATTTAATGCTTCTTTTAAGGAAGAAACTTTACCAAATGGAACGAGTATGCCTGTCTTTCCGTCAATTACACTATCCTTAATTCCATCAACATTGAATGCGACTATCGGACAACCGTACGACTGGGCTTCCATTGCTACTAATCCCCACCCTTCTTTCTCGGTCGCTAATAGGCATATCTTTGACTTTTGGTATATTTTTCTTACTTCGTCATCACTGATACGACCCATAAAGCGAACTCTTTCAGAAATCTCCAGTTTCTTCGTTAATTCTTCAAGGTGGTTTCTATACTCCTCGTTCTCGTATGAACCAAATATAACCAATTTCCAGCTATTTTCGACACCTGAAAAAGCTTCTATCGCCCAGTCGTGATGTTTCCAAGGCTTTACAGGACCAGGGGAAACGATCAGATTCTCCTTAGGATAATCCGTAATCCTAGGCAGATCAACCCCCAATTTCACTACACTTACATTTCGATACCCCATAGACGAGAATTCTTCTCTTGATGACTCGCTATTAGTTATTACAAAGTCCTTTCCATAGATCATTGGATTAAAACGCTCCTGTAACAGAAGAGACACAATTCCTAGAATTCCTATCTTGGCCTTCATGATTTTGAAACCTATCCTGTGATGGAGCATTATTATCCTTCTTTTTCTGTGGAATGGCACCAAGAAAGGAATTGCGTTTATGGAAACAAAAACAAAGTCAGCATTTCTATACTTCAGGTACTCCAAGAATGAGAGAACATATACGGTGTAGATGTTCCCCACCCTAATGACATTGATACCATCGTATGTTTCCGATCTTTTCCCACCCTTGAATCTTGAAGTTATCCACTTAACGTTGAAATCATCTCTTGTAAGCCTTTTAGCGATTTCGTAGCAGTACTTTTCCTGGCCTCCCGCCTTAGGATTCTTAATGTCCATCCAGTTGAAAATGAGTATTTCCCGTCCCATTCGGTTAACGATAGTATCGAGGATATAAACACATTTCCTCGAGCTGTTCTTAATTTACCTAAGTAGTTCCTTCCGCGCGATTTCCTCTTTGAAATGCCACTAACTTATTGCCCTGATTCTATAGTGCGAGAATCCCTTCGAGTAAGCAGACGTAATTGTGAGAAAATGATGGGTGAACTGTGCCTAGTCTCGATATTTACGGTACAATTACTGGCAGAATTAGGTTACAGAAAGTCTCTTCTATCGAAATGAAAAGTCTTGTTCTTAGCGCTTCAAGTCATTATCTACCATTAATTTGACGAGCTCTGCAAATTTTGTCCTAGGTTTCCACCGAAGTTTCCTTTCAGCCTTTGAATAATCGGCAAGGAAGTTTTCCGCCTCAAGAGGTCTGTAAAGTTCCTTCTTAACTCGAACTACTATCTTTCCTTCTTCGGTGACCCCTCTTTCATTGATCCCGTCACCTTCCCATCTTATAGGAATTCCAGCGACCTTGAATGCCTCCTCAGTAAATTCCCTGACTGTATGAATTTCCCCTGTCCCTAAGACAAAATCGTCAGGTTCCTTATAATTTAGCATCATCCACATTCCCTCAACATAGTCTTCAGCGTATCCCCAGTCCTTTCTTGCTCCCAGATTGCCTAGGTCTAGTGCTCTGTTAGAACCTCTAGCTATTTCCGCAACAGCTAATGATATCTTCCTTGTAACGAACTCGGGTCCCCTTACTTCGCTCTCGTGGTTGAAACATATGCCATTGGCCATAAACAGTCCATAAGCCTCCCTGTATGTCTTTGTTGTCCAAAATCCGGCAAGTTTAGATATAGCATATGGGCTCCTTGGCTTGAACGGAGTATCTTCATTTTGAGGGACAGTTTCAGGCTGGCCGAACATCTCGGAACTAGCCGCAAAATACATTCTTGTTCTTGGAGAGTAATCTTTTACGGCGTTTGCTACGTTCAGAGTTCCAGATATGTTTACGTCATAAGTAGACGAAGGATTCTGAAAACTGTATCCTACGAAACTCTGTGCTGCAAGATGGTAAAGTTCATCCGGCTTTTCTTCAGCTAGAAGCTTTGCAAAGAAGCTTGCATCGGTTAGATCCCCATAATGTATTTTTATTTCACTCTTTATGTTTTCCGGTAACATATCAGTGGTGCCAAGGCTCATAGAACTGTTCCTTCTTACGACACCATGTGTCTCATATCCCTTCGAGTGTAGTAGTTTAGAAAGGAAATAGCCATCCTGACCTGAAATGCCGGTAATTAATGCCTTCATCATTTCGGATTATTATACAAATACATTAATGTTACGATATTGAAAATCCAAGTAGTCTTCATCGTTTACCTTCCTGTAAGGATTCAAAAAACTTTATCATAAAACGTGAGAAGATTATTTTTAAACGACAGATAACTGAATCTCTCAAGGGATGGGGGGGCCCTACTTGCAGTGGTTCCAAGTGCATCCCTTACGCCTAGGCTAATATCTTTAGGACTGTATGGGTCTACGTATATAGGATAATTTCCCAGCACCTCTTTGAAAACATCTATGTCTGAAACTACAACAGGAAGGCCAGTCCTTGAAGCCTCGAGCGGAACAAATCCGAATCCTTCATAAAAACTTGGATAAAGCAAAACGTCTGATGCATTGTAAAGCAAATTCAAGGTTTCGTCATCAATGCCCGAAAAGGTTATTGAACTACCTACTTTCGGTCCTACCCTAACTAGTTTGAAGTCTGATCCTAAGAGCCCTAAGGCTTCTTCTATGCCCTTTAGATTTTTTCTCCACTGAGCGTTTGAAACAGATAGAACTATATTCTTGTCTAGAGGGAGACCTAGCTTCTTTCTAGCAGTCTCTTTATCCCCTAGAGAGATAAAACTGTCTGAAACGGGAGGATAGATTACAGATATATTTGACTCGAAACCATTCACTTCCAAGCTCTTTTTTATGGAAATACTATCTACGACAACATTTCTAAGTCTAGCAGACCCGAATTTCTCGAGAGAGCGCTGGTTATATTTTCTTTCAATCAGAGGTACCTTCGAGGGAAATAATAGATGATAAATATCATGGATTGTTACTATATCATTCTCCGTGAGGTTACAAGGGAATATGTACCCAGCAGTGTAATGAATTACCCCACCTTTGCTGTGAACAGAGTTTACTAGCTCTTTATAGCCGGGGACCGTAATCTGAGGGAAAAAATAGTTAATGTGCGACATCATTTTCCTTCCAGAGAAAAGACCTGCCAAAATTTCTGAACACTGAGGTCTGGAATCTATAGATCTATAGACGAGGCTGTACAACCTCGCAATCCCTTTCGCAGCCTCTTTAAGCATTAAAGCATATCTCTCCATACTGTCATGAGATGTTGAATGATGTATCATTGCTATCCTGTAATTTCCCACTTTAAATTTAATGTTAAATCATTATATATTTGTTTTGATTCTGTCATTATAGATGCTCAAGGGAATTCTCCAATCTAAAGCACTTACATTCTACGGGACTGTCAAGAGAAATATGGTTATACCGCTTTCTGTATCAAGCATATCCCTATTCTATGTTCTTCTGATATTTTTTTGGACAAAGGGCGGACTCTTGTATGGGGGGGACAATCAAGGATTTTACAACGTTTCGAATTTCTTCAGTGCACCCTCGATCAATAACCTGGTCTATCTGTTCTCTTACATATTATCCCTTGGTAACATATATGCAACTTTCTACGTTACCTTATTCATATTTTCAATGTTAACGGGCATGGCCGTTTTCTATCTTTCCTACAACCTCATGGGCAGCATTTCTGGTGATAAATATGCAAAAATCTTCAGTACTGTCGCAGTGATGCTTTATCTCTTCAACCCGAGTTCCGTAAGTCTCACATATATTTCATTCACAGGCGACGTATCTGCTACTACCGCATTTTTTATCCTTTTTTTGGCCTATGTAATCAAGTACTTTATTCACCGCATTAAGAAAATGAGCTTTAAACCATTGGATGTCCTAATAATGTCTGTCAGCCTAGGTCTCTCCTTCACGCCTTTTCCAAACAATTTCAGGATATACCTCATTGGCATTATGATATTTGTTTTCTTCGCGGTGATTGCTATTGTCTTAGAAAAATCACCAATCATGACAAGAATTTTAAACGCGTTGTGTGTTCTTTTCGTACTATTAGCCATTCCTTCACTGATACTTTTCTTCACCAATGTTGATCTATTTTTGAGTTTACACAACTTAATTACAACTGCTAATGCCGGAGCTCTAAACAAAGGGTATATTGGATTTTACACAGGTAATTTTAATAGGCTAAATCAGGTGATAAGACTAACGGATGAATGGCAAGATCCAGGTCAATTCTACACGCACCTTTATAATAGTTTAGGGATCGTATCAATTACTTCTTATATTTGGCCTATTTTGGCTCTTCTTGTGCCTCTCGTCTTCTCTAGGAAGAGGAATGTCTGGATAATTGCGCCTGTTGAAGCGATGATGCTCTCCATTATATTCTATGAAAAAGGTGGGAATCCTCCGTTTGGAAATGTCTGGTATTATATAGTGAATCACGTTCCCTTTGGATATCAATTAGTTCCTACGGGAATGCTTACAACCATGGTTCTTCTCCCTCTTTATTCAGCTTTTACTTCTTATTCTCTCTACATAATATTTCAAATGGTGAAAGGTAGAGGGAGAAAGAACAGTGACGGGAACATGAAAGCGACAAAGCGTTTTCCCAGGGCCGCAATTGCCATAGCCATTGTGCTAATAATTGTTGCATTACTGATGACTTCTGCTTTGCCTGCATTTAATGGGCAGGCAGAAACTCTGGAATATGATTCTTTCCAACCGTCCCACGCAGGTTTTTTTATTCCGGAGTCTTATTTTGAAGTGAAGGATTATGTTAGCCATTATAGAGGAAATATAGTATTAATTCCAGGTTCCGGTCAAAATCCATATTTTTCTACCTCCTGGAACATCATAGATTATGTAGCCTTTTATAACCTCTTTTTTGCACCGATTGACGTATACACACTTGTACAATTTGGGGGTTCTTTTTACACGGCAGAGCAATGGTCTCAGTACTATAACTTAACTCATCCTATCCTGCCTAACGGTAGCATCAATCCTAGCTTTGAGAAGGAGGCAACGACTTATAACATTACTTATTTGCTAGTAGATCGTTATGAGTTAGTCAATGAAAGTGAGCAAAACTATCTAAATTTTACAATCAGCAGTTTAGGTAAGAGCAATATTATATCACAAAAAATTTTTTTTGGCGGAGACCTGATTTTGTACAAACTCAATAGGACTCTCGTCTCTGACCGTGTCAATACCTTAGCAATAACAGAGAGGGGGGATATTAATGTTCATTTTGATTACAGACAACCCTTTTATGTTCAGCATCAATACTATGGAGATTTTTTTTACGACGATACTATAATCTATCTCTCTTCAATTTCTAATCGCCTAGTGAACTAATTCCCACCCTTAAACCGAAATGCTGTAAGAGACTAACATATATTCTTGAATGATTGAGGAATACCTGAATCCATTAGGACCTATCTTCGCCCTGTTTTGAGTGCTATAAGGGATACAACCTATATCCTTGAAAGATACGGGAAGGCCCGTATCGGATGTGGGGAGGGGGAGAAGTATTTACTATGAGCGGAAGGCTCACTTAAACATGAATCTCCCCTGATCAAGCTCCTGATAGGCACTCTCTTTCCTCTGGGGAAAGTCATAGGTGTCTGCGATCTGATCTCTTCTCCCCATTAAGGACATGGGCAGAAAGGGATAAGAATG
>DAICVC010000045.1:0-28427 GCA_027372655.1 Thermoplasmatales archaeon | reverse complement strand
ATCCATACTCAGATTCCTTCTCGTTAAGCAGTTCTTTTAACCTAGTGTCCACACCATCAATCAATACCTTTCTTCTATATTTCGGACAAAAGATGACATGATACTGACAACTGAATATCATATGGTCATATGATTTATAGAGCTTAGTAGGCTGTGTTATTTCCATATAACAAAAAGAGTATACAGTATAATGGTATAAACTTTCGCATTTCATCCACATCGCAAGCTCATTGGCTTTCATGCTCTAAACTACTTGTAAGCATAGCCGGCAAGTGGAATTTACCGGGATCATAAGCGTCTGGAATATTAGGTTTTAAGTTATTTCCCTTTGCAACCCACTGGTATGCGCCAGCAGGACTTTTAACTAATTGCCAATCATACTTGAAAATATTTTCAAGGAAATTATTGCTCCATTTCGTTGGAGTAGTCGTCCAGGTCACTTCTGGCCCTCCACCTATTGTGTCTTTACCTTTTCCGGACTTGAAAGTGCTATTCCATCCTAGGCCCATTTGCTCAATAGGCGCAGACTCCGGAGCAGGTCCAACATTGGAAGCTGGCCCGGCACCGTGAGTTTTACCAAATGTATGACCTCCTGCAATTAGTGCCACAGTCTCTTCATCATTCATTGCCATCCTAGAAAAGGTCTCTCTGATATCCTTTGCGGCAGCAACTGGATCTGGAACACCATTTGGACCTTCAGGATTAACATAAATGAGTCCCATCTGAACAGCCGCCAGTGGTTTTTCCAATTCTCTATCCCGTGAATATCTTTCATCTCCTAACCATGTGTCTTCCTTTCCCCAGTATGCCGATTCATCCGGTTCATATACATCGACCCTTCCACCTCCGAAGCCAAACGTCTTAAATCCCATATTCTCAAGAGAAACATTTCCTGTGAGCACTATCAGGTCTCCCCAAGAGAGCTTGTTGCCGTATTTTGACTTAACGGGCCAAAGAAGTCTTCTTGCCTTGTCAAGATTTACATTGTCGGGCCAGCTATTAACAGGAGCAAATCTCTGCTGCGCCGAACCTGATCCTCCTCTACCATCACCCACCCTGTATGTACCGGCACTGTGCCATGCCATTCGTATAAAAAAAGGTCCATAGTTGCCAAAATCTGCTGGCCACCAATCCTTAGAATCTGTTAGTACCTTAGCTATATCCTTTTTTACCTGTTTTAGGTCAAGTTTTAGAAATTCCTTTTTGTAGTCAAAGTCCTGATTCATTGGATTTGACTTTTCGGAATTCTGCCTCAATATCTTCAGGTCTAACCTTTCAGGAAACCAATCCTTGATTGACATCGCTTTCGCTTTTTTCATATCCACCGGACACCCATTTTCTGTCATTTTAACACCTACTATTTGAAAGATCCATTTTGATATGTAAATTTACATTAATAATCATTCAATTCATAAATTAGATTCATTCTTATTTGATAATCAATTAGTTCTATTTAACACTTATTGTCTCTGAAAATTATTATGGATATTCAGTTTATTATAATAACAGTTTCATTAAGAGTATGTTATATGAACGAAGAATTCCTAAATTGTGGGGGTCGCAATACCTTTCAAATATAAGCAGTTGGTAAATGAATTGAACACGCCGACACATTGAGGTTCTCGAAAGTCTTAGCATCCAAAAAAACATAGGGGATTCCATTTTTATTTTCATCGCTTTATCACGAAAGGTCAAAAGGAAATGGAAAAGATGGTGAATCATCTCTCATTCTATGATTAGCAATACTACATTTCATGTGGCAAATTTATTTCATTATTAATTGATAATAACTGTAATATTTAATATTTAAATAACAATGAAGTGGAAGAATGGATCACAGAACCCAGGAAAAAGTTGATAAAAACGTTAAAATTCTCTCCACCATCGGATCATACTTTTACGGACGGGAACTAATGCTCTCAACTAGTGGCAACCTAAGCTCAGTGTTGAATGAAAAGCCGTTTGAACTACTGATTAGTGCCAGTGGTGTTGAAAAGGGTGATTTGAACGGAAAAACGTTTATTATAGTAAATTCAAGTGGAGAAAGGATTCAGGGAGAAATGAAACCTTCGGCAGAAACCCTGCTACACATAGCAGTCGTAAAGACCACAGGGGCAAAGTTCGTTTTTCATACTCATTCTGTGTACTCCACACTTGTCTCGTGCAAATACAAGAATCTTGGCGAAATTATACTTGAAGGATATGAAATGCTTAAAGCCCTAAATGGGGTAAATTCACACTTACACAAAGAAGTAATACCCATATTGGAAAATAGACAGGATATGCTCTCTCTTTCGAAGGTAGTAGAGGAAATGCTTTCAAAAAAAGAGAATCTGCACTGCTTTTTACTTAGTGGACACGGTTTATACACATGGGGAAATTCTTCGGAAGAAGCAAAAAGGCATCTTGACGCACTGGAGTTCCTCCTGGAGGTTTTTTGGCTGTCTAATAATTCATAAAAAACGGTAATAGGTTAAAAGTAATATGAACAATATAGGTTGACTACACATGGTTTGTATAAAAATAAGGGATATGAACAGGACAATTAAAGCGGAATCGGAAGCCGCAGAATACCTGAAAAACATCGGGATTCAATATGAAAAGTGGGATGCTTCAAAAATAATTTCTGAAGATGCGTCCCCAGAATCAATTCTGGAAGCATACTCAGAGGAAATAGGGCAGCTTAAAGAAAAGGGAGGCTATGTAACTGCTGACGTTATTGATATCAATAGGAATACAAAAGATCTGAAAGCAATGCTCGAAAAATTTAACAGGGAGCACTGGCATGATGAGGATGAAATTAGGTATACAATAAAGGGACATGGTCTTTTCCACATACACACAAAGGACAATCACACAGTTGCTATAGAAGTCGAGAGAGGCGATCTTCTCAGAGTTCCAAAGGGAACATATCACTGGTTTGACCTCTGTGATGATATGGAAATACGCGCAATAAGGTTATTTCAAGATAAATCGGGCTGGACACCATATTATACGGGAAGTAGTGCTGAGAGTGCGTATCTTCCGTTATGCTTTGGCCCCACGTTTATAAAACCGCAGAAGTGAATGAATGATTCCGGATTTAGGAAAATCGAGAGCCGTGCTTCTGGATGTGGAGGGAACAACTACCCCCATTGATTTTGTAAAAGGAACTCTTTTCGAATATGCCAGAAACAACATAGAAAAATTTCTTGAGGCAAACAGTGAAAATATAATTGTAAAAAAATATGTTGAAGAAATATGCAAAATTGCAGGATACAGTGATGTTAAAGGTTCCTTTCTGATGTTAATGGACAGAGACAGTAAAGCCGAACCGCTTAAGAAACTGCAGGGACTTATATGGAAATCAGGATATGAGAAGGAAGAATTGAAGGGAAACGTTTACGAAGATGTCCCAAATGCAATGAAGAGATGGAAAATTGCAGGAAGGAGTATTTTTATTTATTCCTCCGGTTCCGTTCTGTCTCAAAAAATGCTTTTCAGTTCAACTCAGTTTGGGGATCTGACCACATATATAGATGGCTATTTTGATACAACTGTGGGTGGGAAAAAGGAATCTGAAAGCTACGAAGAAATTTCTGGAAGAATTGGACTGGATGGCAAGAACATAGCTTTCTTCACAGATTCAAATGAGGAAATATCTGCATCCATTGAAGCAGGTTTTAATTCATTTCTGGTTTGCAGGGAAGGTAAATGTGGTGGAACTGACTTTATATCAAATTTCAATGGGTTCTAGTTATAATCCAACAGTAAGATCGTCTGTTTCTTTGGGGTAGTAAGTTATAACTTCAGGACCATTTTTATGCATTACAACGGTGTCAGAATGTCGAAATCCTCCGAGTTTTGGGACATATATCCCCGGCTCAACTGAAAAAACCATATTTTCCTGCAGTTCCTCACTTTCGCCGATATCCAAGAATGGAGATTCGTGGCCCTCAAGACCTATACAGTGGCCGGAATGATGCAACCTGTATTTCAACACATCTTTTCGCTTGGCGAAATCCATAACTTTTTCGTCCACTTTGGAGAAAGGTTTTCCAAGTTCAAGTGAATCGATTGCAACCTGTTGCATTTCAACCGCTAGTCCGTGGTATTTTCTCATTTCATCGGTGGGCGTTCCAACAAATAAATTCCTCTCTATTTCAATATGATACCCGTCAATATTTCCACTGGCCCCAGATCCAAGCATATCTCCCATTTTGATCTTTCTGTTCACAGTAAGTGAATGAGGAAAATATGTATGCTCTCCGACCTGTCCACGGAATCCAGCACCTATGGAAATGGGATAATTTATGGGTGGCACTACATCCATTCCGAATGCATTCATCGCTGCAACACAGGCTTCCGTAGATGCAATAGAAGAAATCTCAAAGTCAAATCTATCAGGTTCTGTGTACTCTTGAAGCAATCTGTGGGCCAGATTCCCCCATTTAGAGCTCTCTCTCATAAGTTCAATTTCCTCATTAGACTTTATCTTTCTAAAATTGTAGATTTCCTGGGAAACATCAATCATTTCAAAGCCTTTCAAAATTTCTTCTGGAGGCAGACCCTTGAACCCCCAGACGCCCCCATAGAGAGATTTATTATCGGTACCTATTCGTTTGCCTCTTGAAAGTTCACTTATCCAGTCCGAAAAAAGAGCAAGTGGGTGTTTCACGCCAGGATAATCAGGATACCCATAAGAATCCTTAATTAAAGGTGATTGCGTCAGCACATGTTCCTTTTCAAGTTCTGGGCCAAAGAAATGAAGTTGAAGATCCCTGTCAATAAAGAATGCTGCAGGCCTTTCTGTTGGAATGTAAAAGTAGTCCGCTATATATTTGAAAGTGGTGGCGTTGGAAATATAAATCCCACCGAGGTTTTTATTTACAATTATTTCTCCAATTTTTTTTAGCCTTCCCTTTAGCTCCGATAAACTTACCCTTATCATGCAATTTGTAGGTTTATTAGACTCTAAAAGATTTCGCTTATTTTCTTAGGTAAATATTGCAATTTTAAGCAAAATTAAAAAAAGTTAGGTAGAACCTAAGTTATGTCTTTTCCTTACTGCTTCTGCATGACCATTTCGGCCCTGGCTGTTATCTTAATTTTGCTGCCAACCATTACTTTTCCAGCTTCAATTAACATATTCCAGGTAAGACCAAAATCCTCTCTGGTTATTTCACCTGTTACTGTTAGGCCAGCCCTTGTATTTCCATATGGATCCTTTATAACACCCTCAAGGGTACCATCAAGTGTTATATCTTTTGTTACTCCTTTGATTGTCAATTTTCCCTTAATTAAATGTTTCTCATCATCTACTTTCTTGATAGATGTACTCTCAAATCTTATTTCCCCAAATTTTTCAACATCGAAAAAGTCAGGCGATCTCAAATGGTTATCCCGATCCTTCTCTCTTGTATTCACTGATGACGGGTTAATAATAACTTCCACCTTTGCCTTCTCAGGATCAGAGTGTGTTCCAAGGGCGTTAATTTTGAATTCACCGAAGTTTCCCTTAACGGTTGAAATCATCATGTGCCTAGCTGAAAACTCTATTTCCGAATGCGCATTATCCGATGTCCACTTTACAAGTTCTCCTGTTTCCATAGCCCGATATCAAAAATACATTAAAATACTTATAGTAACTTGCTATACATTAGATATCATGATAAACACTTCAGAGGTAAAGAGTGACATTTGTCCAATAGTAGAGACGATAAAGTTGATAGGTGGAAAGTGGGAGTTAACCATCATAAGATATCTATCTGAAAATCCAATGAGATTCAATGAACTTCTCAGAAGTGCGGATGGAATAAGTTCAAGGACGCTTTCAAGGATACTGAAAACTTTGATGGAAAATGGAATTGTGAAGAGGGAAGTTGTCTCAATTCAGCCAGTGATTGTGTTGTATTCCCTTACCAGACAGGGATCGGAAATAAAACCAGTAATTGATGCAATCAGGGATTGGGGAGAAAGAAACATAAAAACACGCACTCACTAAAAAATGAAATAATGCCGGGAAACATCCGCAATAAACCCGTGACAATTTTTATAATATGAGCCAATGCCCTTTTAGGGTGATTACTTGGAACAACGATTGAGGTTTCGGGCCTCGACTTTAGATACGAAAACGGGTACAAAGTCTTCGAAAATATCAATATCAAGGTGGAAAGGGGCAAATATGTTGCAATTGTTGGGCCCTCAGGAGTAGGTAAGTCAACTCTTTTAAGATTAATTGGGTGTTTTATAAAACCTGAAAAAGGGACAGTAAGTTTACATGGAAAAAATGTATTAAGACCAACTCCGCTCATATCTATGGTTCATCAATCCATTGTAACATTTCCATGGATGACAGCCCAAGAAAATGTTATGCTTTCATTAAAGAATCGTCCAATTTCAAAGGACAAGATGAAAGACATGGCAGATAAAGCCTTGGAAATGGTCGGCTTAACAGGATTCGAAAATCTCTATCCCAAGGAAATGAGTGGAGGAATGAGGCAAAGAGTGGCAGTTGCAAGATCACTCGCAGCAGAACCTAAGGTACTGCTGATGGATGAACCGTTTGCCCATCTTGATGAACTCACTGCTGAGGGTCTGAGGCAGGATATTTACAACATCTTATTCAATCCAGATAGTCCCCTTGAGTCCGTTATCATGGTTTCTCACAATCTAACAGAGGTTGTGGAATTGTGTGACACTATTTTTGTGCTGAATAACAACCCGGCCACAGTTGTCGGCCAAATAGATATTACCATGAAAAGACCAAGGAGCAGTAGGGACCCAGAATTTGACCATTACCTGGACACGCTATATGGGTTGCTCACGAAAAAAAAGGTGGTTAAAAAGTGAATCCATTCATATTCATAATGCTTACAGTTCTGGCCACTGGGGGAAGGGTTCTGGGTCTCATCCTTCTTTCAATAGTCTCAGGATGGTTTCTCGCCTATTTTTCAATCAAGAGCGCTATTTTTGAAAACCTATTCATTTCGATCACCGAAGTTTTCGAAAGCGTTCCTGTGATTTCCTTTTTTCCAATTGTGCTAATAATTTTTGTTACCAGGATAGGAGGGGGGTTAGGAGTTGAACTTGCAGCAGATTTTCTCGTATTCACTGCGGTTGTCTGGAATATATGGATGGGTCAATATCAAGCATTTAAAACGATTCCGAAGGAGATGGTAGAAGTCGCAGACAACTACGATTTCAGTTTCTGGGAGCGATTGAGAAATATTTACATTCCATTTTCCATACCAAGAATTGTTGCAAATCTCTTTCCAAGTATTTCAGATGGATTCTTCTATATCACGGTAAGCGAGGTATTCACGGTTGGTCTCACAACATACAATACCTTTGGTATTGGAGTAGCAATTGATAGATATTCAAGGGATGGAAACATGTTTCTTCTAATTATTACATTCCTGGCCATAGGAATGTTCATAATCGCTACAATCACCATCGTTCGGTCTATGGGTAACAGGGCTGTGGCAAAGTATACAATTGATACAGATGCGCCGATAATCAAAAGAGGAAAGCCCAGAATAAGACAAACAGCCACATTTTCCGCAATACTATCAGAAAATACACTGGGCAAATTAGCAACCTATAACAGGGCCAGGAGAAGCCCAAGGGATCCAGAGGAGCTGTTCTCAAGAGAACCAAGAAAGAGTCCATATGGAATAATTGCAGGTTTCGTTGCAGTTGCTATATTTGCGTATATAATTTACTCAGTAGTGATATTCCTGTTTTCGATCAGCCATAGCGAATGGTCATATCTGTTCTCGCAAACTCCCGCTCTTCTATATCAGTTATTGGTCGATTATATTCGCGTTTTCATCATAACAGCAATATCGATTCTTTTTGCATTCACATTGGGATATCTATTAGCAACCAGAAGAAAGGCAGAAGCAGTTGGAATTCCCATAATTCAGACCATTAGTTCCTACCCAGTTCCCGCTTATTTCCCATTCATCTTTTTAGGGATTTATCCATTATTTGCAGTCATACTCGGCTCACAGGTTGAAGAGGGATTGGTTTTATTCTTGGGATTCATAGCGACATTCTATTACGTATTTTACAGTTTCTGGATGGGAGTCAAGGCAATGCCTTCAGAATACAGCGAAATTATGAAAAATCTAGATCTTGGTTTTTTTAAGAAGATGAGATATGTTATAATCCCGTCAACTTTCCCATATCTTATTTCCGGAATATCCTCAACCATAAACAGTGCATGGGGAGGTTTGGAAATCGGAGAATATTGGCCCAATATTTCGCACGGTAAAACACTGGAAATCCACACCGGCTTAATGAAAACTATCGACCTGGCAACAGCGAATGGAAATATTGCTCTTGCAGGATGGGCGTCTTTTCTTTTCGCGATCGTTGTTTCAGTGTATTCTATAGTTTTCACGCGGAAGATGATGGATTTAGCACGAAAGAAATATGTTGCCGAAGAGGGAATTTATAGCGTTTGATCAGACCGTTGCCATGAACTCGTCGTCTTCCTTCTTTATCAGTCCAGAATAGACGCCCCATTCAATCAGGGTCACTTCCAAGTTATGAGTTCCAGCAGGATTGTTATACTTCTGCACACCTGATTTTTCAAGTTCTTCCTTAATATCTTTCAACTCAAACTTACTCAACCTGATGGCAGTTACAAATGGTTCCATCGTTATAATTGATGCCTTAAGTATGGATTTTCTTGCCTTTGGATTTGAAACAAGAAAGCTTTTTCCCTTATCAGTTATCCAAATATCTCCCTGTTCAGTTCCTACAAAACCAAGATTTGCTGCCGTATAGACAATTGGCATAAGATCATCTATGTCCACTTCCATTTCCTTCTCCAATTCGAAAAGATCTGTTTTATCTTCAAACAAATGATTTAGAACATGAAGGAGTCCGACCAAGTCAGCTATTCTGGCGTCTGGGTCTACAATTTCCAATTCTTATCAATTCATTAGTGTTTACATCTAATTAAATTTACTTTATCTATTAATGCATCCGGTAATTCATAATACATGTAAAAAAGACTGCAAAACAGAGAATAATCATTTATCGATAGTTTTTTCATTTATGAAAAACAATTTATTAAGAAGAACGGAATCAAGGAAGAATGGCTGAAGTCTCACAGCAGAATGGGGAGCTTCAGAGAAAACTTACATTTAAGGATGTGTTTTTCCTCTCCTTTGGCGGAATGTCCCCACTATTGAGTATACTTACTTATGGTGCTTTTGCAATAACTCTCGCAGGGTATAATGCACCTATAGTAATGATTATTGGGACCTTACTTGTATTGCTGAACGGTCTCTCTGTAACTCAATTAGCAAAAAGATTTTCTTCATCAGGTGGATATTATACGTATGCTTTCCAGGCGCTTTCTGCAAGAATAGGTTTTGATACTGGATGGATGTACATGTTCTATTCTATTCTCTACGGACTGGCATATTTTGTTGGGGGAATTTTTATCATTACCACAGTATTGGGGATTCCTGTTCTCTATGCTTTTCTAATAATAATGGTTCCATCAGTTACATTTCTGATAATTGGGATAGGAGTATCTTCAAAATATGCCATTTTTGCAGTTACAATTGAAATAAGTTTGATGGTTGCCATAATCATCTACTCGTTCTATATTGCAGGACTGAAATTCTATTTTCCAAGTCCAACAATTTATCACATATCGGGTGCTGGTTTTGTTTTAGGAATTTTATTTGCAATGGGGATACCCACAGGATATGGTTCGATTGCACCCGTTTCTGGAGAAGTCAAGAATCCAAAAGAAACAGTGGGAAGGAGTGTGATTTCCGTAATTTTGGTAGGTGGTGCATTATCAACACTTATGATCTACGCCTTTGCAAATCTTATTCTTCAAAATGGAATATTGAACACTCCAGTTATGTCAACGCAACTACCTGTAGTAGGCATTATTAGAAACTTTTTCGGAAGAGATGGTTACCTATTTTACTATGCAGTTGCAATTGCGACTATAAATGATGCAATTCTAGCAATGTTGTCCTTCGGATCAGCTGCTTCAAGAACATTGTTCAGAATGGGTTACGACAGAACAATATTGCCGATTTTTGGAAGAAAGGTCGGGGATCGGCCTCTAATGGCAACCATATTTACTAGTGCCTTAATGATCTTCATATCACTTCTGATGCTTTTGTCCGTTGGGTCAGAAACTTCATTCGTAATACTGGGAACAATCGCATCACTGGGTGGATTATTCATTCACGTGAGTGCCAATTTCTCGCTGATAAGAATCGGGTATAGGCGTGGAAAGAGACTAATGAAAAAAGCAAACGACAGCTTATTCCGCATTTTCGCAGATTTCAAGGAGTTAATACTTGCTACAACTGGAGCAGTTATCAGCAGTGTTGTCTTAATTTATTCCGCATATTCAACTGTACCAGATTACACCATGGTCTTTCTCGTTTGGATAGTAATAGGTTTCATACTCTCTGAGGTAAAGGGAATAGTTGGAAAGACTCCAAATGAAGTGGATGTCAGCAGGGAAGGGATTATAGTGGCACAAAATCTGATGAGCATAACTGTTGGAGACTCTCTCAATAAGGAAAGCCAGGCGATAGTTGGATTAAATGAAAATTTAAGTGATGTACTGGAAAAGCTCCTGAAGTCAAAACTACCGGCTGCAGTTGTTGTGGACAAAAATAATATGCCAGTTGGAAGGATTGAGGTTATCAATTTACTTCTACTTCCAAAAAACGCGCTGAATGCAAGATACGTCAGGCAGGTTCATTTGGAAAAATCCGTAAACATAAAATCAAACGAAAATGTTGCTGACGCAATAAGAATTCTCAAGGAGAATGGGGTATCCACACTAACGGTTATTGACGATCAGGGAAAGGCTGTAGGGGCAATAAGTGACAGAGAAGTCATGTCAAAGCTAAGCGAAGTGGAAAAACCAAATCTTGAATAGATCTTGAAAGAAAAAATAAGACATAATAACTGATGATAAGGAAATTTTTATGTGAAAACACTGGAAAATGGACGTTTCAACAATATAAACATAAAACCTTCAACGTAACAGCCTGGTTTAATATTTCTACTATTCAATAAAAATTCATCGTGATTTATATAAATGGGGCTGCCCGGATTTGGACCGGAGTCTCAGGCTCCCAAAGCCCGTAGGATACCAAGCTACCCCACAGCCCCTTAATCGGGTAAACTTTGAGCAAATAAAAAGTTAACTGTAGAAAATTGTTAGAATTACAACTTTACGAACGAGAAAACCACTGATCCTGCGATATGGATGAATTGCCTAACATTTTTCCAGTTTAATGGAATCAAAAATAATTTCACATGGCATATGAGAATTTAAGCCTGATAAGTTGTTGATGTTCAATGGAATGAGAGATTAAGCAAGATATTTGAAATAAATAAAGGAGTCACTGTTGATGAAGCAGGAACATCCAATCCTTTGTGATGCAGAGCATGCCAGAGAATGATCGCAACTCCAAATAAAACCATCCAAGGATCTGTGAAAACAACAACTTAAAGACTTAATTCATTTATAAAAGTTCAGAATAACGAATTATGGACCCATTTGCACCAATTAAGATCGGAGATGTAGAAATCAAAAACAGATTCGCTCTTGCACCAATGATCTCAAATCTGGCGGATGTTAATGGTTATACAAACGATATACATCAGGCATATCTAGAAGAACGGGCAATAGGCGGATACGGACTAATAATAACAGAGTATTCACACATAGATTCACCGTTTAGCAAAGGATCAAGAAATCAACTTTCTTTTGTATCTTTGGATCAAGTTCCAAGCCTGAAAAGACTAACCGAAAGAATTCATTCCCATGGATCAAAAATATTCGCCCAATTGGTTCATGCAGGAGGAAAAGCACTGACAAATGGAAACGAACGTCCCTTTGCTCCATCTGAAGTTCCTTATTTAGGAAAAATTCCTATGGAACTGAAAGAAGATCAATTGGAACAAATCAGGGAAGCTTTCCTCAAAGCCGCAAAAATAGCAGAAATGGCTAATTTTGATGGAGTTGAACTTCACGGAGCCCATGCCTATCTTCTCCAGGAGTTTCTATCACCCTCTCTTAACAAAAGAACTGATAAGTATGGAAGGGATTTCGAAGGAAGGCTGAGATTTCCTCAGGAAATAATAAATTCTATTAGGGAGGAAACGTCCATGGCAGTTGGAATCAGGCTGAGCCAATATGAGGATGAAGTGGACGGCTATAATTCCGAATATGGATTAAGAGTTGCTGAATCCCTGAAAAACCTGGATTATGTACATCTTTCAGCAGGACGAATGGCACCTCCAGGATCATCCGCGTCATACTTTTCTCCGTATAATCATATTGGAATGAAGTTACCAAGGAAACCCAGATTGACGACCATTGCGGTAGGATCTATTCTGAACCTGGATTCAGTGAAAAGGGCTTTAGAAAAGAGCGATATGGTCAGCATGGCACGTGGGGCTCTGGCAGATCCATTTTTTCCCATTAAATTGAAGAATGGAATCACACCAAGACCATGCATTAGGTGCAATCAGGGTTGCAGAGATCTTTCATTTGGTCAGGTTAGGTGTACTGTAAATCCCATAACTGGAAACGAAACACATTATAATGAAGAAATCTCAAGCGGAGAGGTTTCCGTTGCAGGGGCAGGTGTTTCGGGTTTAGAATGTTCAATCTATCTCAGGAAAACCGGATATAATGTCACACTCTATGAAGAAGAAGGAAAAATAGGAGGAAAACTGAACGAATATAACGAGATAAACAAGGCAGGAGAAATAAACAAGTTACTTGATTTTTACAAAATGGAGACTATGAGACTGGGAATCAGTGTTGTTTTGAGCACAAAGAAGAATTCAAAAGAGGTTGACATATTTCTTCCAGGATTCCAAAAATATCCTGAGATCAATAAAATCGAAAATGAAATCCACATTGACAGCAATATATACGAGCATCTCGACAAGATACTGGAATTATCAAAGACACATAGAATATACATCACGGAAAGAAGTCTCAGAAACCTTGACAGGCACAGACAGATAGAATCAAGAAAACTCATGGAAAATGCTGGGATACATTTCGAGGAATTCGACACGAGTAAGAAATATTTCGGCAAAATAGAAAGAAACCAGTATGATATCTACCAAGCGGCACTCAGGGGAATAAACGCCGCTAGGGATTTTATTATGTTGAATAGGGATAAAGTTACGAACTCCTCTCTCCCATAAGTTTTCGTTCTCTTTTTTCTCTGTATGATTTTATTTCAGAATTTTCCTCTTCTGTCGGCTTAACATCTTCTTTAGGAAGATCGAAGATGAAATTTGGTAAAATCTGCTTTGTCAGAAGCACTTCCCTGGAAGCTTTATAAATTGGTTCCTCCATGGACATTGCTTCACAGTTAATCCCAATGATTTTTGGATCATCAACGTGAAAAAGACCTGAAATGAAGGCTTTTCTGTAATTATCCGACAGGTGAATATATGTTTTATCGGAAGGGAAAATTCCCGTTTCCTTTAATATTGAAAATTCTTCATCAGTTGTTTGATAATAAGCAGTTTTTGGAATATCATCTGTAGGTAAATCGCTTAAATCAATTGGTATGGTATGTCCGTAAGTTGCCCTTATTTCTCCCCTTTCATTTAACTCATATCTTCCACGCTCGTCAGTTGAGCATAGAGCCTCAATATGCAACGGAGTTATGAAGCCATACCTATGTCTCTGTGCTTTTATGGCAGGTATGATGGAGTATATTTTTGCATAGCCATTTGGCGTAAGCCTTATCCCATATCTTTCGGGGAAATGCCTGAGCATTCCTGCCAGAACTTTTCCTAGGCCTTCAACCTCATCGGGATACAGCAATACTTTCCCTTTTTCGCCACATTCAGGGCATGCATCCCCCCTAAATGAACCGTGGGAAAAACATGATCTTACCTCAATTTCCATTATTTCATCTCCTCAGATATGCACCCAGACTCTCTGATATGTCAATGGTATTATATCTTGACGTTAATGTGTTTGTAACCGATAGTCCATGACAGACTTCATTTATCTTGACGTCAGAGGAATTTATGAAAAGGCCATGAACAGCCGAAACAAATATTTTGCTTGCCCCAGATTTTCTTATGATTTCTGACGACCTCAATATGGTCCCACCCGTTGAAATTATATCATCCACCAGAAGCACATTGAGTCCCTTAGCATCCACATGATCCATATCGTATTGCACCGTTGTTGAATCTATTCTTTTCTTATTCATAAAACTACTGTTGCATCCGAGAACCTCACCCACTTCTTTGGCAAGCTTGTATGCACCGTCATCCGGTGCCATTACTAGCTGTATTGAATTATTTTTATGTTTCTTGGCAATATCCCCAGAAACGTGCAGGTCTTCGCATTCAGTGTTAGTAAATTTGAAAGAATATGTATCATGTATGTTCACAGTAACGATTTTCTGGACACCCTCCGAGATTTGATTCATTATAACTCTTGCCGAAATTGCCTCTCCAGGCTTGTATACCATATGCTGCCTTGCGTATCCGAAGTAGGGAACAAGCACAGTAATCCCCGATGGCTTTTGTTCCTTAACCGCATCAAGAATAAACTGTAACTCCAATAGTTCCTCTTCATTATTTGTGTTTCCCACAACAGTCACTTCCTTTTGGTATAAACTTCCATTGATTCGGACATACATCTCTCCATCTGGAAATCTTTTTTTCTCAACTTCGTGTAATGTTCCGTCAATCTTTTGATTGATCATTCCTGCTAAATTTATAGTTCTGGAGGTTGCAACTATGTGCATAAATACCTTATTGGGGTTTTTTATTTATATATATTGAAGTTTACATTCAATGTAGGTTTTCGTTAAAATCCTAATGTCCCATGGACATCGAACGATTCAATTATTCAATGGAGAATTTTTTCGCTTTTTTGCAAATGTCTGTGAATTCATCCTTGGTAATTCTTCCTGTATTTACGTTCCTTGGGCTGGGGTGAAAAACAGCCATTATTACCAAATTTCCAGTCTTTTGAACAAAGCCGTTGGAGAACCTAAATCCCTTTACATTAAAATCGAGTCGTGAAAGAGCGGAAATTGTGGAGTCAAAGGCCAGCTTTCCCATGCATAATATCACCTTAAGGTTTTTCATGAGTCTAATTTCTCTTTCCAGAAAAGAAAGGCAATTGTCAACTTCCCGTTTATCTGGCTTATTTTCAGGAGGGACACACCTGACAGCCAGAGATATGTAAGTATTGATGTATTCTAAGCCATCATCAGCTTTTAACGAACTATTCATGCTTGTTATTCCTGCAGAATACAGGCATTCCATGAGGAATTCTGAGCTCTTATCTCCTGTAAAAACCCTTCCAGTTCTGTTTGCACCAGAAGCTGCAGGAGCCAACCCAACCAGCAAAAGTGAACCAATGATGGCGCCATATCCTGTGACTGGCTTTCTCCAGAATATCTCGTTCGCGTATTTTCTGGTATCCTTTAGTACTGAGTTTCGGAATTCAACGAGTCTACTGCACTTCTTACAGTCCATGATCTCACGATTAAGGATAGACAAATCTTCATTCATGCACTGAGACATTACCAGACATTTTAAAATATCTTTACCTTCACTTACCATGTTTTACATTTTCCGTAAAAACAACACTTTGACTATTTCTGCACGTTAGTGCTGGGTCTGCCATCTGTCTAAATCGATCCGTAATGGATAAAACTCGTTTAAATATTTAGATGGCTTTCTGGCAACAGTCGACAAGGTCATCAGAATTAGCGATCTAACCTCCCTGTCCTAGAAGAATGTCAGGATATCAAATGAGAAATTTTGGAATATTATAAATAAATCATTCCCATTAACATCTTTATGAAAATAACCTCTGTTGGCGCTGGAATTCTATTCATAGCAGCTTACACAGGAATTTATTTTTACACTCCAAGAAATCTGCTTGGTCACATATTTTTGTTACCCTTGCTGGTGGTGGGCCTATTTCTCTTCGCTACAGGTGCAAGAACAAAGAGCACAAAAAAATTAGGTAAAAAAGCCGACCAATCAATATTAGATGGAATAATAAACATCGGAACTCAAAAGATTAAAAGAGGAGATATTTCAATCGACCAAAATGGTTTTGAGACTTTAATGGAAAAATTGAAGAAATTTGTTGTTGATCAACAGGAAGTGCCAGAATTTGGCTTTAACTCCCTTTATCTTAAATTTAAAAACGAATATGAAGCTGAAACCAGTGCCGAGTCCATCAGAAAAATGGGGATATCATGCAAGCCCATTCAAGATAGGGGAAAATATTACGTAATGATAGAATTCTAAATGAACAGAAACTGAGCCGTATAATAAATGAAATGTTTTAATACAGCGTAAATCTGTTATGAGATAAGAGAGGATTGTTCTCAGGGCATTCATAGCCTCAAATCTCATCAAGACAAACCCATTCGCAATCAGTCTTTACTCAGAAAATAGCCCTTCAGGAGATGATTTTTGTTCTACTGTTTAGGGGTGGGTAGTTGACAATGGGTGTCGCCTGACAGTCCAACATATCGATAGAACAAAATTAATATGTAAAATTAATCTAGATGACTGTGCCTCTCTCAGTCACGACAGAAGATTATCTTAAAACCATTCACGAATTAACGGAGTATAAAGGCTATGCATCTCTCATCAACATTTCTCAAATTCTCGGTTCCTCAAGGCAGAGCGCCTATGACGAAATTAGCATACTGCTGGAAAGAGATTATGTCTATAGGCATGCTAGAGGGAAATATAAATTAACAACTACAGGTAAATTACAGGCAAATGCTTTTCTCAGGAAACACAGGGTTGCGGAAATACTACTATGGAAAGGTTTAGAGATGAGATGGTCAGATCTTGATGATCAGGCAATGGGCATAGAGCACGGAATGACTGAAGAAATTATTGAAAAGGTGTGCAAAAAATATCAATGCGACCATTGTCCACATGGAAATCCAATTCCGGACAGAAATGGATTCGTGAAACACGAAAATGAGTATCTATTCGCTTCAATGAGAACTGGGGAAGACTATAAATTTGGAAGGGTAATATTTGAAACTCCATCCGTTCTAAAATATCTTGAGGGGATTGAACTTCTTCCTGGGATAAGTTTAAAAAAAGTAGACGAGAACTCAGTCGAATTCAAATCAAAGAGAATCGTCTTACCATCGGAAGTAATAAAATCTGTGAGATTTTTAAAAAATTAATTCAATATTGGGTCATTTTTCAAGTTGCTTGATTCCTTTGACATTATTATTCCAATGATTAATATTATTGCACCTATGAAGAGAAACAATAACCATGAAATTGAATCGCTGTTGAAGAAGCCATGACCTCCCAATAACAATACGGCAGAGATTCCGAAACTAGCTGGCACAGCTGCACCATTATACACAACACCTATGGTTGTAGCCCTGTGGGTTTTTTGAAAAACCTCTGCGAGATATGCAGGTATTGTTGAAAATATAGCCGCCTCTATAAACGCTTGTATTGCAAATGCCAGTACTGTTAGAAATACTGATCCTGACATAGCAAGCAAGTATAACGGTACAATTGATATTAAGAAAATTGTTGAGAACAACAGAAGAGTGGCCCTTCTCCTGAATATTATATACGCAGCAAAACCGCCTATCCATACTCCAAAAAGCGATATTAAATTGATATAGGAGTTGTATAAATCATTTGTTGCTGTTCCATAAAGTATAGGATAAAGCATCGGAATAAGAGTAGGATAAAACCCAAGTGTAATGGTGTTCAGTAAAAGAAGACCTACAACAATAAATAATGCTGCTAAAAGCGCATACCATTGCTTGAGCATTCCTTCTGCAGGAATATGTTCAATTTCGTTCTTATTTTTCATTTCATCAAATACTGGGCTTTCTTTACTGGAAAGTCGTATAACAAGTGCAATTATTCCAGGAATTATTGTTGTAGCAAACAATGCCCTCCACACAAGATTGGTGGATTGCGCTTGCCCAAAATATCCCGTAAAACCTGCTGCAACTAACAAGATCAAAAAATAGCCCACTCCATAACCACTCTGCACAAATGCGCCAACTGGCATCCTTTTCTTCTGAGGTACAGACTCCATCGAAAGCGCAGTTCCACCTGCATATTCGGCACCTGCAAACAAGCCCACTACAAAAAGGAGGGAATAAAGAATTACTGTAGCCAGATATCCTACTGTTTTATAGGTGGGGATAAACGCAATGAGAAACGAAGAAAAAGAAAACCCCATGATTGAGTATATTAGCATTTTCTTTCTTCCCAACCTGTCTCCAAGGAAGTTTCCAAGAATTAAGGAACCGATCAGTCTTGCAACTGATCCTACTACCAAACCTAGAAAGATGAGTAAAAGAGCCTGAGAAAATTTTGCAGGAAAGAAGACATTTGAAAAAGTGATCGCTACCACAAGATATGCAATGGAAGTATATCCGTCCATTAGCCATCCAGAAAAAGCCGACATTATCTGTCCAATTTGAGTTCTGGACAACTTTTCACTGCTTAATGTAGAATTCACAAAAGTGTAGTATTTTCATATATATAGCAATATTTATCATTCTTATTTCTTGGAAATTCGTGTTTTGGATTGTCATTTTAATGAAATAAATGTTTTTCCCATAAATTATATAGCAGAGAAACAAATTTCACTTAAGTATAACTCACTAAACTCGTAAAATCCTTTTTTTTGTAACAAAAGGGTTAAAATTTAAAATGGCATAATGGTTCATTTTGAGCGACGAAAGAAAAAGTTTTTTGAATAAAATTAAAGGTTTATTCGAACCACTCCTTTTTTCAAGAAATTATCTTAAGGATAAGAAATGGGTTCTTTATCTTATAATTTCTTTCGCCGTGCTAACAACTGCCACCAGGCTTTACGTGCCAATTGTGATCGGAGGAATCACTGATTCACTCGTTGCAAAGAATTACAATCTGACATATATTGGAATTGAATACATTATAATTCTTGCAATTATTTCTGCAATCTCTTCTTTCGTGGTGAATTTCGGGGCTCAATACATAAGTCAGATTTATGCTTACAACCTGAGGAAAAAAGTTGTTAACAGTCTTGTGATGAAAAAAACAGGATTTTTCAGTGACAAAACGTCAGGGGATCTCCTCTCCAGAACGACAATGGACATTGATGCAAGTCGGAATTTTATAATGAACTCCCTATCACAGTTAATTCCAACAATTCTGATTATAATATTTGCGATTGGCTATCTTGCTTACTTAAACGTATATTTTTCCTTATTCTTCTTTGCGGCTGTCCCAATCCTGATTTACATAGGTATAATCTTCCAAAGAAAACAGAGACCACACTGGATGAAAATCAGGGAAACCTACGGTGTAATGACTGAGAGTATCCAGGAAAATATAGTAGGGCAAAGGACTGTCAGATCATATCTTCTTGAGGACCCACAAATCGATAAATTCACAGGTATCACAGACACTTACTACGGAGAATATTTAGATGTGGCCGATCTGCGTGGTTTTTACAATAATTTGATGCCTTTTATAATCAGTGCAGTTGCGTCTGCAGTGATTTTCTACGGCGGATACGAGTCAATAATTGCGGGGGCGCAAGTTGGATCTCTTGTGGCTGCAGTTCAAATTTTTACTCTTGTTACATTTCCTGTGAGTTTTCTGGGGAGACTGATAGTTTTCTCTGAAAATGCAAGGGCGGGAATAGGCAGGATTAAGGGAGTTCTTGACAGAGAAATGGACGAGGATGTCATTACAGATGGTGATTTTCCCAAGAGGAATGGTATAAGTTTGAGGGCTATTGGATACAAAAGGGGGGAAAAGACAATACTAAAAGACGTAGATGCAGAATTCCCTGCAGAATCATTCATATGCATAACCGGTGAAACTGGATCAGGAAAGAGCAGCCTGGTTAATCTGATTCCCCGTCTGGAAGATCCAAAGAATGGAGAAATTTTGATAGGGGGGGTAAAAGTAACGGATATACCTCTCAAATCTTTAAGGAGGTATATTGCCATAGTGCCACAGGAGATTAACCTTTTATCAGGAACAGTTATGGAAAACATCGTTTTCGGAAGAGACTATGTCAGTGAGGACATGGCCAAAAGGGCAGCTAAAATCGCAAGGGTGGATGACTTTATTGAAAAACTTCCAGAGAAATTCGAAACTCTTCTTGGTGAGAGAGGAATAACGCTATCGGGTGGACAGAGACAAAGGGTTGCCCTGGCACGAGCCATTGCTTCAAGACCTCGGATTCTTGTACTTGATGATGCAACTTCTAGTGTAGATCCAGAAACAGAGTTGGAAATTTTTTCAAGGATAACCAAGAATATAGAAGGGATTACAGTAATACTTGTTTCACTCAGGTATTCTGCAATGAAATATGCATCGAGTGTTTATAAGTTAGAGGACGGCAATTTATCACTAATGGATGATCTAGCAGTAGAAGGGCTGAACTTTGATATAAAAGTGGGGGGGTTCAAGAATGAAGCCGACCTATGAGGATATTGAAGAAAGATATATCAGGACCCTTAAGGGGAGGGCAGCCCTTAAAAGAATGGTTAGGGATATTATCAAGAACAGGAAGCAGACGGCGATAATTTTTGTATCTGTAATTATAACAGCAATTGCCGCCACCTTTTCTCCACTGGCCATCGGCGACGCTGTAAATGGAGTTACAGCGAAGAGTGTAAAGACGATCATAGAATTCAGTTTGTTATTTATATCACTTGCTCTGATCCAGTTCGCATCAAACAGGTTCAGAGTCACAAGTTCCACTATTCTGGCACAGGGGACTGTTAAGGATCTAAGGGACAGAGCATTTAAGAGCATTCAGGGCGTACCGATTTCATTTTTCAGTAAGGTAAAAGCAGGTTTTCTGATAAGTCGTATGACAAACGACGGAGAAACTATAGGTGAGTTCCTGACATTCCAGATTCCATCAGTTATCTCAGGAATGACCACAGTGATTCTTTCAATTGCAATTATGTTTTATCTTGACTTCTATCTAACTTTATATGCTCTTGTAGTACTGCCATTCCTGTCGATTTTCACAATTTCTCTTCAGGGAAAGGTCAGGAAAAATTATCTCCGAACAAGAAGGACGATTGCTGCAATAACTGGAAATCTGGCCGAAAATATATCTTCTATCAGAAGCATAAAGGCATTTAATGTAGAAGGGTACACGGAAAACAGATTTGACAAATTAAATCAGGACAATCTGGATGCAAACATTAAGGCATCACGATTGTCGGCTATTTACGGTGCAATCATAAGGGTAATTGAATATGTGGGGATAGCAATTGTCATTTTAGAGGGAGCACTTCAACTGAAAGCAGGATTAATTTCCATAGGAATTCTGGTAGCATTTATCCTTTATGTCCAAGAATTTTTCGATCCGGTAATTCAAATATCCCAGCTATACAACTCATACCAGTCCTCAATTGTGGGGGTAGGAAGAATTTACGGAATTATCGACAGTAAGAAGGAGGCAACAACAGACGGCAGCTTTACAGTAGATGGTCTAAAGGACTCAATCATCCTGAAAAATGTAAATTTTGCTTACGAGGACTCTGATGCTTTAAAAGATATAAACCTAGTAATACGGAGGGGGGAAAACATTGGAATAGTAGGGCACACAGGGGCCGGCAAAACTACGCTTTCAAATCTCATTATGAAGTTTTATTCCCCACAAAGAGGGGAAATACTGTTGGATGGAAGAAATCTGAATGAAATAAAAACCTCATCTTATAGGAATTTAATCTCGCCAGTACTGCAGGAGCCATTTCTATTTAGAGGGACAGTATTCGAAAATGTGAAGATTTCTGATCCAAATAAAAGTGAATCAGAAATAGAAAATATTGCAAAGGAGTTTAGTCTTGACAGAATATTCTCAAAATTACCTGACGGAATGAATACCAATGTAGGGGAGATGGGAAGAAGTCTTTCAGAAGGTCAAAAACAGGCTATTGCAATACTGAGGGCTCTATGCAGAAAACCGGAGATAATCATCATGGATGAACCAACCTCAAACATAGACCCCTACTCTGAAAGGTTCATTTTTCAGAGCCTGGAGAAGTTTGCAATGGATAAGACATTAATCCTGATAACACACAGGTTTTCGATGATTTCACTCGTGGATAAGATAGTTGTAGTACAGGATGGTAAAATAGAGGAGAGCGGAACATTTGAAGAACTTAGGGAGAAAAAGGGGATATTCTCACAGATGTATGATATCCTATACGGATCAGAATCTCGCGGGGCAGAATAGATTGGATAAAATCTAATTTAATGCTGTTTTTCCTAACAAATCAATCTATTAAATTTAATAAATTCAAAGACATAGGTGAACCGTGCAAAAGAAAGACAATAAAAGTTTGAGGATGGCTGGTTTTATTTTGTTCATTGGTACCACACAGTTCTTCCTTCTAATGTTGCTTGCTGAACTGTTGTACCCACATTACAGTGTCTCGACCAATTATATCAGTGATCTTGGTGTAGGAAAGACTGCCTATATTTTCAATACATCCATAATCTTGATGGGATTGGCTCTCATTTCCGCAGGGATACTCCTAAGGAAATTCTCTCCTGCCCTACTTGTAGTTATAATTCTAGCAGGGATTGGGGCCATTGGTGTTGGTATGTTTCCAGAAACCACTGGAAGACCGCATTTCATCTCTGCTACCCTTGTGTTTTTAATGGGTGCCATAGCCCCATACTTCATTCTGTACAAGGCAAGAAACTCCTTGTCATTGATCTGGGCAATTTTAGGAACATTTTCACTAATATTTCTGATCATGTACACGAGAGATGTGCACTTGGGTCTTGGGGCTGGAGGAATGGAACGCATGATCGTATATCCTGAATTACTCTGGGCATTGGGTTTCGGAGGATGGTTAGCGGGTAAGTTTTCAAATTCCCAAGAATAGCGAGTTCTCAACTTCTAACATGCCATTCCGATGGACTTTGAAGTTTGAATTAATTTTCGGCGAACATCGTGCATGAATACGGAAGTTAACAGACTGGGAAGGCTATTGTAACGTAACATTCGTATTATAACTCAAAAGACGATAACCACCCTCCCAATGTCGCCAGGGAAGAAGTTTCTTTTCCACACAACGGTCGAAAGAAGATCGTAATATTCTGAAATTCCTGCTGGAAAATCAATTCTAGCAATTATCTTTCCAGGTAAGATGCCATCCCCTATTACTACTGCCTCTGTGTACATTGCCAATCTTTCGACTTATGTGGTTTTACCATCAATTTCGGTTATATTCTCAGGGGAGTTGTATTCCACCAGGTATAATACTGGAAAACTATCTTCAACTATTCAGCGGTATTTTTCTTTGATGCCATCCACCTCATTTTAGCAGATCCTTAAGTAGGACACATCTTCAAAATTTCTCTGGCAATCCTTCAAGTTTTCAAATTCAACTTATGTTGACCTTTCACTTTGCACAACTCACTTATTATATCATTTGTTAAAATTATCAATACCATATTGCAGTCTTTTTCGATGATCATTGTGACATTTCTTTTCGTTTACGAGATCTGGAAAATATTCATAAGCACTTAGCAGTGCAGTAATAGATTCTCCACCAACGTTCATTGAGTAATTCCATGCTCTCCAATAATCTCTTGTAAGACTAATTGACTTTTTCTGAAATTACTATTTTCTGCTCTTCATGGTGAAAGCTTGCTAAAGTTCTATCAAAATAATCTGGGAAGTCCCGTAGTGTTGCTGCAACACGTATTGTATCAAATATCTCTATAATTCTTTTCACGTTAGTAATGGAGAACGGCAAATCTATAAGACCTCATCCATTGCCTTCAATCTTCTCGGAGTATACGCTGCTTGTTCCATGGTATCAAATATTCGTGTTTTCCCAAAATTCTTTGTCGAGAGGATATGGCAGGTCCTCCGGGGAAATAGAACAAGTTATTCGTTCACTCTTAAGAAACAAATGATTAGATATATAAATTAATTTCCCACATCCGAGCTTTACGCTGGTTTAATGTCTCCAAAAAAGAATGTTTAAAAAGCATTCCGAAAAATATAATTTATTTGAGAATATGGTTGGTTCATCTATGACCACAAAAACTCCAATGGAATTCTACACAGAGCTAGGATTCGAATGGTTATCGAAAATAAAGAGTTTTGTTATAACAGAAAATGAACTAACCTATCTGACTAGATTGTTAAAGAAGGATTGGAAGATCCTAGATTTGGCATGTGGATATGGGAGGTTTTCTATCCCTTTGGCTTTAATGGGGTATAGGGTGCAGGGAATAGACATAACTTCGATTTTTATTGAAAAGGGTAAAGAAGAGGCGAGAAAAAGAAATCTCAGCATTGAATTCAGAGTGGGTGACATGAGAAGCCTACCCTATGAAGATAGATCATTTGATTCTGTAATCTGTATGTGGAATTCCTTTAGTGAACTTGTACAAATTCAGGACCAAGTAAAGGCAATCACTGAAATATTCAGAGTACTCAAGAGAGGAGGACTTGCAATTGTCGAGGTAAGAAATCACAGGTCAAGCGGACCGATAGAAGAAAATTTTATAGACGGATACGAGGCAATGCCTACATATAATCACACAAAAGGAAGCATAAAACGGTTGATGAAACTATCAGATATAGGTACTTTCAAGGTGTTTGTTGAAGAGTTTGGGGGAAGGAACAGGCTTCTTTTCGAAATAATGAAAAAATGATTTTTACTTCTTTATTTTCATCGAAAGATAAGATAACTCAGAGAAACAGATTTTATTATCGGTTTAGACTATTTGAAGAAAGATAATTCATGTCAGTGATGGGAAAATTTTTGACCATTCTACTATAGTTAAGTGTTTCAGTACTGAATCAGGTGCTCAGGATAGACAAGGCACTTTCCAAAAACCTATCATTTGCGACAACTTGTTAGATTAGTGATGATCCCAATTATATTATAGCTGATAAAAATAAATTTATAAACTCTTGACACCACAATAACTATCTCCTTTTAACCCAATTTTCACGTTTCTGATTTAAAAGTTTTACCTAAATGCTCTCCTAAAGAGAAATAATGCCGGAAAGAATAGATCAGCGGTTTCCACCTTACTGGATCTATGTGCCTTTCGTCCAAAACTATGTTCTTGCTTGCGTGTACTTTCACAACTGCAGCCTCCACTATGAAGGCAATTTCTTTTCCTTGGTAAAATGGATATATATTCTTCACGATAGCCTCCATCTGAATGGGGCATTCCTTTACCAGTGGAGGTCCAACAATATCTGAGCTCTCTGTAGTCAGATGGGAAGCATTGAATTTATTGCTCTCATATCTGTATCTATCAGCCTTGGACGGAGGGACCGGATTCTTACCTGTTAAAGGAGCAAGGTTTTCAACAGCCTCCCACAAGCCTATGTCAGGAAAGTTTAGGGTCAGTTCCCTGGTCTCATTTAAGTTTTCAATAGTCTTTCCTACGGCGCTGAGTCCAAGTATAACATTATATCCTAAAGCCCATGCTGACGACATGGGTGAAAGGTTAATGTTACCTTCCTTGTCAACGGAGGATATGAGAACGACAGGCGTTCCGAAGTAAAGGACATTAGGCTTGACGTCCATATGTCCATCATTCTCTGAAGCCGTAAAATGTTCGTCCTGATTATGCGTCCTCGAATTTCCATACTCTTCATTGTCCCGTTTCAAGTCGTTTTTCATGATAGTGTGAAGATGAGCCATTACTATAAATTGCTGAAATATATGAAAAATGAGATATATCGATTAGTTTTTAGGATGATATGAGGGTGGGCATTGGGACTGGAAATGGGAAGTTTAACTAGAGCAATCTCACATCCTCTAAGGAAGAAAATCATAGAGAGTTTAGCCGATGCGCCCAGAACAGTGAGCGAGATTATGTTTCTGACCGGCGGATCTCAACCTATGGTATCTTCAAACCTTGCAATTCTCTTAAGTGCCAATGTTGTTGAGTCCTATCCATTGGGGCGGGAAAGGATATACAGACTGATCCCAGAGGGGTTTGAGGAACTGGTTGATTGGTTAGATAGGATCATGCATGCAAAGGATGAAAACAACTATCCCCCATTCAGGGGAAAAAGCACTTTAGTTAGTGAATTGCATCTTGCTCGAACGTGCTACGATCATCTAGCTGGAGTTGAAGGAGTCCGCCTTCTTGATGAACTCCTAACTAGGAAATGGCTTTTGCGTGAAAGTGAAGGGAGCAAGATGCTAACGCTTACGACAGATGGGGAAGTTGGGCTGGCTTACCTCGGGATAAAAATACCTCTCCGAAAGAACAGGAGGAGAATTTTTGCATACTCGTGCATGGATTGGACCGTTAAACGGTTTCACCTCGGTGGAGCATTGGGCTCCTCTTTACTGAAAGGGTTGGAGAATCTAGGCTATCTTGAGAGGGTTGACGGTTCCAGAAAAGTGATTATTAACGGGAAGGTAGAGAACTTTTTCATGGGGCATCTGCCTGTTCATTCGAAAAAAATGGAAAACCTTTAACGGCTACAGAACGATAAAGAACAATGACAAAAGCTCTTTGTTAAAAATCCTCAATTTTGTTTGTTACTAAAAATGGATCGATCGGGATATGATTAAAGTCTCAAGCGAATACTGAAAATTGATATGAAAAGCACGAAATAGGGATAAATTCAAAAGTAAAGGCAACAGAATTGTTCCTGAAAGGTTAGTAAGATTCAACCGTGACTCCATCAATTCCGGGGAATGGTTTATATTTCTTGTAAGCACTGCCTCATCATTCACTCTACATATACCCGCAATCATTGCATCTTCAGGATCAACAGTTAAACCCTTCTTTCTTTTATACGAATATATTTCCCCTGCCTCCCTAGCCGCTTCAAAATTCAAATTAAAAACTTCAAGATTTTCAAGAACCCTTTGAATTTTCTATTGCTCCAAGACACGTTTTTTTCTAAAACCAAACCAAAAATAAAGTTCGAAAACAGAGACGGTCGTTATACATATCTGATCACCTTCGGCTTCAACTATTTCAGCTTTCCGTATGGGATCATTGTCATTCCTCATTAAGTCTATCAAAAAGGAATTGTCCACTATCATTTACCTAAAGACCTTCCTGGAAATATGGTCAAATCTGACTTTGCTTAACTTCTCGGTCTCTTGTATTTTCTCAAGTATGGCATCGGTCTCCTCTGTACTTAGGGTGCTTCTGAATTCAAGTATGGATACTTTCTTGGTTAGCTTGTTGATTACATCAGTAAAATTCTCATTTTCCCATTGAGACTATTTAACCTAAAATACTCATCATCTGAAATTGAAATGTTTCTGCTTCCCATAATAACACACACGTATAAGTGTGTGAAATAAAGAGTATTTCTTTAATACACATCAAAAACTTTTTTTGGTTAAAGGATAGAATATAAAAAAATATAATGAAGTTGATCAGTAAGGATTTCCTTATTGCTTTAAGTGAATGCGGTCCACAAGGGAAAATTGTTAGAATAAAATAAAATTGTTCTTCTGTGTGCAGTCTAATTTTTACTGACATTTCGATAGGAAGTCCTTTAGTTTCATCTCTTCTTGTCTTTAGCGATAAAGTTGCATCTCTTATTTTATTTCCACCCTGAATAACCAATTAGTTTAGAGTTAAGTTTTAGCAAAAATGCATTATTCACTTGATATTGCATCCACAAAAAGGTGCCGAAAAATACGTATATTTGATGCACATTATTATGTGTGTCAACTCAGAGGCTTAATGTAACCTTGCCTGATGACATCTCAGAAATACTTAAGAATAAGAAAAATAAATCTGAGTTTTTAGCGCAGGCAGTTAGGGAGAAAGCGATGAACGACAAGAAAAGAGAAATAATGGAGAATGCCGAAAAATTAAAGAAATATTACGAGTCAGACGAAGAACTGAAATCTCTAAACTCTTTGGATTCCCAAGATTTCGTGGAGTGAGTGTGAGAATTGAAGCAAGGGGAAATTTGGTTGGTGAATCTCTCCCCAACGATAGGTGCTGAGATTACTAAATCAGGCCTTGTATTATCATAAGCAGTAATGAAATTGGAATTTTACCCTTGAAAGTTATAGCCCCAGTTACAGACTACAAAACACATTACAACGCTGTTCCATGGATGGTTGATCTTTTTCCAGATCCGCTAAACAACTTATCCAAGAGATCGGTTGTGGATTTGCTCCAGCTGAGGTCAGCATCTCAAAAAAGATTAATCAAGAGATTGGGCGATGTACCCGAGAAAGAATTTCACAAAATCTTAGAGGCTACAAGAATTGTATTCGGGATTTACTGAATTATGAAATGTAGGGTTACAACTGAACGGACAAGAATTTGCTTATTTTTTTAGGGAAATACTTTAGATGGGGAGCAATAGAGCACTTTTACTGATGGGTGCGTGAATATTAATATGGTGTTTAAACATAAACATATGTTAT
>DAICVC010000043.1:0-1988 GCA_027372655.1 Thermoplasmatales archaeon | reverse complement strand
ATTCCTCATTGGTTCTGTGTTTCTCAGATTTCTTTCCTGTTTACGCCCATTTACAGCCCTGTACATTGCATGTGATATTGAGAGAACAAGGAACGCAAGAATTATGGATGCAAGGCTCCTGGAAATATAGAACATTGCCAGTGAAATGCCGCCGAAAAGGAATGCCATTACAGGGAGAATGTCGGTTCTTCCCCTTTCCATGTAGAATCTCAATGGTATCCTTATAAGGAGCCCACCAAGTATCCCTATGGAATAAACAACCCCAAGGAAGACGAGGTTTATTCTAAGCTGCAGGAGAAGAAGTGGTAAAGATACCCAGACAAATGTTACAATTGCCGGCATCAGCATAGTTATGACTATGGAAACAAGTTCTGTAAGCTTCAACGACTTAAACCATGCTGAAAATGACATTTTTTCCAAGGAAATTACAGTATCATAATTTTATCTCTATTATTTATACTTCCTTGTGTAAGTTGCGAAATTTCATTTCTATTCATAATTTCTGAAGTATTTCTTACGAAGTAACTCTAAAAATTGTGTTTGACCTGAAATACTTATATAAACCAAACCAATCCCATAGATACGCCGTGATAGCTCAGTTGGGAGAGCGTATGACTGAAGATCATAAGGTCGCTGGTTCGATCCCGGCTCACGGCATACCTCAAACCTTCTTCATCTAATTGCAAATATGTGTGGAACTATTCCTAAATAATTTTAATCCTGATTTTAAGCAGTTCGGTACTTTTTAGAGGTTTTTAGACTTTCCACTATGGTTTTTTCTCTTATGGATTCAGGATATTCATTTTTTAGAAATCTGCATCATATTGGTTTTCTTGCGATTGTTTTTCGTATTTTTCGCCACAATAATCATGATGAAAATAGGGAAACGCCGAAGAGATTTTATTCTTTATTTTAGCCCAGTCCATATCCAACTGATCAAAGTGAACCAAGTTCTCCCCATCTTTGCAGGCAAAACGAAGATGTTCTTGTTCCTGACCCATCAGAAATCCAATTTTATAGGATTCGCTCGCGAAACGAGTGTCAATGTCTGTCGGATCTAAAGATGGATATTCATTTTCAGGGTGAATTCTACATTTATTTTCGATTTCTTCCGATAAAGTTTCCTGCAATCTCTCTTGGACTTGAGCCCAATATGGTCCATTTTCATCCACATGAATTGGTTTATTGCAAATGTCACAGGCTATGTGAAAATGTGATTTGATAAGACCATCTTCATACCCGCTTGAGAAGTCGAAACTAACCTCTTTTAATAATGAGAGAAGGTTGTTAACGTCTTTTATAGCTTCTTGCCTAGCTGCTTGATACCCATCTACAAAACCCGCATTTTGCCCTTCTGTCCTGCCTTCCCTATAACCGGAGTTACGTACTCTCTCTATTAATGCAGTTATTTCATTTCTGGAATCGAACGTCTCTTCTTCCAGACGTTTTCTATTTTTTATGAAAAATTTGTCTATTTCACCGCTATTTTCAGCATGAAAATCTTTATTGAGTGCTATTGAAATAGAGTTTATGGAGCTAAAAAAGTATAGTCTATCTATAAAATCATAAGGGTTTATCTTTCCCTCATCGTTCTTAATCATGGATTGATTGTAAATATCATTAGCTTTATCAAAAACTCTGAATAGTATTCCGATTTCCTCATTAGTCAACATTGAATCACTAATCTTGCAAGTTAATTATTATTTTTCCTGGAAGCTTATAATTGCTTTTTGTTTCTGTGCTTATGATCTGTAGTGTTACAGGGTCATTTTTTTATGAATTGGAAGCATGATACGTGGAATGAACCAACTCCTGGATGAACTGATTCTAAACAACACACTCCTCAAGGTGCTTGAACATTTCAGGATCGCCAAAGTTGACTATGCGAAGAACGTAACAAAATATACAGAAATACAAAGGGATACTGTGCTTTCGTGCATCCATGAACTGGAACAGCATGGACTGCTTGAAAAATACACCAATACTTC
>DAICVC010000037.1:0-3127 GCA_027372655.1 Thermoplasmatales archaeon | reverse complement strand
GAAGTCCACATATTTTTATCCAAAAATACCTTCAGGGATTGCAATCAATAAACTTGATCCTTAGAATGCCACTGTAGCTCAGTAGGTAGAGCAGCTGATTCGTAATCAGCAGGTCGGGGGTTCAAATCCCTCCAGTGGCTCATCTCACAAAATATTGAGTTTTTAACATATTGTACGTGCTTATTTTTGTTGTGTTTCGAAAATTTACTTTCCTGTAAGTTTTCACTGAGTGAATAATGCATTTTTGTTCCATTTTCAATGATTTTTCACATATTTGTCATCGTGATTTTGCTCCTACCTAATTATACTGAATCTTACACAATGCCGTTCTCGCAGATTTTGCGTGGTCCATAACTTTTAGGAGAAACGTAATCATTCCAAAAATCCAATGGTTCAATTTAAAATTCACTTTCTGAAATTGTATCATATCAAAAAGGCAAACCAGAGTATTATCGGAGCAATAGGTGACTTGGAGTACTCATAGAAGATGTAAAAGAGGATGACGGCTACTATGGCTATTACAGTAGTAAAAACATCTTTAGTTATGGCATGCAGAATTGCCCACCCTAATATCACTGCGATTGTTCCAGACGTAAAAACGCCTCTTCTCCAAGTCCAACCCTTGGTAGCCATAATGTAGATGTAAGTCACAACGACTATTTCTGAAAAGTAATACATGGCTTCGAATGGGAAGGCCAAAAGCGAGTTATTTTTTATGAAATAACCAACTGAGAGAAGAGGAAAACTAAACGAATTCGATAAGTAACTAAGCGGAATGATGGCTAATAATCCTAGAAGAAGCACGTGAACTGATTTTATCGTCCCAATTGGTTTGTAGACAACGTTAGAAATCCCTATCCCGGTATATCTAGAAATCAAATAGATAAACCCAAATGTGCCCGCAGACATTGCAGACCATTCTGAAATAAGGGCATATTCCTGGATTAATTGAAACCTCTCTAAAGTATAGGCCAAAATTATTCCAACGACTTCAGGAACTAAGAATGCAAGAAGCCAAGTGATAAAAGTCCACCATTTGAATGATAATTTTGTCTTCTCATTAATTGACAAATTAAACACATCTAAATCCAGAGACTCGTATAATAATTTTGGTTCTGTCACAATTTAAGCTATTTTTTCATACTAAGAAATGCGCTAACTTGCTCTGTTGGGTATAAGTCCTTGGTACAGAGACCAAATTTTTTGCGAATCTGTTTTGTGTGAGGAATTGGGAAGGATAGGAAAAGAGCGAGTTTCCAATAGCCAATTTCACTGTCTACAGGAGCACATAGATGTAATCCTTAATCAGCAGGTCGGGGGTTCAAATCCCTCCGGCGGCTTATATTGCAAAATAATGAGGTTTTAACATATTGCAGAGTGTTTATTTTCATAGCCAACTGATTTTCACTTTCCTGTAAGTTTAAATGAAGCAGATAATGGTTTTTCTCTTTATTTTCAAGTGTTTTCCAGATATGTATTATGGTGATTTTTTATCTACCTAATTACACATAATTCTACATATAACATACCCGACAAATTTTCTAAACGGGCAGAGAAACATTTTGTATCAATTATAATATTATTACAAAAAATCACTCCTTGGATAAACAAGGAAAAGTCGCTGTCGATGTAAGGTGTGACATTTCAAAAACATAGTAAGTTAAATAGAACATCCAAATTCTGTATTACTGTAGGGTGTTATTGCCAGGAAATACCGTTATATCCCTTCTGGCGCAGTAAGGAGAACAAAAGAAATGAAAACGCCTATAACCATATATGTGGAGGTAGAGGATGTAGTTAAATTTAGAGAACTGCTTCTAAATCCCCAAGAAATATGTAGAAAAGCCATAAGGAAAGCAATTAATAACAAAGAGCTTCCAAGCAGATTTGCTGAAATTGAAAAAGAAAAGAGTGAGGTTCCAAGGAGGTGAATCTATGGAAAGCACTCACAAAATACCGTTAAACAATAATTGGAATCAAGTAGATAAAAATTCAGGTCAGCAAAAGACACAAAGGTATTCCACTGATTCTTTCACTAAGGAACCCATTGGCAAAAGAATTAAACTCACTCTCCACAATGGCACATTTGCAGAGGGAATTTTGAAACAAGTCGGGATGTTTGACACCCTTGTAGAAGTAAAAGCAACTCAAAACATTACTATTGATGGCAAGAACCTATCCAGAGATGCTGTAAAGTGAATCATCTACCTCAAACAGCACATTGTATGCGTAGAGGTGCTTTGAAATGGAAGTAGTCCAGCCCATACAAGAAAACATAATTGAGAAATATGTGCAAATTGCGAGGGAGAAATTTTACTTCCATCCTAATCTCACGAGGGAAGATATTTTTCTTATTGCCGCAAGGATTTTTGCATGTCATATCAAACCATTGAAGTCTGGAACTTTAACAGTCCTTCCAAATATGATGAGTGTGTACTCAGCACCACCTGATTTTGTGCATAAAGGAGAACACATGAACCTCATAGATGATATTGTGAACCGAGTGTATGAAAGTAAACTCCCACAAGTGCCTTATGTGAACAACGGAAAAACTGACTGGACAAATATCAACCCTGCATCGTTTGAGCTTCATGCAACACCAGCAGGTATAATTGATGGGATTAGTGGAACAAGACTAGGAGCAAACGAACGTGAACATTCCCCTTATGACGTGATTCATTTCAGAGATGATGAGGCGACAGACGTATTTGATGGAGTGGATAGCAGTAAGTATCACGGTATGTTTCAGATTCTCAACAAACTGCGAGACTGATCTGCTCCACCAGAATTTGGAACACTTCTTCTCTCTAATCATCTAGTGTCACCTCAACTTCTTTCTTCTCGAATCTTTCCCTGAATGCCGGATCATCCAGGAACTTCCTCCTGAACTCCCTTGGAGGAAGATAATCAATGGATGAATGCGGTCTGCATTCATTGTAATCGGAGAATGCCTTCCCTATCTCTATGGAAGCATCATTAAAGTTGTTGAACTCGCTTGGCCATATGTAATCTGTCTTGATTGAGTTGTGGAACGATTCAATGTCTCCATTATCCTCCGGAGTATGCTTCTGTATGTACTCCAACCTTATTCTAAGGAGTTTCATGGCATTCCTGAACTCATGGGATA
>DAICVC010000061.1:0-17962 GCA_027372655.1 Thermoplasmatales archaeon | reverse complement strand
TTTCCAGAAAGATAACATCTGATGCCTTCAGAATGGAGTTCATTTCCTGAGTGATGCTTTCAACACCCCTGAGCCCTGTACCCATCAGGTAAAATTTCTTATTCCGCAAGATCTTCCTGGATCCTTACCAGTTCATTCAATTTTGCAAGCCTTTCTCCACCTATTGTACCAGATTTGATGAACTCAGATCTGAATGGAAGGCTAAGATGAGCTATAAAATTATCAGTGGTTTCCCCACTCCTATGAGAAATAACATTTGTCATTCCAGCATTGGTTGCTGTGATCACTGCATCCCACGTATCAGTTAAAGTGCCTATCTGGTTGACTTTTATGAGAACTCCATTTGTTGATTTCATTTCGATTCCCTTCCTGATTCTTTTTGCATTTGTTGTGTAAAGATCATCCCCCACTATGAGAGCACTACTGCCTATTGCCTTCGTGATCTCTGCAAATCCGGAAAAATCAGTCTCTTCCATTGGATCTTCTATAAAGTAAAATCCGTGTTTTTTGTGGGCGTCAATTATGTATTGTATTTGTTCTCCCTGATCCCTCTTTTTCTCTCTGTATATATATTTGCCTTTCTCAAAAAAACTTGTGGATGCAGCATCAAAACCGAGTATCATTTTTCTCTTTCTTTCTTCTCCAACCTCCTTTGCAGCGTCCTGGATTAGTTCCATAGCCTGTTGATCACTGACAGATAATGCCCATGCCTTTTCATCCCCCAGGCCAATGCTTACGTTTTTGAGCAATTTTCTTGCCATTTCTCCTATCCTGTGATGAACCTCGGCATTTATCTCAATTGCTTCAAGAAATGACGGAGAATCATTCGATACTAAGAATTCCTGAAATGTTGTTCCATTTATGGCGTGTTTGCCTCCTCCAATTACATTTCCTATGGGTTTGGGGAGTTTCATATCGAAGTTGCCCCCAACATACCTGTACAATGGAATGTCCAACTCTTTGGAAACTGCCTTAGAGAGTGCTATTGACAGGGCCGTGGAAACATTGCCGCCCATATTGCTAAAGTCCTCGGTGCCGTCAAGCAATTTCAGCAATTTATCAAATCCAGTTTGATTAAGCCCATTGAAGTTTTTTAAAGATTGTTTTACGTTTCTTTCAAAAAAACCCAAGCTTTCCTTAGCATTTCCATCTCTAAATGATTTTACTTCAGTTGCACCAGTGCTTGCACCTGAGGGTGCAGAGCAGGTCCCTGTTGTTCCTGAATTCAATTGTATGGTAGCTTCTACAGTGTCCTTTCCTCTTGAATCAAGCACGATTCTTAACGTTGTACCCTTAATGTCAAATCTGCTGTCCATATCATGGAAAAGTTTCATTGGCTATTATATCTTTTCACAAGATTTTTGCTGTATCTTTCACAGAAAGAGGTGTAATTTTCCTTATACTCTTCCCACTGTTTTTTGTATTGTTCTTCAACATCCTTAATTACCTTTGCTGGAACACCACCCACCACTTTTCCTGCCTCAATTTCCTGCCTTGCCTTGACCAGAGCATGTTCTGCAACGACAGCCCATCTTCCGACTTTAGCAAAGTCAGTCACGGTTGAATGCATACCAATCACTGCGTAATCATCTATTTTTGCGGTGTGAATCACGCAAGAATGACCTAAGGTAACATGTTCACCAATTATTGCCTCCATTCCTGGCCTCGCGTGAATGACAACATTGTCTTCGACAGCAGTTCCATTTCCTATTCTGATAGAACCGTAATCTCCTCTAATTACAGCACCAGGTCCCACCCAAACTTTCCCAGAAAGTGTAACATCACCAATAATGGATGCAGTTTCAAAAACATAAGCGTCCTTTGAAATTTTTGGTTTTCTTCCTTCAAATTCAAATATTGCCATATCAGGCGATTGGTTCAATGTTTAATTTGTTTGCTTCATTTATTAAATCATCATTACTTTGCCATTCTCCCCATAAGCCCTTAGAAACAACGTTAAAGGAAACCATATTTCCCAGAGCCATTGACCTTTCAATGTTCATTCCAAGGGTCAAACCCTTGTAAAAACCTGCTCTGAAAGAGTCTCCTGCACCAAGAGTGTTTACATTTTGTGATAACTTTCCACTGGAATGAATTCGGACTGTATTTTTTCCATATAAGAATGAACCGTTTTCCCCATCAGTCATTATCACCTTATGCCGTTGGCCTGCGTAACTTTCCAAATCCATTCCCGATTTGTTAAAAATAAAACTTACCTCTCTCCTGTTTCCAAAAATAAAATTGCATTTTTCAAGAAAATAATTCAGATCATTTTTGCTGTATTTGTAAAAAACTTCCTGTGAAGGATCAAAGGAAAGTTGCCCATACTTACAGTTTTCAATTAAATCGACGTTTAGATCGGGATTGCCCGTCCCCAAGTGTAATATATCATATTTCTCATCTAAAATTTCATATCTGGATTCCTTCATAGGTCCTTCTGCAAGAAAATATCTCTGGTTATTTCCGTCATTGATTGCATAGCAAACAGGTCCAAAGCTCGTATTCAGTTCTCTAACTCCTGCGAGATCAATATTCATTCCCCTGAGTTTTTCGATATATGATGTGTGACTTTTGTTGGAAACAATTGAATAGAGACGAAATGGAAGAGAAACTCTGTGAGAAGCCATTGCAAAGTTTCCGGCAGTTCCACCAAAAGTTTCATCCACATCACTTACTGGAAGCGTAACATTATCGTTAATTTCGTTAACCTTGAGAACAACATCTATGTTCAAGTGCCCAGAATAGGCAAGGAACCAGTCTTTAATCATGCAATCATCTCCATTTCCGTCAAGGTTAACTGGAAATAAAGATTCTTATCCGCTTCTGTAGTTTTATCATAGGGTTCCAGAATAACACCATCAATTTCACCCAGTAATTTACCAATTTTTTTATCATAGATGATAAAGCAATTCGTATTTCCAGGCTGAAATCCTGAGATCTCCTTTGATTCTTTTATATTTTTATTACTTGAGATCAGGCATAAAAAATATAAACTCCTTTCCTTAATTCGGGTCTTTCTGAAATTCTCTGACCTTTTCCAGGCTTCTAATAAGAAAGGTTTTTCTATCGAGACTCTAAATAGCGAAAAATTATCCCTGCTTTCTCTAAGGATCTCATTCAGTTCTTCTATCCCCTTTTTATAAGTAATTGAAAAAACATCAGGCTGCACTTGATCCAGCTCTGGATTTTTTGGTTTTTTGTATGGATGCGCCGGACTTTAGCATTTCAGTGAGCCTGTCAAAAAGCTGCTTCTTTTCATCAGTTTTAACCAGAGCGATATCCAAAACCTCCTCTATGTTTGACACAGGGACTATCTCTATCTTTCCTATATATTTCTGATCAAGGATTATATCGCCAAAGTTGGAGGCTGGAACTATAACCTTTTCAAGTCCCGCATCTATTGCAGCCTCTACTTTAGCAGTAACTCCTCCCACTGGTAAGACCAGTCCCCTGACACTTAAGGATCCTGTCATTGCGACGTTTTGATTAATTGGAATTTCCTCTATTGCAGAAATGACTGCAGTAGCTATAGAAACGCTTGCACTATCGCCTTCCACTCCTTCATAAGTACCCACAAATTGTATGTGGACATCCAAATCGGACAGATCTTTTCCGCTTATCTTCTTAAACACTGCAGAAACATTCTGGACAGCCTCCTTGGCAATTTCACCTAATTTTCCTGTTGCTATTACAGAACCATGTCCCTTTGTCTGTGAATTGGCCACTTCAGCAACAATTGGCATCACTACACCTGTGTATTCTGCCATTCCGGAATTGCCTCCCATCACTGCAAGTCCATTCACTGTTCCAACTTCAGCACCAGAGTTTCTGAATGTTTTGTACAGCCGTTTAACCTCAAGTGACCTGTCGGCTATTTGTTGTTCAACAGGTTTACTGAATCCCTTTGCCCTCGTCACGTGGTCTGCCGTAACAATTGATGATTTTTCGCCAATTGCCACATCTCCCGATGCCCTGATCAATCCACCCAACTCTCTCAATCTGAGTGTGAGTTTTCCTCTTCTTCCTGATCTCTTTTGTGCTTCTTTTATTATCTCGATTACGGCACTCTTGTCAAAGTGTGGGATTTTCTTATCCTTCACGACTTCCTGGGCTACAAATTGAAGAAGTTTCTTTCTGTTATCCTCATTGTCTTCCATGGAATCCCTTACATATACCTCGTATCCGTAACCCCTTATCCTCGATCTCAGTGCTGGATGCATCCCCTGAAGTGCATCAAGATTTCCTGCTGCAACTAAAACGAAATCACAAGGAACTGGTTCAGTCTGGACTAGTGCGCCAGTACTTCTCTCGCTTTGGCCGGAAATTGAAAACTTCTTTTCTTGCATTGCTGTTAGTAATGACTGCTGGCTTTCCGGTCTCAATAGATTTATTTCGTCAATGAACAGAACACCCTTGTCCGCCTTGTGAATGTTACCCGCTTCAACCCTGTCGTGGGATGGGGTTTCGAGGCCTCCAGACTGAAAAGGATCGTGCCTTACATCACCAAGCAACGCTCCAGAGTGGGATCCTGTTGAATCGATGAAAGGAGGTTTATCGTTAGGTGTGTGGGCAACAAGAACCTTAGGGACCATCGCTCTCTCCATTCTCATTGAGGGGTTAAAGGATGCAAGGAAATATATCATCACTGCGGCCATTATTGCAAGGAAAACTATGTAGTAATTATTTGTTAAAATTGAAATTATCAATCCAACTATAAATATTGAAAAAACAATGGTGAGAAACATTCTAGACTTGTCTCTTTTTTCCTGTTCTGCCCTAATCTGATATTGTTTTACTATTTCTTTACCCTTACCTGCTGGGAATGTCTTAATTCTCGGTCTGTTGTTGTCTTCTTGATTGTGAAATACCACTATATCTTCAAGTTCTTCCTTAGGTAGGAAATCGACCATAGACTGGGCTAACATAGATTTTCCAGTACCCGGTTCCCCAAGAAGCAATACATGCCTCTTTTGAAGGGCGGCTTTTTTGACAACTTCGCCTGCCTCTTCCTGACCAATAACCTGGTCAAATAGGATTTTCGGGACTTCAACATCCTTAGTAGTTTGGAAGTTTTGCTTCCCAACCCAATCTTCTACAGATTCCATGTTCTCATCCACGGTTGTCAATAGGAAAATGAGTATTAAGAGTTTGCTTGAAAATTTGATAAATAAAGTTATAAATTAAATTCTATAAAATTTTAAAACCACATTCTGGGCAGAATTTGGATCCAGATGGAATGTATGTTCCGCATTCAGGACAAATGTCCAAAGCTTCCGTTGGTTTTGGCAGGTTTGATTTCTGCTGGTTTTCTACGTCAGTGGGATTTTTATTGGCGCTATTCCCAAGGTTTCTACCAAAGCTGATCACATTCACGTTACTCTTTGTTGATTTGGCCTTTGCCATTTCAACATCTCGTCTGAATCTCTCATCATCCATCTGCTTAACCTTGTCCTCATGCTCCCTTTTTGAGGTGGTTGCCCAGTTTTTTATCATTTCCACAACGCTTTCTGGTTTTTTGATTTCAAATTCTACCAACTGATTGTCCCCTTCTTTTTTAAACCCTATGCTCAGCCTCTTCTTGGTTAACAGGCTCATTTTCGGAACAGCTGACGACACATTGACAATTTCATACATTGGTATCTCCAGGAATATTTTTGAGGCTTCCGCGTGTCTGAATTTTCTCTCACCCATTTTCTCATAAATAATTCTCTTGTTCGTAATATGAATCTTACCGTCATCCACCCTTGCCCCATTCTGTATCATCACACTTTTTTCTTCTAGAATTTCGTTTTCATTTGGGTCCAGTACGATCATTGTAAGATAATAGCCTTCCTGAATATATATTTATTATGTTTCTTCCTGAAATTCCAATGGATCGCATTCAAGAACCATACACCATTCTCCTCGCTGGTTGCTGGAGTAAAACCTCCCACATATTTCCGATAAGAAAAAGGTTTCTTGATCCTTTAGAACACCTTTCTATAATTTATTCTGATAATTTTGTTCCAAGCATAACATTTTAAGGCTTATTTCGTTACTATATTATGGCCTACAAGAAAGCCGTAATCGCAGTGGTAGTTTTACTACTGGTTACGTGGGTCCTAATCTCCTCCCTTTCCGCTGTACCAGTAATAAAAAACCAGCAACAGGGAAATGGAAGCGGGAGTTCCAGTGGGTCCTCTGGTTCTGGATCAGGGTCAGGGCCATCAACAGGTTCACTGTTTGGCCTACACTTCCCAACAATAAACTTCAGTTTACCCAATCTCAACCTGGGCGCTTTCATGCAATCCTTGTTTTCAAAGCTAAATGTTAAATTTCCAAATCTAAACTTAACCCTACCATCATCGAATTTAACTGCAAATTCCACAAGCCAGGGAGCAGCAGGCGGTGGAGGAGGCAATGGTGGCAGTTCCACTTCGAACAATCATGTGAATCCAGTTGCACTGGTAATTAATCCCCAGCTTCTGGAAGTTCTAATAATTCTTTTTGGAATGATTGCTGCAATACTTGTTGTCACATCAGTCGTTAAAAAGAAGAAAAAACAGGAAAGAAAGCCAGGAGGTATGGATGAGGATGGAGAAGAGCATTCCTTTGATTCTTCCGAACAGAAGGAAAACCTAATTATAAATGGGAGGGACAGAAGCATCAACCCATCAGAAAGTGAAAATATAACTGTATCAGGAATAAAGACTTTCAGTGGCTGGAAAGGTGAAGGTTTGATTAAGCCAGATATTCCGTATGACATGCCACTGTTAGCGAAGGAAAATGAAAACCTTAACGTATCTTCAGAAGTGCCTGTAAACTCAATATCTCTGAATGGGACTCCACTGAACTGCAATGAGAAAACAAATTTTTCCCTACGGATAGGACACGGTTCAAACCAGCTTTTTGCAAATACTGGAGACAGGGAAGACCATAAGGAGGTTTTTGGTATTGATCCAATTAAAAATTCAACGAAGCAACTATCAGTCAATTTGGGTGAAAACATAATCAACTCCAACACAACAAGAACGCTGAGGGAAATGTCAAAAGACTCATCCCTGAGGAAAATAATCAAAGACCCGGAGAAGTTTAATATGGCGATAAGGAAATATGAAAAATTATATTACGGAAAGCAAAATATTAATATAAATGAATACTACGATTTTCTGAGATATCTGAGGGATTCACTATACGACCCGAAGATGTACTTGTAGGTTGAAACATTGTCAGAAAGTATATCTCAAGAAAAAACTAATTCTAAACTAACTCCTTTGATTTATCTGGTTGTAGGGACAATATTCCTGTTTCTATACCTTCTCCTGTTTATTTTCATTTTTTCTTTTCCTCTGGTTCTGATCACAATTACATTTTATGGATTGGCAATTAGAAATCGTTTATCCAATAAACAGCCTGTTTGGCTACAGAAGACATTTTCATACGTTTTATGGCCAAATTTATTTATTCTGGCGATCATGGTTGGAAATGTCAGCTTTTACATTTATTCCATAAATAGCCGATTTTTCTATTTCCTGTTCTATATATTTGTGATGTTAATGTTATCTGTTTCATCAATGGGTGGATATCATACAATTATGAATCAAACGGTGAAATTTGAATCTGGAAAATACCACTCTTTCGGGAAAAATTTCTATCCGTCACTTATCCTTCTGATCCTTTTTGTATTTTTTGAATTCATATTCCCTGCGCCGCCTTTCTCCCTCATGTTTCTATTCGCTTTTATCAGTTTAGTACCGTTCTCCTACTTTTACGGAATGATTGAGACAAGGGACAGCTCTAAACAGTTATTTTATGGAAAGCTGGTTCTCAAAAGATCACCGGTTACGGACTTTGCGGCCGTATTTGGCTTCTTCCTGGGACTCTACATTTATCTTATTCACTCGTTTTTCAGCACTTTGCTCCTTATTTTTCTGCTCCTGTATTTGCTTGCAGGTGCATCATATTTTGCCATTTCCTTTTACAAATCGGCCTCCAGAAATCTAAACTTGAATTCGATGACTGCGTTTAAAAAATTTGAGAAGGAAAACTCAGTTACAGCATCACAAAATATTTATTTTATGGGTAAGGCATTTGACAGGTTTGAAAAAGAAGGTGTGAAGGATGATCTTATAATAGCAGTTACAAAATTCCTGTCAGAAAATGGAAAGAATGTGGAATACATCAAAAAAAGCCTCAAATCTATCATGGATTACGAAAAACCGATTCCGGTGATCATGGGAGCCGCAAATGGAACAAGAGTATTTCAGGAGGATCTGGAAAACCGAAAAAGAATAACGAAGGTAATAATAGAAAATATCAGTATAATAGGTGAAAATAATGAGTAAACCGGTAAATAGTAAAAATACGGAAAATATGGGAGAGCTGCCAGAGAATGTAGTGAGAGAAGTTTCTAGGTACTTTGTTGGACCAGAAGAAGTGTTGAGGAAAATAATTGCTTCCATTCTCGCATCCGGACATGTCCTACTACAGGACAATCCAGGAATCGGAAAAACTTTTGTCGCAAAGTTACTCTCCTCAACCCTCGGAATCAATTTCAAAAGGATACAATTCACTCCGGATTTGTTGCCGAGCGATATAACAGGTACAAAGGTGTGGAGACCTGCAAGCGGAAACTTTGAACTAATACGTGGTCCAATTTTTTCTAATTTGATACTAGCAGATGAAATAAACAGAGCTCCCCCAAAGACTCAGGCAGCACTTCTGGAATCAATGGAGGAAACACAGGTAACCATTGAGGGGGATACGATAAAACTCCAGAAACCGTTCATTGTCATTGCGACACAAAATCCGATCGAATTTGAAGGCACATATCCCCTGCCTGAAGCTCAGATGGATAGATTTATGATCAGACTCTCGTTTGGCTATCCAGAGGATGACCTTGAGGTACTGAAAAGGAGGAGGGAGTGGAAGACTAACGATCCCAGCAGTTTGGCGAAAAAGATTCTGGATGCAGAAAAATTGGTCATGCTTCAATCCCTGACAGAAGAAGTAGAAATCAGTCCTGAGATGAGCAAATACATTTCTCAGTACACTCAAATAAGAAAGGATCCAAGGATAATGGCCGGACCAAGCCCAAGAGGTATAATATCTCTCATGAGGTTATCGCAGTCAATGGCTTTCATTGATGGAAGAAACTACGTAATTCCGGACGATGTAAAAAGCATTGCAGTTGAATGCCTTGCCCATCGTATCGTGATAAAGCCAGAGCATGTAATGGATGAAGTAGATCCGGGATCCATAATCAAGGAATATATGGATAAAATCGAAGTTCCAAAAGTGTATCAATGAACAGTTCGTGGAACAAGCAGATCCTCTTACTGGCAATGACAACAGTTGCAGTCGCAGTAATTGGCATTGTATCCACAGAAAAGATAATTTTTGCCTCCCTCTTCATGCCTGTAATCTTCATTCTAATACTTTCCTATCTCGAAAAAGACCTCAGCATTTCTGTTAAGCTTCACTTTCCAAATCTTATGAAAGTTGATGACGAAAGAACAGTACAGGTTCAAGTCAAAATAAAAAAAGGCTTCGGTCTGATCAACATGCAATTACCCGTTTACAGTGAAATGGAGATACTGGATGGAACAAATGTCCATATTCTTTTCAAAGGATTCAAAGAAAGGGAAATGACATTTGAGTACAGGATAAGGTCCACGAGAAGAGGCTTTTTCAAGTGGAGTAATGCCGTTTTTGAGTATATTCCAGCCATCGGAAGCAAGAGGAGGCAGACTGTTGAGTTCCCGGTTGCTTCCATACTTGAAGTCGATCCCGGAATCAGTCTGCTGAGCAGAAGTCAATTCCAGTTGAGAACCAACAAGAACACACCAAGAAACTCAGTAACAAGAATTGGGCCTCCGACACACGAATTCGAAAGTATCAGGGAATATCAGCCGGGAGACCCGTTCAAATCCATAAACTGGAAAAGCTCGGCAAGGAATCTTCATAGGGAGGCATTAATGGTAAATGTTTATGAACGGGAAGGGTTAAAAAATTTCATCTTTCTGGTTGACAGTTCACCGTTCATGGGAAGCGGTTCCAGGGAAGAGAATCCACTCGAATACTCAATAAAGCTTGTACTATCAGGAACTAGATATCTGCTGTCCAAGAGCTATAATGTTGGATTTTGGCCCATAAAGTCAAATCAGCTGAGACGTGTCGAATATGTAATTCCATCTTCCGGGTTGGACACATTTAACCAGATAAGAAGAAGCCTACTTTTAATGGAATATAAGAAGATTATAGATGTACAGAGGAGTATTGACCGAAACCTGGCCAGGATACTCTTGGAGACAAGACCAAAGGTAATGGTACTTACAAGTTTGCAGAAGGGAAACATCTCCAGGATAAGGGACCTGACAGGTGTAATATCACGATTCAAGACTGTACCCACGATTGTTGACATCCGGCCAGAAAGCATAATGGCCAAAAACATTGATAGAAGATTGAGTATGATTTTCGCTTACTCGGGAAAGAATGTATCCAGTTATGGTGAATCTGTATCGGGTTCAAGAGTCATAAGATGGGATCCAATAGCCAGTTCTCTTGGGAAAATTGCGTATCAGCTTGCAAGGGAGGCCGGTTGGTAATGATAAGGCATGGTGGGCTGATTTTGTGTTTGCTGATTTCCACAATTTTCATTTTCCTGTTTTATCTCAGTTCAATCGGTTCCCTGGGATTTTTGTTTCTTTTTGTTATAATTGTTCTCACTTTGTTTTCATCATTAAATGTGAAGGGTAAAAACAATACAAGCATCTCAAGAGTTTCAATTTATAAATTCCTGTTGATTCCCGTAATCCTCACTTCAATTGTACTGTCCAAAGGCTATCTTTACAGATACACACCGTCCATGGCACCTTTAAGCGGAATTGGGACAGTAACAGTATCATTCACTCTTGTTTTTATCGAACTTGCAGTAGTAATCTCCATGGCGGAAGATGCTTCCGGAAGAATGAAATCATTTCTTCTTCCAAATGGTTACCTCGGAATGGAGATTGATTCTGAAATGTATATTTTCAAGAAGAGTGTTATATCAATGGCAGTTTTATCAACAGTTTCCGGTGCAGGTTTCATACTTCTCATCACTTCCGCGCCATCACTGGACATAGGGTTCATTCCAGCAGTCGTCCTCTTCTTTATAGTGTTCATACTTATCATCGCTTTTGCATTGAAGAAGGAATCTTAACTTTCTATCTGTTGCAATTAGAAATCTATAAATAAAGTAAATGTCTGTGGTGCTTGCGGTATTATGCAAGAAATCATTTGCAACATCGAATTTCTCAAGGAAGGGGATGAATTTCTGGCCAAACTCAGAACTGAGATAGGAGGTCTCATGGAATACTCTGGTCTCTCATTTGAAGAGGTGCTTAACCAAGTAATTCTAGAACTGGAAGAAGAATTTTAGTCATTCCAATTTTTGTCATATTTTTCCGTTCGTACCAAAACACATAAGAACAACTTGATTATTTATTGAGTATGAAGGCTCTTTACGTAGCAGTTGCGATACTGCTTGTGGTTAGCGTTCCATTTTTCGCAGGAAACCAGTCCCATGGACAATTGATTTTTAGCAAATCTCCGGATATCAACTTAAATGTATCAGGGAAAAATATCTCAGTAGAATTATCCCATCCAATCTACAGCGGGTTCAATTTAACAAATATTTCAAAATTGCCGAATCAGTTAAACCAATCTAAGAACAGGACTGAAGGTGTAATGGATTTCTGTCACTATACCTCTAAGAAGAACGGAACATTATCTTTCATTTACACTTATCAGACAAGGGAGTCAATTTTTTCAATACCAAGCACTATTTCCTACTCTTCCTATCAAAAATTCCCATTAAAACCATATGCATATCTCTACGTCAATATGACAATAAGCATAAATAAAATGGTCGGGAATATCACTTTGCCCACCAGTCAGGGATACATAATCGCAGCGGGAAACAATTCACTGGAAATAAATTATTCAATTCAGTCCCACATTACGAAAAAAATGAATTTCAGTTTAGTTGTACCAACCTTCTTCAAATCAAATCACCTCTTCCCTGTAAGTAATTTTACAAACGAAAGGGAATTCCACAAAACCCAAAGAATGTACAATGGACTTAGGGTCGGGTTACTGAAGGATTCTTACATTTCGCTTGAATTTAACAGGACATTCATCGAGAATGGACAAACAAAGCTTTTGGTTGATAGAATGATGGGGGGAAGCCAATCATTCAACGGAGCGGTATTTCTGTATTTCACAATATCGGGCCAGTACACCAACATAACATATGATCCATACCTCACACTCCCGATAAAGAATATCGAAACAAACCTTACCGTAGCGTATCTTCCCCAGGAAATTGAGAATATAATGATAAACAATTCAATATTTCTGGGTGCAGGCATAGCAGCGGGCGTGGCAATTATTAGTACTTCCTATATCTTTTATAGAAGGTCAAAATAATTTCTAGCTTTCATCATCATCCAACAAGTCAATGAGGCTTTCGGCCAGTTCTTCCATGAATGTATTCTTGGATTTTTTCAAATATTCCTTGACCATTGCGGGATTTCTGAGAGTCAGTAATCTATCTTTTTCAACTATTATATTATCTGTCTTCATCTCCGCAACCCCCTTCTCTATTTTAGCTCGTTCATTTAACTTTTTTTCTAAAAACTCCCTGCTTACACCCTTCTTTCTCAAGATAATAATAATTATTCTTCTGTTAAGCTTATTTCTGATGTGAAAACTCAATCTCTTTTTTTCCACATCTGATGTGGCCATAACAAAGTATCTTTTGTATCTGCCATCTTTTTTGGTTATTATTTCCTCTTCCTTTTCCATTTTGTACAGGTGATATTCAAGTTGTCCTATGGAGAAATCTGTTTTTCTTTGAATAGCCCTGAAGTGAAGTCCAGGTTCATCCTCGATGATCTTAAGCAATTTTTTCCTCGGTTCATCTGCATTGGTCAATTGGACTTTCCTCGCATTATCCCGGCATAAAAAATAAACATGACAAGAAGGGTATCGATGGAAATTGAAATTGGAATATACAGGGACAAGGATAAGATTTTGTACACCTCCAAGATGATAAAAACACTTTCTCCAAGAAAAATAACAAAACTCAGAACAAGATATCTTCCTAGGGTTGGACGACGTCTCATCATTCTCACCGATACCATGAGTAGAAATATGGACACTATGATATCTATCCCCAGAATCAGCAGAGTAACTTCATCGAGATTAAAGAAAGAACCCATATTCCTTTATGGTGTTTAGGGATTTAACTTTGTATTATCATTAGTACCGCACTGAGAATCCAGAGTTTGTAAGGGACCTGATAAAATCTTGCCTTAATTTTTCATCCCCTTCCATGGATTCTATGGTTATTTCGTTTTTGTTTCTTTTGACAATGGTAAAAGCCCTTATTTCTCCATTGAGGACATATATGATTTTTCTCGCCCCTGGACCAGTTGTTGATTTAATATGATTCTTAAAAACCTGGTAAACAAGATCCCTTGAACTGATGATAAGTGCATTCCTGTTCCTCTTTTTGGAATCTTCAAACCGCTTGCTCAGGTTAATTATCCTCATAGAATCGACTGTGATCCCGATTCTGCATTTTCCATCCTTCTGCATTTTTTTGATGACCTTACCGTATTCATCTAAATTTTTTGAACAGGTAATTTGAGTGTAAATTTCCTCATCAACAAAACCTATCATATTCAGTATACTTTCCACAACAACTTGGGTGGCTTCTTCTAATGAAAACTTTTCCACTACGTATCTGTATTTGGATCCTGAATCCTTACAAATGACTGCGCCATCCCACAGACTCCTTATTGCGGCAACATTCCTGTCATGACTGCCCTTTGCAGCACTGAGTATTTCGTCTTCACTCCTTGGAAAATCCATTATCAGTTTCAGTATTTCTGTTTGCGTTCTGTCAAGGTTCATTGATCTAATCGTTCTGAAGAGTGATATTGACTCCATTGTTCCCTTGGATGCAGTGCACATTGGTCCACTGAATGAAAAGAGAAGGTCGGAGAAGAAGTAACTGTCCAATTCACTTGCCCTTATTCCCATGCAATGGGATTCGGAAACATCCCTGATTCCAAGTCTTGCATTTCCAATGGATTCCATTGTGGTTTTTCCGTCCGAACTAATCTGGCCATAAGAAATCATGGAACGTGAAAACAGGTCCTTTTCGTATAAGAGTTCAACTCTATCTCTGCTTCTTACTGCAGAATTTCCAGAAGAATCGTAATTGAACCTCTTCAAATTATCCTTATACCTTTCAGGTACATTTGTAAACACAACAATCTGATTTTGAGTATTTGATTCGTCTTCTATGTATCGCAAGAGAGTGTCCATATTCTCGCTGTTATCGCTTGACAGTTCATCAATCCAGAGAACTCCCGGTCGCTCTTCAATGCCAAGAAGTGCCGTAATCTTTCCACCGTCAAAAAAGATGGAGTTTAAGCTGCTTCCTTCGGTTACCAGTCTTCCTGTAATTGCTGAAACTGGATCGTTTATGGGGAGTATTATTGCCTCTGGTGGCCTTTCCACCACTGATCCGTAATAGATTCCATGCCTGCCCGCAAATGTATCTATTCCTGCGAGATCACCGGACTTAATGTAAAACCAGAATGTTCCCATAATCTCATTTGTAGTCACTGGCCCAGAATATTTCAATAGAGTCTTCATTGCGTCATTTCTTGTGAATTCGTATCTTTCTGTTATTCTCGTAACAATTCCGTTGGTCTCATATGCAAGAATCCTGTGCTGCAGTTCCTTTACAATCTGTCTGGTTGATTTCAGGTCAAGGGAGAGTTCCCTTGCGAGGGCATCTATTTTCACCGATCCAAAGTTCAGGAATTCCAGTGCCTTTACCTCATTCTTATCAAGTTCGGATTCTCTCAACTTCTGCAACGAAAGAGCCATTTCCTTTATGATTACTGTTGGCCGGTGTTTTATGAACCTTCCTCTGAGGTGGATTATTGTGGGCATCTCATTTTCGTTAAAATTCCTCACTCTACCCCTCACTGATCTTACATCTGTATAAAACCCAAGATTTTCCAGATATTCGTTAACGTTTGAGAATCTGCTTGTAAAACGACCTGATCTTATCATTGAAGGATCTGTGGAAACCATGCTCAAAATTTTTTCCAGATCCTCCTTAACAATGTACTGCTTCGCAAATACGGGGGTTACATAATCCATCATCAAAGTGCCATTTGAGACTAGAAAATCAAGAATTTCGGACAATTTTTCCCTTTCCATTGGATATCTTACTGAAATCTCATCAAAAGTCATTGGTCCCATTGTCTGAATGACTTGGGTAATGAGTTCTTCCGGACCGTATTCTGGCTTTGGGATATTCTCAACCTTAACATAAGAGACGGTATCCCTATTTGTATTTCTCCTGATCAGGTACCGGTTTTCAAGATCATTAATAATACCTTTCACTTCACTCTCACTCATTTCCGATTCCTTTTCGATTTCTTTCACTGTGGAGTTATTGCACAAATTCAGAATCCTTTCATCTTGTTCATTAATTCCACCACTTCTGGCAAATAAGTCCTTAAAAATTTCATATCTTTCGGGACTTACCCAGAAAATCCCCCTGTTGCTGACGCTCCACAATTTGCCTTCTTTTATGGCTTCATTTATATATTCCCTGAGTTCTTCCCTCCTGTCTTCAGAAACATAGGGAAAGGGTGAATTCATTCTTGTTCTGTAGAGATCAGTCATGGGGAAATACTGCGAATTCTTCATGAAACTGTCTCTGTCAGCAACCAATGGAACCTTTGATTCGTAATACCTCTGAACTATCCTTGGATCCTTGACCTTAAAATCCATGAATTCTGTTCCATAAACCCTGTCAACAATCCTGCTCTGTAACTCCTTCATCAGCTTTGCCCTTTCCTCCATCAGCACAACATCTGAAACTCCTGCAAGTATAAGTGAAAGCGAAAATGGACTGGCTTCATTGCTGTATTCCTTCGTTATAAATGATTCAGTATCGATAACGTCTTTAACGTATTTCAGTGCAGATGGAACATCCATCATATCTTCCATTATTTCTCTCAGGGTTTCTACAACAACAGGGAAATTTGGAATATTTTCTATAGCCCTCAAAACTCTGTCACTGCGCAATTGCTGTATAACGATTGAAACCTCATGGCCCTTGTATTTTTTAAGTACCATGAGAGACCTCGTTGCACACTGTCTGAATCTCTCCTTAAAAACTGCGGTATTCAGTATTGATCTTTTAACGTAGTCGACAAAATTTTCCTGGTTGATCAGTTTAACAACCTTCCTGACAGGGATTGAAGAATCAACAGTCAGCATGAATCCGTCATCGGTTACTGTAATTCTGGTGTTTGTTTCAAATTGATTTGATATTGCCTGAGCATAGGCTCTTGACAGGGCATCATTCACACGTCTTCCAAGCGGGATCAGGAAAATAATGCTGTAAAGATCTCCATCCTTGTATCCTTCGACGTAAAGTCTGGAGTGGGTAGGAATTTGAAATTTGCTCTGCCCCTTAATGTAGGAAATGATGCTTCTTGCACCATTCTGATCTAGGTGATAATTCTCCATAAGGTATTTCAGTGTGTTTTCCCCTTCACTCTGTGCCTCCATATATTCCCTGAATTCTCCAATAAGTCTCCCTAAATCGTAGCTCCTCGGCAGCATTTCACCTGTCCAGGATGGAATAGTTGGTTTCAATCCTGTCGCATCCCTGACAATAACCCTGTTTCCTCTCGTTCTTATGAATGCATAGGTTCTTGCACCGAGGACAAAGATATCTCCCGCGCTCATTCTTTCAACAAATTTATCACTCAGTTGACCAAGATGCCTTCCGCTTACATCAATAACTCTGTAATCAGAATCGTCTGGAATTGTGCCTACATTCATGAAATAAATCATTCTGGTGCTTCTCTTCTTTCCAAAAACATTCTGTGACTCATCATACCATATTTTGGAATAAATTGTATTGTTTTCTATTCTCCCAGCCAGATAATTGATTACTGACAGAAATGTCTCCATCGTAAGATTTCTGTAAGGATATGATCTCTTTATCAGTTTCAGACTTTCATCTATTCCCCATGTCTTTTCAAGGGACATGCCAACAACCGCCTGGGACAATACATCCAGAGCCATTTCTGGGATGTTCACCCTGTCTATATTCCTGTCATATGCAGCTTTTGTCAGAACAGCACATTCCACGAGGTCATCCAGGTTAAACACAACAAATCTTCCCTGGCTAAGTCTTGATATGGAATGACCTGCCCTTCCTATTCTCTGCAAGCCCTTGGATACAGATTTTGGACTGCCTATCTGGATAACCAGATCAACACTTCCTATATCTATTCCCAATTCAAGTGATGTTGAGGAGATGACACATTTAAGCTCCCCCCTTTTTAACTTTTCCTCGACATTCAACCTCAATTCCTTTCCCAGTGAAGAATGGTGTGCCTCAAGGCTATCCACACCTCTAGCCTTCAACCTTATTGCCACGTGTTCTGTTGCGCTTCTGGTATTTGTGAAAATCAGTGTGGTTTTGTGTTCTTCAATCAATTTAGCCAAAACATCATACATTCTTTCGTTGGCTACCTCGAATGCAGCAGTGGTCAAGTCCTCCACTGGTGTCAGCGTCTGCAAATCAAGACCTCTTTTCAGGTTAACATCTATAATTTCGCATTCTCTTGGTTTTCCATCTTCAAATCCACAAAGAAAATTTGCAATTGTTGGAAGCGGCGCCTGTGTAGCAGATAAGCCAATTCGTATAAAATCTGGTGATAGCTCTTCCAGTCTCTCCAGATTCAGAGAAAGAAGTGTGCCACGTTTTGATGATGAAATTTCATGGATTTCATCCACTATAACATATTTCACATCCTTGAATTTTTCCTTGAATTTTGGGGCAGTAAGGGCAAGTGCAAGTGATTCTGGTGTTGTAATCAAAATGTGA
>DAICVC010000014.1:0-12157 GCA_027372655.1 Thermoplasmatales archaeon | reverse complement strand
CTCAAACAGTCAATAATTTACAGTTCAGCGACAAATTAACCAAGAAGATAGAAGGCAGGCAATAATCAAACTACCTGATCGTCTTACAGCGATGAAGCACCGAAGTCGAGAATAGTCGGACTCTAAGCTGATCATTCTTTACCATCAAAAAAGAGGGGAGAAGTGATCAGATGTCAGTTATCCACTTCTCCGGATTGTCTATTATCTCCCTTATAAGCCTGTCCTTAATTTCATTGTAATTTCCAGGAGTCAGTCTGCCCTCACGTGAGGAGTTCACTATCTCCGTTGGGAACCTTATGAAACCTACTACATCGGAATAGAGGGCATAGATTATGTTCTTCCCTTCTCCGCTGTTCATCCTTATTTCATCCTGAGTGTTTGTTGCTCCAGAGTACATATAACCCCAGTTCCTGTAGGCAAGCTCGTCAATTATGGGGACTGTGTAGAAGTAAAAGGGTTTGCCGTCGGAGTCCACGCCCCTCACTATCGCTACCTTAGCCCAGTCAGGGATGCGAAGCATCAGTTCTGCAAGTTGGTGTGCCCATCCCACTGCTATGTCCCTCTTTGGCCTTGGGATATACATGTTGCTGTTACTTCCCTGTCTTGAGTCTTGCACTTCATCCTCTTCACTGACGGACATCGAGGATTCTACCAGTTCAGTGAGCACATTTATCATATCACTCTCCTTTCCATCCTTAAGCCAGATTATTCCCGATTTAGAAACAACTCCAAACCTCACCTCATAATCAAAATACGTTCCTTCTTTACCCACATATATGATGGTACCAGTGTTCAATACTCCCCTGAACATCTTGTCAAGGGGATCGTAAGGAGGGTCTTCATTCCTTGGATCATCGTAATCCTCCGTTTGTTCCTCCCTTCTCACTATCTTCCCATCTTCAACACTTAGAATTACAATACTCCACGTATTGTAGAACATAAGAAACACATCTATGGGAGTGCTACCTGCAACTCCCCCTATAACGACTTTCTTCCACTCACTGAGTGGAAGCTTAATTTCTCCACCAGAAAATCTCCTAGGACTTTCCATACGTCTTAAATCTCACAGCATGGATATAATATTATGGGAGCGTTTACAACTAGGGGGCCTCATTATGTATAAGGTACAAGGGATACCATTGAATAGTGGGTATTCTACACGAAGATGAAGAAGATGCCTAACCTCAGAACAATGATTTCTGAAATAACCTGACCCGTGCCGGCAGTGTAATACAATTGGATGGGGATGCATATACAGGATGAGGACCACGGAACGAGGAAGCTGGGTTTGACTGCATGGCCCAAGCATGGGCCGCTCATGCGTCATGATTTGTTACGAGATGCGATAAATCGAAAAATCAAAGAAAATATTTCTCAAGAAGAATCCGAAAAGCATTAACAGCAGTTGAGTAGGTAAAATATGGGTGAATCTGAGATCGACCGATGGTAGTGTTGCTACTTTGACCAACTTGGTCAAAGCGGGAGTTGACTCGAAGAGTATTAGCGATGAGACCAATGGCGGTTCTTTCAACGTATGGAATGAGATAGCGGAGCAACTCTGAACAGTGACTGGCAGAAATATAAAAATCAGCTAAACAGAATTATTTGACTATTGGGATATTGAGGTTTGCACATCAGAAGCTACTCAATTATTTTATCAGGAGCCCTCTTCGTGTTTTTCTTGCAGAGATCGCCAAATTCCCTCGCATTGAAAACGGAGATTTGCTTAGCACCCACTATATTCCAGAATGGGTCTATAGACTCCCCTAATTTCCTTAGACCTTCAACGTCAGGGATGAATTTGCTTGTCAATCCCTTGGAAAATGTGGTGTCTATGCAGTTCTCTACTTTCTCCCACGGAACACCAAGGATGTTGCTGTATCTAACCATATTTCTATTGGCGACTCCTCCCTGATAGAGAATCCACCAAGAAAGGTAATTATCTACTTCTTCACGCTTTCTCCCAGTGGCACCATTGCACCTGATCGCTTCCGCAATAGGCTTATAGAGTACTCTAATCTGCCTCCTCTCATAAGCCACTGAAAGTCCTATGTCAACCAGTTTGTTCCCATACTCCCAGAACTGGTCATTCAGGAATGGGTTTGAAACCAGTGCAAGTACCCTGGCAGTCTCCGTAGGTGGTACAGTTTTGAGATCAAAATCCAGAGGTGGATTGAATCCGCTATCGTTAAATTCATCAGTATTGACATCAGGAACAGGATATTTGCCCTCCTTTCCAATTAGTGCCAGTTCGTTAAAAGCATCTGAATATCCTTTAGAAACGGATAATAAATCTTCTAATTTGCTCGAAATTTCATCCTTAACTATTTCCCTTATGGTATCCCTCCAGTTTTGGTATGCCAATGGTTCACCGTTCATCTTCCTCGAAGTAAATACGTCAGGTACCTCTACCCCCTCATAGGAAAACTTCAGCTTATCACCCCACTTCATGTCATCCCAGTAAAACTCCAAGCCTGCAGTTATCCCCAGACTTTGTAAGTACCTGTATTCCTTTGTGTCTCTGTATTCATGCGAAGGTAGACCTCCGTTGGCGATTCCGGTGTAGATGACCCTCCTGGCGACATCATAATCCAGATCATTTGAAGCTAATAGTTCCTTTATTTTTTCAACCCTTTCCGAAGCACCGACGATTTCGACAAGCTGTTTCCTTTCTTCGAAGAAATAAGGGGTTGTAGCGCCAGCCCCCTTGAGATTCCTAACAAAGTTTTCAAACCCACTTTCGTTTTCGCTCGGAACCAGGAACCAGCTGATCTTATCAGTCATACCTTTACCTGTTTCTATCAATTCTCTATCTGGGGTGATTATGACTCTATAGGTCAGCCCGGGATGACTTACTAGCTTCTTTATATCGCTATCTAAATCTCCTTCAATATGGACCTCAATGCCAATGAACGGACTCTTCTCTTTTGTCAAGACGACAACATCTATTCTCTTCCCTTGCAGGAATTTATCTGTGTATTCCTGTTCCGTATCGTATCCCAATTTTTTTAGAATTTTCTCTACATTGTCCTGTATCTTTTCATGCTCCCTGCTCACAAGAAATCAACTCATCTTGGTGTAATATCTGATATGTTCATATTTATTTTGCGCCTCAAATTCCCTATGCACCAAGAAGAAGAGATGTGAGCAACTAATGTTTTCGCTCTACGAGATTCGGGGTGCCCTAGTGAATTTTGGCAAAAGATACCCTAATATAATCACGTTTCACCTTTCGGAGCCTGCAAACCCAGATCCGGCATCCAGGCAAATCCCGATTGTATGGCAAATATCCTTTGCACTATGCTTTTTCTTCTATCGTTACCTGTCACTGCGGTATCGCTCTTCGAAATGCATTATGACAGGAAGATTTACTACTCAGTAAATGGGAGGAAAAGGCAGCAACCATTAAGTAAGGATAAATTATCTAATTCCGGTACAGATCTCTAAATGACTGAAGAATGCGAGAGCTAGTATAAGTGTAGAATATAATTGAGGTGGTGATTAGTATGAACAGTAAGGAAATTGAATTTGAGTTTGAAAGGGCAACTAAGAACACCTACAGGTTTCAGGAGAAGAGTTCCGGAAACCCAGTCATAGGAACACTCTACGTTCAGAAATCCGTGTTTGGATCGAAGGAACCCAAAGCCCTGAAGGTCACTGTGGAGTGGGAATGATGTGGTGCTAGAAGAATGAAAGGGTCAGGGAATCATAAAAGAATTCCCAGGAAGACAGACTTGCATACTGATATTACTTACTTCAGGTATTCCGGCGAGGTCAATACAGCCAATCTTCTCAACTTAGCCAGACAGAGGGCAATCGAGAGAGGTATTAACAACACAGTAATCGCGTCTGAGACGGGACTGAGCGCCATGAGGGCAGTAGAGGTATTCCATGGAACAGGCTTGAAGATAACTGTAGTGACACATTACCCCGCCTCAACTGCGAGTCCGAAGGGAAGAATTCCCATAGGCATAAACAGGGAGGAATACGAGAGCACAAGGAAGTTCCTTGAGGACGAATACCCCATTAATCAGCTGACATGAAGTGAAATAGATGTTCAGAACGGGAACGCCCATTCTATGAGGAAATTTCTTAAAGAGCTTTGACCATTTTTCTTGACCACTGTTCCTTTGAAGCAGGAAATAGATATGAAATTGGATCTATAAGATTTATAGTAAACTACCCAACAGTTGCGCCTATCCAACGGCAGAATCTAGGCCATTTTACGATATCTTGAGAACAGTTTAGTGTAAATAGTTAGGTGCTTTACTATAAGTTAGCATGGGCTCTAACATATTGAAGAAACGTCCAGTTTGCTGTAATGAAAATAACGGTTCTATAAACAAGAATTGGCCTTCAATAATCGATGTTTATAGCTATGAATGCTCACCATGCGGGAACAACATTGATGCCTACGTTAGAGCCACGAACCTTCACTATCACTAAAAACCTATAGAATTAGAATCCTTCGCGGTCTTCGGCATTAAGCAGTTATGAGACGAAGTCCATTGTCACCAATCTGAGCTTAGAAGCGTCGAACGGCTCTATCTTTGTCTTTTTGAAAACCCCTTTTTCAGTCATGAAATTGCCTAATTCTTCTATCATATGCTTCCAGTCATTGTTCTTCTTGTAAGAGTTCCATATTTGTCTTAGAACCTGTAGCCTTTTCTTAGTGGGTGGAAGAGCTAGCAATTTTGACTTGATATTTTCCCACACATGTTCAACGGAACTGTCATTGGGATACTCATACTGGTATTCATTTATCTGTATCTCGATTTCATCTATCATTTTCTTGATAAATTTAGAACTATTAGATCTGTTTAGCTCTTTCAGCTGAGAATCCTGCGTATTGCTAAGCTCTATCTCTTTGTAAGTTCTTTCAATTTCTTCCACAATAAGCCTGTTTGTATCGTATACCTTTTCAAAGAAATATGGAATCACGCGTTCCTCATCTCTCCTGCACTTTATGTAGTTCAATATGTCTGTCTTACTTGTCAGAATGTTACCGGTCTTGATGTCGTATAAATACCAGAAATGAAAGTCATTTCCATACTTGTAGTAGAAGAATATGCCTGAAATATTTTCCTTCCTTAATCCACTAAATACTCCAAATGGAATGTTCTCTAGCTCCTCGATGCCCTTATCCTTTAGGAAATCTTTCAGTGGCTGGTAAAAGAGTTCGCCCCCGCCGAACATGTCCGCTTCTAATTCTTTGAACAGTCTTTCGTCCTTACTTTTAATTCGCCTTATTATGCCAAACACCTTGGGATGTATCTCCTCGCCAAGAATGGTCTGATCAAGTCCTACCGCCTTATCGATGTCAATTATCTTGTTTTGTAACACTTCCACAAGCTTCAGAAGCTCTTCAAGCTCGTCTTCCGGAAAGAAATTATAGACATATATCTCCTTGTAAGGTGAGCCGATCCTATCGATCCTTCCAGCTCTCTGAATCATCCTGGTCGGATTCCAGTGCAGGTCATAGTTAATCAGGAATTTTGCAGATTGAAGATTCTGACCTTCTGACAGAACATCCGTACTAAGTATTATATTAATCTCTTTGTTGAAAAAGCGCCTAATTATATCCTCTCGCTGAGATGAATTTTTCCTGGTGATCCCAGAACTGGAAATAGCCTCTATCTTAAGTTTTGAGAACCTTTTATCCTTGGTAATTTCATTATAGATGTAATTGAGGGTATCTGCATAATATGTAAAGAGGACTATTTGGCCATCTTTGGATAAATCTAAGAGTTTGTCCTTGAGCACATTGAGTTTAGAATCATCCTCTGGCTTTATCTTATTAACTTTCTCCAATATATTGTTAAGCAGATTGATATCCCTATCAATGTCTCCGAACAGGTCGTCCGATCTATATTCCTCAAGCTTGAAACTATCTAACTCTTCGATTAACCGGTCGTCTTCCATTTCGTCATAAATGTTGAACATATACTTCAGATAGCTCTCCTTTGTTAGGAGTCTCCCGGACCTTAAGTATTCTTTCAATTTCTCCAAGAATCTTATGTGATTGGAGATACTCTTCCTAAAGGAATCCACGCTGCTCTCAAGCCTCTTTAGAAGTATAGTCCTGAAGATGCCCCCGATAGCAATCATCCTACCCAGCGTTAAGCGTTCCTCCTCAGTCTTTAGACTCTCTTTTCTGTATTCGAGAATACGATAATATGCCATGGTGAGCTTTTCCGTGATGGTGTCAGAGATGTCTTTGTACATGCCCTTATATGCCTTGTCGAGTTGATAATTAACATTCTCAAGAATTCTATTCGGGAATGTTACCATTTGTTCTACTGTCTTTCCATTCGGGAGATCCAGAATGATGTAAGCTTCAGGGTAATTTTTAACGATATAGTCTCTGGTCCTTCTTATGGAAATCTCGTTCAGGAGATCGTTCAGCATGGATGGGTCCTCCTTAGCCTGCTTAAAGAAATTGAACAGGTCTGGTATATTTTCCTTGATAAACGCAGACCTATCCATTAAGACCAAGAGCATAATCTGCCAGTAAAGATCCCACGGAGTGTTATTTATTGGAGTTGCAGTGAGTAACAAGATATACGGTTTCTTTCCGGCCATTGAAATATTGTCCGCTACCAATGAGAAAAAGTTTTCCCACCTGTTTGACAATGGATTCCTGAAGTTATGACTTTCATCCACAACAACAAGCTCAACATTATCTAACCTACCGCCGAGGGTTTTCTTCGCCTTCTCAAGATAGTTTTCTGAGGCAAGATCCTCCTGAGATAGAATATTCTCCTTGGTGTCGATTTTCTTAAGCTCGCTCTTCCACATCTCTCTTAGTTGCGCTGGACATACAACCAATATATTTTTACGTTCATAGTAGCCTATCTGTTCAAGGATCTTTTTCGCTATCCAAGTTTTTCCTAACCCTACGGAGTCGGCCACTATACATCCGCCGTATTTCTTCATTCTTGTCCAGATTCTGCCTATGGCATCTTCCTGGAACTGGGCAAGATTGACCTTTGTCTCAGGTAAACCCTTAGGCTTCTCCTCTTTTTGCCCCTCCTTTATATCATCCTTCTGCATCTCATAAAGTGTTTTTATGTAGATTTCATAGGGAGAGTACTCTTTACTGCCAAATCTTGATTTTTCGAGTAGATTTATCAACTGCGTTTTGAAATCGATAGATTCGGCCCAAAACTTGTCAAACCATTCCTTTCTGGTGTAAATGGCCTCAGATTCCTGTCTCCAGGTGTTCAACTCACCATATCTAGTAAGACCCGCACTGGTAAAGTTAGAAGAACCTATGACTATCCTGTCATCAAAGATGTAAGCCTTGCCATGAAGGAATTTCTCAAAAAGTCTCACTTCGAAGTTGTCTTGTTTCAGGAAATCAATGAAAAGCCTTACTGTTGTATTGGATTCCTTCGAGAGATCAAATCCTTCTACCTCTTTCCTGATTTCTTCGAGTAAAACGTCTCCAAGGGTCTTGTCACTATTTATCTCCGGTGATTTGCCCAATAATAATCTGAACTTTACAGATTGGTCAATATTGTCCTTTAACATTTCAAAAGCCCCTATGTTAAAGAAAGCGGTGGCAATGTCAAAGTTCCCCTTTCCATTTTCTTTCAATGCATCATTTAAGAAGCTGACCAGTTTGTTGCCCTCATTGTTGTCTATTATCTCTTTATGCAGCGCCATGTGATCACCCTAGAATTTTCATTCTTCTCTCCTTAACATCTCAATTATACCAATGGCATCAATCCCATATTTTTGGCAAACCAAAGGGACCCTGACTTTTCCCCCCTGTAGTTTTTCTTCAGTCGCTACAATTCTCTTTATTTCGACATATGTTGCGGGTTTCTCGGCAACTTCCTCTATTTTCCAGCACACACTGGTTCTCAGCCATCCTAAGACTTGCAGAACTGCAACAACGATATATGATTTGGTCATTCTAATCCCTTCAAGCTTCGAGCTTTGTCTATCCTCTGCTTCACCAACTCGCAGACTGACCAGTATACCTCTTTCCTCTCATCTTGAGTCAGCCCCAATTCATCGAAAATAATGTTGTCAAGTTGTGCCCTATCAGGAAGAGGATTTGGTTCTTGCCCTCTTATTGGTTTATCCTTGTCTATCCCTACTTCTTCAAAGACTGTTTTGACTTCTCGTGACAAAAAATTATCAAAATTATTTCCCATTCTATTAGGAAAGTCTACATAATTGATTACTTCAAGTCGTTTTAAATCGGTCTTACTGAACACGGCTGCCGCGCCTCCAATACCCTTACTGCGTCCTTCTACTTCTGAAAGCATTATACATAAAGTTGAATTAAGATATCCAACCAGTGACTTTATAGTGTTGCGTTCCTTTGGTTCTATACCTATTAGATTCCCACTAAACGTATATCCATTTAGATTTAGATAGCATTTATGTGTGACTCCCCTACCTGCTAACCAAAGAATGGGCGATCTCCGATTATTAACCACTTTCGTGAATTTTTCTATATCTTTAACTATGAAGGAGTCTGCGGATCTTATAAGAATGTGATTCTGCTCCTTGACATTCTTAAGTATAGGAATGAAGTTATCATGCTCCTCGTTTATGACCTTTGATTTAGATTTAATGTAGTTTCCGTATCCTCCTTCCTTAACCCCGGTTCTAATATATGCAATATTTTCAAGTTTACGAAAGGTGACTTTTCCCTTTCCTAAAACGGTATAGTATATGTCAGGGGCCCTTAGGAATCTTCCTCCCCATTTATTACCTTCATATGAGCCCTCACTAAATCTCTTCCCTTGAAATTGATCCGGATATTCCCATCCATCCTCCAATAGGTCTTCTTGAACTATTGGAAAGACTCTATAATCAATTTCATTTACGAAATTCTGGACAAGACTAGTTAAATCCTTCTTACTCAGTTTAGCCTTAAAATCCTCTATTGCTATTAGATTTTTAGACGATAATGTTTCCCCGAAGGTTTTTTTGAACATTACAAATTTGGCTACGTTTTCTATTGCTGGCCATTTTATCTCATTTCCATCTTTCGTACCATAAGCCCAGTCATTTAAACTCCTTTGCTCTATCTCAGGAGGACCTAAAAGTGCAATTATCGTATTTACATCAGCATGGGCAAAAACCTTCTTGGGGCTATCATATATTCCTATTATCCGAACATATTTTATTAGGAACTCTTGCAGGTTCCTACCGTAATCAACATCTAGCCATGAGTTTGAAGTTATGAAACAGAATGTACCGTTTTTGTCAAGTAGGCTTAATCCATGAAAATAGAAATAAATATAATAATCGTTAGTTTTATCTAGTTTGTCTATTACATTGAACCTTGTTTTGGTTGATTCTAGTAGCTTATCTTTATATTTCTCTATATCGATATTTGTAACATCTTTTTTTTCTTTATTCGGAGGTGAAATTTTCTTATAATTCACATATGGTGGATTTCCTATAACTATGTCAAATCCCTCTTTCTCTGCAAAAATTTCAGCAAAATCAATGTCCCACACAAAAGGCTTCTTTTCAGGGTCATTCAAATGACTCTTAACAACTCTTAATTTCTCAATTTCGTCTTTATTTGCATCGATCCTGAGTCGATTCTCCTTTACTTTCTTTTCATCTATTACTTGCTCGCCAGATAGAGTTTTCTGAGACTCTGCCAGTATTATGTTGTGCTTAAAGATTTGTACTTCGGTTGTAAGAACTCCAACTCTTTCATCTATTATTTCTTCAAAAAGTCTAACCTCTTCTTCCTTAACCTCCTCTGGAGTCTTAAACTTGGCAGTAGGTGAGTTTTCGAAGTACTTTCTTTTCTCCTGTTTAAGGCCCTCCAACTTCCTCTTCAGGTGATTCTTTAGGTCATTGGTCCGCAAATTGAAACTTATACCTCCAATCTCCTGAACAAGGGAATCTCCGACTCTCAGGTTGAGATTTAGATTTGGCAAAAGTGGATGTTGCCTCAGCTCCTCTTTTTTAAACTCAGTCTCTACAATTAACTGTAGCCACAACCTTAATTCGGCAGCATGAATTGCCCAAGGCATTACATCTACGCCATAAAGGGAATATTGAATCACCCTGTTCTTCAATGCAAAGTCAGAAAGACTAGTATACCCTGTGTGTTTGTATATTGTCCTGTATATATCTGAAACAACGTTCAACATTCCTACCAGAAATGCGCCTGAACCGCAAGCTGGATCAACCACAGACAGGTTGTTTAAAGTGTCTTCAAGTTTTCTCCAATGTTCATTCTTCGTGAACCACTCCTCTACTTTCTCCCTCTCTTCGACGGGGTCAAAAATAAGATGATAGAATTTTTCTTTAGGAAGTTCGGGCAGATTCTTGGATAAGTATTCAACTAGACTTCTACGACACATGAAGTCCACTTCAACTCTTGGTGTGTAAAAGATTCCAAGATCGTTTCTATCATAGATTTCCTCTGCTACATTAGCAAGAGACTCGTAGACATAACCAATCATCTGGGGGTCTACGGCAACTTCTGACTCTAATGGCATGTCTTCTTTCACAGTGAAATTATAGGATTCGAAAAATTCAAGAATCTTCTGGAACATCTTGTCAGTTATGAGTACTTTAAGGTTGTCTAACCCATTCTCTCTGAAAAGACCCCCGTTGAGATATGGTGCATTTGAGATTACCTTCATTATTTCGTCTGGCAATCCTTTAATTTCGTTTGCCCTGTTGTTAAATGCTCTTAAGAATACCTGTTTCAGCCATTTTTCATAAAACTCATTAGAATTCAATTTTCCAAGTTCTCTGTATTTTGACCATAACCAATCTACAAATTTGGGCTCTTCTAACCAATCCTTTTTTGAAATGAAATAAATGAACATAATCCTGTTTAGGAACTGCAGAGTAAATTCATGGGATTCCTTGTTTGGAATCCCTTGTTTCTGCAATTCGCCCCTTAATTTGAAGAACACCTCTTTATATTTATCGAAAAAAGCCTCTGTCACTCTCTCCACGCTGAATGCTTTTTTCCAATTTCTCCAAACTTCTCTCCAAGTGGCTTTGTTTTCATACCTCAGATTTGTTAAAGTTTCTATGACACTGTAATAGTCCTTCCTGGTCCTAATATCCTCTTTATCTACATTGAGCTTGATTAGTTTGAGCTTATGTTTTCCCACCTCTACTTTCTCTTTGTCTGGGAAAACCAGAGTAATCTCATTATAATCGGTTGTAAAAACAAGAAGGTACTGTATGTATTGTCTGTCGATGGTGCTTGTGACAGACCTGACGAACGATGGGACCAATGTAGTTGTCTCCAGAAGGAAAACTGGAAGGTTGCCATCCACATTTAAGACGGAATAGATCTCATTAATTCGTTCATTGTCCTCCTTTTTAAATTCAAATGTAGATTTTTTTCTCTTGGAGGAAGTGTCTAGTATTGAATTCTCAGGATACCCAAGATTGCGGAATAGCTCAAATACCCCCTTAGCATCTTTGATCTTAAGAACTTGGTCATAAACAATTTTCCTTATAAGAGAGTCATTTTCCATTCTCAAAGCCCCTTCTTCAATTCCACAGATACAATAGAAGAGTTAGATAATAATATTTGTGATTACGTTGTATAATATCCACCTATTTTTTTCTTGATCAGCGTAATAAGGCTAATGTACTGCTGAACGTACCGGACGAGTGAAAGAAGCTTAAGGTCTACAACGACCTTGACAGGGACCTCTACATCACTTTCAAGGTGCTTCAGAATAAGAGGAAGAGGCTGGAGCTCTCCAGGAGGCTGAGGGTAGCCTTCCAGGACCATGACGCCTTCTTCCTGATGAGGCATCACAACTTCAGGTCCGATGTGGATACTGCGTTCAAGGTGTTCTACCTGCAGACGTATTCATTCATGGGAGACGGCTCTACATTCGGCAGGAGATTCAAGGGCCATAAAGGGGTCCCCAGATTCCACATTGAGAATTTCCTTTACGTAAAGGACTGGACGATCGAGAACATGGACTTCAGGGTATTGATGAAGAAATACAACAAGCCGAGGGTGTTCTTCTATCTGGACCCGCCATACATCTCATCCGGCAAGAAATACAAGCACAGCTTTAAGCTTCAGGACCTGATCGACCTGAAGAAGGCAGTGGATGAGCACCAGGGAAGCTACCTGCTCAACCTGTCGTTCTACGATGAAGGAATGGAGGATATATTTGGGAAGCCA